>JBIKUD010000036.1:0-26004 GCA_044347745.1 Bdellovibrionota bacterium
GATAAAAAACAGTCTATCAAAGTCTGATTAAACTTGCGGTTGCCCATTTGGCCTATATTTATGCAAATTTTTGCGCATACTGGACGAATCAACTGGCCCCTCACCCAACCGAAAGAGATCGCTAATTTTAATTACAACCAGCTCATCTTTCCCCAATCGCGCTAGCACCAATGGCACATCGCGGCCAACTACCTGAGCAAAATGAAATATTGCTTGCAATGTTTCGGAGTCTGGAATCGTCAGTCCGCCCATATCTTCACGGTCTGGCGCTACGCTAATAAACATAACTGGGTCAAAAGCACCGTTTTTTGGCAAAGAAGATAAGATAGCGTCCATTTCGGCACTTTTTGCGCCTCGCCCCATTACTCCGTCAAATTTTCTACCGGTAACAATTTGACCATTTCCTAAGATTACGGCAGTGCCAACAGGATGATTACTAATTGGAACTACAGAGGTTCTGCAAGCGAATGCTGCTTGAGTGCCTGCTTGTCGAAAGTCAGCTAGAGTAAGTCCAAATTGGCCCGCAAAACGCTCATACTCTGCATCTGTCTTTAAGATCTCTAAACTCGCAACGCCTTTGTCCCTTAACTCAGCTTCGGCAAATGGGCCTCGCAGAAAACTAAATGGTAGCAACTCTTGCATGGTTACCACATTCACAAATTCCAAGGTGGTTGGCACCATGACTAGCCTCGTGTCTCTATCAACACCTGGGCGCCCAGCCTCCTCCCCAAATCCAGCCAAAAGATCAGCACGACACGGTCCACACGGAGCCACGGGAGGCTCATCACCAAGCGAATCATTATTGCGCCATGAGCCAGTGACAACCGCTGAAATTCGAGAGTAGCGCCGTTCGACTGAACGCAAGGCATTTGGCTCGGCGCAATTGCGGCCGCGCATGGCCACATCACAGTTTACCCCAAGCCCGATGCCATGAGTTCCATCTTCATATTCAACCACAATAGCCGCAGCTCGATGATTAAGCGTTTGAGGTGAGTGAGCGTGGAAC
This sequence comes from Bdellovibrionota bacterium, assembly GCA_044347745.1. Classification (GTDB taxonomy): domain Bacteria; phylum Bdellovibrionota_C; class UBA2361; order UBA2361; family JAFLCA01; genus JAIBBV01. Next base: position 1,007 of record JBIKUD010000036.1, read on the forward strand.
ACTGCGTCAAACACCTTCGTTACCGCTAGCTGTTCAATAGCCGGAAGGTAGCGAAATGCAACTTGCTTGAGCCCCGAGGGGGTCACCGAACCAATGTAGGGATGACGAGGGGCGTCACTGGATTGAAGAGGGTCTGTTGGAGTAACAGCATGGGTGGGTACACTGGCCGAGGTGTCACTTTTATTTGGACTACTTGGACCTGTCATAGTGCACTTTCAAAAATTTCAACGTAGGGTGCGGTCTACTGCCGAACCGACGACCAACATAACAACGAAATTCCCTGAATTTACGGGGACCTATAGGGTGATGTTAGAAGCGATTCGGCCCCTGATCAGCTACTCATTGCACTGAATCTGAATACTATTTGAATCACTAGTCAAATACTTATTCAAATTAGGGGAATCCCTCACATTTTTTAGACAATAGAGCTAATTTTATCGGCCAAATGATTTGTTAAGACCACAAATAATGTTAAGAATTGTTGAGATTGCGTATACTTCTAAGGGAAACGAAAAATGGCACCCGGTGCTGAGAATGAGGGATCAAGCGCTGCGACCCCTCCAGGAGTCCGCCTTCCGACCACTAATACACATGGTCCGCTAATTTCAGATCCCACATCCCAACTTATCCTTCCCGCAAATCGAACATCTAGGGATGGACAGTCGTTGGCTTGGGCACGCAGCCTCGCAACAGAAAGAATAGTTGAGTGGACCAACGTACTTCAGGAGGCTGGATTACGGGATTTTGAAATCGTACCAAGAGGCTCAATCAATAATGGTCACTATGTTGGCCCAAAGGGGCGCAACACAAGCTGGTCGACTCTTGTCCCTAAAGGGATGGATCAGTTAATCGAAGTAGACCTTCGCATCATTCTCTCTGAGGCGCAGGACCCAACCTCTCCTGCCGTTGTAAATCTTATTCGAAAGGCACTTGGAATAGAAGCAAAGATCGAGGACAACTGCGTTTGGGATGGGATGACCGAATGGGATACGGCCGCACCATGCGCCTACCTTTACCGTTACGATCCGTTTCCACTTGCGCCAAACTCGGGAATAGGAATCGAGTGGGAGATTGGCATTTATCGAAATCCTCTTTGCCCTATCGACCAGTACTGGCGACGAGTGTTCAGTGCAGATGAGATCGCCTGGCAAACTGCCCAGCGTAGCTATTTGATGGCAAACTCAACTGCCTTTAATGTCGACTACAAAACCGATTTTTGGGAAGTAAAGCGACATCAATGTCGTGTGGGTGTCCAACGACTAGTTGGCGTAATGACTGTCTTTTTGCAGGCCGAACAATTAGGCGCAGAGGCAATCGCTATTAAAACGGAGCACCTGCCAGAAATTTTGGATATCATTGGCTCAAGACCTCCCCACCGGGATATCGTCGGGCCTCGTATCAAGGAATGGCTGGCGGGACAGGATACAACGGCTCACGCGCCAAATTTGCCGGCTGTCACTTGCAACTTGAGTCTGCCGCCTGAGACACCGTTACATGTTCTAACCGCCCTCGAGACGGGTGAGCGGAAGGGTCATGTAACGCTCGAACCCCCTCAGCCATCTGCCTTATTTGCGCGGATAGAAAGGCTACGTGCCGAACTTGTGCGACGAACAAATTAAATTAAGCCGCAGCGCCAAGCTACGGCGGCACCGTTCTTAATCCATGGCATCGTCAACGGGCATAAATGAGCTTTGGATTTGGCGTTGAATTTTCCAAACAAACCAGATTCATTGGTCATTTTTATGCCTTCCGCGCTAACTTAGCGTGCGAAGAAATGGTATTCTCTTAGCGGTTTGGATTAGGCAAGAAAAGTCGGAGATAACCGAAAGCAGTTAGGGCAACATGTTAGTACCAGAACGCTTCCTCGAAATTACCCATCGGAATCTCAATGAGATCGCCCTTGTCTTCAATTCGGAGGAGTTCACCTATTCCGAAATTTGTAGCCGCTCTCACTCAATCTCTGAAATGCTCATTGCCACTGGAGCAAAACCAGGTTCAATCGTCGGCGTTCTTACAGAACGAAGTCCGGATCTGATTTGTGCATTGCTCGGCGTGTTGCGCGCCGGAGCAGCATATGTACCTCTCGAAACCTCACATCCGATTGAAAGGCTCCGCTACATTGTGAAGGATGCGGGGGCACGCATCATACTTACTGATTCTCCAAATTACCAAGTAGCCCTCGACATCGCGCCTCATTCATACAAGGTGATAAACCTTGACAAGCTAGATACAGGTTCGCCGCTTTCTTCAATAACGCGCACAAGTTCGCCTACCGATCTAGCGTATATTATGTACACCTCTGGCTCAACTGGTCGCCCAAAGGGTGTAATGATCGAGCATGGGGCACTCGATCACTTCTTACAGGCAATTATAGAAAAATTATCTATTACCCCTTCAGACAGTTTTCTAGCCGCTACTACAATTAGTTTCGACATCTCAATTCTTGAAATTTTTGCGCCTCTAATGACGGGCGCTCGCATTGTTCTCTCACCCCATGGAATTGGCGCAAATCCACAGGGCATTCTCGACTTAATTGCGAAACATCGAGTAAACCGCGTTCAAGCAACCCCAAGTGGATGGCGCCTGCTCCTTGCCGCCGGCTGGCAGGGCGACACGAATACTGTGGCACTTTGCGGTGGCGAAAACTTGCCGCAAAAATTGGCTCGTGAGCTTTTTTCTCGGGTACACGCACTTTGGAATTTATATGGCCCCACCGAAGCCACGGTTTGGGCCACTGCGTCGAAAATTGTGGCTCCTAACGCCCACCCATGTCTCGGTACACCTCTTGGAAAAATACAGGCAACTGTTGTCGACAGCGACGGTCGTCCTATAAATAAGGGAATTGGCGAGCTTCTTCTTTCTGGCCCCAGTCTAGCGAGGGGCTATTTGAATCAACCTGAGTTAAGCGCCAGACAATTCTATTTTCACCCAATTCTGAATCAGAGAGTCTATCGAACGGGAGACCTTGTCGAGGTGAAAGACGATGGTTCACTCAGTTTCTTGGGAAGAATAGACTCACAAGTAAAAATTCGCGGTCATCGCATCGAACTGGGTGAGATTGAAGCGGTGATAGAGGAGCATCCGCTTGTTTCGAAAGCAGCTGTTGTAGCCTCGGCTAGTGACTCGGGTGACCGAATTATCGGTTTTGTCTCGCTGCACGCGGCTGATGACACTCAGAGAAGCCTCTCGATCAGCAACTGGCATCAAGTATGGGACAAAACCTATGCTGATGGGATTACGCGCGATCCCCGTTTTAATATTAGTGGGTGGAATGATTCATATTCAGGTCTGCCTATGCAAGCAGCGCAGGTCAAGGAGTGGGTTGATCATTCCGTAAAGCGGATCCTATCCCTTAAACCCAAAAGAGTATTAGAGATAGGTTGTGGCACCGGACTTTTGTTGTTTCGGATCGCACCCGAAGTAGCTCATTATCATGGCACCGATATCTCGTCAGAAGCTGTTCAGTGCATACAGCGTAACCTTGGTGATTTGACCAATAGGGTCAGCCTGAGCTGCATTGCCGCACACGAACTGACTCCAGAACAGCTAAGCGATTATGATTTAGTAATCATCAATTCCGTCATCCAATACTTCCCAAACTTTAGCTACCTTAAAGACCTATTATCCAAGCTTGGCCAAGCCCTCCCGCCAAATGCAAGAATTTTCTTGGGTGATATTCGCAATTTTGATTTGCTCGAGACCTTCCACACCTCAGTGCAACTTGTGCGGTCCAAAGACGAAGGAACAATCCAAGATCTCAACCGCCGCATTCAGTCTCGCATCGCTCAAGAACAAGGCTTACTTCTGTCACCGAAGCTCTTTTATCGACTCTCCGAGGAAGTCCCGACTCTGTCGCTGTCACGTATCGAATTAAAGCGTGGGCAATTTGTTAACGAGCTTAGCAAATTTCGATTCGACGCAACCCTAACCGTGACTAGAACTGAGTCCAGAAAGGCGAGAAATGCTGAACTCTCGCGTCTCATTTGGGGCCAAGACCTTGAGGATCTACTAGGACTTGACGCCATACTTCAAAGCGAGAGACGTCTTCCCTACCTATTAGAGCGAATCCCTAATAACCGAATTGTTTGCGATATGCAGACGATAGAGTGGCTCAAAGTAGCTCCTCGAGCACAATCAATCAATTCGCTCCGAGTTGAACTGAGTAAGAACGCTACTTCCGGAATCGAACCTGAATCCATGCATTCTATTGGTGAATCACGGAAGTACAACGTCTATATGTCAGATTCGCCTAATCACCTCGGCTTTATTGACGCTCTATTTGTGCCTATGGAAATGGGGCAAAAGATAGAGGTTCCCTATCCATATCCGCTGCTACCAACAAACGAACCTCTATCGGTTTTTGCCCATACACCCAAAGCGCCACAAAGCGAACGCGCCCTCACACGCGAAATTATGAGTCATCTTAATTCGAGATTACCAAGTTATATGGTACCAGCCAATCTCGTTGTGCTTCCAGATATGCCTTTAACGTCTTCAGGCAAAATCGATGTACGAGCCTTACCAGCTCCTATACAAGATCGAAGTGAGGTCATGGCTGAGTATAAAGCCCCGTCAACCGCAACGGAAATTTGGATCTGCGAAGAGCTACAGAGGTTGATCCTTATTGATACAGTCGGATTACATGACAATTTTTTTGAATTAGGAGCTGACTCACTTAACATCGTCGAATTGGTCAATCGAGCTCAGTCCCGATTTAGTGTTTCAATTTCACTCGGAGCTATTTTTGATTCCCCGACAGTCGCAGCTATTGCGCGAGAACTTGAAAGGGCCCAACAAGGGTCTCCAATTGACTCCAGAGGTCCATCAAACGTTGAACTTTTTAACGACAAAGAACTCCCAGATGCGTATTGGGTCAAGCCCAATATGCCATTGGGCAATATTGATGCACCACAAAGCTTTTTCTTGACGGGAGCAACAGGTTTTCTGGGTGCTTTCATCCTCGAGCGCCTACTGCGCGCAACCACGAGCCGAATTGTCTGTATCGTACGCGCTCAATCCAATCAAGAGGCCTCGCACCGGGTAAAAGCGAACCTACAACGGTTTGGTCTTTGGCACGACCACTTCGCTGCTCGTGTGGAGTGTATAGCTGGAGACTTGGGCCAACCCCTCTTTGGGCTTAGCGCCGACGACTATCATCAAATCGCCAGTAATATTGATGTAATCATTCATAATGCGGCACAGGTAAACTTACTGTATCCCTATTCTGCCTTGCGACACAGTAACGTCATGGCTACCCGTGGGATTCTCGACTTTGCTGTCGCAAATAGAACAAAGCGCCTTCACTTTGTTTCTTCGCTCGCGGTGCTTGAAACTCCAGAATTCTCAAGCAGTATTGAAGAACCTTCCGAGTGGCGCGCGCTACACCCAGAAACTCTTTCTGGGGGATATGCCCAGACCAAATGGGTTTGTGAAGAATTGGTCTGGGAGGCTTACCGTCGTGGACTTCCCTGTTCCATATCTAGACCAGGATCAGTGAATAGCTTTCGGAGTTTACGCGGAGTCTTAGCGCACGATCTTCAGATGGCTCTTCTCGAGGAATTTGTTCATTATGGGAAAGTTCCATCCTTTGACTGGGCGATGGATCTGACTCCAGCTGAGTACGTGGCTGAAGCCATTTTACAAGCATCACTAAACAGAGAATTTGACGGTAAATGTTTGCACTTGGTTACTAAACAATCCATTTCTAAATCCGACTTAGTCGCGGAATTAAAACGAAGAGATATTCCCTGTCAAGAAATTCCCTATTCCGACTGGATCAGTGGGGTTAAGGAGAGAAAACAGGGGCCGCTACGCCCATTTCTATCGATCCTCACGCCAGGGGGTGCCAACTCAGAGCCCTATCTCAGACGCTCAAGTACAAACTTAAAATGCTTCTCTAGAGTTTCAGAAGATATCTTAATAAGGTATCACGTAGAGCCTCCGCCGTCTGCGCGTGAATTGGCAGTAAAAGTGCTCGATGAAATTGCGGCTGCCCAAGTGACTACGAGCTATTCTTCTGGAACGGGGATCTGATGCTGACACTTACCAAAAAAGTTGCGGTCGTTACCGGCGGCGGCTCGGGGATGGGAGCCGCTATTGCCAAGTTTTTGGCGAGTCAGGGTGCGCACGTTGCGATCGGTTCGTATATTGGCGCCGCCAAAGACTCAAAGCTTATCGAATATCATCCAAGCACTGCTCAGCTCGAGGAAGTTAAGAGCGATATCGCCGCCCTCGGGGTCGAGGCCTTTGCACATCAGCTGGATGTTTCAGAGGAAAAGAGCATAGATAGTTTCATGACCAAGGTTGAATCTGCTCTGGGACCAATCGATTTACTAGTGACTGCGGCAGGCATTAGTATAGAACACGGCTTGCTTGAACACCCTTGGCATTCTTGGGAACGGGTGCAACGGGTAAACTTGGATGGCACCGCTTTGTGTATCCGCCGAGTTCTTCCTAAAATGATTCAGCGCCGGTACGGACGTATAGTTACCATAGCGTCAACCGCAGCTTCTGTGGGCGCTGCAAGATCTCCTGCTTATTGCGCCTCCAAGGCCGGGGTCGTAGCACTCACACGCTGTGTCGCCTTGGAGGGCGCTCCATTCGGGGTGACCTGCAATTCAATCAGTCCAAGCTGGGTAGACACAGGCCTAGCAGCAAACTGGATGAGCGAGTGTGCGGCGATTGAAGGTACAGCAGGCGGAGCGCGAGCTTATCGTGCAGCAGCCGAACACCAAAATCCACTCGGCCGCATTCTTCAACCCAATGAAATAGCTTCGGTAGCCGGCTTCCTCTGTAGTCAGGAAGCCAGTGGAATTACAGGTCAGGACATAGTAGTTTCTGGGGGCTCTCTCTGGTAAAATTGTGCTAGTTGTTCGCTGTTGCAACCTTGCCGCCAATGCCGTCAGGTTAAATATTTAATACCTTAGGTTGGCGCCGGGCTTATTTGACTGTATCTATCTATTAGGCAGAAACCTCAGAGGCATATTATATTCATGATAAACCTTCGCTCCCAAAATTTGGTTCGCAGCAGCAACTGGGGAAGATGGCGTAAACCGCTTTACGATTCATATTGCTTTAGCAACATTCCTGGGACACTCGAATGCGCTATATCTGGGAAAACCTCCTTGCCGCAATTGCCAGATGATGTTTTTGGCACTACTAAACAAAAACAATATGACCAAATTATCGTCATCTTCTTTGATGCCTTTGGATGGGCGGCATTCGAACGGATGAGGAACAAAAATGCACTTTTAGAGCGTATAGAAAGAGATGGAACAATCTCTTGCTTAACAGCAATGTTCCCATCAACGACAACCGCGCATGTAACCACATTACATACTGGACTACCACCAAGCCAAAGTGGGCTGTACGAGTGGTACGAGTATGAGCCTCTGGTGGGTGAGGTCATAGTGCCCTTACCTTTTAAAGCCGCGAGGGCGGAAGGTCCAACCTGTCTCATCGAGCGCGGTTTAAATCCACGTGAAATTTTTCCCTTTGTTAACAGATATTCTAGTTGGGCCAATTCTGGATATCCATTTTTCCATTTCGCACCTGCTCATTTCACACCTTCCCCCTACACGAATGCTGTCATGCAGGGTGCCCAAATGCATCCCTACCAAAATGTGAGGGCGGGACTAACTGATTTGGAACGGCTGTTGCAAAAACCAGGCACCAAAGGGCTCTTTCATTTTTACTTCGGCGAATATGATCATATCTGCCACGAAGATGGGCCCGAATCAAATAACGCGCAAGCAGCAGCGACGACATTCCTTGATGATCTTAATGAACTTCTCATTGAGCCTTCCTACAAACGGGGCAAAAACGACCGGCTTTTTGTGATGATTGCCGATCACGGGCAAATCCAAATGGATCAAAATGCGTATTTCAACTTTGATGAGTTGTACCAGAAGTTAGCTCCTCATATGTTGAAAGACAAAAAAGGCCGCCCCCTTCTTCCCAGTGGCTCGGGCCGCGATCTGTTCCTCCATATAATACCTGAACAGATTCCATCAACCGTTGACCTCTTACGCACTTCTTTAGGTAAGCGAGCTGAGGTCTATCCTTTGCAAGAGCTTATTGACGATAATTTATTCGGACCGCTAAGTCCAAGCCAACGCTTTCTGGACCGAGCCGGCTCAATAGTAATACTACCAACAGGACCTTTCTCAATTTGGCCCGATTACCCAGCTTTCTATGGAAATGCAAATTTTCTTGGACACCACGGCGGCCTCACTCCAGATGAAATGGATATTGTTTTTATGACATTGGAAATCTGAACTCCACACCAGATAAGTATAGGCTCTTCCTTAACGTGACTTCCCTTTCAACATTCAACCGAATCAAAATTTAGAACGCGCTGCAGAGCTTGCAGCGAAAGTGTGCGAACAAGATGGGGCTCGACTGCGGGTGCTCCGCGTTTAAATTCTGGAAGCTAATAAGAGCCAACCGCAAGTCCAGTGGTAATTAGGCGCCTTCCTTCAACTTTAATTGAACTACCGTCTAAATTACGTACTGGCACATTACAAGCATTGAGCACAGCCAACATGGCAGAAATATCCCAAAGTTCTAACCAACCTTGATAGCTCCCACGAGCACCTCCAAGCACCCCGTGGCAAACATCCAGATAGGCAAGATTGCGAGAAAGGTAAAACTGCGTGTCTCGTGAGTGGTCGTTTAAGTCTGCGTCGCGTTCGATCAATCCAAAGGGTAGATGCGAGGCATCTTGAAACAGGGGAAGTGGCACCGAGTTCATCCATGCGCCACTACCCGATATCCCCAAGTAGGTGCGCTTTAGCGCGGGGAAACACAAAATGCCAAACTGACTATGCGAATGCTGCTGGTAGCCAACAAAAACTCCAAATTGCGACTGACCTTGCACGTAGGGGCGACTTCCATCAAGTGGATCTACGTACCAAGCAACGGGCGGCACCTCCCCTGCAGGCTCAATTGGCGATTCTTCTTCAGAAATAATGGCCTCACCTGGTAGTAACATTCGAAGCGCCTTCATAAGCATTTCGTTTGCTCTTAAGTCTGCGTCGCTTACAACGCTGCCGTCAGCCTTGGTTTTTGGATGAATGTCTTGATGGCGAAGTTCAAGAAGCAGATTGCCCGTAGCCTCTACGGCAGCACAAAGTTCCGAAACTAATTTCGGATCAAAATTTCGAATTTCTGTTTGGTGGTTCAACATAAAGGAATAAGTAACAAAGGTAGCACGAAGAAAACAAGAAAAACCCCAATTTGGACGTAACAACCAGCTCCGCGTTGGCGACGACTCAGCAATTGCTTGCTTCGTCGTGCACCAACGCGGGCTAGTCGAAAGACCTCAGCGCTTCTTCTGATGCGGCAGGCGCCCTTGCCCGTCCTTCTGCATGACGACGGCATCGAACAAGAGGTGCGTCTTCAGCATCTCCTTGACAAAGGCTGTCTCTTCACGTGACCTCCTGCTCTTGTCGTCCATGGGCACGAATTCCACAGTGTGCATTTCGGAGATCCGCACCACGCAGTACTCGAGCTCACGCGCAGTGGCATCAGCAGTCAGGCCCTTGACGAATGATTCGATGTACGACCATCCGTCCTCAAAACGGTTGAAGTTGGCATCCACATGGCGCTGTGCCAGCACGGTTGCACGAGGGCCTTCCAGCGCCTTCCGTACACGCTCGATGCACTCGAGAATGTTCAGGTCTCCGGCCTTGAGGTCTCTGGGATCGGGACTGGCCATGGGGACACCACGGCTGACTTTCGCTTTCGTTGCGGGCTTTTTGCCCATGTGTGACTCCTCCGTTCAAAACCAATCTCTATGACACCTCGAAGTGAGGGGCCCAAAGAAACGGCTTTTTTGGTGATTCAAATAAAGAACCAACAAAAAAGCCGTCTCCTAAGAAATGGCGTCTTACAAAGAAATCAAAATGGCAAAAGCCAAAAAAACCAATATCAATGCTACCTCTGTTACTCAGGTAAAGAGAGACGCGCTCTCCTTCTATGAGGAACAGCAATACCTAATCTTCTACACGCTAAATTCTACTCCCCAGATAGGGATATTGCGCCTGGCTTTTTGCCGAGCGGAAGTTAATGAAAGAGCAGGGAACGTATTTGCTGCAGTACAGCTAGCTCCTAAGAATAGCGCACTTAAAATTCTCAAGCAAAATCTGCAAGATCCGGCCTAAAATCGGCAAAATTCCCTATTAGGACCTAAGGCACTAAAATAGGGTCCTACTTGCTGAGCCATTCAAAATTTAATTCTATTTGAATATTCTCTTCCTTAACCTTAACTAATTACTAAGAACTACTTGTTATCCTCTTAATCCATCTATTATCAGCACATCTTCGTCAGTACCAAGTGCCTTTCGTGCAATCTCAAATATCTCCCGATCAAGAGGCATGAAAGCCATCGGGTTGAGTGGACCAGGATTATGCAACAAGACTTGAGAATCAGTAAAACCAACCATCGGCAAAAAGTGGCCTATGTAGGCAGGATGGTTAATCACCTTCGCCCAATCAAGAAGCAAAATCGGTACTGAACGCGCCCGCACCGCGCTGCACAATTCTTCAAACGAAAGACCGCGTTCTTCGAGCACGCCTCCGTGTTCAGTGCAGCGTCGTCCTAAGCTGACAAGCTTTTGCTGAGCTTCAGATAGTCCGGCTGCGTTTTCGCGATAATACTCCAAGGCAAAATTGCTTTGATTGACCCCGAGACTTCGAGAGTACATTCGAACTGCTAAACCGATTTCAGCGGCCGCAGCAGCTAGTCCGAGAGTCCAAGTTGCGCCCGACGTCTCTGCCACAACAAGCTCTTGAATTTTCTCGAACTGGATATTCAACCCATAATACGAGGAGACCATTCCAATCGCGACTGGCCCGCAATCGAGCTTAGAATTGGGCAAAAAAGGCGCCCTTAATTTGAGGTTTCATACAAGTACTGGACGATGCCACGTCACTGGGAAAAGTCCGAAAGAATTTTCATCGCTTGAGCCGCCTTGTCTGCTAGTAAGATGAATAATGTCTCGTACCCTAAATGCCAGATGTATATACTGAGCGCAGAATGAATTTCCGCCTCTATCACTGACTCTCCATCGCGAAGTATATCGCGTAGGCGAAGCCGTAGCCATCAACAAATATACCGCTCACAGAACATAGAAACTAATTCCGCTAAAGATTAGATAAAATGGACACCCTGCGGGTGGCAGTCTATTTTTTTTCGCTCAGTATATTTGCCCCTGGCTCGGCTCCGCCTCGCGATATACCGCTCACCTCAAGTCTAAGCTGGCTAAAGACGGAAATTTAAATCGTGAGCGGTATATACTGAGCGCAGAATGAATTTCCGCCTCTATCACTGACTCTCCATCGCGAAGTATATCGCGTAGGCGAAGCCGTAGCCATCAACAAATATACCGCTCACAGAACATAGAAACTAATTCCGCTAAAGATTAGATAAAATGGACACCCTGCGGGTGGCAGTCTATTTTTTTTCGCTCAGTATATTTGCCCCTGGCTCGGCTCCGCCTCGCGATATACCGCTCACCTCAAGTCTAAGCTGGCTAAAGACGGAAATTTAAATCGTGAGCGGTATACACTGCCTACATTGATGATTTGTAACTTCGCGATTCCCCGCCTACGCTGAAGGCTACGGCGGGTGAGCCACCACCAAGTTACTCATCATGCACAACGGAACATGATATAGGCCAGAGTGCGAAGCTCCCGTGAGCTTTGTTGTTATTCTTCTAAATAATCTTCAACATTTACATATTCTCGTTTCTTACCTGAGAAGTTGTCGAAAATCTCACGGTGACGCCTAAGCCCGTACTCATCAACTCGCTTATCATAATCGCGAACCCATTCGAGTAGGTTTGAGAGCATTCGCTCTTGCTCCTCGGCGGAACGGAACTTCTCTGGTTCCCACGGCCGGGCTTTACAATGGGCGATGCAGGTAGCGATACCGGGGTTAAGGAACCTTAGCTCTTCGCAATGCGGCAAGGCGTACTCCACCAAATCAGAGTAGCATCCCTCAATAATCCATTGGTCATTATTCCGAAGAAAGCTGTCTAGTAGCTGCTTGCTCTCAGAAAGTGGTTTTCTCTCCACCCCCGAGTCCCATGCAATCTCGTCGAGTGAGAGTCTTGGAATACTGGACTCTCCTACCAAGCGTCTCGCCATGGTGCTCTTCCCTGCCCCAGCATTTCCTAAAAGTATGATTTTCATGCAAGCAGGCCGAAACCGGAAAAAATAACGTTAAAACAGTGGAGCCGAAAACCGCGATAGTGGTTTGGGGACCCACACCAGTCTATTGCTCCTCTGGTTTGGACTAGAGCTCTAATTTCCACCTGCAGTAGCCCTTACGCTCAGATCCATACCTTTTACCTTCGCTCAGAAAATAAAACTTGCATTCGGTGTTACAGGCAGGAGCGCAAGGTTGGGATATTTCGTAGTAGTCCCCGTTTGTAATAACAAAAGTGGTAGGTACACCGTCACCGTTCTTAGCATCGTAAAGACATTCACACTCCGCTTTGTCATCGCTTCGCGACATGAACTCGGCATCGTCTGCCTTTTGTAAAAGTTCATCTATCAAAACACCCTTAGGTTCAGCGGTCGCAAAGGATGGGAAGAGCAATATCGCTATGAGTACTAGAAATGCTCGCATCGTAATGTCTCCCTAAAGCAACAACTATAAATAAAGTTCGGATAAAATCTATCGTCAATCTGCAAAGATTTCTTTCGATCCTAAAATATCTTTGCAGAGTAATAGTCGGATGAATAGGGCGGAACTAAAAAGGTTCTCCAAAGCTCTAAAGCGGCCCGGCAGTTCGGCTTCAATTCCATCTGTCTGTTAGAATGCATCTCTATTCAACTAGTTAAAACTTTCAAATCCATCTTGAGTAACTTTTTTCAAGGCCGCTGGCAAAGTAAACCTATTGTCACCGGAGGCCGAATAAGTTCCCGTTGCGCCAGAATAGTCTTTAACCGAGCGAAGAAAGTCCCTTATTTTATCGCTACTTGAACCCACATTCTTCACAGCTAACGAAATTAATTTCAAAGAGTCATACCCATTTCCGGTACCCCAACCAGGATGCTCCTGATACCTCTTTTTGTATGCCTCAACAAACTCGCTGGTACTATCGGATGCATTCACGTACCATGCGCCAACTAGGGTATTGTTTGAGGCTTTTACTTCTGCCTCATCTTCGAATGTCTCCATTCCAATCAAATCGGCTTGAATTCTCAACTCACGAAATTGCTTCGCAAAAGACGCTAAGGCTCCTGAAAAGAGGACTGCAACGACAGCGTCTGCTTTCTCTTGACGAATTTTCGTTAACACACTTCTATAGTCAGTTGTATTTTTGATAAAGTCCTGGCGGTAAATCACCCGTTCGCCCGCATCTCGTTTTTTTAATGCATCAATTGCTGCATCGACATCAGCAATCGCGCCTGTCACATCGGCGACGACAAAAGCAATCTTCTTAAAGTCACGCTTCATCATTTCGTCAGCAAGTTTTTCACCCAACACAGGTGGAATCACCCAATGTATAAACGAGTATGTCTTGCCAACCGCGATGGAAGGATCAGAAGCACCAATTGCCACCAAAATTGTTTTGTCCTTCTCAGTAATAGGACCAAGGGCATTTGCTGGAGGTGAGCCGACTACAAAAACAGCGTCAATCTTACCGGTGGCTTTGAGCTTGCGGTAAGCACCTATCGTCTGAACAGGATCAAATTGGTCATCTTCATAAATTACTTCTAAGGTATCACGCTCCCGGCTTGGCAAACTCTCTATTGCCAGATCAATTCCTTTACGAACATACGTGCCTAGTGATGCAACTTGACCACTAAGGGGAATGATTACCGCTATCCTAAATTTTTCCGGCTCAGCGAAAGCAGCATTCGGCACGGCAAAAGCCAAAAACAACAAAAATAGGAATAGTCGTAGGTTGTATCTGTGTTTCATAAATTTAAGCAGTCTAACGTTATTCGCTAACGGACGAAGTTCCGCTTGGCGTTTTTGTTATCTTGCCAGAAATACCACTGTTCATCAGCTTCTCCAATAACAATGGAAAAGAGGAATAGCCGAATTCACCGTTAAGGTGCCCTCCACCAGAAATTACATATGGTTTTACACCCAGTCGTCCTGCAATTTCTAAACCTTGAGTTAATGGTACGTACGGATCATTGTCACCAGAGAAACATAAAACTTCACGCGTATTTTTTCGAATATTCTTCCAGTGGAATGGTCCCTTAACAAAAGAGGCATTGAGAGTATCGTATTCAGGCAAATCCAGTTTGCCAGTAAACCCAGCAACAAAGGCCGCGCAATTAATAGGTATAGTTAGTTCTTCAAGAAGACGAAGAAGAAATACCGCGCCAACGCTATGTCCAATAATAGTAGTCGATGAGTCAATAGAACCGACTTGTTCACGAAAAGCATTAAGCCATGAATCGAGAGATTGTCCTTCAGGTGTAGGCATTGTAGGGACAAATACCTCAAGCTCAAGTTTTTTAAGTGATGATGCTAACCAAGGAATCCAGTTACTCTCTGGTGTTCCTTTTGTGCCGTGGATGATTGCAACTTTATTCATGAATACTTTGGAAATTTAACGGCAAAAGTGATCGGCTTGAAGACACGGGCCAAACACGCACGAATACTAGCGAAAAATTCGCCACGTGTTTTAAGGTCCGTATCGGCTTTATGGTTATACAGCCTTTTCACATAGCATAGAGAAATCTTACTATAGCCATGGCCAGAGCAAAAGCGAAACCATAAGCGAACTTATCGAGAAGAATTGTCTCTCGCCCTCTGCTTTCGAGTAATTTTCCCCAATAGGAAAAAAATAATCCAAGTACAATAGGGGTTACTACAAGATTTAAAACACGCAGTTGCGGTCGGTTAATCATGTGATCAGGAACTATCAGAAGGCTAATTCCGCCGGCGATGCCCCCGAATAGCGCGTAACCCAAGAAAGCCAGATATCGATTTCTTGGTCTGTCCCATCTGAACGGTTCGCCAAGGCTGTGAAATCCAAGCTCGAATAAGAGTTGGACAAAAAGTTCAAAAAGGATCTGAATAAGAACTTCCATCAGATTAGTATTTGTCCTTGGCTGTATAACGGCTACGCGCACTGGGGCGAAACCTGCACGCAATCCCAAACTACCACAAAAATCGCAAGGTTTCGCTTCCGCATGGCGCGACGTGTTATGTGTCGCGATGGGGCGGCAGTTCCAGTTCTCTGGACTTGCGAACCTCATCACACTTCCTAAAAAGCTCTTGGCATAGTGCGCGCTCAACGTGCCTTAGCAAAGAACATTTTGGTTCAAAGCGCATACGCGAGATAAGTTCTTGAGGGGTCATATCGGAACCTTGGGGCCAATAGAGATTCGCGTCCTCCATGGTTGATGCTCCGAATACCACGCCGTCAAGTTCAGCCCATATAGAGGCCGACATACACATTGGGCATGGCTCGCAGGTGCTGTAGAGAACACACCCTCGCAAGGAGAGGCGCCCTAGTTCCTGCGTAGCCAGCCGAATGGCATTAACTTCAGCATGATTTGTCGGATCGCACTCTCGCATTACAGTATCATATGCTTGCGAGACGAGACGCCCGCTGCTGGATTCGTATATGGCGGATCCGAACGGTGACGGGAACTCAGTCGACAGAGAAGAAGACGTAAACTCAACGAGCGCCCTCATTCGTTCAATGTCGTGCTTTGTTGGCGTGTTGTTCATCTAAGGGCTCCCTTTCTTATCGACACATAATGATCAGTGTTGGACCGCGCGCAAAGCCGTCCGGCACGAAGCTATTGTTATGCTAAGCTCTCCCTTTTTTTCCGGGTGTTTGGATAGTCTTCACTCCGATATTCAACGGGGAGCAGCTCAGCAACCGGAACAGTCTGAAGTATGCCATGCTTTCGTACAATGACTAAGGCGCCAGGCGAATAATCTCGAATCAGCTCTCGGCACATTCCGCAAGGAGGGACGACGTCACCTGACTCAGTCACTGCAACTATCACAGCGATATCTGTGTCCCCAGCCGTTGCAGCCGCTCCAATCGCGATTGCTTCTGCACACACCGCGATACGACCGATCTTAGCTTCAATGTGAGCGCCACTATGCAGTCGTCCGGCCCGGGTGCGAAGCGCAGCAAACACGTGGTGCCGCCCCTCAACATAACGCTGCTCCGCTAGGTCTCTTGCTATTTTGATAAGCTCTTCGTCGATCATAAAAGAAGTATAATGGTTAGAATCAAAAGTTTCGCGCCCTAAACTGCTTAAGTCAACCAAACCAATTAACTACGCGAAATCTTTTGCATTTAATTGTTATACGCTTTCGTGTATAATTGTCACATGGCGAAACAAAAAGAACTCCTTGAAGAAATTCTTGACTTAAGTGTTC
Organism: Bdellovibrionota bacterium; assembly: GCA_044347745.1. Taxonomy (GTDB): domain Bacteria; phylum Bdellovibrionota_C; class UBA2361; order UBA2361; family JAFLCA01; genus JAIBBV01. The sequence continues at coordinate 17,382 of JBIKUD010000036.1, forward strand.
CTGAACGTATCCAGCTTGTACAGGATATCTGGGACAGCGTTCATGAAATCCCCCAAACTCTCGAATTAGATGAGAGTCAAAAAGAAGAATTGCGTGCCCGTTTAGCACACTACCGGGCGCATCCAGAGACCGGTATTTCTTGGGAAGACCTGAAACAAAAAATAGGTCTTTAGAAATGCAGAAGATACTATTCTCGGTTCAGGCTTCTACTGAATTAGAGGCTGCCGCATTTTGGTACGAAGAACAAAGCCGGGGCTTAGGATCCGAATTTATTCGGTCGGTTGATGTTGCGCTTGCTAAAATTAGCCGAACACCAATGCTTTACAGCATCGCTTTTGATGACATGCGACGTTGCTTACTCAAAAAATTTCCCTTTGGAATTTTCTTTTCAATCGAACGGGATCACATTTTGATTGTTTCAATTTTTCACTCTCGTCGAGACCCACGAAAGTTACGAGAACCTTAGCGTATAACATTAGATTCTACGACAGTCTCTCAACCGCCAAGTCCCCATCCTAGTAGATGATCCCAGACCACTCAAATTTAAATTATGGTGCTCTAGATTATTGAAACAACGAGCAAATTTATCAGCAAAGTTGATGATCCACCCAACCGGCAATACACGCGCCAAGTCGAGAATCTCCCCAACCGAAGGATTGAGGTGTCTATCGGGGGGATCATCAACTTAGGGCGATGCCCTAGATCCCATTTCGCAAGAGAGAGCCGGAGGGGGACCCCTCAGGGGCTTATGGGTAAACTGGTATGGATAGGACGCCCGAGGCTCCGGTGGTCCCCATTACCCGACCCGGTAGCAGCGAATTTGCGGACACCCTACCCTTCCGCCCGCCTAGCCCTTGCGCCCATAGAAACCACGCAGCGGCGTCCATTGCTTTAAGCCACTTTCAGTTGATTGATGGATAACTTCAGCTACTTAGACTAGCCGGTGCACCAGGGCATTTGCGTTGGGACGCACCATCGGGCTGGTGGGTATCGTGCGGGATGGGCTTCTTTCCTACTTTCGGAAGGAGTTCCCGGATTACAACATCAACACATCGTGGAGAGCAGTATCTAGCGCAATCGATGCGCTCAGGGCGAAAATATGGCCACCGAAATAGTGACCTGCGACATATTGCTTTCTTCTCTCAGCAAAGCGGTTAAATTCTGCCGGCACGGGCGCTCCTAATCAACCGAATTCGCCACCACATTTGCGCGCCCGTTCTCGGCAGGAATTTAGTGTTATCTCGCTTATCGTTTAGACTGGACGTACGATGCTCATGAGGAGTGCCCCCATAACCACGAAAAAAATCCCAATGGATAGGTAAATCAAGGACTTCTTCGACTGGACCTCCCGAAAGTAAAAAACACCCCATAGTGTGTTTATAACTATCCCGAATTGAGTGAGGGGATAACCCAGTGTTACACCTAGATGATCCAAGGTCAGGAGTGCCATGTAGTTGCCGCCTCCAAGAATTACTCCAGCGGAGAGCATACGAAGGTTTAGACCAAACCCATGGTTCAGCTGAGACCTGACCACTCGCGCGTAACTGTATGTGACTGTCGTCATGCCGATACTGAGTGGCAAAAATGTAGCGAAAATCGAGTATTGGCTCGCATGGAGTGGAATAAAATACGATCCATGCGCGACTCCGAGTGCCACGGCAGAGAAAACACCGACCTGTAAATTACGGATGGGGGTGTCGTCGTTCTTGGATTTTATCAGCAGAAAGGTTGCGACTAGGATCAACGCTATCGCCACGATTGTAAAAGTTACTTTTTGCGGCGAAAGGATCCACCACTCTCCGAAGAAAAACAGTCCCCATGCGGCACTGGTTAGGATAATCACTGGAACCCAGAGGCCCAATCCTCGAATCACGCCAATATTCTTGATGGCAACAAACCCACAGATCATTCCCGCGCCCCATACCAACCCAGAGCAGAATGGCAAAATTGAAGCAGTGACTGTGATAGTGCTACCAGTAATCAAGAATACAAGAGTATCAAGTATAAAATGACCTGTTGTTAACCAGAAAGCCTTTGTTGCTGGAGAAGCGCCTACAGCATGAGTCGGTACTGGCCAAGAACCGAATAAGAAGAACGTCGCAAGAGCAAACAGGAAGCCAGTCAACATAAGCGTATCCTAGGTGATATAACGGTTAAGATGAAATGTCTAAAAGCAACGCGAGGAAATCAGTTCCATCTAATTGCTCTGTCCTGAAGCGCGGAAGATTACCGCCTAGATCGCCACGAAATAGTGCATCGTTTATCGACCAACTAATGTATTCAAATCGAAGTTCATCTTCCTTTGAAAGACGCTCGCAGAAAATAGAGGTAAAACACCGGATGTGAGTTGTTTGCGAATAACGGGGAAAAATTGCCGGGCGACAGTTGGCAAAGCTGCAATGATAGTCGCTCCGGATTTGATTTCCTTACCCTCTGGAACCTGAATGACTACTCCGAATTCAACGATATTTCGATTAGGTGCATAAGCCGCTGGTTCACTGTGATGAAGATCGTGTTCGGATTCGATCCTAAACCCAGTTGACTCAAGCAGAGAGTTTATTTTCTGAAAAGTTTTCTCTCGGCCAACGCGATGGTCCACGTCATTGACCTGGAGTGAGGGATCGAATTCTACAAACAAGACCCCCGGAGAAAAACACAACTCTTTTCTCAGCTGAGCGATTCGCTCATTAGCAGTATCCCACGCACGAAAATAGAGCCACGCCCCGAAGCCAACCACCGCAATTAAAGCCATCGAACTAGATGCGAAACAAGGCAGATATCCGAATTGGCGACCAACAACTTTACCCATAAGCGCGAGTATGCATGCACCTAACGACGCTAGCAAAACAAAGATGAGAAGACTCAAAATAATATTCATTACTAAGGCTTAATTTAAGGGCAGAATGTTTAGTTCAGCGGCTCCCGATTAAGGGCGTCCCCCTGCTGCAAATTGACAATCATAAAGGCCCCCAAGAAGCGCTGAATCGGATCTGATACAGTGCAAGCGTTGAAACTTTTTTTCTTAGGAGACCTTTATGAGATTCGACAAGAATCAGCACAAATATTACTGTGGTATCGATTTACATGCAAAGACTATGTACCTGTGCGTGCTGAATAGTGAAGGAAAGATAGTAAAGCATCGAAATATTTCGTGTAATCCCGAAGAGTTCCTATCAGCGATAGCGCCATTTCGGGAGGATGTTGTGGTCGGCGTCGAGTGTATCTTTTGCTGGTACTGGCTTGCCGACCTTTGCGCCCGGGAGAAGATAGCCTTTGTTCTTGGTCATGCCCTGTACATGAAAGAGATTCACGGCAGCAAATCCAAGAACGACAAGATTGACTCTGAGAAGATAGCTCTGCTCTTGCGTGCCGGCATGCTGCCGCAAGCATACGTGTATCCCCAAGAGATGAGGGGAACGAGAGACCTGATGCGCAGGCGGCTATTCTTCGTGCGTCGGAGGGCAGAGCTTCTGGCGCATATCAAGATGACTTTTCAGCAGTATAACTGCGTAGTACCAACAGGAGACTTAACTAAGGCAAAGAATCGCGAGGAGCTTTCGCTACCATTCGGCGACCCAGAAACGGTCAGAATGGTTCAAAGCGATATTGATATGGTTGGTCACCTGACACGGATGGTAGACAAGCTTGAGACCCACATTTATTCGCTGCGGTTTGAGAAAGAGGATATTGGCCTAAAATTGGCACTCTTGCGCTCAGTGCCAGGGATTGGCCGAGTGCTCTCAGCCACGATTCTTTACGAAATTGAAGATATCGAGAGATTCCCGACTGTGCAGAACTTTATCTCTTACTGTCGTCTTATCAAGCCGAAAAAGACCTCTGCAGGGAAGGCTGTCGGCGGTGGCGGCAAAAAAATTGGCAACCACCACCTGCGTTGGGCATTTGCTGAGGCGGTTATGATTCACTTGCGAGATGACGCGCAAGGCAAGGACTACATGCAACGCTTACTAATGAAACACCCTAAGGGAAAAGCCATGTCCATTATGGCTGCTAAGCTAGCTCGTGCCGCGTACTTTATCCTTAAGCGTGAGCAATCTTTTGACGGGGAAAAATTCTTCGCCATGGCTGCCTAACACAAATTTCGGGAGAGAGGCGGGAATACCCATGGGATAACTGGACCCATTAAGGGGAAAAGTCAGACCACGCTGCTTTACACATGGGACTTGAGCCCGTCGGTTCGCAGCAGGATCTTTATCTCCAGGGAGCCATTTTCGTTTGTCTGGGCCCGCTTCTCGTCCCTTTTTACATAGCTTTGAATATTCAGATCTCTTGCGTCATTGGAATCCAACGCTCACTAGTTCGCGTTGGCCATATTAGGTCGCTTAATGCAGTCCTTCGGACTGCGGAGCGACCTCCTACCGTGAGCCGCACAAGAACTAGAGAAAAGCACTATCCCTGATAGGAATGTGCTTCGCTCTCGGCTTTTTGAATAGACACGACTCAGGAGTCAGATGATTTTCTGGTTGGCGTAGAAGCCTCGTTGCTTCTCCTGCTCCGCTAACACCGGGGTAGTGACCCCCTATAGCTACCCGCCGTCGCTGCGCTATGGCGTGGTTCCTCAGCTGTCAGTCCCGACGAAGCCCAAAGGGCGAAGTCGGATTTGGTGCAGTGCGCATTGACGCATCAGCGCCTCAATTGAATTGTTTTCGAGCTTCGGAATATTACAAGACGGGGTCAAGAGCTCAAAGAGAGTTATAGGTTCCGCTCCACGCTACTCTTTTCGCTCTTGACTATGGATGGCCTTATAGCTGTTAATCTGTCGGTCTAATAATTTCAAATACTTTCTCTGTAACCGGCAAACTGATTCGTCCCGCACCAACCTCTTGGACGAGTAGGGAGAGGGCGGAGAGAAACTCATTCTGGCGTTGGATGTAATCTCTCGCGTGCGTCACGAAAAAGAACGCCAGTGTCTTGTAGAGCTCATCGAGTGAGGAATCCCAGATTGAGGTTCTAAATGAATCTACTTCTTGCGTCTGGATTCCAACCGCAGCAAGATCTAATTTATGCAGTTTGCTGCCACCATTCCGCGGGATGCCCAGTGTTGCGTATACCTCGCTTGCATAGCAATCCCATTCACACCCGTCTTCGAAAGTAATATAAAATAGTCTCCCCTCCCGTGAAGATTGAGCGAACAGCGAATCTATCGTCTCACGAAGTTTTTCCAGCGGAACGCCAGAGAGAGAATAAGACAAAAGACCGATATCAAAAGGTCGATCAATTCTGAGATCTTCAATGGTCGAGGTAATTGCGACGACTCCGGGAATAGCTTCTAGCTGCGCACGGAATGCGGGCTTTTTGTCCACTGCCGTGGTGCTAGCGAATTGAGGAGCTAGAAGACGTGTTAGTCGCCCGTCACCTGCCCCAAGGTCCAGAAGATGCATGTCTTTCTCTGAGCCGGCTAGTTGCGCAATGCTGGCAGCAATCTTTAACTTTCCATCAGTTCGCTCAGAATAGCGCTCGAATAGCGCCTCGAAACTTAAGTTGAGAGAGGTTGTTGCTTCAGGTTGCATTTACTTTTTCGTACAGATTAACGTTAAAACTGTGGGGCCGAAAACCGCGCCAGCGGTTTGAGGTCCCACACCGGTATATTGTTACCGAGCCTGTTTGGGCGAAGACTGGCTGCTAGCTTCCATGGTATCGATCGCTGCAACAAGATCAGCCGCCGCTTTACGAAACGCTGCTATTTGCTCAGCTGAGCCGGATCTAAGAGTGGAATTAGCATACGAAGAACCTTTTGCTAGTGCCGCCGCCCAGTCACGAGAAACACCAAACGTCTGTTCGAAGCTCATCGCGACATCAGCAAAAGCCCGAGCTACTGGTTGAACCGATTCCAGAGTCTCTTTCTTCTCTGGCGTAACACCACGAGCACACCCAAAAGAAAGTGTCGATAGTGCAGCCACAGCGGCGAGGTTTAAAGCTGCTTTGCGATCACCCATACTACTCATATTTCCTCCTGACATCACAAATACATTCTATGTTATGTAAAAAAGCAACGCTCGGTAACGGCAAGAATCACCAGTTTCGCGCCAAACGGATACTCAATCAACCACGGTCGTAACTAGGCGCGAAATCTGGTGGATTCAATTGTTATCCGCGCCTCACTTCCGGCCAACGGCCTCGCACATCATCTCCACATAAAGCGCGTCGGGGCGCTCCGCCCAAGCGTCGATCTCTGCGACCACTGTTCGAAGGGCCGCTTCATCCATCCACCCCTCCGTCAGCACGGCTTTAGAAAATCCCTGCAGCTGGGCTTTCAAAAAGCTTGAGCATTGTCGCGTTTCCTCCGGTTTGCCCGCACTCCAAACCGAAGCACTCGCCTCGGAGCGTGCAAACCCGGCGTCAAGCAAGAGCTGTCGTTGATATCGTGCCATGAAGGGGTTGCCGCCGTTGCGCCGCCGAACCCGCACCGTCATTTCGTACCACTGTTCAAGCACTGGCGTCAGGGGAGCGTGAATACGTCCACCCCAATCAATGTCGCGCACGCCGACAATTCCACCTCGGCGGAGCACGCGACGCATCTCCGTCAGTGCTCGGACCGGCTCGCGCAGATGCCACAATAACGTATGGGCAAAGACAACGTCGAAGTAACAGTCGGGAAATGGCAATTGGTACGCATCGGCAACCTCGAAGCGCGTGTTCGTCAACCCACGTGTATCGCTCAACGCCTGAGCCTGGGCTACTTGTAACGGCTGGAAATCAACTCCGATCGCCTCGCCGGGGGCAACGACTTCGGCGAGACCTAGTGTAATAGATCCCGGACCACAACCGACGTCCAGCACACGCATGCCCGGCCGCAGATACGGCAGAAGGAAGGCGGCCTCTTTGGCTGCCGTCCGGCGAGCCATTATCTCTTCGAATACTGGATTACCGGATTGCGAGTAACTCTCCGTCGCGGGCATCACCACGTCCGCCTTACGAATCGTATTATTGGTAGTTGGTGACGTCTATTTCTCATTGTGTGCCCGAAAAACTTTTATCAACAAAGGATAACGGCGAATGACACCCGGGCGAGACCACTCATTATTTTATATCCCCGAAATCGCTCACGGCCTCGCCGCGGGTGGTCACACTTGTTATCCAGCTTCTATTCGATCTCTACCGTGCCGAAGCAGTACTTTGTCTCTAAGGACTCGTGGCCAATTGCGAATACGCGATACCGATGTCCTACCTCGAAGTTGGCACCACAAAGCGCAACACTCTTTGTGCGCACTGAAACTTCCTTGCGCTCGGCACCCTTAGTCCAACGCGAGACACTAAACTTCGCCAACTTAGCTCGATGCCATTCGCCGGTTTCGTTAAGAGGCTCGACGGATGTCACCGACCCCTCGAATACCGCATCATAAATCCCAGGACCTGCGCATTTGCACGCGTACGCTGACTCGATTACCACAAACGGAATGGTTGCCATTACGATCAAGGCAAAAACTTTCTTCATAAGCACCTCAGGTTAGCTGAATAACGGTTACTGCCAGCGGGCTCTGCTCCGCTGAGCAGAATTGTTAATCAGCTTCCCCTATTTCGTCGATATCGGCGCGATCGACTTCTCGACCGAGTAATCGTTTGTAAGCTACCAACTCGTCACGAGGCATGACGGGTATTTGAATCTTCTCAAACTCTCCAATCTGGGACTTTGAAAAATCGATTGTTTGATCAACCCATTCACTTTTCTTTTTATCAAAAAATCGGGCTCCCGGGGAAACTGCAATTTCGATCTTTTGGCCGTTATACTTCAATTGAAAGTACTCAATATCCCAAACATCCTCGGTATAATGTTTAAAGGGCTTGGAAATATATTCCTTAACCCGGGGAAGGATTACTTCAGCATGACCACGGGGAATATACATATCTATATCGATGAGGGGCCTTGTTGCGCCATAAATGCGGGCAGCCAAGCCACCGACTATTTGATAGGGAACACCTTCGTCATCCAGAATTGCCTTAATCCAGATCAGGGCTTCGGTAATATTTAGATTTGATTCGGCCATGACTGCTCGCTTAGCTGATTAACGTTTGCGGTGTGGGGCCGAAGGGGCCAACGGCCCCGAGGTCCCACACGACCGGATTGTTAACCAGTAATCTCAAATTAGACTGCCAAGATATACTGCCAATCCGGAAATAATCCCAATACCAAAATGAATTAAAATGGCCCTTTTGGGTTGAATCTGCTCTAAACTAAACCACGCTCGAACCCCATTGCTAAGGATATATGCATAAACAATTCCGGTTACCCCAAAAACGAATAACGCCTCTATTGATTCAATCAAGGAACCGCTAGGGTCGGCCCCTTCTGCTGGTATGCCAAGGAAAGCCGAGGGTGCGCCAATCGATAGGGAGAGTATGCCCACCGTAATAAAGAGTGCGACTAAGCCCACTGATGCAAAGCCGAACACCCACCAGCTCAACGAGTAGCCCTTAAAAAATCCGAGGCCCAGCGCCAATTGAATAACACCAGGACCAACCACGAACAACATAATGGTGGTTGACGATACTGCACCTGGTATAAGGAGAATTGTTAGTGAGAGAAGGCCACCTAAGGCCATCAATGTTCCAAGAATTGTGACACCAACTGGTCGATTGCTGCTCATGGTTTATTACTGGTTAACGG
>JBIKUD010000037.1:0-25784 GCA_044347745.1 Bdellovibrionota bacterium
TGGGACAAGCCGGGTATCCAAAACTAAACCGCTCTCCGCGATATTGCTGTCTAAAAAAGGTCTCTATCGTAAGTCCATCTTGAGCAGTAATCCCCAGCTCTTGCCGAATGCGTTTATGCCAATATTCAGCGAGTGCTTCCGCCGTTTCGACTGAAAGCCCATAAAAATGAAGATAATCAGTATATTTGTCAGCCTTAAAAAGCTCCTGACATTTCTCAGAAGCAAGCGCGCCAGCGGTAACCACATGGAAAGCAACTACATCTTTTCGGCCTGAACTTTTTGGCAGGAAAAAATCGGCAATACAGAGCCGCTTATCTGCTACCTGTCTTGGGAAACTTATACGACAACGCTCTTTTTCGTGGTCCTTTTCATCAAATATAATCAGCGTGTTTTCTTCGCTCTGACAGGGGAAATAACCATAGGCTACCCGCGGCTGTATCCAACCGCGATCAATAGCGCGTTGACACCAGGTGTGAAAAATAGGCTCTACTTGGGTATTGAGAAATTCGCGGTACTCTTTGGTTGAACGCTTACCACGTCGATACTGCCACTGATTCGCGTACAATGCTCTTTTATTGATATAGGGAAAAATCTCAGCTAGCTGCAACTCTTTAGGACCGACATGTCGATAACCCCAAAATGGCGGTGTCGGCACTTCCGAAACTGAATCAATCTGGCTTGGCACGTACTGCTGTGCCTGCTTACAAAGCCTTTGTTCTCGCTCAACTCGCATTTCTCCCTGCCGACTGCGAGTGATTTCAACCGAACCAGTCAGTTTTTTATCCTCGGTCTGGCCGGTTAGCTCATCCATTATTTGCAAACCAGTGAACGCATCTGCTCCATAAAACACGGCCCCTGTTTTGTAGGCCTGGCGCAGATCAACTTCGACATACGCACGATTGAGAGCTGCTCCTCCACAAATCACAGGCAGGCTTAAGCCCTTTTGGGTCATGAGCTCAAGATTCTCTTTCATGACCAAAGTTGATTTTACTAAGAGGCCCGACATTCCAACCGCATGGGGTTTATGTTCCTCGCAGGCAGCTAAAATCGCATCAATAGGTTGCTTAATTCCAAGATTTACAACCTTATAACCATTGTTGGAGAGGATAATATCAACCAAATTTTTGCCTATATCGTGCACATCCCCCTTAACGGTTGCGATGACTAGGCATCCTTTAAGTGGACCTGCTGACTTATCCATAAACTGCTGCAAATGAGCCACGGCCTTTTTCATGGTTTCAGCCGATTGCAGCACGAACGGCAATTGCATTTCGCCGCTTCCAAACAGCTCGCCAACTGTCTTCATGCCCTCAAGCAGAATGGAATTAATAATTGCCAATGGCGAATACTGTTCCCGCGCCCGATCCAGCACATCCTCAATTCCAGCCTTACGGCCGTCAATAATTCGGCGTTTCAGAACCTCTTCAATCGGCCCCGCATCAGCTTCCTCGCCCTCTAACTGGGTAGATTTTGCACCCTGCAACTTTTCGACAAATACAAAGAGCGGATCGTAGTTTTCTGCTCTACGATCAAAAATAAGATCTAGAGTAAGAGCAACGATATCGTCAGGAATTTTATGGAGAGGCAGAATCTTTTTTGAGTGAACAATACACGAATCGAGCCCAACTTTGCGGGCTTCAGCAAGAAAAACTGAATTTAAAATTTGGCGTGGATAGGGCTTTAAACCGAATGATATATTAGACACACCCAGAATAGTGCGTGAACGAGGCACCTGTTTCTTAATAAGCTCAATTCCGCGCAGCGTATCGATGCCCGCCTTTCGCGAATCTTCATCCCCCGAACCAATCGTAAAAGTTAAAGGATCATAGATCAGGGCTTCACTCGGTATTCCATGCCGCTTGGTGCATAGATCATGAATTCTTTGGGCAACTGCCAGCTTCCGCTCTGCAGATTTTGCCATTCCCTCTTCATCAATAGTGAGAGCAACGAGAGCCGCACCATACCGTTTTGCAAGCTCACAAATCTTATCAAATTTCTCTTCGCCATCCTCTAAATTGATTGAATTTATAATGGCTCTGCCGCCAACTAATTTTAGGCTTGCTTCGAGCACGTCGACTTGTGTCGAGTCGAGCATGAGGGGCGCGGTCACCTGTGAGGAAAAACGAAAAAGCACCTCATGCATGTCACGAACTTCATTTCGGCCCACATAGGCAGTGCACACATCAAGGACATGGGCGCCTTCTTGGACCTCGCTGCGCGCCATCTCGACCATGCCTTCCCAATCTTCCTTGAGTAGCAGTTCTTTAAACTGCTTTGAACCATTGGCATTGCAACGCTCACCAACAATGAGTGGGGTATTTTCCTGATCTAATGGGACGGCGGTAAATGTTGAAGAAACATGGGAAGCAAAATCATGAGGCCGGTTCATCGGCGCAGAACTTCCAAGTCTGTTGTACAGTTCTCGAATATGCGCTGGTGTGGTTCCGCAGCATCCACCAACAAATGAAACTCCATAATCTTTTACGAAGTCTTCGTGGTAATCAGCCAACATTTCTGGGGTAAGATCATAAACCGCCCGTCCTCCTTCATTGCGAGGCAATCCAGCATTTGGCAGCACGGCGATAGGACGGGAGCTCGTTTGACCCAGAAACCTTACGGTTTCTTGCATAAGATCTGGACCAGTAGCGCAATTAAGCCCAACTAAGTCTATTGGTAATGTTTCCATCACTACCAGCGCGGCAGCTATTTCGGTACCAACGAGCATTGTGCCCGTTGTCTCTATGGTAACAGTGGTACAAATGGGCACCTGCCGTTTCTCTAATCGCATAGCATCAGAAGCAGCAATCGTGGCGCATTTTAATTGTAAAATATCTTGGCAGGTCTCAATTTGTACAAGATCAACACCGCCAACAATTAATCCTCTAATTTGCTCCAGATAGGAGCGATACATCTCTTCAAAGGTAATATGACCAAGTGTGATCAGCTTGGTTCCAGGACCAACAGCGCCGGCGACATATCGCGGCCAACTACGCGAACTAAAGTCATCAGCTACGACGCGAGCTATCGCTGCTGCTTGACGGGAGATTTCAAAAGCCTGATCGGCGATGCCATATTCGGCAAGCACAACCGAGGAAGAGCCAAAACTATTGGTCTCAACGAGATCAGCCCCGGCTTCAAAGTAGGCAGCATGAATTTCTTGAATTATTTGGGGACGGGTACTGTTTAGGTATTCATTACAACCATCAAGACCAGCAAAATCATCCGCCACCAAACCACGCTGCTGAATCATGGTGCCCATAGCACCATCAGCAATAATAATTTTTTCACGCAGGCGGGCTAAAAATCTTGAATTCACAACATCCTGAATGTGTTGACTAAAGACTACTTCGTAAGGCCTCTACGGTTTGGATGCGGATAGCAGGCCAAAGTTCCCAAACGGGATATGAATACGGTATCACCTACCCCAACACCACGAAATCGGTAACCTGCTCAGAATCTTAGCGACTGGCGCAGTAATACCATATGAAAGGATTGTGTGTATTTTTGGCCGGGAAAGCGACCAACACGGACGACAGGGTGAATACCCTGAATCGGCGCCCAGCTATCGACAGGTAGCCTTACAACTCGAGTGGGCGAACTTCAGGCGCTAGATCGACCCGATTTTTATCTTGCTCAGGAAACTCTTGGCCAAATAAATCTTCTTTGCTTAATCGGTCAAGTTCTCCACTCACCTCACCTGAATCATCAAGCAGTGCGTGATCGAGAGGTTTTGACTGCACTTCCAATAATTCTTCTGGAGATTTTGGGTTTAATACATACTCAGCAACAATATCGAGAAATTCTCTCACGGTCTTTTTAAGCAAAAGAGGAAGCTTTTCTAGTTCAGCAGGATCATCAACGTGAAGCCTTGCTAAAGCCTCTCCGTTTCTAAGGCTCATTTGAATGGTGCCTGTGCCCTTACGATCATACGCAGTAATAATAAGCGCATGTTCCGAACGGCCCGGCGCCAAAGCATCTATCAGCAAAAGGTCAACTCTAGGCCAACCTTCCCAATCTCCAACTTCTAGCGCGAAGGAAAATCTATCGCCCATAGAAATTCTTGCTGTAGCAGCGAGAGCTTTACGCACAGTGGTCATTGCCTGAAGCAACAAAGTGCGACGAGATTCGTCTGCCTTTTTTGACTCAGTCTGCTTGGCCTCTTGCTCCTTAATGCGCCTCTGCATTCGGCTGGCAAAAACCTCAGCAGTGCACTCAAGAGTGCCCGCAGGTGGCGAAATTGGGCGCATGGCGGGTCGTGGTGGAGTCATAGAATCTATGTTCCTGTCGTTATACTGGTTACCCCTGGTTCGCCTAAATGGTCGGTAGCCAAGCCTAACTGCTTTATAAATGGGAGCTTAATTGACCTACATTCAATAGAAAGCGCCAGCTAACATATTGAAAACATTAGCTGGCGCCTTATGGGAAGCGTAGTACCGCATTACGGAAACCAACTTCCCAAGCTCTGTATTACAGGCAAAGTTATGGGGCTTTGGACATCGGGCCTTCTCCCGGTGTTGGCTCTTCCTCCTCCAAATCCAACATCTCATCGCCCTCTTCGTTCTGCACCGCAAGATCATCAAGAATTTGTTTTGCAAATTCAGTTACAAGAGGCTGCTTTGAGGTCTCAAGAAGCTTCTTTGCGTATGTTTCAATTTCTTCTTCGTAATTTACATGATCGATTGCATTCTTAAGCATTTGGCGATCAGCTTCCGGGTTTTTTGAATTGGTAAGCACATCCATTACTATGCGTAGCCCCCCAATTCCGTTATTAAGGAGAGCCTTTACCGCTAGATGAGAATAGCCATCACGCTTTTGCATCACTTCTTGGAGGAAGGGCAAAGCCTCATCAGATGGCACAAGCTCTCCAAGCCCAACACCTTGCTCATAATGGCCGTCGGTGTTGTTGGATTCTACTGCCTCTTTATATAACAACTCGGCAGCCTGCCGGGTGCCTTGGTTGGTAATTGCTGAAATAGAAGCATCGCGAAGTATTTGGTTTTCGCTCTTCATATTTTGCGAGAGCACATTGACCACATCCTCCTTACCTTGAGCTAGCTCGAGCGCTTCCGCAAGCGTCTCAGCTTCTTCGGGCTTCTTAGCAGCCTTAATCGCATCGATAAGTGTGTTGATATTATCAACTTTGCCGCTAATGGCTAAAATTTCAGAATAATAACTGCGTTGTTCAGGCTTTAAATCTGGCGTCGCCAAAAGATCTTTCACCGAACGATAGAACTGATCGCACCAGGTACAATCTTCCCCTGGCATAGTAAACTGCGTGAGGACCAAATCATCATACTCAACTGCGCCATTTTTAACGGCATTCAACGCTTCATCGGCAGTTTTGTAAATTTCAGCGGCTGGCCGCAAATCTTCCATATCAATGCCGTCATCGGTCTCCTCGCCATCTTCACCAACGGCGCTATTCCCTTGATGACTGTGTCCCGGCTGAGAATGCGCGTCTTGAGCAGGGACCATATTAGGAGCAGTTCCTTGGCTTGAGTGGGCGCCGTTTGTTGTTGTTTTTGACATACTAAACCAAACAGCTGCACCAACCACCACCAGCACGAAAAACGGAATAAGTTTCTTCATAGTCAGAGATAAACCAAACAGAAAATTGTGAAAGTTGAGACGTAACTACCGCATCATTCATCGGTTGCTACGCGGACAAACAATAGGAGCTCATTCTAGCCCGATACTCGGCAAGAGGGCCATGCGTAACATTTGGCTCCCCCTAAAGGTGGCACTACATGCAGAAGCGCCTCTTCACAGCGATCGCGGGCTCATTTCATTCAATAAATACAAATACTTACAAGAGCTGCGCGGATTCGCAAGTTTACTCAAGTCTGCCTTTCTCTTCGTCGAATTATATAGGTATGCGCAATGAAGAGTTCGATAAATTAATTAGGGGCAATGCGTACCGCATATTTGTGGTCGAACTTGAAAAGCATCTCACCATTGCGCGTGGCATATTATCGTCCGACACCCCCACACCGACCGAATTTGTGCAGGTCGGAGCATCATTTCACACCATACGAGGCGGAGCCGGCTTTTTTGGGCTTAATGCTCTAGCCGAAGTGGCGGGTTCTCTTGAAAACCTTCTTATTGCCACAAAAGATAGCTCTCAGGTTGACCTTGCTATGGCAAGAGACCTAATGAAAACCGTTGAAAACCTGGCCAAAGATCTGCCTTCTGGGCAAACAAACGGATAAATATGCCCACGCTTCTCTTAGTCGCAGGGGATACAAAGAGTTACTTCTCGCTACTTGCCGCTGCTGAGGCTAAGGGTTTCCGGGTTAAAGCCACCGTAGATCCGAAAGTAGCCCGAGAATGGGCTGAGCTAAGCACATTCGACCTTACCTTTGTTGACGAGACTATCGAGACCTCTTTACTGCAAGCTTTGGCTCATACGCTGTGGCAGCGTAACCCGCGAGCGCCTCTTAT
Source organism: Bdellovibrionota bacterium (assembly GCA_044347745.1). GTDB lineage: Bacteria > Bdellovibrionota_C > UBA2361 > UBA2361 > JAFLCA01 > JAIBBV01. Next base: position 6,442 of record JBIKUD010000037.1, read on the forward strand.
AGCCTACAGCACAAACGAAATAGTTGCACCCGAACGCATTCAAGAGCTTAAGCTACTTGGAGCAGACACGGCCTTTGGACCTCAGGTAGAGTCTGCCCTATCCAAGATTTTAGATTGGGTTAAAGACCAAGCTCCCCCTACCCCAAGCACTCCTCATATCATGGTGGTAGAGGACCTAGATTCGCCTCGCGACATAATTTGTTACTACATCGAGAGTCTGGGTCTTGGAAAAGTGTCGGGGATAAATTCGGCCAAAAAAGCTTTAAGCACTCTTGAGTCAGATCCGGGCGAATTTACCTGCATTATCACAGATATAAAAATGCCAAAGATGAATGGTAAAGAGCTCATCGAAAGCGTTCGTCGACATGCCAAGCTACAGCACTTGCCTATCGTAGTTTTGACCGCCTATGGAACTGTCGATACGCTCATTGAATGCTTAAAAGCAGGCGCCAGTGGTTTCTTGGTAAAACCTCCCAAAAAAGAAGACCTGGTTCGCGAGATTGGGCGGGCCATGCGGTTATATGATCAAAAACAAAACCCCAGACTCGCTTTGGAGCGAGAGGCGGAGGAGATTAGAGCGCTGCTTCTTGAGAAGGGTTTTAGCTAGAAGCCATCTCATAATTCGTAAATTTGAGATGGCGTGCTCGGCGACCGAGCATGCGAGAAACAGGAGCAACTCAAGGTCGGGGCTTTTATCTGGTCCCCGTCCGAGCTTGGAGCACTCTCATAAATGCCACGGATGGCATTAATGAGATGAGTTCTAGAGGAGCCCTAAACAGAAAAGTCAGTTGCCGACTACGAAAGAATTAAGAGCGCGTAACAAAATGAATGCGGCTGGGTTTATCGCTTGGTGCAGTAGCTTTCATTTTGTTACGCGCTCTAAGGCTGAATTTGCTGTACTCCGCCAGGTCCAATATTAAGAGGAAAAGTGGGATTATTTGTTACTCCCGCAGTTGGGGGCTGATTACCTAAAGGGAAATTACCTGAAAGTATTGAATTCGGGCTGTCGGGGCTGCCGGTTGAGCCAGATTTTGAAATCTCTGAAAGGATATCCATAAGCTGCGTTCCGGGGTTCCCATTTGAAGCCTTGGGCATACCTGTACGGGGAGGCAAAGACTGTTCGGGTTCGTCGCCAACCTGAGCAGTGGGCAAAACTAAGCGTCCTTCAAAAAACTTCAACTCCAAGCCTGAATAGCTCCAAATTTGTTCGCGCTTGACCTCTAACTCTTGGCGACTGACTGGAGCACCAATGAGCGACACCACTTCAGCCGGCAACATGTCGTTCTGTAGCTGCTCAGCTCCGCGGGGGGCCCTTTGAGCGTAACTCTCGCTTACGAAGAGCAGGCTAGCAGCGAGGCCGCATAAGATAGTTTGCCGCAGTATTCTGAAGCTCATAATGCACTCTGTATATTTTCAACAAGCTTTATATACTATTGCAGAACCAAGGGTTCAGTTGAATGTAAAAAATACAATTTTCAGATCAAGCTTGTTTTAAGCTTGAACGCTTATGAAGCAAACTGCTTTTCAAAGGTCCGCACACTACTACCAAACCTATGGTAGTTTACTCTTGTTTATTATTTGTTGCCTACTGCCATTAAAACTATCTCTCACCTACGGGGCCTTAATTCCACTCTTGCTGCTTTTTCTCTTGGCTCGATGGAGGGAGATTCCTGTACTCATAAAACAAACCCAAAGCACTTCTATCCCTTTTTTATTTTTTCTGGCCGCCGCATTTTTATCAGCATTATTTGGGTTCCGCCCACTCTCGAGCGCAATTGATATTGGACGCCTTGCATTCTTGGCATTAACCACACTGTGTACGGTTGACTTATTAAAGCAAGATACAGCCCGCTGTCGACACTGTCTCTACGCCCTTATAAGCGCCCAAGCGATTGCCAGCCTTTACTCTATTTTTGAATCAGCATACCCCACACAACTGCCTTCGCTATTTATTGGCACAGTCTCAGAATCAGGGCAGCTCACCCTCATAATGCCTATGGCTATTGGTTTGGCAATTGCCTGTGCTTCCGAAAAAACGTCGTTCCTTGCTATAGGAAGTGGCCTGGGGCTGCTTCTCGTTGGGCTTGTTTTTGGTTCTGTAGTAAAGCCAGAGTACGGCGCCCTCATTCACCTTGCTGCGTATTTATGGCTTGCAGTCGCTTTGATCTGGCCATTAGTTCATGCAGTGAAACTGTCTGATAACAAGACGTATGCGCTACTTACGAGCCTTGCCATTCCTTTAGTAACTGCTGCCCTCATTTTAAATCTTAAACGAGGTCCCTGGCTCGGAGTATTGGTGGCTACCTTTCTCCTCCTCTGGTTTTACCGCAAAAAATGGCTTTTACTACTTTTAGCAGCCATTACGGTCTCTTTCTTAATGGTTCCTGACGTTAAAAATCGTCTTGCGGCCTCCGAAGAACATTTTTTCATCGCCGGTGGACGCAGTGCAATTTGGCAAATTGGCTTTGATTTGGCTCCCCGTTATCCATTGGGAATCGGCTTTGAAAATTCTGGGGTTCTTCGAAATTACTCGGATGAAGTGCCACCTGAACTCACACATTTTCACAATAATTTTCTCAATATTTTGGTTGAAACTGGTCTTTTTGGATTGCTTTGCTACCTTTGGTGGGTTGCTGCGCTGCTGGCAAAAAGCATAGTACCTGCTCTTAAAACTCAAAGGACCGATTGGGATATAGAGCGCCGCTCGCATTCTGTAGTTTTATGCTCGCTTGGATTGGCCATATTAGCCTGGCAAATAGCTGGACTCGTCGAATATAATTTCGGCGACAGCGAAGTCTTGCTCGTGGCCCTCCTTTTGTGGGGTTTTTTAGAATCGATAGCGTTACAAAGTTCACGCCATGCATCCAGAACAACACTTTAATGCAACTCTCTTTGAGCTTCCTGCTGAAACCCGACTTCAGAAAATTCGAGCCATTCCAAAAGCTGACCTACACGCACATATGGTGCTCTCAAGTCCTTTCCAGACACTTTGCAGCCTCAGCTCAAAACCACTTACTCGGCCGCCCGCACGTTTCAAAGGGCTCCAGCCCTTTCTTGATTGGGTAAATAATTCAATCGTCCCGCTACTCGGCAACCCGCAGCATATTCAACGTATGCTCGCTGACTGCTTACAACACATGAAAAACGATGGCATTTGCTACACCGAGCTTAGCTTCGATATTCGGATTCCCCTGGGTGGCTCCTTAAGTTGGAAAGAATATATTGAAATGTGGCGCGCGGAAATTAAACGCCATCATCCCCAATTAATCGTGTCGCCCGAGCTTGGCATTCCACGAGAGCTTCCTCGCGAACTCATAGAAGCGCAGTTAGAAATACTTGAACCGCTCCAGTTTTTTGATGGGTTTGATTTATACGGCTCAGAGCTGGCTTTTGAAATAAATCACTTTGATTTTCTGTTCAAGTTTGCCGAGCAAAAGAAATGGCGCGTTAAAATTCATAGCGGAGAAATTGGCCCAGGTGACAGAGTAGCCAAGGAAGTTGCGTATGCTCGCCCCTACGCCATTCAACACGGCATCAATGCCGTCCAGCACCAAGAGGCGCTCTCGATTCTCAAGGAGAGGCAGGTACAGACAAACGTTTGTCCATGGAGCAATATTTATTTGTCACTAGTTGAGAACTATCAAACACATCCTATTCGCGCACTTTTTCACGCTGGGGTGCCTGTGACTGTAGCCACTGACGACTACGCCATTTTTGGTAAATCCTTAAGTGAGGAATATTGTGCGCTCTACGACCAAGGCATTTTTAGCGCTTCCGAGCTTGAGCAAATTCGCCTAAATGGACTTAGAGCAAGCAACAATTGTTACGCGCGCTAAGAAACGCACCTCAATTCGTGCCCAAAGCATGAGCCAATTTTCACGGCAAACGGATTAGCGGTTCTTTTGCATCCGCTTAATCAGCTCAATATCCCCCTGCACACGAGCCTTAATATCCCTAATATCGGCGCTTAAGCTGGAGAGTTCGTGTACGGTCGTGCTTGACTTAATTCGCTCTGTAATCCACGAGAGGGAATTATTCCTCGATGAAACCAATGCACTCGGCTTAAAGGTAACTTTTTGCCCGGCCTGATTGTAATTCTGAAATAGGTTATCTCGATTTCTGACCATATCGCGTAGGCGCAGCAAATCGCCTTGCAGGGTTCCTCTTAAACTATCAACCGCTCGCATTTTTGCTGCTGAGAACGAAGCCTTCTGGTCTGGCTTTTTGGGCTCAAGGACCGCAAGTTTTGGTTTGACTTCAAGTTGTACAGGAGCTGCTTCTACAACACGAGGCGGCTCAGCTTTATTGGCTAGTTTTAGAGCTGGTAGCTGTGGTTCTATAGCTGCACTTTTGGTGGTGCGCTCGTTCGCTAAGAGTGCCTCGGCTTTGGCCGTTTTTAATTTCATGGCCTCCAAGTCTTGCTGGGTAGCTTGAAGCTGCGAATTACGCTTCTCGAGCTCTTGCAGCCTCACTTGAACAAGCGAATCACGCTCCTGCACCCGATTTTGCAAGTCAGAAACGAGCCGCGCATTCATTTGGACACGGGACTCACTCTCTTTAAGTTTTGTTTGGAAATCTAAGACCTGCCGCAACTGAGATGCCTCGCCAGCTTGCGCAGTCACAAGCTGTTTTTGTTGCTCCCGTAAAGCTCTTTCGCGTTCTTTTAACTCATTTTGAAGTTGGGATATTTCGATAGATCTATCTGGGCAAGTCAATTTAGATTCCGAGCGAATTTGGGCGATTCGTCCTTGAAGAGTTTGTTGCTCATTTTCGAGCTTTTTGCGCAATTCGGCTGCCTCATCACGGTATTTATTGCCCACACGCTGAGCAACATCGAGGTCAAACCGTACTTTTTCAAGTTGCTGCTGCGCACCACTCACCTCAGCGCTACAGTCCCGATCTGGCTCTTGTGCCATAGCCATCACAAGCTCGGCACGGTCGGTGGGGGCGGCATTAGTTCCCTTATTTTGTGGAGCAAATTGAGGAGATTTTGTACTAGGACTCTTCATGAGGTCTTTCTCTTGAAGAGCAACTTCTTTAGCACCTGATTTACTGAGTCGCTCGACCTGAGCCTGCTTCTCGCTCAACTCAAATTCTAATCCATTCACACGCCGATTAAGCTGCTCCACACTTAATTCAAGCTCAGCGATATAATCGACTAATTGATTTCCCTCAGCGTCTGTACGAAAAGCGCGGCCGTCTGCAAGACGGCCTCTGGCGGGGTCTTGCTCCATATCTTCCGCGACAACAGCTTGAGTTAGGCAACAAGTAGCGAAAGCTAAGCTGACACACTTGAGAACTAGACGCATGTGCACTTCTCCAATTTATTGAGCTTCAAACAAGATAGAACCCCAACTAAGTCCCGCTCCAACCACAGCCACTACGATACGCATTCCTGGTTTAATTTGATCCCAATGCATGGCCAGCACTGCTGGTGCTCCAGCCCCGGCTTGGTTACCGATGTTTGTCACATTGTGCCAATGATTTTCTGCTGGAATTTCACGATTACCGGTAATCTGCTCGAGCATGGTTTTATTGGCTTGATGTCCAATAAATACATCCCGCGACCAATCAATTCCAAACTTCTCCTCTAAACGCTTGACGAGGCGGACAGTCTGCCGTACCGAAAAATCGCGAACCGCGCGGCCATCTTGATGGAAGAATCCGAACGTATCGACAACTACCGCCTGGCAGCGCGTGGGATCAGAGGCAAAAAATGTTTCAACTACCTTCAACCTTCCTGCGTGCCTTGGCGAGACAATCCAAGCCGCACCACCGTCCCCCCAGATCGCACCGTCCGAGCGGTCATTGTAATTTACCTTTTGTGTAAGTGTTGCCGCCGAAATGCACAGGATATAATCGGGAAGCTTCTCAGGCTTAAAATTATTTAAATATTCAATATGAAGAGCAAAGGCTGGGCATGCGGTGAACACATCATACGCCACCCCCTTTATTCCCAAAGCGGCCGCCATACGCTGAGCCTCTGCAGGAGTGGTTTTGGATGGGGTGCAGCAGTTTACAAGCACCATTCCAATTTGCTCGGGCTTTACGTTGGCCCGCTCAAGTGCCATTTTTGCAGCACCCACTCCAAGGTCTGTTGCCTGCATAAAAGCTGCTGCCGGGGCTTGGCGCGGATCTTGGTTGCGAGTCTTTTGGATATACTCAATCGGTAAGGTGGAAAGGCGTTTTTCAATTCCAATCTTTTCCACAATCCATTGGGCATTAGTGCCTACGTCTAGATTTTCAAGAAACTGGTTATCGACCACCGTTTCTGGAAAGCAATATCCCATGCCGAGAACGCTGAGCATTATGCACCTCCCATACAACGAAAATGAGATCGCCCGAATGAAAGACCAGAGCCCACTACAGCCAGAAAAACTTCATCGCCCTTCTGCAAGGTATCCCAGCTCTGCGCCAGCGCACTTCCCGGGGAAGAGCCAAGTGCAAACCCCTGCCCTGAAACGACATCAATCATTTGTTTTGATTCTAATCCCGCTAGCTGAGCAATATGCGACAGCGCAGTAGAAGAGATCTGCGGGCCAATACATTTGACGTCTTGCTTACGCACCCCGGTTTCCGAAAGCATTTCTTTAAGCATTCGAGAGGTATGCGAGACGACATGTTCACTCACAAAATCGGCCTGCATATGGGCATGACCAACGGCGTCAATTACGCAAAGATCTGCAAAATTAGACACACAACCGAACTGAATTGACTCTAAGGCCAAACGACCTGGGTGTTTTGCAGAGACCACCAATGCGGAAGCAGCATCACCAAAAAACACGCGCTCAACACCTGCACGATAGTTCACACGCATAGTCGGCGCATTAGTCGAGACAAGAAGCACATAATCGGGCACTGCCTCTGGTCGCCAAGATGCTAAGGCATCCAACTGCACCACCAGCGAGCAAAAACCACCACTTACATCAAAAGAGGGAACCCGTAATCCCAAAAGACCAGCCACCCGCTGCCCTTCAGAAGGGGTGGTCTCAAGCGGAGTCGCTGACTCACCTATTACCATTCCAATTTGTTCGGGAGTAATTTCTGCTCGGGCAATAGCCTGCTTCGCAGCTGCAACCCCAAGCTCGGAAGGATCCATCAGCGCAGCTTCTTCAGCCGCTCTTGGGTCCACATTTCCCGTCTGTGAGATATACTCGAGCGGCAGGAGCGTGGCGCGTTGATGTATGCCTGCATGCGCATCGCACCAAGCTTGCCCTACAGCAGTGGATAATGCGGACAAAAAAGTATTGTCGATACGATTAGGCGGAAGTCCGGCCCCCGCTCCCAACACAAACATGAGCGCCACCTTCAAAATACGAATTTGAGCAGTAGTGCCGTAAGGTTACCTGCATTTCTGGAACTTATCAAATTCTCAGAGTATGTATAGCATTAGGTATTTTTGGAATTTACGATATAAGATACCGATTACTCTATCTTTGCTGGATTATGCGGTTTAACTGGTCTCTAAAAGTAAATGTGATCGGCCTTCTTTTGGTGGCCTTATTCCTTCGCCTTTCGTACTGGCAATACGAAAGACACCAATGGAAATTGGGCTATATTAACCAAATGAGGGATCGCCTTGCCCTGGAGCCCGTCAATTTAGACGTCCTCTTAACCCAGGGAAGTCAGCCACAGGAATTGGCCTATCGCCGAGTACGAGTTGCAGGAGACTACGACTTCAGCGAAGAAATACTTATTCGAAATCGAAAATTTAAACATGCCATGGGCTACCATGTGCTGACGCCTCTTAAATTAGAAGGAAGCACCCACAGTATTTTGGTTAATCGGGGTTTTATCCCCCTTTCGAAAGCTCCAATTGAGCAGCGCCGGGCATATCAGCAACCTAAAACGGTAAACTTCGTTGGATTAATTAAAGAAGCAGAAAACCATTCATTTCTAGCCCCTGTCGATCCCCCCAATAATAAAGAACACAAATTAGAGGCTTGGTTAAGACCTGACATCACCCGTATCGCTGCTCAGCTACCCTTTTCGGTTTTACCGTTTTATTTGGAAATAATGCAGATTGATGATTTGGAAGCAGTAGAACAATCAATCGTCGATAGTTCAATGTCTGGGCGTGATGAAATAATGATGATGACGCCACGTGAAGGCATGATGAAGCTCGAAGATGACGACGTTGGTCAAGGGCAATATCCAATTCCCGTTTTTGATACCGTTATTCCGCCTGGCCGCCACTTTGGTTATATTTTTGAATGGGCATTTATGGCGTTGCTTACGATTGCAATATGCATAGTGCTACAACTTCGCAAAGGCACCATAGCCTCGCAAACTCGCTAGCCAGAGAACGCCACACATTTTGCGATGTCTTGCGGAATCCCAGAGGCTTTCTGATTGCTCAAATTGAGTAGACGCTGCTGCTCTGATCGTAAATGCTTAAGAGCAGACTTACGCCACGTACGCGTCGATTTCTTAATTTTCTTGGCCTGAATCTTCTTAATAAGTTTTATGGTTAAGGCGTCTAACTGCGCAAAATTAAGCTTCAACTGCTCAAGTTGAGAAGCAATACTAATTGAAACACATGCGCTACTCGTGCCGCAGTTCACCAGAACCTTGTCTGGTACGCGCCATACGTTTTCCCAAGCAGCTTGATAGGTAATCCCAGCAGATTGTGCAAAAGACTTGAATTCAGATTTTTTCAGTACTCCTCGCTTAAATGCTTGCTTGCTACGCGAGGCAATTAAACCTCGGTATGCGAAGGCAGTGCCATCGAGCACAAAAAGTGCATCCGTATTTTTAACTTCAACACAACCAAAATTGGGAGGAACCGGTGTGGCGGTAGGCGTTACGGTTCCCTTTGGAGACTCGGTTGGACTGGCTGAGGGTGTAGCCGTTGCAGTCAAAATTGGCGTCACACTTGGTGTCGGAGTGTTAGTTACGGTGCTGCTTGGCTCTGGCGTAGCTGTAGCTGTTTGAGTGGCGACAATGCTGACAAGCGCTGTTGGGCTTGGTGCTGGACTTACTACAGGCGCAGGCGTAGCGGTGACAACCAAAAGAGTCGGCGTTGGAGATGCGGTTAGGGTTGCTGTCGCCGTAGCGGTCGGGGTGGACATCGGAATAGGCGTTTTGGTAGCGGTGAATGTGGGCGTTGGGGTTGCTGTGGCGGTGCTCGTAGCTGTTGGAGTTAGCGTATTAGTTGGGGTAGCGGTGTGAGTTGCCGTTGCCGTCGGTTCAGGGGTCTTGGTGGGCGTTTTAGTGCTTGTCGGGGTCGTCGTAGGCTCTGGTGTTTTGGTTGCCGTATGGGTTGCAGTAGCCGTGGGAGTAAAGGTCGGCGTCAAAGTTGGAGATGCAGTCGCAGTTGGCGTAGCTGTTTTGGTTGCTGTAGCTGTGGGAGTGGCAGTTTGTGTGGCAGTTGGTGTTTTTGTAGGCGTAGGAGTTGGACAAATAAACGCTCCATTAAAACGCCGCAAAGCGCAGCCCGCCTCAATTCGTCCAAGCGAAACGTCTATAGAGTCATACTTAGGACTCTCAATAACTAACTTAACGGCACCCACTCTTCTAAAATTAACGCTTCCCCCAGGTGGGGCTATCACTCGCATTTCGCTAAACGGTAGTGCAAATTTTTTTGCGTCTGGGTATCCAACTCGCTCCTTAATGTGGATAAGACCTTCCGCTCTCGTCATGCAGGTCGAATCGTCAGCATCCCATATGGTAAAGCGCAGAGTCACATACTGACTGTCTGCTGGAAAATCGAAACGCAATACATCAACAACAATGCCAGCGCCCAAACTTGGATCCCCAAAATCAACAGCACCTAATCCGGTACAATTATGTGCCGTTGGCGTGAGCGGGTCTGGGTCATTTCGTAAATCTGAATCTCCGTCCCACACAACACTCGTGACTCCACGAGCGAACGGATACGAATCGTGAACTAAGACACCTTGGCCGGGTGCGACAGGAAAAACAGATAAGCCAATTGAGTTACCTTCCAAAAGTGTGGCACTCATGGTTCGAGTACCGCCAAGAATGCCGCTTATAGTACCTGTGGAAGGGTACAAACCAACTCGGGGAGTCTCGTCGGCTGGAAAGCCGTCTATGACCTGCGCCCGACCTGAAAAATCATCAATAAGAATTTGTGCTGCTGCAGTTCTTAAGCCACATACAAAAACAAACACGACCGCTAACAAAGCAGTTACAAAAGTCACGTGCAATTTAGTACATGGCGTACGTTTCAAAGCATGTTGTCCAAAATGAGGCTGCTTAGCCAAAGTCCCTCATGCTTGGATGAGCCATTCTATTGAAACGACTCATTATTCCGCCCCACACTCGTTAAGGACTCAGTATTGCCCTAATTCCAGGCATTTACGTGTTTTACGTATGAAGCGTTCAAGGCAAACCAAAGGATAAGTGGGTAGAGGTACGCATATGAAAAATCTTACGTTAAGCGCTGCTCTGTTGTTTTCTCTTGTGTGTAGCACCTCTTCCGCTGCATATGCTGATTGCCCTCTGAATGTCGAAATGCAAGAGCTAAAAGTTCAATTTAACTCAGCTCTGCCCGCTATCTTAAAAAAGAAGACTAATCGAACTGCGGTGAAAGCGGTATTAGCCAGTCAGCTAAATGAAGCTCTCAATTCCTACGAAAAAAATGCTGATCGTTGTTCAGACGCAGAGATAAAAGCAGCCGAACAGGTGTTGAGTAACGCGGCTGAATTTGTGCAAAAACAAGACGAGCAGCCGGAGCTTGCAGCTTAAGCTTCCTACAAGTAGCTCTTTAAAACGGCCAACAAAAAATACAGAGTGTATTTTTACAAAAGAGAGAGAGAGCCTATTTCTTTGGTTTTTTTGCTGCGAATGCGGATAAAAAAAGGAGAGACTACGAAAAAGTTTCATCAAAAACACTAAGGGGCTTTTGTTACAGAGATGTAACAAAGCAAACCAAATACCTCTCAAAGAACCGGTTTCCCCGAAGGTGCTTTCTGGACAGTCATTCCTGCGAGGGGGTGCAGGGTGACATGAAGGACAGATGCAGGTACCCCCTGGGTAACCTTAGGCACTCATCCAACATCCATAGGCAACCTTCGGGGATCCCAGCGAGCTCTACTTCACCTTTTTAACGTAGCAGAATCGTGGAGAGAAGATGAAGGAGCTCTACTCCTGTAAGGACTTGAGGGGTGTGGGACGAGAGACGAGGTCCTTACAAAAATATGAAAAGCGTGCGGCACCACCTTTTTACACACGGAGGAAGTCACAGAGGAGCCAGCAAAGCGATGCCGCACGCAGAATTATGATAGTTGAGAAAGTAAATGGTATTACTCGCTCAACTATCATAACTCCAAGACGCGACAGGCTTTTTTTCATATTTTGGAGCTCACTTCTTGCAAGCTGGGCCAAAACAAAACCAAACTGAAACTTAATCGTAGTCAAGAAATGCGAAAAGTTTCCCAATAGTTTAGGGGCTTAATACATTTCTAGACTACGACGTACAAATACGAGTCTACCCGGCAATTAAATTGTAAATGACCACAAAAGTGGGAAGGGGCATTATCAACACTTTTAGAAGCTAGTCAATTTTTTTGGGAAAAAAACCCAAAATGCTGCTTTAATTAAGCAATTTCCCATAACAGTGCAGTCTAATTGTGGCTCACTGCCAGGTTATTATGTTTTCAGATCGCGATTATACTGCTGCATTGAAGAGGGTCGCTGAACCTTGCCAAAGGTCAGTGGCTATGGTCAAAAGCGGCAAACCCATCGATTTAGCGGCCAATGAAGTTATCCACGCCGTGTTTGGCAGCGATCAAAATACGCTCGGTATCTCTGAGTGGCGGCAATATCTTGCTATTGGAGTCGCAATTCTACAACCATTTCTGTCAAGCGATGCATCGATTTATGCAAATCAAAGCGCTCGCCTAAAACATCTTGAAGATATTCAATACCGCACTAAAGCTTTAGCCGACGGATTTGAAATTCAACTAGACAGACATCGCGGGCCGCTTGCTCGGGCCACACACGCAGCTCTTTACTCGAAAGTTGCACACTGCTTTTTAGCTGATGGCGCAGCAAGCGGAGTTCCTGAAGCGGAAAAAATTGCAGCGCATGTCTCTACTATTGAACTTCTCCTTGACTCGGTGCGTGCGATTAAAGATCCGAGAGAAGCATTTTCTCCTCTCTACCCTTTTGTAGTTGAGTACTCTCGTCTAGCGGCAACACTTCCACGAAACGAGCGCGACGAACTTGCTCGATATCTCCAGCGACTCAACTGCGCCAAGTCTCTAACCGAGACAGCCATTTTCATAACGCTGAGGATGTGGGAGCTCGGCAATCTTGAATTTTTGCATTCCGAAGTACGACGCTACCCGCTTTTGCGTGGGAGCCAAGCAGATGCCATTCATAAATGTCTTGGGGCAAGCTACCTCTACGAGCTTTCTCCAGAAAAGATTGATGGATTTAGAGAATTACAAACTGCGCAGCGTGGCCCCCTCAAAATAGCAGCCGCGCTCGAAGTAGCTGCCGAATTTCCCAAACACCAGCGTAAAGAAATATTTGAACGGCTTCTATTTAACCAAACCTTTAGTGCTTGGGTTGAGCAATTTCTCCAGAATCAGATCGGTCTCAATCCGAAAGAAATAGGCAGCTATTTGGCTTTTCGAGCGGAGAATTCCGCAACCTGCGCGCCCCTCGAAACATTGGCCTCAAAAGATAAACGTTCAGCAAATGCCGTTCGCGTTCTTATTGCTGGTGGAGAGCCACTGCTCTCGGACCCTTCCCAATATGCAAGACCGCTTGCATTCGTGAGCGAGCAGCCACATTACGCCACACGAATGCTGCAACTCTGGACGGAAGCTTTTAGGAGAGAAGAGCTAGGAAAACTTGCGGCGCTTGAAGCGGCGATGGATAGTCCCGAACTCAATGACACCCATATTTCTTCACTTAAAGCTGCCTTACAGTCGAGCAAAGACTCTCAGTTAGTGGGATTGGAGTTTAAGGGGCATATTACCCAAATAATAAAACAAGTGAGGAATGCCAAAGAAAAGCCTGCAGCTCAGCGTACAAATGACAACTCAACAAAACAGTCCCCCTTCGAAAAATTGCAAGCATCCCTTGCTGGGCATAGCCAAATTTCCACGTATTTAGCTAACATTGAGCCCACAGACCTACATCTGGGGCGCGCGCTACTCCTTGTTGCAAAAAGCGTCACTACACAACAAAGGGAGTCTGTGTTTACTGAGATAGGGAAAGCTGGTGAACCAGGAAAAGAAATTCTAAGAACTATTGGACAGTACCCTTGGCTTCGCGAACGCGTAGCTGCTCTTTTACTTGAAGGAAATCTTCGGCAGTTTAACCGTATTCTGACTGAAAATACCGAGGGCAATTTGCTTGGTCGCCTTGTCACTCTTGTGGCACCAAACGCTGAGGAGCCCACTCAATCTGCGACACTTGCGCCACTTCAAGCACCCAAATTCATGGATGTCGCATTTGGAGCCTGGCGCGGTAAAAATAAAATTCTTATTGCGGGCGGCGAATATACTGGCCCAGCGGCTGAACGCATTAGCAATGCCGTTCCAGGAATTCAAATAGATATTCTACAGGTCGTAGACAAAGGCAAAATTCATGCAATCGCCAGTAGAAAACACGACTTGGTAATTTTGGTCACCACCTCAATTTCCCACCCAATCAGCGGTATTGTGCTGGACTACGCTACTCCCCAAGGCGCAACCATTCATCGCTTTAATCAACGAAGTCCTGGACTGTTAATTGATATGCTCAAATTTGGTCTTGGGATTTTGGATTCGGAATAGCTCAATGCTCTGTTTTTTGCTCTGGTCTGTCTCAGAGTTCCTTTTTAAACATAGAGCGCACAGAGACAAAAGGACAAATCTTTTAATTCGATCCTTGAGTAAACCTCTTTCCCACTCTGTGTTTATAAAATTTTCCATCCGCCGTATTGTCAAAAAGTTCCTTCTCTCGCACCGATCAATTTTATTGTTGTGTGGATAAAAGTGAGAGCATCTTTTTTACTAACCCAACGCCATCCGTCACTACCTTCGTTTGCCATGCACTATCTGGGGGACAAAAAATAATTTTGAAAGCCTCTTTGCCCCTCTCGCGCTCCACGCCATCAACAGCAGCTCCATGATGATGCCAGCAGTTTTCTTTACGCATAAGCTCAAACACTTTAATATTGGAATACGTGCCGAACTCTTGCACAAGCGGAAGCACTTCCGCGTTAGGGAATAGTGTAGGAATAGCTTCAGCTAAACCACCTGAAGTGGTGTAAGCTACCGATGTATCGGAAGTTGATATCTGCACATGAGAACCCAAGTGGTTTCGCAATACGTTTTGGCTCGCTTGGCTTAGCTGTGCATCAACTAACAAAGATTCTTGGCCAAAACTACCAAGCCCCGTGTGCACATCTATAAGCCCCACTCGCTTCCGCCCTTTTGCCTTTTCGCGGCAATAATTTATAAAAGCCTGCGACTCTGGTGCAAGTTTTTTTCCGCCCCAGAAAAGACCCTGAGCATATTCGTACTGGCCTCCAGCAATAGCCTGCTTTAAAGCGGCAAAACCATAACGAGCAATGTAGTAAGCAGCTTTCGGCAAAAAACAATCTAAGGGTCCAATTTTTTGGGGGTTAATGAACGTATATAATTTAGCGTACGCCTCGGGGCATCCACGAAACGCCTCTGCGTTAAATAAAAAATTACGATTGAGGTCGATATTCTCCGCATTTACTTTGCGTCCCTCGTGCATGCCCCAAGGAGACAGGACATGCACGAGCGATATTGAAACTTTGGATTGTTGCAGGATATCGCTGGCGAGTAGTGCGTGCTGTATAGCGGCACCAGCATAGCCCTCGATGCCATGGGTTCCTGAAACATGCAGCAAAAGATTTTCGCTATCTTGAGGTCCTAATTCGGCGATATCTAGAAAAAACCCGCTGTCGCTGATTGGGATCTGGCGCACCGGTATGGAAGATTTTACACAAGCCCCAATAAAATGCTGCCGTGAGTCCTCGTATGAAGTTGGAAAATACATAGAGTATACGCCCAAGAAAACCTAGGTTAAGGTGCGAGCCTGCTCTGCTCCCATCCGTTGTGCTTGTTTAGACAATATTCGAACCTATCGTGCAAACGATTTTCTCTTCCCTGCCAAAACTCAAACTGTACGGGCACAACCTGATAACCACCCCAGTTTTCAGGGCAAGGCACTTGGGCCGAGCCTAGTTTATTTTCAAGGTCTACCACAGCAGCTTCAAGATATTGGCGACTGCTGACCGTTTTACTTTGTTCTGACACGGCAGCCGAAAGTTGTGAAGCTCGGGGGCGTTCCGCAAAGTATCTTTCAGAGACTTCACGGGCAACTTTCTGAGCTTTGCCTTCAATTCGCACTTGCCTCTCGAGCATTGGCCAATAAAATAGCAGAGCCACATTCTGATTTTCTGAAATCTCTCTACCCTTTCTACTCTGGTAATTTGTAAAAAAAACAAATCCAGATTTGGACCAAGCTTTAAGTAGCACCGCCCTCAATGAAGGTTGCCCCTCCGCAGAAACAGTAGCCAAAAGCATTGCATTAGGCTCGCTCATCCCAGAGTTTTTTGCCTCTAAAAACCATGTACCAAACTGAACAAATGGGTCTGCATCAAGCTGTTCATCCTGAATAGAAGCTAACGCATATTCTTTTCTCAGAGATTTATATTCTTCACTCATGTTTGTTCCAGCTCTTACTTACAGACCTAATCGAGGATCCAGCGAAAAAAGAAGGGAGCACGAGGCTCCCTTCTTTTTTATTATTTCCAAGCTTATTACCACTGAAGTGAAGCTGCGGTCTGATATTCAGTAACCCGAGTCTCAAAGAAATTCTTCTCTTTACCCAGGTCAATCGTCTCGCTCATCCATGGGAACGGATTTTTAGAACCGTACAGGGTCTTTAAACCAATACGCTCAAGACGACGATCGGCTATATACTGAACATACTCACGGAACATCGGCGCACTAAGGCCCAAAATGCCGCGAGGCAAACAATCTTCAGCATATTGATACTCAAGCTCAACTGCCTGCTTAATAAGGCCAATCATACGTTCTTGGAACTCAGGGGTCCAAATATCTGGGTTCTCTTCCTTAATTCCATTAATCAGATCGATACCGAAATTAAGATGAATGGTTTCGTCGCGTAAGATGTACTGGAATTGCTCGCCAATTCCAGTCATACGATTTTGACGATGGAATGAAAGAATCATTACAAAACCACTATAGAAGAAAATCCCCTCCATAATGATGTAATATCCAATCAAGTTAGACAGGAACTTCTGCTTCCCTTCTGTGGTTTGGGTATTGAAGTTAGGGTCCAACACATCCGCAGTTAACTGCATTTCAAACTTATCTTTTGAATGAATCGAGTTAACTTCATTGTACATATTGAAGACTTCGCCCTGATCTAAGGACAAAGATTCAACAATGTAATGGAAGGTGTGGGTATGAACTGCTTCTTCAAACGCTTGGCGAAGCAAGTACTGACGGCACTCTGGGTTTGTTACATGCCTAAAAATAGCCAAAATGATATTATTTCCAACCAAACTTTCAGCTGTGCTGAAGAACCCTAAGTTACGCATAATAACTCGGCGCTCATCAGTGGTCAGACTGTTCGATTTCCAGAGCTCAATATCCTTCGACATAGGAACCTCTGTTGGCAGCCAGTTATTGGCACAGCCATTAAGATAATGCTCCCAAGCCCACTTGTACTTAAGTGGCATCAATTGATTAACATCGACAGCATTACAATTAATAAGTCTCTTTGCGCTGCTATTAAAACGCTTCTTGATACCCTCAGCGCTCAAGTCCTTGTTTCCGTTCTCATCGGAATTTCCTGTGTTTCCTGCATCATCGAAGTTCAACATACATCCTTCCCTTTCTCGTTAATTCAAAACCATTCTATATAGGGGCGAGCCGTAACCGGCCCGCCCCGTCTTGCCTATTGGCAGCTCTCGCAATCACCATCCAAGCTACACATAGCCTTCGGCATTGCTGGAGAACTAGCACGGGCAGCCTCAGCAGGCTTTTCGGCCTCTCTATCTACCTTGATGTTCGCTGAAGCTGACTTATTCTTCATCCATCTTGGCTGCAATCCACGACGATTTACATCGGTCGTTGATTTTTCAATTTGGGTCGCGCCAAGCGAGCGGAGATAATAAGTGGTCTTTAATCCCTTATTCCAAGCCAGCATGTACATGTCATTCAATTTCTTTCCGCTTGGCTCAGCAATATATAGGTTCAAAGACTGCCCCATGTCGATCCACTTCTGCCGACGGCTGCCGCATTCAATCAGCCACTCTGGCTCAATTTCAAATGCGGTTAAGAAGAGTCTCTTTACCTCTGTGGGAACTCGCTCGATTTCCATGATTGAACCATCGAAATATTTCAGATCATCAATCATTTCATCATCCCAAAGACCCAAGCTCTTTAACTTCTCAACCAAGAAAACACTCTGCACAGTGAATTCACCTGACAGATTGGACTTGGCGTAGAGGTGCTTGTAGGACGGCTCAATTGATTGCGAAACACCAGTGATATTGGAAATGGTCGCGGTAGGCGCAATTGCCATGGTATTGCTGTTTCGCATACCGTGCTTTTTGACTGCTTCCCGTACGGGTGCCCAATCCAACTTAGCTGACATATCAACATCAACATACTCAGCGCCACGCTCTTCCTTTAAGAGCTTCAAGGTATCGATAGGCAATAGCCCTCGATCCCACTTTGAGCCCTTAAAGCTTGAGTACGCTCCGCGCTCCTTGGCAAGCTCGGTGGAAGCCAAAATTGCGTAGTAAGAGATAAGCTCCATACTCTCATCTGCAAACTGCACAGCCTCTTGGCTCGCGTAACTTACGCCAATCTTATACAGAGCATCTTGGAAGCCCATAATGCCCAATCCGATTGGTCTATGCTTAATGTTAGCGTTCTGAGCTTCAATTGTTGGATAGAAATTAATGTCAATTACATTATCCAACATGCGAACGGCGGTGCGCACCGTAGCTGCCAACAACTTCTCATCCATGTGACCCCGAGCACCAGGCGCGGTGGTTGCATGATTCACTAAGTTAATGGAACCCAAGTTACACACAGCGGTTTCTTCAGCTGAGGTGTTCAGCAAAATTTCCGTGCAGAGGTTTGAGCTATGCACCACACCGCAATGATCTTGGGGCGAGCGCAAATTCGATGGGTCCTTAAAGGTTACCCAAGGATGTCCAGTTTCAAACAACAAGGACAGCATTTTTCTCCACAAGACCACTGCTTCAATACGCTTGAAGAGTTTTAGCTCTCCGGTCTCGGTCATTTTTTCGTACTCAGCGTAGCGCTTCTCAAATGCCTGTCCATACAAATCGTGAAGGTCAGGCACATCACTTGGGCTAAACAGGGTCCATTGTCCATTCTGCGCTACCCGCTTCATGAACAAATCTGGGATCCAGTTAGCAGTGTTCATGTCATGAGTACGACGACGCTCATCTCCGGTGTTCTTACGGAGCTCAAGGAAGTCCTCGATATCTAAGTGCCAGGTTTCAAGATAGGCACACATCGCCCCCTTACGTTTTCCACCCTGGTTCACGGCTACCGCAGTGTCATTGGCAACCTTCAAGAATGGAATAACTCCCTGGCTTCTGCCATTTGTTCCCTTAATTCGAGAACCTGTTGCACGCACACTAGTCCAGTCGTTGCCTAGTCCGCCGGCCCATTTTGAGAGCTGCGCATCATCGGCTACACATTTAAAGATGTGCCTTAAATCATCCTGCACCGTGGTCAAATAACACGAGCTCATCTGTGGATGCAGAGTTCCCGAGTTAAAAAGCGTTGGGGTGCTCGAAGTAAACAGGAACTTTGAGAGCACATCATAAAACTCAATCGCGCGCTGAGTTTTTTGCTTTCCTTCCTTCAATGAAAGCCCCATAGCCACACGCATCCAGAAGATCTGCGGGGTCTCGAGACGCCTGTCTTCATGATGAATAAGATAACGATCGTACAATGTCTGGAGCCCTAAGAAGGTGAACTGCAAGTCACGATCAATCTTCATGGCCTTCGCAATTTCATCCAAATTAAAATCGAGCAATTCTGGTGTAATACGCTCAACTTCAATTGCTCTCTTCAAGTAGCGAGCAAAATACTCCCGATGACGGGCCTCTAGTTTTGGATCATGAGCTTCAACACCCATGGTTTCCCGGTAAATTACATCAAGCAAAAGCCGAGCTGCTACGTTTGAATAGGCTGGCTCTTTCTCAATTTTAGCCCGCGCAGCCATGATATTCGAAGTATCAACTTCATCCGCGCGAATATTGTCGTAGAAATTACGGAGAGAATCCTGAAGAATCTCTTCGCTGCCAACAACATGATCAAGACCACGGC
>JBIKUD010000081.1:0-7022 GCA_044347745.1 Bdellovibrionota bacterium
AGCGTATGCACCTATCAGAGCCTTACAGCGCAGCGCCTTAACTTGTAGTGCGCAATCAACCAACTCAGCAGGCTCATTTTGAGGACACAGTGAGGAAAAATTAAACTAGAATTTTATCGACTACCCGCTGCCTATTAGAGCGCCAAGAATCGGATGTAACCTTGCATTTAAGGGCTCCTTTGGCACGTAGGCCTATGTCCTGCATCAACCACTCCACGCGGTTCTCGCTGCATTTTACTTTTTATTTCTTGAGCTCTCGAAATATTCGCGGACTCCCGTATCTTCGCCGGTGAACAAAGAAATAGTTAGCTAAGATTATTGTTAATCTGAGTTGAAAACGCCTGCGTCGTTATCTGTATTTATAGGCGAGGATTGTGAATTTTTCGATAAGTCCTATAACGTACGCAACTTTGACTCGTTTGGTAGAGAGCTGAGAGTTAAGTCTCCTGTCGTTATTGGACAACTGCTTTGGTGAGGTTATTAACGCTACGCAAAATAAAATACCAAAGCCGTCGGGGTGCTCGACAAAGCTCTCTCTCTGCCACGGAAGTGAATTCCTGCAATTGAAAGAGCCAAGTGTACCGCATTGCCGCCGTTCTAACTGCGCTATCGGTCGATAGCAAAAGCCAAGCTCCAGCTCATGACAACAGAAAGAAGCCGGAGGGACTATATAAACTCCAATCCATTCTTGCTCTTACCCTGTGTGCAGTACTGACCGGAATCGATAGTTTTCACGGAACATTGGAGTTTGGCCGAGCCTTCCCCAACGAAACAAAGCTAAAACTAGGGTTCCGAAAGGAGAACTCCCCCAAGCACCTCCCCGGAAAACTTGAAGCCCAAAGCGCGATTACTTTTAGGTGAAGACCTAGGAGAATCATAAAACAACAACGCTCTGTGTGGGCCAATAGTCCGCTTGAGAGCTTGTTCCAGGCAAGCTCGCAATTGGATTGCCTGCATTCACCATTGTGATATTCCCTAGCTCACCATCTGCACCAACTGCATCATCCGTGCGATGAATCACACCAGCTACAGGGTCAAGGATGAACATGTGTCCTTGTGAACCAAATGCTAGATCCTTTGGATTAAGCCTCGAGCTCTTTGCCGACTCTCCGCTAAATTTCCCTGGTATAGTCGGAGTTGAACCAGCGTAATCTCCTACAGCCCCAGCAACATGCTTTGAAAGCAATACGAACGCCCAAAGGCAGCCTAGCTAAAGCCCTCGAAAGTTTTGATCGAGGAGTAGGCCAAGCTATTCGAACTGGAACTCTCTCATTCTTCATTGCAGCCAAACTCACGACTGCGTATGAGCTTAGGCAAAAGCTCCTTTTGATAACTAACGAGAAGGAACGATTACGTTTGTTGGATGTTGCTGAATAAGTGTTGTAGTCTGACATTTATAGCTCTCCAAAAAGCCGCTGCGGGTTTGGTTCCTTGGCAGCTAGCAAGAAGGGCAGTCGCCGCCTTTTTCTCAATTACTGCCGATAGTTGGTCAATAAATAAGAATCTTGTCTGCGTGCAAAATCCGTAAATCAATGTCCAGTTGATTCCGAGAAAGAGCGACGACTGACCGCTGCTAGCAACAGTCCTCGAGGATCGCTCTGTCTATTTAGCAAACAAGTTCGTAGCTTAAAGCAAGCAGCGTATCGTTACCCCCTTCCTGCTGCCCTGGAAACCTTGAAGCCTTAAGCGCGATTACTTCTAGGTGGAGACCTGGGAGAATCATAAAGCCAAAGAACGCAGCTATTCACCCAGAAAGCCAGAGAGCACGTCATTAGACAGAGTGGTATCTTCTTGCCATGAGAAGCTTGAACAACCTGGTTCGAGCTATTCCAGTCTGAGTATGGGGCTTTACGCGACGAAGTACCTAAAGCTTTTGAGTCTTACTTAAACTGCGGCATTCTGGCTAATAGCCTGCCCGCCGTAGCTTTCTTGTCCCGCCGTAGCTTTTGCGAAGGAGGAAGCGAAGGAGGGGCTGCGCCAAAGCTATCCGTGAGAATAGGGACTGCCGGCATACAGAGCTAATAGCCTTTTCCTGTAAAACCAGAAGCCTCTGCCCTTCTTGTGCAGCCAAGTCAGGCGTAATCTTCGCTGAGAACTTGGCTGACAACGTACTCCTCCCCTATCAGCACAGGCACTGCGTTTTCACCGTACCCAAGCGGATACGCCCATATTTCAAGTTCAACCGCAAACTCCTGGCCCAACTCTACTTAGCTGCCTGGGATACATGGAAGGAGTTGGCTCTAGAAGAGCATCCAACAGGAATGCCTGCTGCAGTAACGGCACTGCATAGCGCTGGTGACCTCTTGGCATTTCACCCTCACGTTCATGGAATGTTCTTAGCTGGTGTTATAAACCCTGATGGTTCTTATACGCCGCTAGACATCGACCAGCAGCGACTTCAAGATTCCTTTGCTGATAAAGTCCTACTCGCTCTACTTGCAGAAGAGCTTCTTAGCAAAGAAGACATCGACAATATGAAGAGCTGGCACCACTTCCGCCTTCGATTCTTACTTCAGTAAGGCTTTGATAGACAATGTAGCTAAGGCGTGACAAGCCGGCTTTAACGTCTTTGTCGGTGAACCAATAGAGCCTACTGACAAAGATCGCTTACTCTTCGCTGCCCGGTACCTTAAAAAATGCCCCCTGTCAAATCAGCGCCTTAAGATTATTGAAGCACCTCAAAAAGAGCCCCACATCGAATATGCATCATTCAAAAACGGTACCAAAAGCACCAGAAAATTCACCACTCTGCAATTCTTAGCTGAGATCTCTCAGCACATCCCGGATATCCCCCTTCGCTTCCTCCTTCGCTAAAGCTTCAGCGGGACAAGAAAGCTACGGCGGGACAGGTGTGGGAGCAGACCACCAGGTTCTTCGGCGCCTACTCCTCTCGCACAAGGGGCGCTGCTAAACAAAGACAACGGTTGTCCGCAATAATCAACTGCTCCCCACTCCCAGAGCCTGTCGCTAAACCATCTCCTACTTGGGCGCGCCTTATGAAGAAAATCTTCGAGTTCGACCCCCTCCTCTGCCCCAAATGCCACGGCAACATGAGAATCATCCGCCTTCGCCAAGGCTACGGCGGGACAAGAAGCCTTTGTTACCAACACAAATGAAATCAACCGCCTAACCAACAACCTAAACATCCCAAATCAGCGCGCCCCGCCAGACCTACGATTCTCCTCCCCTATCGCTGCTTAAAACCTCCTCAAAGCCATTTACAGCCGGCTCCCTACCCTCTTATCAAAAATTGCAAATCCTAAAGTCAATAATCAACAAAAACCTCCGAATCCAACCGCTACGACAAAAATACCTCGAAACTATCACGGTTCTCTATGAAAACCTCGCTCTCTTTCACACAAAAAAAATCCGTTCCAGCTTCATCCACCACCAAACTACACGATAACTCCCATTCTCAGCTCAGGTTTTGGGTTTTACTACCCTAATTGAGAACGTCGATCTAAAACTAAAAGTGCTTAACGAAATTGATGCCGTGTTGCCCGCAACTTCAATCTTGGCCAGCAACACCTCTTCGATCTCGATTACCCGCCTTGCTGCCGGCACCAAGCGCCCATCTAGTGTCATGGGTATGCACTTCATGAACCCTGTGCCGGTGATGAAGCTAGTTGAGCTTATCCGTGGGCTGCAAACCTCTGATGAAACCTATGCGACGGTGAAAGCCGTCTCTGAGAAAATGGGCAAAACAACAGTACTTGCGCTCGACGGCCCCGGATTCATCGTTAACCGCATTTTATGCCCCATGATTAACGAAGCGATTTTTTTACTTCAAGAAGGCGTTAAACCCGAAGATATCGATAACGCAATGAAACTTGGTACCAACCAACCAATGGGACCGCTGACTTTAGCTGATTTTGTAGGCCTAGATACGCTGCTCTTTATTCTTCAAATTTTGCACAGGGAATTAGGCGAAGATAAGTACCGGCCTTGCCCACTGCTTGTGAAGTACGTTGAGGCTGGTTGGTACGGGAAGAAGAGCGGCAGAGGTTTTTATAAATATTGATAGAACAGACTGCTTCGGTAAGAAATAGTTAAGTTCGAGACGCGCAAATCTCACTAAATTGAATGTTTTTATCTCTGAATGCTACATCAAACCAGCAATTTTTTATTCGATTTTTTAACGTATTGAGCCAGAATTGCTGCAATAAGCCATTTCTCAAAGGGTTTAGAGATATAATTATCCATACCGGACTTTAGGCAATGCTCTCGATCACCTTTCATCGCATTCGCTGTCATGGCAACTATCGGGACATGCCGGCTATTATTGACGTCAAGTGCACGAATTGC
This sequence comes from Bdellovibrionota bacterium, assembly GCA_044347745.1. Classification (GTDB taxonomy): domain Bacteria; phylum Bdellovibrionota_C; class UBA2361; order UBA2361; family JAFLCA01; genus JAIBBV01. Next base: position 4,306 of record JBIKUD010000081.1, read on the forward strand.
GCGCGTGGCATCGTATCCACTCATAACGGGCATTTGGCAATCCATGAAAATTATTTCTATGGCTTCACCGCTGTTCTTAAATAATTCAACGGCTTCAAGTCCATTTGTGGCAAGTTTGACCGTACAACCCAATTTTTCTAGTACTCGTATTGCAAGTCTTTGGTTCACCGAATTATCTTCAACCAGGAGGACTATCGGAGATGCGGTGGAAGTAACCAGACTATTGTGAGCAGAGTGCTTTAGTTCTTTGCGAATAACACTCTTAGTCGGTGCTGGCACGAGTGGAACAGTGAAGCGAAATGTTGTTCCGATGTTGAGTTTGCTAGTGACAGAAATCTCTCCACCCATCATTTCAACTAACTGGCGTGAAATAGAAAGCCCTAACCCAGTGCCGCCATATTTTCGCGTTGTTCCACTATCGGCTTGAGTGAAGGGGGTAAAAATAGTGGCAATTTTGTCCTCTGGGATACCAATTCCAGAGTCAGATATCTCAAAAGTAAGAAAATGACTTTTTGCGCTCAATGTTTCTTCAGCAATTCTAATAACTATTCCACCGCTATTTTCAGTAAACTTAATTGAATTTCCGAGCAGATTTATTAAAATTTGGCGCAGGCGAACATCATCTGCCAAAAACATGGGTATATCTGGGGCAATCTCGCAGCGAATCTCGATCTGCTTCTCTTTCGCTTTTATTTGCACAACTGAAATAGCATTTTCAACTAATGGATAAATATCTGTACAGACCGGGTTGATTTCAATCTTTCCTGATTCAACTTTTGAAAGATCTAATATGTCGTTAATGATTGCAAGCAATGAATTTGCTGAGTATTCGACGTCTTTTAGTAAGTTTCGCTGGTCCTCATTTAAGGCGCTGTCCATTAGCAGTTCGGTCATACCAATAATACCATTCATTGGAGTTCGAATCTCATGGCTCATATTAGCGAGAAATTGCGCCTTCGCTTCAGAGGCAGCCTCAGCTTTCATTCGAGCTTCTATCTGTTCGCTGATATCGAGGTGAGTGCCCACCATGCGCAGAGGTTTGTCATCTGATGTACGTTCAACAACCTGACCACGATCTAAAATCCAACGCCATGTTCCGTCCTTATGTCTCATGCGATGGGTTGTTTCGTAATATTCGGTTTTCTGGCAAAAGTGCTCTTCAATGGCTTTTTGGCATTTTGGAATATCATCAGGATGGGCTCTTTCTAACCATGAATTAATATGGCCCGGGATATCTTCAATCTTTTCACCAATCATCTCAGCCCAGCGCGCATTAAAAAAAACTTCATTAGTGCTGATATTCCAATCCCATAAGCCGAGGTTTCCACCTAAAAGTGCAAGCTCAAGACGTTTGCGCTCAAGTTCGACATATTTTTCCCTTTCGCAGAGAGCAGTAATATCTTCGGCTGTCCCTACATAGCCCACGATTTTATCAGCATGAGATATTGCCGAAGCATTAACCCTGCAAACATTGGCAGTACCATTTGGCGTAATAAAGCGGTGAATGCTCGAATAAGGCAAGTTCTTACGGATAGAGTCCTTCCACTCTGCGAATACTCGTTCTCGATCATCAGGATGTATTGCAGATACCCAGCTATTCCCCAGGAGTGATTCTTCACTACGATCTGTAATCTTTTTGTAGGCAGCATTGACATATTCGCACTGACCTTGCGAATCGGTAGCAAATACTCCAAGAGGCGAATTATCACTGAGAGCCCGAACCTTTGCTGCTTTTTTATCTAGTTCAGTATTCAGTGTTGCGAGCTCTAAGGACTGCCTACGCAGCTCGATTAGGGACACCACTTGTCTGGATAGTGCTTTTAAGACGGCTATTTCATTTGGAGAGGCTTGCCTCGCTTTTTGGTCTATCACGCAAATCGTTCCGAGGGCATCTCCATTTTTTGTTACAAGCGGTGCTCCGGCGTAAAATCTGATGCTCATTTCTCCTGTTACCAGCGGATTATCTTGAAAGAGCGGATGTTTACTTGCGTCATTTACAACGAAAACTTCATCACCAAGTATCGCGTGGGTGCAAAAAGAAACGTCTCGGGGAGTTTCTGTCGCAGATAGTCCAACTTTAGCCTTGAACCACTGATGTTCTTTAGAAACTAAAGATATAGCAGAAATTGGTGTTTTACAGATTTGAGAAGCGAGCAATACGAGGTCGTCAAATTGCTGTTCCGCATCTGTGCCGAGAATGGCAAGATCATGAAGCGCTTTAAGCCTTTTTGTTTCTGTATCTGAGTTATTCTGAGTCACGGATCTAGTTCCCCTGTTATCTGTTAATAAGACGACCTTAATTTCAGATTACTTGAGCAAAAGAAACGAGCTAAAATCAGCAAATTAAGCAATGTTATTAGCTATTTGCCGGGGTCCAAGCCGAACATCGCGCGACTCATGACCCGATCAGCGAGCATTTATGCGAGGAATTTTAGTAGGTGGGCTACATCGCTTGGATAGCTAGTGAGATAAAACTGGCTCGCTCTATCCTTCGCGATGAAAGATCAGTGACAAAATGCGTGTGCCAAGCAGAGATTAGGGGTTCACATACTCATCAATAAGGGCTTTCAGATTTTGAAGTTTACGAGAAAAACTCTTCAGTTCAGTTGGCCTAAGCTGACGATCTAAATACTCATCTGCATAGACGTAATCGAAATCTCCACTAAAGTGACTATCGTAATCTAGATAAAGCTCAATCCAGCATTTAAGCTGCTGGA
>JBIKUD010000038.1:0-25154 GCA_044347745.1 Bdellovibrionota bacterium
AGTTGCAGGCCATATATCGCTCGGCGCAGTAGCTTTCATTTGGGTACGGGCTCTTAAAGCGCGTAACAAAATGAAAGCGTCACGAGACGAGTGAGATATGAGCCGAAACAAGGAAGGCAAGCCAAGGAACCGCAAACGTAGCAGGGCTACATTGAGGATTCCTTGGCGTAGCCTGACAAAGTTGCAGGCCATATATCGCTCGGCGCAGTAGCTTTCATTTTGTTACGCTCTCTTAATTACAGCTCCGAAAGCTCCGGTCATTCGAGCCCTGTGTGGAAGCGCCAAAAGGAATCGTCCACATTTTGATTTTAAATGTTGTGGTAGCCAAGCTGGCAAAGTCACAAGTGTTGCGTTTGGGGTTGAGCTTAAAAAGGCCTCAATTACTTGCTCATTTTCTTCTTGATCAATACTGCATGTACTATACACAAGCCGACTAGATTGCCCACCCTGCTCGTTTAACAATGCATACGCGCCTTTTAAAAGTTTTAGTTGTAGGCGGCTTAATTCAGAAAATTGAGAAGCCTCCCGATTCCAACGTATATCTGCCTTGCGCGCCAGGGTACCAAGACCGCTACAGGGTGCATCTAGTAACACTTTGTCGAACTTGGCATCGAAAGGCGGCCAAGCTGCATCGGCCACAGCCAGAGAAATGCACCTCAAATTAAGTCGAGAAATATTTTGCCGAACTTTCTGAAGACGTTTCTCAGAAATATCACAAGCCGAAATTTGCCCGTTGTCTCGCATCAAGAGTGCAAGACTACAGGCCTTTCCACCGGGCGCGCTGCATAAATCGAGAACACTTTCATTTTCAGAAACTGCAACAAGCTCAGAAACTATGGCGCTACTTTCATCTTGAATAAAAAATAGACCTTCCTTAAAAGCAGTTAAATCTGGCAACCGCAGTGAGGGTGGCAAACTATCTACATGCACACAATTCGGAGATATCAAACTGGGGGAACTGCACACGCCCTCTGCTTCGAGAATGCTCTGAAGATTCTGCCGTGTTGTTTTCTGTGTGTTTACCCTAAAAGTAAGCGGTGGAGCTTTACTCATAGCTGCGAGAATTTCTTTAGCTTCAACTTTATACTGAAGCTCAAGCCGCTGCACGAGCCAATCTGGGAAACTTTGGGTACTTGCGGGGGCACTCTTTTGCGAATTTTGCCGTAATGCATTACGCAGCACCGCATTCACAAAACCGGAGGCTCTGCCCAATTTTAAGGCACGGCACACATCAACGGACTCAGATACCACCCCAGCCGCATGCGCATTATCTTGATACCGAAGCTGAAAAAGCCCTAAAAGCAAAGTTGCCTCTACGGGCAATTCTAAGGGCCTCGAACCAGACTTATTCAGCGAGCCAAGTTCCTTCGCCAAAACTTCTTTGTGCTCAAGAACGCCTTTAATCCAAAATTCAATTAACTTTTGATGCTGGGCGCTGGCACCTGAAGTTGTTCGAAGACGTTCTAAGGCCGCATCAACAAATATCTTCCTATCGAGAATGTTAGATAACAGCAAAATCGCATCGCGGCGCAGTCCGACGAAAAGATTTTCTGGACTTCTAGCGCGTGGGCTTTTTTTCATATTTGCCCGATTTTTGCTAAATGAGTATCCAGGTAAAAATCGGCTAACCCATAATATGCTGCTAGGTTCTTTAGTTCCCGTTGCTGCTCGGTAGAAAGGTGAGTTCGTGCAGGTCCGTCGCGTACGGCCGTAATCATAATGTTACGATCGGTGTGATCACTATCTATAAACTCGAAAACTCTTGTCTGATAGCCAAAGGCCTCCAACACTTGGGCTCTTAATCCATCTGTCACCAAAGCTGCAAACCGTTCTTCCTGAATGCCGGAGTTCATAACACGCTTTAGTTCTGATCGTAAATTAAGCTTGGGTCGCACATACTTGTGACAACAAGGCGCCAAAATAATTGCGCTGGCTTTTGCTCGCAGCCCTGCAAGTAGCGCATCATCGGTAGCTGTATCGCAGGCATGTAATGCCACAACCATGTCAGCATCAAGCCGCTCGAGTGCTGCAATTTCGCCAGCCTCGAACCTTAAATTTTGAAACTCAAGTCGAAGCGCAGCTTCTTTCCCCAAGCGCACAAGCTCAGTCCGCCTTTCAATCCCTATAACTTCAGGAGCTAGTTTTCCTTCCTGGAGTAAGGCGTCATAAAGTGCAAATGTCAGATAATGTTTCCCCGAACCATAGTCGGCAATTTTTATCTGCCCTGCAGTTTTATGTGGCAACTTGTGGGTCAGAGGTAAAACGAGCTCAACAAACTTATCAATTTGGCGAAATTTGCCATATTTATCGGCCAAAATTCCCTTAGGGCCGGCTATACCTACCTCACGCAGAAAGGGGCGGTCTTCAGGAACGGACCGATTTTTAGCTCGGTTATGTTCAAGCGATATTTTTTGGGTTTTTTTTGAACTGAGTTGCTTTATACGAAATCCCCGCTGCCCAGATCCGTCTAACTCATATTCGGCTTCAGTGGTGCACAGTCGAGCGAAGAAAAAGCTTGTACCCAATCGCTGCTGAACCAAGCGTAATGCTGCAAAGGCATCCACATTTTCATGAATATCTTTAGTTTTGTACTGACTGGTAATAGCAATTAATTTGTCACCACGAATCACCACTGGCCGAAACAAGAGTTTTTTCAAATCCTCAGCACCTCGGTACGCACTCAGGGTGAGATTGACAAAGCTCTCTGACTCTAAGCTTGCACTAATGCTCGAAATAAAGTCTGCGAGGGAATTATCCATCTTTCCACTTGAGCCAGGTGCAGTGCTCATATATCTATAATAGCTTTACCAGTCATTGATTCTGGCTGAGGAACGCCAAACACTTTGAGAATACTCGGCGCCAGATCCCAAATAGCTACCGACTGATTCTGAATTTTGTGATTACACAGGAACACCCCGGGCACGGCGCTCGGGTCCATACAATGGTCGGAGGCCCAAGGGTCTGTTCGGTCCCCAACTATACCTTGCGGGAATTTTCCTAATATTGCTTCATCTGAGATTCGATACCCAGGCGCATATCCCACGAGCAAATCAGGGGCCAGCGAAGTGAATGGTCCTGAATATAACTTTTCAGAATCATACACTTCTCGCACCACCCGTTTGCCGGTTTTTGGATCTATTACCTGAAGCAATTGTTTTGCAATCTGTTCTTTAATGCCCTGCACTGCAGATTCTGAAATGCTGCCGTTTTTTTCGCGTCCCTTACGATTAATGTAGATTCCGTTTATGCCAAGGGCATACGCCTGCGTGTCTCCCCAGTTAACGAAGCGGTAAAACTCCATATCGTGCACACGCTCGGGTCGGGTTACTTTTAAAAACCCTTGTTCATACAGCCACGTGCTTAAATGAAACTCTCTGGTAAAAGAAGTAAACCCATGGTCAGAGAGGGCAAAAAATGTGGTGCGCGCGTCGACTTTCTCTAATGCTCGCCCTAAGGCGTGATCCATTGCTTTGTACAAAAATTTAATAGCCTGTTTGACTTCCGCGCTGGCATTGGGCTCAAACAACGGATGACTTGGATCCATGCAGCGCATAAGCATATGGCTACATTGATCGATGCTTGAGAAATAAAATACCAGACAACCATCCTGGAAGCGCGAAAGTTCAAAGTCTAAAGCGCGCTGACTTTCAGCAAGCACAAGCTGGGCCTGCGACCAAAATTCTGCCGAGCTTAGTGAACCTTCGGAGAGTGCCTTAGTGTCGGCGGGAAGCCCCTGCGTATAGAATCTACCTAAAGCCTCTGTCAGTTCTGGGGCATAGTGCTGAGGGCTGCAAATTGGCAAAGCTGGTGACGCAGGATCTATGTTCACTGGGGAGGCATAAATCTCAAGTTCAGGGTGCACTTTTTTAACATAAAAACGCACCATGCCTTGGGCAGAAGCGAGTAGTGGAACAAAAGAAAAATTTAGGGCTATCCAATCGGACCATTCACCTTTAGCGAGGAGAATAGTTTGTCCCTCAATTTCAATTTTCACAATCTCGCGCTCTGGGTCTCGCGTAAGCGTCAGAGGCGTTTCAATGCTTGAAGCAATCTTCTTAAAAGGATTAGAGGGTCCACGCAGCGCTGCCTTCACGGTATGGTTTGTGGGACTCACTTTTACGACCTGACCTGAACTAAATTTTTCAGCGCCAGATGGAGGAGTTTCACAAAATAGTGTGTAACGTCCGTACCCTCCCAAAAGATCAGGAGTGCCCATGCCACTTAATCCCTGAACTAAAGGGCCAGAATCTTCGACCGGAAAATTTGCCGGCAAGGCGAAAATGGTAGAGGGAATACCCTGCGCCGCAAGCACATCCCAAAAAGCAGTGCCTTTGCGTTTAAGCTCTACTCGGCCCGATTCTAGAGGAATCTTCCAGTTACCTAACTCCCAGGCCCGCTTTGCATCATAACTTCGAGAGGTCGATAAATAGGGCTGAAAACTTTGAGGGTCCCGGTGAATGAAGTCGTAAATGCCATGCCCTCCTGGATTAGTGCCGGTAATAAAACTAGACCAAGCGACGGGGCTTTGGGGTGGCATGGTTGTTTGCAGTTCCCCAAAATGACCTTGCGAGGCCAGCTTCGAAAAATTCGGCAAATCGCCTTCTCGCATCATTTGCCGGGCCAATATGGGGTCCATTCCGTCAATGCCAAGCACCAGTACTCGCTTTCCACCTCTATGCTTAATGATATTTGGCGCAGAATCTGCGGAGGCAACTTTCTGAGGGGTTAACGAGGCAAGCGCAATTGCGCCCGCAGTTTGCGCGCTACGCTCTATAAATGCACGTCGTGAGTATTTTGCCATGCACTACACCGCAACTTTAAATAATCGAGCTCCAAACAGCCCTGCGACTAAGGATACTAAGAAAAACAAAAGCACCCAGTGCACCTTCAAACCAAATAAAGGCAGGTGTGCGTCGCCATACCCTACCGATACCGACTGCACCCGCCTATCAAGCTCCTCGGTGGGATAAACTAAAAGTTCGGCACCCGATTGCAAGAATTTACCACTGACTGGTCCCTGAGAACCTTTAGTCTTTAATGAATGCGTAAACAGCTTGGCACCCTCAACAGAAAGCACCAAATTAACGGGATCATCCGAGGTAGGCGTCACTTTCCACAAGTACACCGAATTAGCATGTGCACGCAGTGCCCCAACCGCCTGGGCCTTATTACCTTCAACCACAAGCTGAATGTCCTTGCCTCTCAGCTCCTCACCGACCTTAAATTCAACCAAAATAGGTTGGTGCGATGCAACCGGTTCAATTCCGTAAAAACGGTAAAGCTGCGCAAGCACAAGCACACAGGGCAAAGCCAAAATAAACAAAGGCGGCACAGCGTAACTTAAGTAACGTAGTCCACCGCCCAGCATTCGAACTTGTGCACCTAGGGAAAGTCGCAAATCATGGCGGAACAAAATGCTTTCAAGCAAACTAGTATAGATGCGCCTCTTTACAAGCCGAATACCAGCTTGATTGGATACGAGACCCCACACAAAAACCAGCAAAACTCCAAGCAGCGCTGAAACAACTACAAAACCCCAGACCCCAAGCGGCGCCAAAGGCTGAAGAATTAAATCGCCCAGAAAATTTAGCAGATAAGACATGTGAGCCTTACTCTATATATCCAAGCCCCTTCATCTGCCGCGCAGCTCGAGCTTCATCGGTAGCGGGCTGTGCTTGGTCACCAGATTCCATTTCAATGCGCTCTAATTCGGTGGCTAAAGCACGAGAAACAAACTCTTCAAGGCTAACGCCAAGACTCTCTGCAACTTGTTTCACTTTCTCATAGAGAGCTTTTTCAAGTTTTACTTTTGGATCAAACATAAGGCATCTCCTCTACGGTAACTTTATAAAAGCGGCTTACCTTCCATGTAGGAAGGAATTTTAACCTTAAAATTCTTCAGCACTGTTGGCGCAATATCAACAATATGCGGTTCTGCATTCTCTAAGGGTGCCGAACTGAATAAAACCCCCGGAACCTTCACCGGATCAACGTGATGGTCCCCGCTCCAGGCTTTTAAATTATCACTAAAAATTTCAGCCTCAACAGCACCCGTTACTGATTCCCATGAAACACGGTAGCCCGGATTGTAGCCAACAACCAGATCTGGCGCCTCACGAGCATAAAGACCTTTATACTGCTTGGCGGTGTCATACACCTTACTTACTGCTAACGCCCCATCTTGGGGATCCTTCAAAGCCTCAAGCTTGCTGCAAATATCGGTTTTGAGCCCCTCAATATCTTTCTGTTCAACTATACCCTGTTTTTCTCTACCCTTACGGTTTACATACAGTCCCGAAAGACCCAGAGCAAACGCCCTGGTTTTGCTCCAGTCAACATCTTTGAGGTAGTCCGCACCCACTGTCTTCCCTTCCTTAAGTACCAAGTACCCCTCCTGACGCAGCCAGGAATTAAGGTTAAGACAGCGCCGGAAGGAAGCAAAACCGTGGTCGCTCATAACCAAAAGCAGATCTTTTTGGCTTAACTCAGCTCTCACCCGACCAATAAGCTCATCCATGCGGCGGTACATATCAGGAATAACCTGACTCATACTTTCGTCTGCCTCGCGTGGAGATGGATGTTTGGGGTCAAGATAACGCCAAAACATATGCTGAATGCGATCGCTGGCATCAAAAACGCATACACATAGACCTTCTCGCGTTTTCTTAAGCACTTCAAAAAGCATTCCTTCACGCTCGTTATGCGTCAGATAGGTTTGATCTAGAAAACGCCGATCATCAAGCGCCAATTCATTTCTGCCCCAGGTGTCTTCCATAAGACCCAGGGTGCCGAACAATCCGAGTTGCCGGGCAAGCCAGTTTGCAAAATAAATAGGCTTTGCAATTGGCAATGCGGGAGCTTCAGGATCCACATTTACAGGAGACACATACAAGGAGACTTCTGGTGTAAGAGAGCGAAGACAGAACCTGGCAATACCAGAAACTTCTTTTTTTGATTTAGTTTGAAAGCCTAACTTCACCCAGTCTGAGAACACATTGAGTGTAAGCGTACTTGTATGCTCACCTATGCGCAGCGCTGCCGAGTCAGCCCCCTGAACCTCTAACTCAAATGGCACAAGCGCAAAACTGCCGTCTGCTTCTGGCGGACCTTCAATTTCGCCTCGAAGAATTTTCCCGTTATGCACAAAGCGGCGCTCCTGGCCCCCTGTGGCATCTTTACTCGCACCACTTGTACCGGTTTTAAAAAACGTAAAACTGCCTTGGGTGCCCTTTAAATCTGGAGTGCACATGGCAGACAACACATTGCCGTAACATTCTTCAGGCGGATATGAGATGGGAACTCGAATAATATTGGAGAAGACCCCTTTCCGTCCCAAAATCTTCCAAAAAGGTTCAGATTTCCGCGTGATCACTACCTCTGAGCCCTTTCGCTTCAAGCTTAAAGGTCCGAAGCCAAAACGTTTTACTGTTTCTCGAATTTCGGTCGACGCCATGACCGGAAAATAGTTGCGTTTGTCTCGAGTCAAAAAATCAAAGATATTGTGAGAGCCAGGATTTACGCCAGTTTGAAATGACGACCAGGCGACCGGCGACAAGGCAGGCAAAGTCGTGCGAAGCTTATGGTAGCTCCCTTGTTCCGCCAATGCCTTAAGGTTGGGCATCTGCCCCTCATCCATATATCGCTCGGCAAGACTAGGCTCTAAACCGTCTAGCCCAACAATCACCACTCGACGAAATCGAGCAGTGCGCGAGACCCCCCTCCCTCTAAGCTTACGTAGCACCCATTGAAAGGGCCAAAAAAGCAGCGTAAGTAGTGCCAAACCAATCGTCAGCACAAAAACAAAGGCAGAACCTAAAAAGGCAAAGCCAGCTCCCGGACCTATATAAGCATATGCACAGTTGGCAGAGGTAAGCGTTTGCAGAACTAACAGCGTGAACAATAAAAATGGCTGTCGGCACAGTTGTGATCGGCACAGTGATAATCGGCACAGTGATAATAGTGATCGTGGAGCGCTTCTCATAGGTCTGGCCGTAAGGCTACCTAATGAGACAGGGAATCACAACTGAGCGAGTGAACCCATAAGGGCCTTACATTCCCAAGGCAGCTGCAAAAGCATCCTCAGACACTGCCGAAACGTAGGCTTTATCCACTTGGGCTCCGTTGGCTTCTAATTTGCGTACAAAATCAGAAACCAGGCTCGGGCTCGGCTGAGAGCAAATGGTTTTGCCTCCAGCGTCCTTCACCATTAACAAACTCGGCGTTGAGACAATGAGCATATCTTGAAGTTTCAGCACGGACACAATTTCTTCATATCTTGCGCCGACTGAAACATTTATTCTTGGCGTGCGGCCCACTATCAACACAGCCGCGTTGGAATCTAAAGCCCGCTCGCGACGCACAAAATCTTCCCCCAGCATTTGAAGCTTTAAACCTACATCCTCGCCCTGCACACGAACCCGAATATTAGGTCCAATTAGGTATAATTCAGCCCCGCCTTGAGACAGTTGGGGTTCAGGACAAGAAGCGCTTGCAGCAATGGGAAAAAAGCTGCCGCTCAGTAGTAAGAAGGTTAATAGTAAATTGAAAAACCGCATAAAACCTGTGCCCACCTATCCTCAATAAGCGGTGGATTGCTTCACGGAAACCCTTACGGACGCTAAACTCAAATAATTATGAGATTTTTTGAGAACACGGCCCTCTTGAATTCAAAGAGGCAGATCTGCGAAAAACTCGCACCATTCTAGAACTCATCTCATAAATGCCCTCCCTGGCATTTATGAGAGTGCTCCAAGCTCGAACGGGGACCCCAAAAAAAGCCCCGTCCTTGCGTCGCACCGGCTTCCTCGGCGTGCCTAGAAACCATCTCAAATTTATGAATTATGAGCTGGCTTCTAGTTGTGAGGCTTTCAATCGCCATTTAAATAGTTTTATGCTTGTCCCATCTACACATTTGCGTTCCTAGAGGCATATGAAACCAAAACTTCTTCTGATTGGCATCGACGCTATGTCTCCGCTCGTGGTCACCCGTCTTATCAAACGGGGACTACTGCCTCATTTTGCCAAGCTTCAATTTAGTCCGCTGGCTACCACCACTCCCCCCGAAACACCCGTGGCCTGGAGCGCCGCCGCAACAGGAAGCAACCCAGGGCGTTACGGAATTTTTGACTTTATCGATAGAGACCCCAGCACCTATTTACCCAAGCTTTGCTTAACTGAGGAAAAAGTGGGCCTGATGAAGACTGAGTATAAGTCTTTAATGCGTGGCACTCCTTTCTGGAAAATTTTAAACGCTGCCGGAATTTCGACTACCGTCATCCGCTGGCCCCTTACCTTTCCGGCTGAGGCTATTAACGGTCGGCTCTTTGCTGGCTTAGGAGCCGTTGATATTAAAGGCTCCCTTAACAGTTATACATTCTTCTCAACTGACCCGGCGGATCTTCAAGGCAAAGGCGCTGAAAAGGTGACGGCTCTAGAAATGGCCGGCAACACCTGCGAAACAAAAATTGAAGGTCCCACAGTCAAAAAACGCGGCAAAGAAGTAACCATTACCTGCCCGCTCCGCCTTGAAAAATTACCCTCGGGCAAGCTTCTCCTACAATCGAGAGAAACCCAAGTAGAGCTCGCTGAGGGCAAATGGTCGCCATTTTTTAGATTAAGTTTTGAAATCTTGCCGTTTCACTTTGTGCGCGGCATAGCCAATGCTTACCTTGTTTCGAACGGCTCGCATGTTCGCCTATATATTAGTTCGGTACAAATTGACCCAAGCAATCAATCTCAGCCCCTCACCTCGCCTCCAGAATATGGGAAAGAGCTCGAAGAGCAGATAGGACTCTGCTACACCCTGGGCATGCCAGAGGAAACAAAAGCTGTAACCGAAGGCAAACTTCCCATGACAGCCTTCGTTGAACACATTAAGGACATTGAGTCACAGCGCGAAGCTCATCTTTTTTTTGAGCTTTCACGATTTAAAGAGGGCGTGCTGGCCTTTATTTTTGATGCTGGCGACCGGCTGAAACATTTAACCTGGAAAGAGCTCAAAGACGGCTCTGACTCGGTGCCTCAAGAAATTGAAGAATATTACATGGCAAAAGATCGGATGCTTGGAAAGGTTTTGGAACAACTTGACCAAGACACAAAACTTATCATCATGTCTGATCATGGGTTTTCCCAGTTTCACCGCCAGGTCAATATCAACCGCTGGTTCCACGAAAACGGCTATCTAAGCCTTTCTGGACCGTGTGAAGCGGAACTATTTAAATCTGTAAATTGGTCGGAAACCAAGGCATATGCAGTTGGCTTTACCAGCCTATTTCTAAATCTTGCCGGGCGCGAGGCCAGTGGAGTAGTGACTACAGCGCAAAGAGAACCTTTGCTTGAGGAAATTCGCAGTAAATTGCTTGCGCTTAAGGACGGCAACAATTTGGTGGTCGAAAATGTGCACCGTGGCGACCAGCTTTACAAAGGCAAACTTGCTCATGAAGCCCCTGATTTGGTCATTGGGTTTAAACCCGGTTACCGCATGTCTTGGCAAAGCGCGCTGGGGCTTATCGGCAACGACCTAATTACTGATAATGACTCGGCCTGGGCAGCCGACCATTTAATTGATAGCAAATTTGTTCCCGGAGTCATATTTACAAATTTCCCGATAAGCAAACAGGCGCCCACTATTTTCGATATTGCGCCAACGGTCCTGCAACGGTTTGGCCTGCCAAAAGGCGAAGAGATGGACGGAGAGGCTCTAGGCTAAGCAATCCCTAGGGCGACTCGGTAAGCAGAATCTACACAGCCAGCAAATACAAACGACGATACAATGCGTACTGTCCTACCGACACATAGCTTCCTATAGGCATCTGGGCTGCAAAAGCATTTTTTATCGGCCAATTCGACTATGCACGGGCAATCTAATTTCAAGCAATCGGACACGCTCGTTGATTTCGGTAAGTATAGGGGCCTCCTTACTTATTCGACCTTGACGTATCAAGTCCGCGTAATCGGCACGAACTGCATGCAGAACCTCAATCATATCCTCAAACTCCCTGTTCGTAAGAAGCGAAGAGATTCTATCTGTCCAGGCTTCCGGCGTGCTGTTGCATACAGAGTTAAGCAATGAAGCGTGAAACTCTTCACAAGAGTCCCAGGGGTGCCCTGCTGAGTTGGTCATTTCAAAAAATTGGAACTCCGCAATTTTCGAAAGGATTGATGGCATGCCATAGCCAGCATAATCGCCATAGGCCTCTTTCGCGCTGGGCCCAAGCTCAGACCATTGGCTATTCCATTCGTGCTTGAGCGAGGCATATTTTTTTTTAAGTGATCCATGAGCAAGAATGTTAAGATGAGAGGAAAGCACATGAAGAGCCTCATGGGATCCACAAAACCCCATGCCTGCGAGATCCCACTGGTGCAGTAGTTGGGCACTAACCGTAATGGTGTTTAGATCAACGGGGAGCAAGTAGGCATTTGGACTTACGCTATCAACGACTCTCAAGGTTTTCGTAATTTCTTGAATATCGATTCCAAATAACTGCCCTGGCACCTTTGTGCCTGCGGCAATAGCTCCTATGCGCTCGTCAAAATCTGACATACCCGAAATTAATTGGTGATGATCGAAACAAACTTGATAGCCGCTATTACTCATAGCAAGTGCATCAGGCTGAACATATAAAAGGGCACTGATTGCATCTGCGGGCCATAACTCCCCAGGTAATTTGACTGGAAGAAAAGTCGGCTGTGACGATGTAGGATGCGCAAGAGAAAAAACGATTACCTCGCCCCCCGTTTTAGGCAATGTGACCTGCGTAGCTCCGGGGGCAAGTTTTTTGGCATCGCCCATAACATCCCCCAAAAATTTAACGTGCTTAGATGCCGCCCCATCCATGACTAGAACTTCTTTAATAGTTCCATTGACCGCAATTGGTCGACCTCCAGTCTGCGCAAATACATCCTTGTCAATTCTAAGCGTTACCACACCTCTCGTCGTTATTTCTGTTGAAAGCGGCCTCAAAAGGTCTAAATCTTCGCAGGCACCATCGGGCGTATACCTGACTAAAATGTCATGCTCATCTAATAATGAATTCACAGCGTCCAATTGTTGGTTCGTGAGGCGAATTTCAGAAAGCGGAAAAACAGATGGGCTGGGGAAATAAGTCTCCTGAGCCGGCGAACGAGCTTGCGTGCATTGAAGTATTGCTTGGGTAAAATTTTCCCCTGCATTCTCTGCATAATGGCGATAGCGTTCAATAACCTTTAATGCAAACTCACAATAGTTGGCCGCACTGTATGGGTCTGCCAAGGGCCGGAAGGCTTCTGCAAAGATGGCGTCGTCGCTACTCAGCCAATCAACAGCAATCAACTTCTCCGTGTGATCATCTCGATGCACAAATATACTTATGGGAGTTACTGAAATAGCTTGTGTCTCCTTCTGAAGTTGTGGATCAACTTCAAGCTGCACCCGCGTTTTGGCGTCACTTAAAAGCTCTTCAATTATGTCGAATTCGGGTTGAAGTATCGATGCAAACGTTTCTACACTCTCACCAACCGACTCTGCACTTAGGATACGCATTAGTTCATTACTGTCGCTTTTTGAAACAGACGGATGATAGAGATTGCCAAGAAAATGGGGCTTAAATTCGAGCACTAAGCCATACCCTCGATTGAGTAGCTCTGCAAAAGTCTGCTGGCTCTCTCTCGCTCGTTCATTGAAGAAGGGACGTTGATCGCTCGATGCAAGTCCTTGGCTGTATAATTCTTGGCGATGGAGAACAAAATCATTTTCTGGGACATGCCGATGAACTCGTACAGCTTCTGGTGGTGGGGTGAGCTCTGCGAGCTGTGTGCTTTGACAGCCACTCAATACACCTGCTGCGGCAAGTACTGCGGTGGCCTGAACTTGCTCCAATACATTTAGTTTCATCGAGTTTGGCATTTGACCGGCAGCGTAAGAGCTAACCTGCAATCTTGTTCGCCCGCTCCCTCATTCATAATTGTTTAGTTGTTTTAATTAATCTTTCCCCGCGTCGGCTCATGTCCTTCGCGGGGAAAGAAATTCAGCACTAATTACTCAACAATATAACTTTCGTAACCAGGAGCACTCTGATCTCCAGAATCTGCTACGCAAATGCCGGATGCGCCTGCGTTATCGACTACCGAAAATGCTGGGTCAGCGGTTCTTTCTAGATTTTTTGCGGCACCCTCTGCAGAACTCTTCTTTTTACAGTCAGCGTCCTTACCACATAATGCGCATGATGCTACTACCGCTGCTGCTGGGCATGTAATGGTGCATTTTTGATTGCCATCGGCGTCCACACTAATGCCGCTAGATTTGCACCTTCCGTATTGGATAAAGGCGCTAAATTGGCATTGGCCACCATCTGGGCAAGCGGTACAAATTCTGTCTGACATCCCATTCAAGGCTTCTGAGATGGCTCCACTAAGATCCTCTGCAACCCGACTAGGGTCACACCAATTCTTGTCGTCGTCTTCTACTTGCGGAACACCATTAATAAAGACGTGATTACCAATTCCCTTCAGGGCCGCACCTAATCCACCGCCCGATGGCCGCGTTAATTCCAGCGACCATTCCCCTTTCTCTCCTTGCACCGCGGTACCACATTCAATTTGATTTCCGATTGGTAAGGCTGAACAGGCACCCAGAAGACACAACGACAAAGACAGACAACAGCGCGTAAGCGACTTCGATAACCTCATAATCAGTACCTCAAAATAAATAACCTGCCTCATACCTTCCCAGGACCCGAATGGCCCTGTTCGAGCAGACGCAATAGAAGTTATTGAGGCCGAACTCCCTCCTGTGCGGTATGGACAACAGAAAGAATTTATTAATATCGGGTACATAGACGAATGTGTGGGAATTTTACCCAGCCATTAAAACTCGTAATTTTGGCTCATACACACGGCGGCTGCCTAAACTGCATGCTCCCATAGGCGCTAGATTACTCTAGCCACCGCTGTCCTAACGCAACCCATTAAAATCAAACGAAAAAATCCCTCTCGTCGATAGCAACTAGCCCCAACCACAGGTGGCGTAGTAGCGCCCATCGTAGTATAAACTTTGAGTCGAAAAACTTTGGAGTATCGCTCACATGGACCATTTAGATGAACTAGAAAGCAAGAGCATCTTTATCATCCGCGAGGGGTGGCATCGCTTTAAGAACTCAGCCTTGCTTTGGAGCATTGGCAAAGATTCAACCACCTTACTGTGGCTTTGCCTAAAAGCTTTTTACGGCAAACTGCCGTTCCCGGTGATGCATATTGATACCACTTTCAAGTTTCCCGAAATGTATGCCTTTCGCGACAAGTGGGCAAAAGAATTGGGACTCAATCTCATAATCGAGCGCAACGAAGAAGCCATTGCCAAAGGTATTAACTACTCAAACAGCGATGCCTTTACCTGCTGTCACGAACTAAAAACGGTCGCCTTGCAGAAAGCAATTTTGAAGCGTCGCTTCGAAGCCCTGTATGTGGGTATTCGCAGAGACGAGCATAATATTCGAGCCAAAGAACGCTATTTTTCGTCCCGAGACATCGAGTTCAAATGGGACTACAAAAACCAAGCGGCTGAAATGTGGGACCATTATCAAACCGAAGCTAATGCCGGCAAACATTTCCGCGTGCACCCACTGCTTCATTGGACCGAGTTAGACATCTGGGATTACATAAAACGTGAAAACATTCCGACTAATGAGCTCTATTTTGCCAAAGACGGCAAGCGTTATCGCAGTCTCGGATGTATGCCTATAACAAAGCCCATAGATTCAAGCGCAGATACTATCGACAAAATTGTTGAAGAGGTGCGTTTATCGGATACCCCAGAGCGTGCTGGCCGAGCTCAAGACAAAGAGCAAGCCTACACCATGCAAAAACTTCGCAGCCTTGGGTACATGTAAAAAAAGAAGCGAGAATCGATATGAATATTGTAATTATTGGACACATAGATCACGGTAAAAGCACCCTTATTGGAAGGCTCCTGTTCGATACAAATTCAATTCCTGAATCATTAGTAGAAGATGTGCGCGCAATTTCGAAAGAATTAGGCCGCGATATGGAATTTTGTTATCTGCTTGACTCGCTTGAAGAGGAGCGAGCACAAAACATTACCATAGATACGACGCAGACATTCTTTAGTTCTCAGAAGCGCGACTACGTTATTATCGATGCTCCTGGGCACAGAGAGTTTTTGAAGAACATGATAACTGGCGCTTCAATGGCTGACGCCGCTGTTTTGATTGTTGATGTAAACGTGGGCATGCAAGAACAGACCAAGCGCCACGCCTATATTGCAAACCTCTTGGGTCTAAAGCACCTGATCGTGGTGCTGAACAAGATGGACTCGTGCGACTACTCGCAAGCTAAGTTTGAAAGCACCAAAGCTGAAGTAGAAACCTTTCTTAAGTCTTTCGGCATTACTCCGAGACTTGTAGTGCCAATTTCAGCCCGCCAAGGTGACAACGTGGCCTCGCATTCTGAAAAAACACCTTGGTATAAAGGCCCTTCAGTTGTGGAGGCACTTGATGAGCTCAGTCCAGATGTCAGCGCAGCCACCCGTGGTTTACGGTTACCACTTCAAGATTGCTACGAAGTCGATGGCAAACATATTGTCGTTGGCCGAATAGAACACGGAGAAGTACGAACCGGAGATAGTCTTACTGCATTCCCCTCAAATAAAACCTACACGGTGAAAAGCATTGAAGCTTGGCGTCAGAGCGGAAAAGCTAGGGCTCAAGCTGGAGAATCTATTGGCCTCGTTTTGGACGGGAACGTACAGCTTCCTCGCGGAGAAGTGCTTTGTTCGGGCGCCGCACCAAAATTGGACACCCATTTTAACGCGACCCTTTTCTGGATGAGTCAAACTCCCTTAGAGACAAATCAAGAAATTTTGCTTAAGTGTGCGACTCAGGAAGTGCCCTGCACCTTAGAGAAAATACTAACCAAAATTAACTCCTCCTCACTAGAAACGCTCGGCACAGACTGTAAAGAAGTTTGCGACACGGAAGTGGCGGAAGTAAAACTCAAAACCAAAATTCCACTGGTTACTGAGGATTTCACTCAGATTGAAGCCCTTGGCCGGGTTGTCTTTGTGCGCGGGGATCAGATTGAGGGCGGAGCTATACTGGCTTAAACTCGGTTGCTCGCTTGGCTCGCTCTACCTCTCCTTATGTTTTTTTTGGATGCGCCTGTCTTTTTCTGACAGGCGCTTTTTATTTGGCAACACAAAACGTTTGGACTGGCCCCTTGATTTGGCAAGTCATTCTTAGTGTCTCACTCACTGGCTTTGTGCTCATTGGCTTCGACAAGGGGATAGCACCCTCAGCATCCCTGCGAGTGCCCGAGATAGTTTTTTATGCCCTTTGTCTTTTTGGGGGCAGTTTAGGCGTAGTTCTGGCAATGTACCTATTTCGCCACAAAACAAAAAAACCTAAATTTCAGCTGCTCGTTGGTGGGATTCTACTGCTTCAATGTATGGGATTTGCGCTTCTTCGTAAGTATGGCCTCACATAATCGCGGATTGTTTAATATAGCCGCCGCGACCAAGCCTCTAACCTAAATACCCCAATGACTTAAGCTGCTCAATTTCCTCCGCTGATGGATCCTCTCCAATTTGGACCGAATCTTGTTTCAAAATTGGAGATTCCACTGTTTTCAGCGTATCTTGAAGCTTTTTTAACAGCTCGGGCTTTTTTGTCCCCACGTCTGTTTTTGCGCCATTCTCAATTATTCCTATTTCTTGGAGCTCTTGGGGAAGCGTCCCTGGCCAAGAATCGCGATTCTCAAAATATTTACCTTCTTCTGAATAAAGACCAACTTTATGTACCTTTTTCCATTCGGTTTCTGTGAAGGCCACCGCCGGCAAATGCACCTCACCTACCCCACGCACAAGCGGCATCAAGGAAACTCCCTGCATTCCTTTTGGAGCCTCAACCGAAGCATAGTCAAGAAGAGTCGGCATTAAATCGAGGAGTCGAACCTGTTTCTCCACAACGCGGCGCATGCCAGGCTCCGACTGATTCCACATGATCCAGGGCACTCGCACTTGCGATTCATACAGCACATTCCCATGCCGCAGCGTATCTGGCACATCGGGATGATCGTAAAGGCCTTCTCCATGATCTGAAACGATTAAAAATAGGCAATTTTTAAATTCCTTTCGCGACTCTAGCTCTTTTACAAAGAGTCCAGTCTGCTGAGAGGCTATGCGTACTGACTGCAGGTATTTGCCAGCCGGATCATTTTGCAAATCGGCTTCAACAACCTCGGGTCTCAAATCAGACCAGCCATGAACATCCATAATGTTAATCATTACAAATAGCGGCTTCCCCGCCTTGAGCCCTATATTAATTTCTTGGTTCGCCCGCGCAAAAATATCCTCAGCCTTGGGGAGTCTCAAATTTTTATTTGCTCTCTGTTTGCCTTCCTCAGGCTTCATCCAAGGGAACACTACATTACTATCCACATACGCCTCAAAACCTTGATTAAAGTTAAATGTGGAATTGATGTTTGGATTCGCCGTGACACCCAACGTGTAGTACCCATGCGCCTGAAGCACCTCAGCAATGGTTGTAAAATGCTTAGGCAGAACGTCCCATTGTTCCTTAAAAATTCCGAGAGTGCGCGGATACTGTGAGGTAAGAAATGAGCCAATAGAGGTGCGAGTCCAGCTTGATTGAGCAATCACTCGATTAAAGCGCACCCCTCGGGCCGCCATTTGGTCTAGCTCTGGACTCAAATTCTGAGAGTTTCCGTAAGCCCCCACTTTGTCAGCACGCAATGTATCCAGAATAAGCAGCACGATATGAGGCTTCTGGGCCTGACGGGCCTGACATCCAGAGAGCAGAGAAATAAGAGGGAGAACCGCTACAAGCGCCAGAAAAACTGTTATTTTACCTCGCATTTACTCTCCCCCTGGACCCGCATCAAAATAAAAAGGATATGGAAAAACAGCAACTTAAAGCGCCTTTTCAAAAAGCGCAATGCCCACCCCAAAAACAGTAAAACACAGCCAAGGGCTTTACATTTCTAGAGAATCTAGGATAATCGAGCGTCTTGATAAAGACTGGCACTTGAGTTTTACCTGTGTCCCTTTATCAGATATACTTCTTTGAGTGCCTTTAAGGGCGCCACCGAGTATTTTCAACCAATTTAATTGATGTCGGAGAGACGATAATCGTGATTGCTGCTGAATCTGGTTCCACCGAGAAACAACCCCAAGCAACTTCCCAAGTTGCTCCACAAGCCAATGGCTTTAATGCACATGATGGCGAGGGCTCACGCGGTGGGCGTAATTTTGATCGCGGTGGTGATCGCGGAGACCGTGGTTTTGACCGCGGAGAACGACAGAAAGTTGGCGCAATGGAAGTGGCTGTTGACCACAACATCGAAAAGGCCATGAAAGTTTTGAAGCGTAAGCTCATCAAAGAAGGCCTTTTCAAAGAACTTAAGTCACGTCGTTATTATGAAAAGCCTTCTGAGAAGCGCAAGCGCAAGCATAAAGAGTCTGTAAAGAAGATGCGCAAAGAAGAATCGCGCAACAAAAAGAACTCCCTTTTGGCTTAATGCTAAATTGTTGAGTTTCGAAGAACGACCCCACGTGGGTCGTTTTTTTTGTCTCGTGGAGCAGGCCCCGCACAGTTACAAGTGCCTCGCCAAATAATCAAATAGTTCGTACACTCTCCTCGTGAAGATCATCAATCGCTATATCCTAAAGGAAACGCTGGGTTATTTCCTTATCGCCCTATCTGTCTTCACCACCATCCTGCTTACCCTGCGCATGCTTAAATTTACATCACTCATTGTAAATCGCGGGGTTGAACTTAGCCAAATTGCGATGGTTTTTTTGTCTATAGTGCCTTCATTTCTCGAAATCGCCATTCCGCTCGCTACGCTCATTGGAATTATGTTGGCCTTTGGACGGCTTTCCGGAGACTCTGAGATAATTGTCTTGCGGGCAAGCGGCATCAGCATCTCGCAGCTTGTCAGGCCTGTTTTGGGTTTCGGAATTACAACTACGCTGATCACTTTGTTTATCGCGTCTTTTGTCAGCCCTCGGGGTATCCAACTACTCTCAACAACATTATTTGAAATTGCCAAATCTCGCTCCACTGCAGGCCTCGATCCGGGAGTATTTAATAAGCTCGGCAATATGACTATTTATGCTGAGCAAATTGAACATGGCACAGGCGATTTGACCCGTGTGCTCATCGATGACAAACGAAATCGTGAGCAACGAAAAGTAGTAATCGCTCAAAATGGTGAAATTTTGTCCGACTCGGAGGCTCAAACTATAACCATCAGACTCTTTAATGGCGAAATTCATGAGCGCAACGCCGCAAACTATGTACATACCCGCTTCGATGTAAATTCAGTAGTACTCGCACCAGATGAGGTTTTGGACCCAAATGCGGGTAATCGTGGAAAAAACCCAAAAGAGCTGACCTACGCTGAGATTCAGATTGAACGCCAAAAGTATGCCGATGCACTGGCACAGGTTCGCTCGCTCGAAGCCACACCACCGGAGGTACTTGAGCAAATAGCCTTGGCCACAGGAATTCCCTCCCCTATGGGCAAAAAAGATCTCAAACGCAAAATTCGAAGACTTGATGTAGAGGTGCATCGCCGACTTGCCATGCCAGTTGCGACTTTCTTTCTCGCAATATTGGCGCTTCCATTAGGAGTGTATCCCCCTCGTAGTCAGCGTACTTGGGGAGTAGGACTCTCTGCTACCTTAGGACTTTCGGTATTTGTAACTTATTACGGCCTATTGTCATTAGGGATGGCGCTTGCAGAAAGCGGCACGGTGCCACCAATAATTGGGCTGTGGGTTCCAAACCTGCTAACGGCCTGCCTCGCTGTGATTGTAATGCGTAACGTAGCCTCTGAACGCTGGCAGTCCGCATTGGACGGTATTGGCGCAATTAACTCTGGCGTTATCTCATATGTCAGCAAAAAGATAAGATTCGCCCAATGAAGATTATTCATCGCTACTTATTGCGGCAACTTCTACGTAACTTCCTGCTTGCGCTGCTTACCTTCGTGCTGCTTTTTATTGTATTCGACTTTTTTGATCGCGTTGATAAATTTTTATCCGAAGGCGCAAGCTTTTTGGACACATTAAAGTACTTTGTCCTCAAAATTCCGCTTACCGTCTCACTGATGCTCCCTGTTGCCTCACTCGTCTCCACTCTGTTTACCATAGGCATTTTATCGAAAAATTCAGAAATTACCGCCATGCGCGCGGCAGGCTTGCCTATTTCATGGCTTGCTCGTCCACTCCTCGCCTTTGGCATCTTCATTAGCTTTGGGGCACTGCTGCTCAACGAAACACTAGTTCCCTTCGCAACACGAAGAGTGAAAGAAGTTTATGCAATCGACATCAAAAAAAGCGACCAAAAGGGAGCTTTTAATCAGAGCGATTTTTGGTGGAGAAAAAAGGAAAAGTTTTATTCGGCTGATATGTTCGATTCGCGCACAAACACTATTCTTAACCTCTCGGTGTTTGAAATCCCCCCTCAATTTGTAGCCGAAAAACGCACAGATGCTGCCGAAGTCACCTGGGTAAACCCCACCTTTCGCTGGAGCATGAAATCAGTTTTGGAATACAAATTTACGGGACCGGTGGTTGAAACAAAGCGCTACAATGCTCTGCCGTTACTCATAAACGAAGAGCCGCAAGACTTTTACGAGACCAAAACAGACCCGCACACCATGAGCTACCGCCAGCTAAAACGTTTCATTAAAGAGCAGCGCGCCAACGGCATCCCAGTCCGGCAGTATTACGCCGATCTATATGAAAAGTTATCCTTCCCCTTCGTCAATTTTATGGTCATTTTAGTGGTACTTCCCTTCGCCCTTAAACCTGCCCGTTCAGGCAGTTTGGCTGTTGGCTTTCTCGCTGGCGCCACCATTGCATTTTCGTATTATGCCATCCACTCCATTAGCCTGGCGCTTGGTCGAGCAGAGCTCTGGCCGCCGCTACTCGCCGCATGGGTAGCTAATATTTTGCTACTCTTTATTGGTGTGGTGTTAAGTATGGGCGCTGAGTCGCCGCAGTAGTTCGCCGGGAAAATCCGACTTCTTCGCGGCGAACGCATTATGCACATAAAAAGAAAGGCCGGTGTTTCCACCAGCCTTTCTTTCGCACATCGAAAAGAATTAACGTTTCGAGAACTGTGGACGTCTACGAGCACCGTGACGACCGTATTTCTTACGCTCAACTTCACGAGCATCGCGGGTAAGATAGCCTTCAACCTTAAGAGATTTACGGGCATCTGCATCAAACTCGATTAATGCGCGAGCAATCCCCAAACGGCATGCACCAGCTTGACCGGAAGGACCACCGCCAGCAACAAGAATATTGATATCAAACTTCTCTTCCTGGCTCAGCAACGACAATGGCTGGCGAACGACCATGCGCAAAGTTGCACGTCCAAAGTAATCTTCAAACTTGCGACCATTCACTGTGATAGTACCAGAACCAGGCTTTGCAAAAATGCGAGCTACTGATGACTTACGACGACCGATTGTGTGGATTGCTGTGCTTTTCATGACTTTTTAACTTAATTTAAGAAAAACTTAAGAAAGGCTCACTGCCTCAACTTTCTGGGCACTATGAGGGTGTGAAGGACCTGTATATACCTTTAACTTGGTGCGCAGCGCATTGGCCAACGGCCCACGTGGCAACATGCCCCAAACAGCGGTTTCCACAAGATGAGGCGCATTTTTCTCGCGCAAATCACCAGCAGAAATCTCCTTAACTCCGCCCACAAACTCAGTGTAGTGGCGAATCATTTTATCTTGGGCTTTATTACCGGTTAACTTAACCTTCTCTGCGTTAACAACAACTACAAAGTCGCCGGTATCAGAATTAGGTGTGAAATCTACTTTGTGTTTTCCGCGAATAAAGGCGGCAACCTGAGATGCCAAGCGGCCAAGCGGAATATCAGTTGCATCAACAAGCAACCACTTACGGCCTTTGAGGGCTTCTTCTTTTGAACGAGACTGCGTAGTCATAAAATGCGATCTATCAAATCAATCAATCAATACAGTGTACACTGAGGGCGCAAAACCCCCTTCATTTTGAAGGCGCAAGAGTACCACACGCCCTGAAAACGTCAATAGTACCCGAAACTTAAGCAGATTTATCCACGGCCAAGCCTTCGCTCTGAAGGCCCTAATAATATTAACTAGTTAGACCTTATCTAGCGGGCCAAATGCTCTCTCACGCTCAAGTAATCTAGGTCAGCGTGAGTTTCAAAATCTTTATCTGCTTGCGACCTAATTTTTTCCGCAAGTGAATCGCCCAGCTGTTTTGCTTCTTTACTATCTTTGACCCGCTCAAATGAAACTGCTGCCCTCTGCGCTTTTAGGTTAGTCACTACTGCCTCAGACTGCACTACCTGTGAGAGTGCCACACCACGCACATTGGCTGGCGGAGACTGCGGCTGTTGCCCGTTACCCGTTGAAACACTTGAAGAATTTGGACCGGCCTTGCCGGCTATGCCCTTAACGACAGTGACGCCCATACAACTTTATCCTGGCTCTGTAACCAATCTGGGGCAATCTTGTGGCGTTGGGGAGAACACACGTCCCGAGCTTAGACAGAACCACTCCAAACTTGGGAATTCGCGGGGGCGGAAAACGCTCTTTCTCTTACTGTAAATAGGTATCGGCTTTGTAGGGCAAAACTTGAGTGTGTTCCAGTCTATAAATCAGGTACTTAGCGTGCCCCACGACCGAAAAGTACCGCAGGGATGGTGCGAAAAAGCAGCATAAAATCGCGACCTAATGACCAATTATCAATGTAGTCTAAATCAAGTTTTACCCAGGACTCAAAATCAGAAATCTCATTACGCCCGCTTACCTGCCACGTGCAGGTAATGCCTGGTCGCATAGAAAGACGCCGCCTATCTCTGCGCTCGTAAAGACTCACTTCTCCAGGTACCGGCGGACGAGGCCCAACAAGACTCATGTCTCCCCAAAGCACGTTCCATAGCTGCGGAAGTTCATCCAATGAAAAGCGCCGCAAAAAACGCCCAACGGAAGTGATGCGTGGGTCATTTTTTAATTTAAACACAGGGCCGGTCATTTCGTTTTGCTCTCTCAGCTTTTCTACCTCTGCCTCTGCCCCCTCGTGCATAGAGCGAAACTTATAAAGGTCAAATAGCCGGCCATTTAAGCCAACTCTTTTCTGTTTGAAAATAACTGGTCCTGGAGAACCGAGACGCACTGCCGCCGCAATAAGTAGAAAAACGGGCGCAAGCAAAATGAGGGAGAGCAACGAAATAATCACATCCACCGCGCGTTTTACATTAAGCTCCCAGCGATCCCCCGGCGGGGTTTGAAAATGAATAAGAGGCATTTCACCAAAATAGCTCAGCCCCGACTTCACCATGCCAATACTGAATAAGTCTGCGGCCAAAGTGGTGCGCACACCTTGTTCAGAGCAAATAAGAACCATTTCTTCCACCAGTGGCATTACCTCCACTACGTCAGTAAAAATGACCTCATCTATGGCGTATTCACGCAGCGCTTTTGCCAAAGCCCTTGGCCCTACAATAACCCGAGCTACATTCTGGGCCCCAAGACGCCTCACATCAAAACGAAATTGGTCAACCACTTCAGATGGAATAGATTCTTCAAGCGACCCAAAACAGCGCACCCGGATTCCAAGCTCAGGCCGGCGAAGCACTTCACGCGTCAGGCGCAAAGCCTGCTCGCCGAGTCCGCACACAATAATATTTCGAAAGTTTTTGCCCCGACGCCGCCAAAACCGAAGCAGCGTAAGAACTACATAGCGCTCAGCCGCAAGAAACAATCCGACCAGCAAGCAAAAGAGGGCAATAAAACTGCGCGAAAGATCAATTTTTAAGAGGAATAAAGTGGCCGCCAGAATGAAAAAAACTACGAGCGAGCTGAAAATAGAGAGCCTCAGCAGCTGCCACGGGGTACTCAGCCGCATGCTGCTATAGGCCCCAAGGCCATTGAGCATAATCAGATACGAAACCAGGGCCACGAGCAGCACAATAAAGTAGTCACGCACCGGGGCCAGCACGTAGCCACCAAATTGAATTCCCAACCCTAATACTTCGTTCCAAAAGAGCAGCGAATCGCGGCTGTAATAAGCGGCAAAAAAACAGGCAAAGATAATAAGTACGTCGCCCACTCGCTCTAAACGCGAGATGAGGCGCCAATTTTCCTTAAGCACGCGGACGAATCTCCCAAGCTGTCATACACAGCCAAAGCCCCGATAAGCACTAAGATTTACAGTGTACTCCGAACTGAGGCCCAAAAAACAGCCCCAAGCTCTTTAAATGAATAGGGAAAAAACTGAACGGAGCGTTTCAGGCGGGGCCCACATCAAAAATAAGGTGGCTGGGAAATTGGAGAACATGAAACAAACGAACTTGTTAATCCCTGGAAACAAAGGTGACACCGGCACCTTAGGCTCTCCTATTGCGGTCTGCTTTCAAGACCAACGAATTGCCACACTCTTCGCAGAACTAATAAAAGCGCGCGGCAATACCCCGCTTTTGGTTTCCCAAATTGAGGATGCTCATTGTACCACCAGAGTAATTACCGAGCCTGAACTTTTTGAAGAGCTCCCGGCACCAGCCGACCACTTCTGTCTCATAGTGGGGAACCGCGAGGTAACTACACCTACACAGACAGTGCAACTTATGCAGCCACTAAGCGAGGCAAAAATAGAAGCTGCTTTGGATAAGTTTTTGACTTCGAAATAATTTAGCGGCGTTTACACGACTTCAAATTTAGGACTACGCCTGAGCGCCTGCTGGGCAAGACAAAGTCATTCTTTATCAAGCCAGTAGTTGGTTATTGCTTTTAGATCCCTTTCCTTCCTGCGAACCCTAATGTCCCCTGTGGTAAAAATAGCCCCGTTTCTAGAGCCCCCGTGCAGGAATCAATCAACCAAACATTCAAGGCTACGCCTAATGCTGACAGCAATCGCCGCATTTATTATCCACCGCAGGGTAACGCAGAGCGTCACAGAGGAAGACAGAGTAAGACACAATAAGTTTTTGCTGCGGGCAATCCGTTGCCCTTTCCATTCTGCGAAACTCTGCGTCCCCTGTGGTAAAAAAGCGTTGCTGATA
Source organism: Bdellovibrionota bacterium (assembly GCA_044347745.1). Taxonomy (GTDB): domain Bacteria; phylum Bdellovibrionota_C; class UBA2361; order UBA2361; family JAFLCA01; genus JAIBBV01. The sequence goes on from JBIKUD010000038.1 coordinate 25,083, forward strand.
TCTCAGCGTTGGGATCAAGAATTAGAGCGCTGCGGGACTTTCAAGCATTAACGTTACGGGTCCATCATTCAG
>JBIKUD010000082.1:0-7002 GCA_044347745.1 Bdellovibrionota bacterium
CCGTGGAATACCGGCACTCGCACCGCTGTTGCCACAATTGCCATCTGCGGCAGCCCTAAAATCTTTCGCGATTCACGCATTATTTTCTGCTCTTCCTTAGTAAATCCATCTTCCATAAGAAGGTCTATCTGAGGAATACAGTTAAAGGCTATTTGGTGCGGGAACACTTCGTTTTTTATTTCTTTTTGGTTACATACGGCCAGCGTCTGATCCCAAAGTTCGTCTAAAGCTGCTTTGCCAGCTCCCGACACCGACTGGAATGTCGTCACCACAACTCGCTTTATTCCTGCCGCTTTGTCGATTGCTTGGAGCACCGGCACAAGTTGAATAGTTGAACAATTCGGATTGGCAATAATGCCTGGGCCTGCCTGAATCAAATCGCCGTTAACTTCTGGCACAACCAGCGGAACATCTTCCTGCATTCTAAAATAACTGGAATTATCAATTGCCAAGGCCCCAGCTTTGACTGCAAGTGGCACAAACTCTTTTGATAACTCTTGGCCTGTAGCAAACAAAGCTACATCAACGCGGTCGAAACTATGGGCTTCAAGTTTTTCAACGACAGCCTCCTGGCTTCCTACCTTATACATTTCGCCAACTGAATCTTCAGAAGCAAGAAGACGTACTTCCTCAAACGGAATATTCTTCTCGCCAATAATGTTTATCATTTCGCTGCCCACTAACCCCGTGGCACCAGCAATGGCAATGACAGGCTTTTTACTCATAGATGTCTCCTTGGTCCCCAGAAAGGGTGAACGGTGGCTAGCATACCCAAAAGCATGGAATAACGCCAAAGAGCGCTAAGTGGAGCTGAATTCGGGCCCCATACACCCGCGAGCTTTATTTGTCAGCAGTATGCCGCTCGGCAGCCTTACCTAATGTAGCCGCCAACTCAAAGAAATCTTGAAGGCACCCAAGACCTTCTATAATCCGGCCCATATCCATTCGACCATGCACAACTTGATCAGCTAGCGTTTCTAAGCGAGAAGCTTTTGGCAGGTTTATAGGAATACGCTCGGCACCTAAATGCTCCCTCTCGAGTGGAGTTTCATAAGAAAAATCCTGTCTCCAGCGTTCTGTAACTTGAGCTTGAGCTCCAGCTTTTCTAGCTTCCTGGAGCGAGTTGGTCACCGTAACACAAGTTTGTCCGAGTGCTTGATTAATCTGTCGCAATTGAGATTTTAACAGATCAATTAATTCAGGCATCCCGTGCTCGGCGGACAAATTTATGATCCGAAGACAAACCAGCCTGCCTCAAAAAAATGATTTTACCACTGAGAACTCCAAGCACACGAGAGATAAGTCTTTGTCTCAAACTATGTGAGCTTGGTTCCCGCTCTGTGTTGCAAAATTTTCCTGGCCCTAGATTTCCGTACCAGCTGCCTCAATCAGCAAATTAGTTGAAGAGTTTTTCCTCTCAACCGCTTCCTAAACCCCGTCGCCCAATCCTGCAGCAGCCAGTTTAGTTACAACCTACTAAGCAGGCGGCAGTCCATACCAAGCGCCTCGCCCCTGCCCCCGGCGGACGAGCAGTCCGCGCCTAACCAGCTCCGCCAGTCGCGTCTTGACCGTTGGTCTCTTCGCACCTGTTAGTTTTTCAGCGTCGCGGGTAGTTATACGCCCCGTGCGTCGCGCCTCTTCAAAAATCTTCATCGCATCCGGATGCAGACCTTCCGCTGCTGGCTCTCGCGCCACTTTCTCCATCAGCTTGTCTTTCTGCTTTTTTATGGAACGCAAAAAGAATACTAGCCAGGGCTCAAAATCCGGTTCGTCGCGCAATAGCGTCCCCTGCGTCCGCCGCAACCCCAGGTAATAGCCGTCCTTGTTAGCTTCGATGACGCTCTCGAGCGAGCTATACGAAACATAAGAATATCCGGTCTGAAGCAGCAGCAGTGTGGTGAGAACCCGCGACAGCCTCCCGTTTCCGTCCTGGAACGGGTGGATTTCCAGAAACACAACAACGAACAGCCCTATGACAATCAGCGGATGCCAAGCGCGGTCCGCCAGCGCCTCGCGTGTCCACGCGACAAGCTCTTGCATTCGGAAGGGTGTGTCGAAAGGCGACGCGGTTTGAAACACCACGCCGACGCTCTTACCGTCCGCGTCGAACGCCTCAACATTGTTGGGCTGCTTTTTGTATTCGCCCCTATGCCGCGCGTCCTTGGTCGAGTGGCGCAGCAACATGGTGTGAAGCTGTTTGATATAGTTTTCCGTAAGCTGAATGGAGACATGAGAGTCAAAGACTGCATCCATCACTTCGGCATAACCCGCAACCTCTTGCTCATCGCGGCTGACGAAAGATTTTGTCTCCAGCCGTCCCAGCAGCGCCTCGACCTGCGGGTCCGTCAATTTTGAGCCCTCGATGCGGGTCGAAGACCCGATGCTTTCAATGGTGGCGATGCGCTTCAGCACAGACAGCCGCTCCGGTGCCAGCGTTGCCATCGCACGCCAACTGCCCTTAAACTCGTCAATTTCAGCGATAAGCCGCAGTAGCTCAGGCGATATCTTGAGTGCGCCAATTTTCATGCGATATCCATTTCTCTATCCATTTATAGCCATAAATATCCGTTTTTATCCATTTAATCAACTCATTTGAGTAATAGAAGCCCCTTCAATAGGTGAATTGCCCGCTAGTTCGGCCGCCGACTGTTTCCGTTGGACGGGTTGCCCGTCAACCACTTTCTGAATCTGCCCAAGGCCAAAACACCTAATTAATTCGCGAGAAATGCCCATCACCCAGCTTGCCTCATAAAAAAGATTTTACCACTAAGAACCCAGAGCACACCGAGAATACGAGTTTTTATCTTAAACTCTGCACGCTTGGTTCCCGCCCTGTGTTGAAAAATTTTCCTGGCCCTAGATTTCCGTACCAGCTGCCGCAATCAGCAAATTAGTTGAAGAGTTTTTCCTGTCGAATAGTCGTCGGTCCTCTGCACCAGTCTTCCCGTTGCCAGAACCTGCTCCGGCACCATAAAAAGAAGAGCCCTTATGGCCCAGAGCACACCGAGAATACGAGTTTTTATCTTAAACTCTGCACGCTTGGTTCCCGCTCTGTGTTGAAAAATTTTCCTGGGTTTAGATTTCTGCTTCCGGTTCCGTCCACTAAAAAGAGTCCGCTTCCATTTTTATCAAGCGACTGGCCTTCTCAAGTTGCTTACCCAGTTCGTCTCTGTCAAAAGGCTTGGCCACTACACCAACCGCGCCGGCATTAAGAGCTTCTTTCATATTATCCACCGTCGGCTCAGAGGTAATTAAAAAGGCGGAAACTCCCTGCAACAAACCTTGACTGGAAAGCTTGGTCAGCAACTCTGAACCCGTTTGTGAACCCGGAAAGCGAAAGTCGACAAACAATAATTTGTAAAAACCTGGCTGTTTGGACAAGGCTTGATAGCCTGCGTCTAAGTTGTCAAGCACGGTGATATTAGTGAATTGAAATACGGAAGATAAAATTCTATTCAGCACCATTGAATATTGCGGATTGTCATCCACAATTAGCACTGGCGTATGTGGCTCAAAGTAGCCTTCTCGCTCATGATTCATAAAACCCCATGTCTGATGAACTATCTTACCTTTTTAAGCGCTACTGCGCAGCTACAAACTCGCCATCGGACCCCACTTTACACGCGAAATGATTGAGTGCGCACCGCTCTAAAATCGGTTATGAGTAGTTAAAAGAAGGGGCTCATGGAACATACATTTCAAACAAAACAAGGCGTTCAATTTAACGGAGCTTCGAGCGCTCAGGTAAATGCGCTAATCAGCGACTTGAACGCTAGTTTTGGCATCTCGCCCGCTCAAACAATAGAGGCCGCCTCCTACAGTATGGCCATGGTGGTTCGTTTTGCGCTGGGATTATCGGCCGCAGGTGGCCAGGTCTGTGCCGTTGCGCGCGATAGCATGGCCGGCTGTGTGGCCCTTGCCACAGTTCGCCACCTTGTAAATGCAGGAGCCAAAGCTCAAGCATTAGTATTATTAGATGATCCAAACTCGGCATCGCTTGAAATTCAAAGACAGGTTACCACGTTGCGTCACCTCGGTGTGCAAATTCCAAATCTCGATTCAGCGAACGAAATTGACGCCTTTACCCAATTTCTTGGAGAGGCTCACAATGTACTTTTTGGCACCTTTGGCGGCACCCAATCAGGAGACGAATTTGTTCAGGGTTTAACGGAGCTTTTGAATGAAGAGCGAACTCCTGTGCATTGTATTGAGGCCCCGGCAGGAATCGACCCGGATACAGGCAAAGCGGGGCCAGTGCCGCTTTACGCGTCATCCACACTTTCTTTAGGTATTCCCTATTCCGGGCTTTATGAAGGCCGTGACTTTGTCGGTCGGCATTACCTTTGCGACATTTCCGCCAGCGCAGGGCTGTACGAGAAACATGCATGTACGCCGCTAAACGGCCTTTTTAGTGACCAGCCGGTGATTCAGATTTATCCGATTGTGACTGAGTAGAGCGACTCAACCCATACAAGGTCCAGCGGTAAGCGCCCGTCTCACAAGCATCAAGCAGCAGGATAGTCCAACCACTCTGAGGTGGCGATTGCCCGCCGTCGCTCATCAAACGCAGCTCTTTTCCTTCCTGGGTGCGAATCACATCTATGCCCTCTATTCTGTCTGACCAGGATTCGGGTCTTACTCCCTGCGGGTACCGTGAGGAAACCAACTGCACAACTTTCACAAGATTCGAACCAGACATGAAATAACTCCTTGGCGCAGTACGCAAAGCTAAGCAATATTACCGCAAATTTCGGGCCCAAAAACTGACGTAGCCCCGACTAGGTCGAGGCTACGATAAACGAGCTCACTTTAAAAGTGGCAGGAAAACTTATGCAGCGGTAGGCGGCACGGTCTCTTCAACTTGCATACCAAAAAACGGAGATGGGCCATGTTTTACATCGCGCATCATTTCGGCCGCCTCTTTGGTCTCCACGGTTGACCACTGAATTTGTGGCTCACCGCGAGGTCCTGGATCGCCTATTTGAGTAGGCACCAAGAAAAGGTCTCCGGCAATAGCATCTGCCTTTGAGATCAAGCGAACGATGTTTACAGGCAACTTTTTGTGGTCTGCGCTGCGCTTTGCGGTGCGCTTAAGTTCTTCGAGTGGGCGTCCAATTACCCACTGATTTCGACTCACACCTGGACACGCGAATACCTCTTTCCCGTTGTCGATATTACGCTCAAGATCCATTAGAAAATCGATTGACATACTCTTAAACCCTCGTATCCAAAATAAATTGGCCTAATAGCTTTCTGCTATTGATGAGAATCGGCACTGCCAAGAAAAAACTCGAGCAGAACCACAAAACCACAGGGCAAAAACCAAAAATACAACAATGGTTTAAGCTAAGTCCCAAAGCCTTGCTGGAACTACACCAGCAGCAGGCAAGTCGTATTACTTAGCTGGTTGTGGAGTGCCGGCCGCATCAATTGAGCTATCAATGCGCTCTTTTAGCTCTTTACCAACCTTAAAGAAGGGCAACTTCTTAGGAGGCACACTAATTTTTTCGCCAGTTTTGGGATTACGACCTTGATATGCTTCGTACTCTTTGACCACAAAGCTACCAAAACCGCGTATTTCAATGCGCCCACCATTTACCATGGTATCACGCATCTTTTTATAGATGAGGTTCACAACCTCTTCAGACTGAATGACACCAATCCCGGATCTCTCGGCTAATTTCTCTATGAGCTCTGACTTATTCACGTCACGTCACCTTTTAAAAAAAAGAAAACGCACCAAAGAGGACCTTGGGTACGATCTCCTTATAGCTACCACAGAATACGATGTCAAAAGAGAGGAAAAAGATTGAACAATCTTAAATACCTATAAATAACCTTCATAACCATGTTATGAGATTTCAATAGGTTATCTAAATTCGTCGAGGTGCCGGGCTCCATCTATAACATATCGAAATTACAAGACTATCTGAGCGTCATTTAACAGCGCATCAAACCGACGGCAACTCCTGGTGTCTCCGCTGCCTTGGCGGCAGACCGCTGGCAGCACGTTTGGTAGGCGCCAAAAGCTTACTGTATGGCTCAAGGCAGGCAGGAATGTCGGTGCGTTCAAGGCGCCGATAATCAGAAATTAAGCATTCCTCCACCTGCTGAGCTGGCAACCCAAGCTGCCCAATAAGGTAGCGATGCAGCAGTTCGGCTAATGCTTTGAGGGCAAACGCATGCCGAGCCCCCGTTGATTCAAAGAGCCAACTTGAAAAACCCCAAAAAGCCCAGAAGGGTCCTTGTGGCTGACTCAACAAAAGCTGACGTGTCTGTAAAAAGTTGCCGCTGTTCCCAATGAGATCCCAATAGCGAGCAAATCGTGAAAGCTGCTGCATCTTTTCAAAACCCAAAACCGAATTTTCAAGAAGCTCATACGGAGGCTCTGGATTATACTTCATCAGAAATTTCTCTGTGTGCCGAGCTATAGGGGTCCCGCGCAATCGCTTTAATATTCCAACCTGAATTTCTTGGGGGCCCAATTGGACTAGGCGATCAAACCCTGCGGCGAAACTCTCTAGTGTTTCCCCAGGCAGTCCTGCAATTAGATCGGCGTGCACATGCACCCCAGTTTCTGCCCTCAGAAAACGTAAATTCTCTTCAAGTTTATCAAAGTCCTGCCTGCGGCTAATAAGAGCGCCAACTTCAGAGTTAAACGACTGAATACCAACTTCAAATTGCAACACCCCCGGCGGAAACTTTTTTATGAGCTCCCGCAAAGCATTTGGCAACCTATCGGGAACCATTTCAAAGTGCACAAAAAGCCCTGGCTCATATAAATCGAGGAAAAACTGCAAAATTTTAGAGCTGATACGTAAGTTTAAATTGAAGGTGCGATCAACAAATTTAAAATGCCTGACTCCACGTTTATAGAGTTTTTGCATTTCACCAAGAAAACTCTCTACGTCGAATTGACGCACGGGGATATCGAGTGATGAAAGACAAAACTCGCAGGTGAATGGACATCCTCGGGAGGCCTCCACATACACAAGCCTTGTC
>JBIKUD010000011.1:0-81559 GCA_044347745.1 Bdellovibrionota bacterium
CCATCTAGGTACCCCGCAGAAGTTAACCAATAACGTAGGAGCTGTTACCTGGTCTGGGCGCTATGAGGCATTTGGCGCAGCGTCGGTAACTTCCAATGGAGCTGATCTTAACTTCCGTTTCCCTGGGCAATACTTCGATGCCGAGACGGGGCTACACCAAAATAACCGCCGAAATTATGACCCGCAGATTGGAGCTTACCTAGAACAAGACCCGTATGGAATTTGGGCAGGGGCGAACCGCTACTACTATTCCTATTCGGTAGAACTGCTTCTTCAAGCACTGCCCTCAATTAGTAGGGCGCGAGATTGTGCGCTCCTAACTGGAGGGCTCTGCATCTTGATGGGCTGAAGAACCTTCTAGGGCTTGGGTGGACGCTAGGCAACTTCAAAAATATGAAAGAGGGAAAACATACTGGTTCTGAAAAAGCAAAAAAAGTATTGTCATCATAAAGCGACAGTGTGCCAAATCTAATGTGAGTACTGGCCCTAAAGCATTCGAAAATCAAGCTCATTTTAACACACTCATTTTATCAAGCGCTTTATCTATGGGTCGTCTGATATGAATACCTCTGCAAATGTGAGCCAGCGAACGTTTTTTGTCTACTTTATAGCTGCCAGCATTATCGGGGGCATTTTGCTGGCAATGCTTTCTTTTTATCTGCCAACTTGGTCAGAGGAGCGGGGCTGGTTAAAAATTGGAAAGGCAATTTCTGCTGGCGAAAGACTGAATCCAGTTGCTCCAAAATCTGATTATCCTTCTAGCTTTCAGGCGTTTCCCATAGGTCTATTTATTTACGCCGGAATGTCGCCGATTGATGCGTCCCGGCTTGTTGGCATCCTTTTAGCAATTGCCGGCACATTCTTTTTTGGTCTGTTCGCAGTGCAAGTCTCAAACGGTAAGGCGGTAGCTATATTTGGTAGCATGTTACTGAGTTTGCTTACCTATTCAACTGGCTTTTATGTAATGACAGGCTGGCATGAGGTGACCCATATCAATTTACTCTGCGGAGCTGCCACCTATTTTCTTTATTCAATTTTCGGCTCTGGTGAGAAAAATACTCTGAACGCCGTCGGCTTAGGCGCTGCGCTTGGCCTCTCATTGTGGACACTATATACGCCAGCGCTTGCCGCCTGTGGATTAATATTCGTGTTATTATGTTTGCCCTCAAAAGTTGTGCATTGGAAATTTAAAACCTGGGTGTTTTGTTCGCTGGTAGTAACCACTGCACCGCTTATAATTGGCATAGCGCGTAGCAAGGGCGAATGGTTGCATCGGCATTTTCTCTGGATTGTGCAAGGTGGTGAGTGGGAAGCGACAAAATATTCAGCACAGAACCCATTTAGTGATGCCATGCTACGCACACTTGAGCGCATTTGGTTGACGATCGTTCCTCACCCTACAGATCATAGTTTTGATCTGGCGATGGGCATTTTCCCTGAATGGCCAATTCTGGTGCTTGCGTTGGTTGGTTTGATTATTTCCTTTTTTAATTTGAAGCAGATAGTTGTTGTGACTATTCCGTTTTTTATTACGTTTGTCGGACTGGTTTTGTCCAACGCTACTCCTTGGCGCGCAAGCATTCTTTCATTTTATGTAATTTTGTACGCTATTATTGGCTTAGGTTTTATTGCGAATGTGCGTTTACGTAATGGAGGGGCAAAAACAATTGCAATCGTCTGCTTGCCTCTCTTACTTGCTTGGCAAGCGGGATTATTTTTAAGTGCTCTCACCCAGGTGCAACGTGTCGCTAAAGTGCGTTTTTTTGATGGACAAATTGCCAGCAAAATATATAGCGAATGTGGTTCTTTAATAGCTGATCCAAAAGTGAGCATCGCTGCGCTGGATCATATGAGTTTAATTCTGCTCGAATCTATGCTTCCGGGCGTTAGGGCCTTCAAATTTGTTCCTCAAGACAGCCCTAACTATAGGGAACTTGAAGATTCTAATGCTGAGGTATTGATTGCATTGCAGCCCGATCCCAAAGAGGTTCAAAAGGGATTCGAACATTATAAAATTGCCTGCGAGGGGGTTCTCGGAGATCATACGTTTTACTTAGGAAAGAAAAGTTGAAGCTTGGCTTCTAAGAATTTATGGCTCAATTTCGCCCGATATACTGCAGGCCCCATGGTCCGTCCCAAGTCCAATTTCCCCAGCTTACTTCTCATTTCTCAGCGCGAGCCAGGTAAATTGATTCAACAAGTCTCATGCCACAGCTTCACCTACCGGTAACAAGGTTCCTTTGGGGTTGGGCAGTGGCAATTTGGTATCAACGAGGTGATGTAATTGCTAAAAGTTTCGAAGATGCGTCACGCGTCCGTGTTGGGCGAGCCTTGATGTTAGGCCTTTCATACGTGCTGAACGCATTCGTAATATATTTCTAACGAAGCAACGAGCCTGACGAGACTTGCGGCCCACACTTGGTAGGCATAAGTGATGAGTTGGAGAAGATCTGTGGTATCTTGCCTAGCTTGATGTGCTTTCTTGTTGAATGGGCCGAGGCCGACAACGTGAAACTAGTTTTGGTTAAGCCATGAGTAAATTTTCTTTTTTAAATGAAACTGATGTAGGTCCAATCGTCGCCTTTGGGGAACTTTTGTGGGACATGTTGCCAACTGGAGCTGTTTTGGGTGGCGCGCCTGCAAATTTTGTTTACCGTAGTTTTAGTTTAGGGCAAAAAGCATATCTTGTTAGTGCCTTGGGTAATGACAAGTATGGGGACGATGCTTTAATAGCTCTGCAAACTCTTGGCTTTGATACTCGCTTTATTCAACGCAATAATTTTCCGACTGGCACGGTTGCGGTCACTTTGGCCGATAACGGTGATGCAAGTTACGATTTCCAACGAGGGACCGCATACGACAAAATTGAGATTACCGAGGGGCTTTTGGCGCTTGTCCAAAGTTGTTCTTATCTCTGCTTTGGTACTTTAGGTCAACGTGATGCGGTATCTCGGGCCACATTAGGTGCCCTTGTTGCAAACTGTCGTGGAAAGATAGTTTGCGATATCAATTTGCGGCGCGACTGCTTTTCTCCCGAAGCTATTTGCTGGTCCCTGGAACGGGCGAATGTATTAAAGCTCAATGATGACGAAGTTACAGTCGTGAAATCCGTATTAAATTTTCCTGGTGATGGGATTGAAGAGTTTGTAGCGCATCTCATGACAGCATATCCCAAGCTGGAGGAGTGTTTAGTCACCATGGGTGCTCGAGGCGCTGCAGCGTTTGATCGGACTGGCGCTAAGCACGAGGCTCGGGGGTATCAGGTAAAAGTTGCGGATACAGTGGGTAGTGGAGATTCCTTCACAGCGGGATATCTTGATGCGCGACTAAAGGGTCGAGATATTTTAGAAGCGCTGACGCTTGCAAATCAAATTGGAGCCTTGGTGGCTACAGTTCGCGGCGGAATGTCTCAGATTGATTTGGGGAAGATTTACGAATTGATTCCGGCAGTGGACGTTTCGTTTGGTAGGTGGGGGGATCAGCCAGCACCAAGGCAACTGCAGCTACCACAACCTTAACGCTTTAGGGCGTTGATTGGTACATCCTCGCAGTAGTGCGGCGGCTATCTTACGGGTTCACTACCGCACACACCTGACTAGCCACGGGCAGCTTTTTGGCGTCCGCGAGGCTCTTTTTGTAAAGCTTATTAATTTTCAGAAGCGATTTTTTGCTGACGTTTAAATTTTGCTTTTCTGGAAAGGTTTTGTTGCTGTTTGTAATTATGGTGTCCAAGATTTTGTTAAGCTTCGTAAGCTCCTTTACATAGGCTTGGGTCGTTTTTGAATAGTTGCGTGTTTGGCATTGATTGGATTTGGGGCAGCTAAGCCGCGTGGCATTGGGAAGTTTAGCGGTTAAGGCATCTATTTTTCGATAGGCCTGCTTGGCAGAAGTCTCTAGCTTAGAAAGAGCATTAATATACTTTGTACTTTTGCTTTCCGATAACTTTTGGGTGGCGCGGAAGCTGCCGTACACTACTTGATCAAAAACGGCCCTTTGTAAGGCGCGAGCTGAGGCGAGTGCGGCAACTTTTGTTTTTGCCATATTTTTTACTTTGCAGCCGCTGTCGTTGTAATTGACGATCGAAGTGTCGATGTCGGGAATAGTGACAATGCCGTAGTCTTCAAGGGTAACGCTGATAGTTGATTGTTCAAAATTTAGGCCGTCGGAACTAAATTGAATGGAATATGTTCCGGGTTTTAGATCATCGAAGCGATAACTGCCGTCAGCGCCAACAAGCACAGTTTGAATAGGTTCGTCAGTTTGTGCTATAGAGAGGGCTCCTTTCTGGGGCGAGACGTTAGAATTGAACCTGATTGTCGCGCTAATTCCTTCACAATCATCTACTACGGAGCACGTTATTACACCTCTAATGTAGTTGGTTGGCGTGGGGGTTGGAGGCGGGGTCAACGTGCACTCGCCGGCTGCAACAAATAAGAGTTCCGGTCCATTGCGCGTATAGATGCCCATAGGAAGCGGACTAAATTTGCTGAAATCGAGTGGGCCTGGTCCTTTGGCAAACCCGGAGCTCGCTCCAAAGGAGATGTGGTAAGGGTAAGAGCTGCCTTCTCTAACGTAGCGTTCAAAAAAGCCGCTGGTGTTACTTTGATAGGTGCCAAGATAGGGCTTGGCGGCGGCGCTATTGTCACCAAAAACACAGATGCTGGTGGGACGAGTAGGTGCAGGAGTTGGGGTTACGGTGGGAGTTGCAGTTGGCGTGGCAGTCGGTGTTGCAGTGGGGGTAGAGGTTGCAGTGGGTGCCGGAGTTGGGGTTGGGGCAAGTCCATTTAACGCTGACTGAACATAAATGAATGTTCCACTAAAGCGGCTCCAGAGCGCCACCGCGCTTTCCCCAGTTGTGGACATTTCAATGCGAGGGTTTTCTGCATCACGGCCGCTGACCGATAGATCTGAGACCGCAGACCAATTGGCACTTGCTGACACTATCGAAGCAGTTGCAGCCTGCGCGATATTGTTGCTTCCATCTGAGCGCAGCCATACAGCTATGGAGCTTGCGCCGTCAGCGGACAAAGCAATTTTATTATGGGTGGCATTTTCGCCGCTTGCGGAGAGATCTGCTACGGTGGCATTCCAGCTCGCCGTGTTGCCTGAAATACTGCCCGAGCGGGATTGTGCAATTGCATTGCTTCCATCGCTGCGTGACCAAAGTGCAGTTGCGTTGCTCCCATCGGCACTAAGCCCAATTGCTGGGTAAGTGGAGTTCTCGCCAGATGATGAAAGGTCTGTGACGCTGCCCCAGGTGGCATTTTTGCCGCTGATGGTAGCTGACTTAGTTTGCACGATGGTGTTCAAGCTACCATCGACCCTAATCCATATAGCGCTCGCTTTTGTGCCATCACTCGAAAGTTTTAAATCGGGCAGCGAAGCGTCGCCACCCGAGAGTGAAAGATCCGTCGCACTGCTCCAGTCTTCAGAGCTTCCAGAAATTATAGCTGAGGCGCTTTGGATTGTGTCGTCTCCAGATTTAGGAATTTGCCAAATTGCGCTCGCACGTGTTCCATCAGCCGAGATCTCAATTTTTGGGTTATCTGCCGAGGCGCCAGCAGCAGAACGGTCTGTCACGCCGCCCCAAGAGGGAGCGTTTGCTGAGATACTGGCTGAGGCCGTGCGAGCTACAAAGTTACTGCCATCGTAGCCAAGCCAAATTGCACTGGCGTTGCTGCCGTTTGACGAGATGCGAACTTGAGAAAAATCAGGGAAGCCATCTGAGGAAATAGTCACAGGGGAGCCCCAGGTTGTTGAGCTGGAGCCGATGAGCGCGGTGCGGCTTTCCAAGGTGCTACTACTCATTAAATCACTAGACCATAAAGCGATTGCCGTTGAACCGTCAGCGGAAATGGCGACTGTGGGTCTTCTATTAACCGACCCGAATGCAGAAAGATCCACCGGCGTCTCCCAAGTAATGCTGTTGCCACTAACACGCCCAGTAGAGCCTTGAATAAGAAACTGCCCCCCATTACCAAGGCGCCACACGGCCACAGCCCGGGTGCCATCGGCTGAAAGTGCAAACTGCGCATTATCTGCGTTGTCGGGAGCTGTGGATACATTAACGGGAGATGTCCACTGGGCATGGCCCTCGGGAATGACAAGCAGGCAGTTAATAATGAGAATCGCAAACTGAATGAAGAGGGAGCGGGCTGGCACTTGTTCCATTTGGTCAGAATAGGTCCAAAATTCCTTGCAAACAATCAGGATAAAATAGAATTGCTTTTCGCCTTGGGAGCCGCCTTTAGTTTACATCACAGAGGGCATCTTTTAGACTTAGAGCGCGTAACAAAATGAAAACTACTGCGCCAAGCGATATATGGCCTGCAACATCGTCAGGCTACGCAAAGGAATCCTCTATGTAGCTCTGCTACGTTTGCGGTTCCTTTGCTTGCCTTCCTTGTTTCGGCTCATATCTCACTCGTCTCGCAACGCCTTCATTTTGTTACGCGCTCTTAGCAATCTTGGGGCACGAGATGGTGGCCCCCTTCAAGGATATGTATGTACACACTTCGCGCACAAAGTGGGCTTGCCAGACTCGGAAGTTTTGAGACGTATCACGGCACTTTTGATACACCCAATTTTATGCCGGTGGGCACCAGAGGCAGCGTAAAGGGAGTAGACTGCGAGCGGCTTAAAGAACTTGGTGCGCAGATTACCTTGGTGAATACCTATCACCTCTGGCTGAGACCTACTCCGGAGCTTGTGCGTGATCTTGGAGGCATACATCAGTTTACTGGTTGGAAGGGGCCCATTCTGAGCGACAGCGGAGGCTTCCAGGTTTTTAGCTTGCAGCGCATGCGTAAAATTAATGAAGAAGGCGTGGCCTTCCAGTCTCATTTAGATGGGGCTCAGTGTTTTTTGTCGCCTGAGAAGTCAATTGAAATTCAAGAGACCCTGGGCGTTGATATTGCCATGGTGCTAGACGAATGTCCGGCAGGGGACTTGCCGCATGAAGCGGTGGAAAAATCGCTTGGGCTTACCGAGCGCTGGGCACGGCGTTCTCTGGCGGCCCGCAGAAACGAGCATACTCGGGTATTCGGCATCACCCAGGGCGGAGTCTTTAGGGACCTGCGCACACGCGCTGCGGAGTCAATTGCGGCCATAGAAGTCGATGGGAAGCAGTTCGATGGACTTGCCATCGGTGGGCTTAGTGTTGGGGAGTCCAAAGAGCTTATGTATGAGGTGCTTAGTTATCACCCGCAGCAGCTTCCGTCCGATAAAATTCGCTATCTTATGGGCGTGGGCACCCCAGAAGATATTGTAGAGGCGGTGCATCAGGGCGTCGACTTATTTGATTGTGTAATGCCAACCCGATCGGGGCGTTTTGGCCGCGCCTATGTTGCCAGTGGGGAACATCCATTTTTTAACATCAAAAATGCCGAGCATGCGCGAGACAGGGGGCCCTTGGATGAAAGCTGCGGCTGTTTAGCCTGCCGCAATTATTCGCGAGGCTATATTAATCACTTGTTCAAAGTGGGCGAGATGCTCGGTCCCCAGCTTCTTAGTTTGCACAATTTAACCCATTACCTGGACCATATGCGGGCTATCCGCAATGCAATTGCCCAGAACAGCTTTGAGCAGTTTTATAGAGCTATAAAACAGCGCTGGGCCCGGGTTTCCACAGAATCCAAAGCCTGAATAAGGTCAACTATTTAACTTTGCTCGTCTAAGTGCTAAAAAACGCTGTGCCTTGTTTCGGCGTTGACGCTGCGGCAGGTCTCTTTTTGTAGAAGGTCATGGTAATGAATCGATCCGCTTTTGCTCGTCGTTGGACGACTCTCCTTATTTTCTCAATTGTACTCTTTGCGTTCGACTGTTTTGCGCAGGCAACCACGGGTGCCCCCGCGCAGCCAAGTTTTACGGAAGTGCTTGGGCGCATGATGCCCATGTTCATTATCGTCTTCTTTATTTTCTATTTTATGGTGCTTAAGCCCCAGCAGGCTAAGCTTAAAGCCCAGCAGGAGCTTATTAACTCCCTTAAAAAGGGCGACCAAGTAGTTACCAGTGGGGGACTATTTGGACGAGTTGCTGGAACGGAGAAAGATCATATACTCGTCGAGTTTGCGCCAAATGTGAGAGTGCGAGTTGAGCCTGGTCATGTATTACGAAAAATAGATGAGTCGGCCGCGGACAAAAAAACTGCTTCCAACGCCCAATAGGTCACAATCATGAATACAGAGATTAAAAAGCGTTTTATCGTTTGTTTACTTGTGGTGGTTGCGGGCATTGCGTTTTTGCTTCCTACCGTTGCCAAAGACATGGTGGGCGAAAGCTGGATTTCTAAGCCAATTTCTTTAGGTCTTGATTTGGCCGGTGGTGTGCACTTGGTGTACGAGGTGCAGTCTAAAGAGGCGGTGCGCTCTAGCCTTCAATCGCGAGGAAACGCCATCCGTTCAGAACTGCGTAAACAGAAAGTTGCCGTCACCCGCGCTCGGGTCTCTGAGGCAGGGCAGCTTGAACTTACCTTGCTTAGTGATCGTTTTGTTGAGCAAGCAAAAAAATTGGTAGAAAGCCAATATAAAGAACTCATGTTTACTGCCCGCCGTGATGAAGATGGTAGGGTTATTCTGGTGTATTCGGCCAACGAGCTTGATGCACAGCGAATTGAAAAGAAAGCTATCCTCGACGCCGTTGAAACATTAAGAAATCGCGTAGATCAGTTTGGTGTAGCTGAACCGCTGATTCAGAACGTCGGCCGAAATCGCATTATGCTCCAAATGCCAGGAATCTCGGACATTGAGTCTGTGAAGAAAGTGGTTGGTTCAGTGGCAAAACTTGAATTTCGTCTAGTTCCTGCGGGGCAAGGCACAGTGTCTACGCTTACTTTGAAAGAAAAGTCTGGCGGGGAAGTGGCGGTTGAGGACGAAGTGCTTATGACCGGCGAGGCCGTGGAGGATGCGCGTGTTGCCGTGGTGCAAGGTCAGGTTGAGGTTTCGTTAACCCTTACAAGCGAAGGCGGCAAAACATTTAAGCGAATTACCGGCGAGAATGTGGGCCGCCAGTTGGCCATAGTGCTAGACAATACTGTGTATTCTGCGCCACGCATTAACGAGGCCATTGGCGGCGGCCGCGCCTCAATTTCTGGTGGATTCACTTTACCAGAAGCCAAGCAATTGGCCGTGGTACTTAGAGCCGGCGCGCTGCCTGCTCCGCTTACCGTTATGGAGGAGCGAACTGTGGGGCCAAGCCTTGGTCAAGAATCAATTCGTCGAGGCGTTTTGGCAATTATCGGCGGCTTTGTTTTTATTATTATCTTCATGATTTGGTACTACGTGAAGGCTGGCTTAGTTGCTGCTTTTGCGTTGTTTCTGAATATGTTCTTGATTGTGGCAGCGCTTTCGGCTTTTGGGGCGACCTTAAGTTTGCCTGGCTTGGCAGGCTTAGCGCTTACTATTGGCATGGCGGTAGACTACAACGTGCTGATATTTGAGCGTATTCGAGAAGAACTTCGGAATGGGTCAGGTCGCGATGCTGCTGTGGCTGCAGGATTCTCAAAAGCACTCACTGCAATTATGGACTCAAATATCACGACCCTGATTACGGGAATGATACTCTATTACTTCGGTAGCGGACCTGTTCGAGGCTTTGCAGTCACTTTGGTCATTGGCATTGCCACGACCATATTTGCAGCAACGTATGTCTCGAGGCTTTGTTTTGATTACTTCCCTATGAAGGGTGGTAAACACGGCTTGTCGGTATAGGCTAGAAACTAGCGAAAGAAGGATTCACCCCATGGAATTTATCGGTAAAAAAACAAATTTCGACTTTATCGGCAAATGGTTGCCTGCGAGCATTTTTTCAGTCTTGTTGGTGACGTTTAGCGTGTATGTGTGGTTCTCGCTTGGCGACACCAAATACGGCGTAGATTTTCGAGGTGGGCATGAAATTGTGCTTGGAGTGCCCGGTGCAAGCAGCGAGGGAATTCGCGAGGCCTTAGACAAGGCAGGAATTAAAGAAGCGATTGTGCAGTCCTTTGAGGCTGGGCGTTCCGAGTTTTCTATTCGCCTTGGCGGTGAAGGAGCAAGCGAGGCTCAAGAGGCAACCAGGCAGGTAAAGGAGACTGTGCTAAATGCAGTTAAGGCAGCTTACTCTGGTCAGGAGATTCGAGTACTGAAGACCGACTATGTGGGGCCCACAGTCGGAGAAGAGCTTAGGAAAAAAGCACTTTGGGCAACGGTGGCGGGACTTGTTTTCATTCTTCTGTATCTAACGTTTCGTTTTGAGTTTGCCTTCGGACTTGGCGCGGTGGTCGCTATTTTTCACGACGTGACTGTATCGATCGGCATTTATCTGGCCGCAGGGTTCACCATAAACATGGGTACGATTGCAGCTGCGCTGACAATTCTTGGGTATTCAGTGCACGACACTATTGTGGTGTTTGATCGTGTGCGTGAAGAGCTAAATCACAGAAAATCGTTTGTGCTTTCAGAATTATTAAATGATTGCATCAACTCAACTCTCTCAAGAACCTTAATTACTACCATGTTGACTATTTTCTCGGTCGCAGCGCTGCTTATTTTTGGTGGCAGCACCATTGCCGACATGAGTTTCTTCCTTTTGGTTGGGCTTATCTCGGGTACCTATTCCACCGTGTACATCGCTGCTCCTGTTGTTTTGGCTTGGGAGCATTTTCGTAAACCGTTGGCTAGGAGCGCCGCAGCGAGAGGCTAGCCTTTTACATCTTGTAAAGGTAAAGCACACAATTTCGCTCATCCTGCACTTCAATTTTCCGGTCTTCTTTGTGAGGAACAGGGAAGCTGTTCACAAGTAAAATTGAGCCCGGTTTCATTTCTGCACGAGCTTTGTCCCATAGTGCTGGCATGGGGTCCGGGGCAAGAAATGCATACACCACGTCATATTCACTTAAAGAGAGCGACCAAAAATTGGACCATTTTGTAGCTACTGTAGTTCGATGCAGTAGTTGGCGAATTCGTGAAACAAGCATCGGCACTGGGGCTATTTCTACTCCCTCAAATGTGGCATCTGGTCTTTTTTGGGCAAGGTAGAATAGAAGGCTACCGTAGCCGCTTCCAATGTCTAAAAATTTTATGCCCTGTTTTGAAGGTAGCTGAGAAAGTACCTGCTGATACATGAGTGCGCTGGTGGGATAAAAGGGCACCTTGGTCCAAAAGGTTGGAAAATAAACGAGCCCAATGACTATTGAGGCGAGCAATAAAGCAGCACTGGGAAGCCCGCTCAGGTGATAGAGAATGGCGGAAGGCCACAACAAAAAATTCATGCCTACCCAGGCTCTTGGCAACTTTAAAAACAAAGCCAAAGAGCCGGCTACTGCAGCATGAATACTAATTGAAAGCCAAAGTGGAAGTGTAACTCCTTGGGCAAGAATAAGACTTGTTCCAAGTCCAACGCCTTGAACGAGCACGCTGCTAACAAATGAAAACGCGGGTGATAGTCTCGGGCTTCTCACAATAATTTTATTCATCAACTAAATTTTTTGGTAACGTTTGCCGCACTGGGCGCTCGTAATAGGCTTCTAAAGCTTCAGCTTTCTCGCGTAAGCCAATGCCAGCGGTTGATTCAGGAACTTTGATAAGCAAGCGTAAAAACAAGTCTCCTTTAGAGCCATCTTTGAGGGGTGCACCTCGACCTTTGAGGCGAATCTCCGACCCACTTTGGGAACCTGGGGGCAATTTAATTACGATAGGGTCCTCAAGCGTGGGCACAGAGATGTTGGCGCCTTCAATCGCTTCTTTCACGCTGATTGGAATTTCTGCCACTAAGCCTTTGGGCTGCATATTGAGAATTGGATGTGCTGCAACGCGCACCACTACCACTAAATCTTCTGAGCTTTGACCCTTAGATCGTAAATGAAGAACTGCTCCCGTTCGAACGCCTGGGGGAATATGCACAGAGATTTTTCTGACCCCCTCTGGTTCTGTAACCTCTATTGCTTTACGCACACCAAAAATGGCATCGCGAATATTGATTGAAACTTCCACAACTGAAATTTTGACCACTGAAGATTGCTGCATGTCTTCAGAAAGTGGGCGCTCAGAGTGTGGCTCAACGTGCTCACTTGTTTGGGGCCGGGATGAGGCAGCCGTTGCCTTCCTTTTGGGGCGGGGTGGTGGTGGACTACTTACTTTGCGCCAAAAGTTGCCAGCGTCTTTTAAAATTTGGCCCCAAGACGGAGCTTTGGGAACAGCTACCTCTTCAGTCGGTTGGCCCTCAGGTTGAACTTGCCCAAAGTGTTGGTGTTTGGCTTCGTAAAATTTCTTTCGTGCAGAGTTATGCGACCTCGCTGCTTTTTGATACGCGGCTCGAGCCTCGGCCTGGCTGCGTTGAGGAGAAGTCCCTTCAAGTGCTATGTCGTACTGAGTTCGCTTTTCTGTGTCACTTAGCACTGAATAGGCCTCTGCAATTGCGCGAAAAGTTTCCTCGCTTTTACGCCCAGGATTCACATCGGGGTGATAACGCCGGGCTAAAATTCGATACGCGCGCCTTATCTCTTCAGCTGTTGCAGAGGTATTAAGGCCAAGAATTTGATAATGATTTTGCATTTCGCCGAATGATACAACGGCGTTCTTGTTGCTGGTAGCCCCTGCGTCACACTTTGCTGCGTCAGATTGGAGCGTTCCTAGCAGAAAATGTAGCTCTCGATTGTGCTCTCATTCAGTTTCTATCTTGCTGCATAGAGGTGGGGGCCTCATACTGAGCACTACATTTTTAGGTTGTTTCACTTAACCCCTTTTTCTTCCTGGTTCTGTCTATGGCACTTGCATTGCGTAAACCTCTCTCCGAACAATCAGTATTGGAAGCTGAAATGTTTGTTAGCGCCGCAGGCATAATTGACGATGCCCAGTCAGATCGCCTTATTCAGGCCTTTTCTGCAGTTCCGCGTGATAGATTTGTGGAAGAGTCCTATTCACTGAGAGCCGCTGAAGATGTGGCTTTGCCTATTGGTTTTAATCGATTGAGCCCAAAGCCGTCGGTGCAGGCCCGCATGTTTGGGCTTATTGGTTTAAGTCGTGGCATGAGAGTTTTGGAAGTAGGTGCAGGCTCTGGATACGGAGCCGCAGTTATGACTGCCGCTGGTGTGCAGGTGTATGCGATTGAGTCAGTCGGATTGCTTGCGCAGCGCACACGTAAACTCCTGGATGCGCTTCATTTTGAAAGTGTGCTTATTCGCCGAGGAGATATTCAACGTGGATGGTTAGACCACGCCCCGTTCGATGCAATTGTAGTTTCAGAAGTGGTGCCCGCAGTATCAAAAGAGTTACTCGAACAGCTAGTCAAACCAGGCGGACGTTTAGTTGCAGCAGTGGGTGACACCGAATCTCAAACTCTGACTCTCTTTCAAGCCAAGGGCGTAAGCGCGGCAACCTATACGCTTGAAAAATGTAATCTCTTCGCAACTGAGTAGCTTAGCTTCCGCTCACTTTTAAGTAATGAGGCTTTGTGAAGGTTAGCTGGGTTTCTGCAGGACCTCATTTAAATTGCCATTTTTGCGTAAAAATTGCCCAAAAGTGCAAAAATGCTCAAAAATATGCTATAAAACGGACAAAATAATAATATTTCTTTACTAGCGACCAGTTTCAAAGCAGAGTAGCAAAAGTCGGGTTTGTGGCGTCTTTAAAGGATGCAGACTGTATGCTTAAGTTCGATCTTATCGACCGAAAAGTGCTCTCTGAACTTTCGGCGAATTGTCGCCAAGACCAGTCAGAGCTGGCCAAAAAATTAAAACTCGGACGCGATCGCATTAAGTATCGCATCGGAAAGTTGCGACAGAACGGAGTCATTAAGGACTTTGTCGCTCTTATTAATTCCTCAAAATTAGGAATTACAATCTATAAAACCTATTTTCGTCTCAATAGCGATCGCAAGACCGTAAACCGTTTATTGGCCTATTTAGATAGGCATCCACGCTCGTTTTGGGTTGCTGAGTGTGCTGGACAATGGGATCTCATAGTGGCCACATTCGCGCGCACTCCCAAAGAGTATAGTCTGCTCCTTGATGAACTGCTTTCGGCGTTTAATTCCTGCATTTTAGAATTAAGCGTTTATACGTTAACCGATGCTTGGTATCTGGGACGGGGATACCTTAACGGGGAAACTTTTAGTCGCACCTATGTGGGGGGCATTGGCGATCCAGTGCCGGTTGATGAACTTGATTTTCAGATTTTGCGTTATCTGGCCTCGGATGCACGCATGACCTATACCGCTATTGCTGAGGGAGCTCAGTGCTCATTGGCTACGGCCCGCAGCCGCGTTGAGCGGCTCGAAGAGCTCGGAGTGGTGGCCTATTACCGAGTTGAACTCGATTTAGCTAAGCTTGGGCGTTGGTTTTATAAAGCGCAGCTCTATTTTACTGAGCACGATCCTCGGCGCGAAGATGAGTTGCGGGCCTATTGTGAATCGGAGCCCGATATTTTGTTTTTAATTAAACAAATTGGCTCGTGCCGCCTTGAAATTGAGCTTGAGGTTGAGTCTTTTGAAACCTACAACCAGACCATAGACAGATTAAGAGACCGGTTCGGTGGTTATATAAAGCGTATTGATACAATTGTTATTAGAAAACAGCGCATTCGGGGCGTTCCAATGGATTTACGCTCGGTCGAATCTGCGGCCTTGGTGGCTGCGCGGGCTTAGGCAGGTTGTTTTAGGATTTTACAAAATAACGCCATTTCCTGTTGTGATTGTTGGAGACTGCCAAAGTAGTAACCTATTGAATTTGTTGCCTGGCGTGTCTTCTGTTCAGCTCATAAAATAGCCGCATGTCTACCCCGGTTAGTCGATTCGGCAAGTTTTTGTGTGCCTTACTCCTGTGCATGACCTCGGGGTGCTCGTTCTTATCTGCTTCTTATCCAAGTTTGCCTTTGACCACGTATGTGGTGAAGCCCGGGGACACCCTCTACATGATAGGCCGGGCCTATGGCGTCGAGGCCGATCACATTGCCGACGTAAACGATATTGATGATCCGCGTGAGTTACGAATTGGTAGGCTGCTCAAAGTGCCCTATCGAAGAAAACCCTCCGCCAGCAGAAACACAGTGCCTGTTGTAAAGGGAAACGCAGGAACTCCGAGCCAAAGAGTTACTGCGCCAAAAGATAAAAACACCATGGTGCGTGTGCAATTGGGCTCGGCACAAAAGTATAAGGGCAAGCTACTCTGGCCTGTGCCAGGAGGAGAGTATACCTCAGCATTTGGGAGGCGCTGGCTTTCATTCCACGAAGGGATAGATATTTCTGCACCAGAAGGAAAGCCCGTGTATGCGGCGCATGATGGTGTGGTGGTGTACAGCAACAACAGTCTGCGTGGTTATGGAAACGTGGTCATTATAAAGGGTGATGGAATTTTAACCGTGTATGGGCATAACCGAAAGAATAAAGCTCGTGTGGGGCGCCAGGTAAGTAAAGGAGATTTAATTGCCGAGGTTGGGCAATCAGGTAAGGCAACCGGGCCGCATTTGCATTTTGAGACCCGCGTGCGGGATAAAGACGGTAAGAATATGGCAGTCGATCCTATGGCTTTCTTCAGAAAATAGACCGTTCGCCGTGAAAATCTTAAAAACGCTTTAAATTGCCGGAAGTTGAGCTCGCTATGAGCCAGATATAATTCTAAGCAAAAGGGCATTTCGAGCTCAATTCCTTGCAATTCTTCAATCGCTTTAAATATCCCCACCCCTGCCGCGCGATGCGCGGCCCCCCTTAAAGGGGTGTGCGTTCATACTTGGTTCCAAGGCTCGGTGCCTTATTGCGAGGTGCCGCTACGGCGGACAAGCAGTCGGCCCACAGAAGGACTCACAAAAATAGCCAGCTAGCGAGGCCTAGCGAAACTTGAGCGAGGCAAGGATGCAGGGGCAAAATGCGCGGAGCTGTATCGATAGGGATACAGTGAGCACGTTTTGACCCGAAGACGCAGTATCGCTCGAGTAGCAGCAGGCCGGAGCTCTGGATATTTTTGTGAGCCCTTCTATACCTCGCGCCTCGTCTGAACGCATTTTGACGGCGAACAGAAAATCCAGGCACCCGTGTTAATCATGCGACTTTGGCAAAATTGACTTGATCAGATTGAACTCGGGCATATTCTAGGTAAGCGAGCTCAAAACTTGACAGCCCCTGCGCGCCGTAAAAGAATAGAGCAATAAGCCCGCGTAGCTCAGTTGGATAGAGCACAAGTTTCCTAAACTTGGGGTCGTAGGTTCGATTCCTACCGCGGGTAGTTTGCTTTAGCTTTTAAGTCTCCGCTTTACAGCGAAACCATTACCGCCAGAGTAGTGTTTACCAAAATAAGCGCCGGAGCGGTGTACTTCCATTTAAACTTCAATAATAGCAATAAGCTTAGCGCGCAGATAAGCGCTGCCTGATAGGAAGTAATTAGGTGCTGATAAAATTCTAATACTGTTGCAGCCATTATACCGACAACTCCTGCTGCAACTCCCTCTAAGAGTCTTTGCAAAGACCTGTGCTCCATTAAACGTTCAAACACCTCATGGCCGAGGAGAGTAAATAAAAAAGCAGGCAGAAAGATACCAAATGTAATTGCGAGTGCCCCAAAAAATCCGCCGCCAAGCCACCCAAGAAAACTTGCAAATATAACAAGCGGTGCTGGAATCATGCCGCCTAACGCAATTCCATCCATAAACTGAGCCTGAGTGATCCAGGCATAGGAATGCACTGCATCGGCCTCGAGAAAAGGAATAACAGTATAGGCACCACCAAAAGTGAGTAAGCCAGCTTTTAGGCCAATCCAGCTCAAATCAAGAATGCTGACGTGGCCAGAGGCTATTTGCGTAGCAGCGACATGTGCTGCACCTGCTGACTGAGTTGCTGTGTACCATATAGCCACAAGTCCAAAACTAATCGCGCCGCCAATCGCAAGCTTTTTCTGGCCGCGACTCGCAATCTCCACAATCAATGCAGCCAATAGCAGTGAAATCCAAAAGGGAACTGAGGCAAGCTCTAAGGTGCAGGCGAGTAGCCCTGCGACAATTGCGCCCAGAGAATGAAGGCTGTGAGAGGCAATTCGCTTTAGAGCAGCGCTAATCACAGCCAAGATAGTAGGATACACGATAACCGAGAGCGCCGTAATTAATTGGCTATGAAATGAGAGGTTTGTATAGAGCCAGGCCAGCCCAAGCATAAGCAATAAACCAGGCAGCATAAAACCTAACCCGGCTAAAATTCCTCCGAGGCGGCCCTTTTTGACGGTGCCAAAATAGACGCATAGTTCGTGAGCCTCAGGACCAGGTAACGCCTGGTACAGGGCCAAAGCCTTAAGAAAACGATCTTCAGATACCCATTTTTCCTCTGTGACCAGCTCCCTTTTCAGCATGGCTATTTGAGCGATGGGACCGCCCCAGGCTAAACAGCCAAATTTGCAGAATTTAAGAAAAAGCGCGAGGTAAGAGTAGTTTTTTGAAAGTTGCATGATGGCCGTTATTGTAAGGTTTTTGCGAGATGCTGTTCGCAAATGAGCGCAGACTTACACCTTGAGGACTTAAGATTTTTTGCCAGATTGCCGTCTTAAGAACAGCATATTAAAGCTTGCCCCGGACGGTAGCCTCCTTTTAAATTTATATCATGTCGCAGTCAAAAGACGATCCCCTCGTTGGCTCCATTTTTGGTTTATGTGCCGGTCTTGGGCTCTTTTGGTTTGGTTTTCACCTAAGACGTAAATACAAAATAATAGAGCGAACCCCAACTTCTAAAGTAAGATCGCTTGCAATTGGCTTAGCCGAAATACAAGGCAAGGCCGAAATTTTTAAAGAACCGCTCGTAAGTCCCTTTTCCCAAAAACCCTGCGTCTATTACTCCTACACCGTAGAGCAAAAAAAGCGCTCAGGCAAAAAGACGCGTTGGGTTACTATTGCAAGTGGTAAATCAGAGAGCCCATTTTTCGTTCGCGATGAAACGGGCGTAGTTACGGTGTTGCCTGAAGGTGCAGAGTGCCATTTTGACGTGGACAATCGATTTCGCACGGGCCTTTTTTCAAGTGAGCAAGAGGACCAATTTAAAGCCGGATTAACTCGAATTGGGGTGTCCTATCAGGGACTTTTTGGTGATAAGACGCTGCGTTGTCAGGAGACATTAATAGCAGCAGGCGACAATCTGTATGTACTGGCAGAGGCCCAACGCCGAGCCGCTGCAACAGATTCGGCGAGAAATGAAGACAATCTCTATATGGGGAAGGGCGCACAAAAGATGTGCATCTTCTCAGACTCCAGCGAAAAAGAGCTCTTAAGCTCGCTGAAACTGCAAATGTATCTTTTTGTATACGGTGGGCCGGTTATCGCGTTAGTGTGTTTGTATATATTACTTAATCGTCTTGGAGTGTGAGGAGCTGGGTTATGGTGGCTGCTTTGGTGTTTCTTGGGTTTATTGCTTTTATAGTTATTGGCTTTTTGGCCTGGGGCATTGGCATTTACAACAACTTAGTAGCAATTCGAAATAACGTTGATAAAGCTTGGGCCAATATTGACGTGATATTGAAGCAGCGACATGACGAGCTCCCGAAGCTTATTGATACCTGCAAAGGCTACATGAAACACGAGCAGACTTTGCTTGAAAATGTAACTCGCGCTCGCACTTCATTTATGTCGGCCCCAGATGTGGGCGCAAAAACCGAAGCTGAGAATGTACTAAATTCCAGTCTACGCAGTCTTTTTGCCGTCGCGGAAAATTATCCAGAGCTTAAGGCCAACCAAAACTTTCTTGATCTTCAAAATCGTATCTCGGCTTTGGAAGAAAGTATTGCTGATAGACGTGAATTTTTTAACGAAGCTACGACCATCTACAACACCAAAATTCAAAGTTTCCCAGATATGTTTTTTGCTAATATGCTGCAAATGCTTAAGCGGCCGCTGCTTGAGATTCCGAAGGCCGAAACTGAGGATGTAAAGATTAGTTTCAGCTAGTAGGCGGTGAAGTAATGAGGCTGTCGTTCTTCGCTGTAGCTGCGATAGAACGGTGGACCAGGCGCTCTGTAAAAGCCGAACGCCTACCCGATTAAACTTTAAGAACCACGGCCAACGGATGTACTACGACCAGCGAGGCGTGAAGATGGGGTAACGCTAACTTTAATCTCTCCAATTGCGCAAGGTAGGCTGCTTCGGCTTTTGGCTCTGAAATTCGGGCGATAAAGAGATATTTTAGCTCTTTTAAATTAGCTAGGGGGCTAAGATCTTGAAGGTGGGTAGATTTAATAACGAGTGTTTCCAATTCAGGAAAAAATTGCAGCATCGAGAGTGAAAATGTTTTTATTTTTTTCGATGGATGTTCAATTAAGGTGAGCTGGCGAAAATTATACTGATCGAGCCAGTCCGCAATCCGTTTCCAGTCTTTATCAGAAAGTGTTGCTGCTCCTTTGACGGCGACTATGTCTACTTTTTCAACGTGGCCAATTTTTTTGCGAAGATTGGGCAACTCATTTTTCCAATTGAGAGCTTGTTCCTCGCTGCCATTTTCAGAAGCAACCACTATTTGGGGTGTTGGTTCGATGGTCAGAGGAATCTGAGAAGATTGAAGCCGAAAAAGTAGATTTTGTTGAGAGATTACGAATGTACTGCAATCTTCGATGTCTCTGAATCGGTGAGTGACCTCTGGAGATTTCAGGAGATAGGCCAAATTGTCGGCTACCTTTGACAAATCCTCTTTTCGCAGTTTGCTCTGCTGGGTTCTACACCAGGATAGCATCTCAAAAGGAAAATCGGAGGAGGGATGGCCGTTTATCGCCGCCAAAATTTCAGACGCGACAAGCGTTTCTTCCAGCGCACCAAATGCTGAGCTTTGCGCCTGCAAAAGGAGCTTCTTAAGTGATTTTCGCTGAGAGAATAGATCAAGCCAGTCAGCAGCGGCATCGTTTCCAAAATTGCTTAGTGAAAAAGTGCCCATCGCGATTTAGGCTGGTAGTTTTGCTCTCTCTAACTTCGGGAAAAGCGGCTCAGCTTTTTTAACCTTAAGCCCATGTGGCAGCTTGCCCCAGGTGAGCCATTGCGGATCTGGCGTAAAGTTGACTACGCCAAGGTGGTTCAGCACTGCCTCGCTTTTTCCCGGAATCACTGGCCACAATAGTGTTGCAGCAAGACGGCAACTTTCAAGGCATACCCACAATACTTCAGCGGCAAGCGGTTTGCCCTCTTCTGTTTTTACCAGTTTCCAGGGTGCCATGTCTGAGATGTATTTGTTCACGTCAGTTAAATAAGCAGCTATTCGCTGCAAGCCCATCTCAGGCTCCATGTTTTGCACAAAAGACCACACAGCTTCAACGGTTTTTAGGGCTTCCTCTTTTATTTGTAGGGACCGCGCTTCTTTTAAGTCTGGTGTTCCCAAGGTGCCGTCAAAAGACTGGGCAGCAATTGTTGAAGAACGTGAGAGCAGATTGCCAAATTTATCGGCTAGTTCATCGTTAAGAGTAGTAACGACTTGATCGAAATTAAAAGAGGCGTCATTCCCCATACGCATTCCACGCACGAGGTAATAGCGGGTTTGGTCAGCGCCCAGTAGTTCAATAAGTTTATCGGGGCTGACTGTATCGCCTTCCGATTTGCTCATTTTTTTCCCGGCAGAATTTAGCCACCAGCCATGTGCATAAATATGACGAGGAAGGGGTAACTTCAAAGCCATCAGCATGCTAATCCAGTACACGGCATGGGTAGTAAGAATATCCTTGCCAAGCAAATGCACAGTAGTTGGCCAGTAGTTCTGAAATCGGGTTTGGTCCGCTTGAGGGTCTTGGTAGCCTAAGGCAGTTACATAATTGAGCAGGGCATCAAACCAAACGTAACAAACAAATTCTGGGTCAAAAGGCATTTCGATGCCCCAGCTTAAGCGGCTCTTGGGGCGACTAATACACAAATCTTGGAGAGGTTGTTTTAAGAAGCCCAGAATTTCGGCGCGTCTGGAAGCAGGAATAATAAAATCTTGATGATCACTAAAGTAACTGATCATCTGTTCTTGATACTGAGACATCTTGAAAAAGTAGTTTGACTCCGAAACCCAAGTCACCTCTTTGCCGGTGGGGCTTTTGCCGTCTACTAAATCTTTTTCAGTATAAAATATCTCCTCGGAAACGCAGTACCAACCTTCATGGGTGTCTTTGTAGATGAGGCCCTCTTTGTGGAGCTTCGAAAGGACTGCCTTTACTCCTGCAATATGTGTCGGTTTTGTAGTGCGCATAAAGATGCTGATGTCAGCATGCAGGTTTTTCCAGGTAGCTTGAAATTTTTCAGCAAGCGCATCAACATGCGCTTGAGCACTAAGCCCCGCGTCTTTTGCGGCATCGGCTACCTTTTGACCATGCTCATCAGTCCCAGTCAGGAAAATTGAGTCATAGCCCATTAAGCGGTGGTAGCGATGGATGCTGTCGCCAAATACGGTGGTGTAGGCGTGGCCAAGATGAGGCACCGCGTTGGGGTAATAAATTGGAGTGGTAACGTAAAACGGTTTTAGTTCTTTGGCATTGTTCATGAGAGCCTCATTAAGCGTGCAAGCCACATGATATCCCAGGAGTAGTTTGAAGCAAGCATTTGTGAAGTCGGCCGGGCCGGGCAGCTTCCCCTTTTCTTGTCAAAGGGTGACCTATTTAAAGCCTTACAAAATGTGATTGGGCATGAATATTTGTTTATTTTGGGGTGAGAGAAGTAGGCTCTACTATAGTTGCTCCGCCAGGTTCATCCCGAACTACAACCAAGCAGGTGCCGCTGCCTCTTAAGGAGTAGGAATCACCATCACATATCATGCGGTTTTGCCCTGCATCGATTAAATGGTCCTTGGCATTGAGAGTCAGCACAAATTTCCCCTCTATCACATAGAGCATTTCGTGGCGGCCTCTATTTGTAGCTACTGAACCCAATTGAGGATAGTGTCCGTCCTTCATCGAGAACACTGCACTGTAAACCCCACTTCCGTAAGGCTTATGAATGACTACTTTTGTACCACCACTCAGGTCGTATTCAGCTTGCGCAATCGATCGGTCAAGTTGATTGATCTCAGCTATAGGCGAATTTTGCATATGTTCCTTACGGGTATCAGTGATGATGGCGCGTCCCGTTGCTGCCTCTACAGCGCTATCCTGCGTACATCCACTGAGCAGGACGAGTCCAGCCAGGGTCATACGAAGTTGTGTGAAAGGCGAAGGGTCTGGGTTGCTACGCTGTGCGTTTTGGCACTGTGGCATTTCTGTTTTAAAGTTGGGAAGCATCTAAAAATTAATTTAAGACTGTTGGAGATCTACCAGGTCTGCCCCTGCATACAGACCACGAATCCCAATAATAGGAATACTCTTCTTGCCGAAAACTTGCCACATATTGAGGGCATCTGCAGCTAAATGATATGGGGAGTTGTGGGTATTCATAAGTTCATGCATTACCGCATACTCTGCCCCTTGAATTGCTACTTTGCGCCTCATGTACAGGAGTGCTTGCGCCTCTTTGCTTGAAATATCTCCTGATGCAAGCTGCGCCTGCATGGCACGTAACACAGACGCCTTGTCTCTAACTGGCACTTGAGATTTGAGTTCTTGTACATACTCTGGCGCGTCTGGGCCGCTCCACTTTACTAATAGGTCCATTCGCAACAAGATAAGGGTATCGATTTGTTTTTGGATCGGGGCGGACTTTTCCGCGAGTCCAACAAGGTGCTCTCTCTTTGTTTCAACGAGTGTGTTGAATCGTGCAAGAGTAGAGGTGGTGCCGTCTCCTTCTTTGTCTTTGAGCAGCGCAGCCGTAACTCGACCTACTTCTACCAGAGCAATTACATTATTGGAATGTGGCTCAGTTATTCGCAGAGTTCTTTGATGAATGAGATCCTCGGAATCGGCTAGAGTAACGTCAATCTCGAGGGTCGAGGGTAAAAGCTCAACGATACGAGCGGTAATCTGGTTTACCGAGCTGTTTAAACGTCTTTCAAACTCCTCCACCGAACCACAGTTAGTAAGTTCCGCGTTTGCTCGAGTAGCTTCGAAATCAGCAACTCCAATTCTGAAGCTTATCGGAGATGGCAAGGCATCGAGCTTTGCGAGCTCTGCTGCTCGTGCGATGAGCGCAGTCGCTATTGGTATGGAGCGCTCAGCGGTTAATCCGCACCCGGTTCCTAGTCCATCCATGGTATAATTGTATGAACCGTCTGGCTGCTGCTTGCGGGCATAATCCGGGCAGCAAAACAAAAAACCGGTGCCGCCACTTCTGATAGCTCTGTTTGCATCGACGAGAGTCTTAAAGTTCGGCGCAAGCAAGCCAGTGGATTTATGTGCATCAACAAAATCAAAATTGAGAAGAATTGATGGCTCGAAGGCATCAAGTTCGTTGGTCATGAGCTTTTTGCCGCCCAGCGCCTGAGCCAAGCGAAGCTTGGCTGCCTGCAAAAATTCATGTCGCAGCAAGGCGGCAAGTGTTGCTTGATTATCATCGCTAACATTATTGGTCCTGAAAAATCTTCCACTTACTTCGGCCCGTAATTCGGCGTCGTCCGGAAAGTGATAACTTTGGGTAAACCGCTGCCAGACAGAATCTCTTAGGTTGGCGCGGCGTTCAAACTGCCTGCTCATGAGGCCAAAGTCTGGTTCACATTTGGATTCGCGTACGTAAAATTGAGCAAGTTCAACGAGCCGGCCCCAAGCTGGACTAATTTTTTCTCCAATAACTCCAAAAAGTGGCAGCTTTGAAAAGTCTCCATGCGGAACTGAACCCGAATCCATTTGCTGCTTATACCAGATAACTGCATGAAAGATTCTATCAGCATGGCTTGCATAATGTTCGTCTGGAATACTAGCAGCCAGCATTTGCTGAATGGCGAGTTTGTGCTGGTTTACGGAGGCGGTAGCCTTTGGGGTCGAGGCTCGCTGGGTTGCTTCAGACCAGAATGCTGCACAGATTTTTTGGGCCTCGGCGTTTGGCACTGAAGACGGTGGTCGAAGCGAGGAGTGCTGTGAGCCAACTGCATGAGTTTCGGCAACTTGGTCGAGAAGACTGCCAAAACTGAAGATAGACGCCGACGGAATCTGTCGGGCTTGAGGAGCTTCCGAACCTGTTGACTCAGGACCCTTATCTGCTGGTCCTGAGGAGTGACTGTGCACCATTTCTCTCCTTATCGATCCACAAGTATTGCAACTATTTGCCGGAACGAAGAAACAATGAGGATAAAAAGAGCGAGGAAACACGAGCGGTACGCTTGCCGTAGTTCCCACAAACATAAACTCAGATAACAGCCTTTGCGTTCAAACCTATAATTACGCAGGTGCACTGAGACCTTACAAGAATATGTACAGTGCGATGCCTAGTCAAGAAGAGTTAATCAACCCCAACTAGCTTTCTCTTCGGTGAGCACAAGAGAAGTAGCGTCTAGAATTCGTTTGAGTTTTGGCACACGTTAACGAATCCCAATGTGCGTCTTTATTATTGCCTCGATGTGTTTACCTGCTGCAAGCGGCTCCTGGCAGGTTGGGCATATGTTGCCCTGACTAATCTGACCTGCTTCATATGATTTAGTGCGCAGGTCTTCAATCCAGAATGCAAACGTCGCAAAGGCAATCGAGGTGTACACTATAGATTTTGGCATATGGAAACCAAGCGCTTCGGCGCCAAGCAAGGTAGCAATCAAAAGTAAAAAGCAGACCCCTAAAATTTTAAATCCTGGACGGCGTTCAATAAAGGTAGTGACATGCGGTGCAGCGAATACCATGAAACCTACGGCGATGAAGATTGAAAGATAGATGACCCACATTGTTTGTGTCATTCCAATCGCAGTCACCACAGAATCAATAGAAAACACAAGTCCAAGCATTGATACGCGTGCGATGACTGCGGGAAAACTAGACGCGGCTTCTCGTTCATCTTTTTTGACAGGGCTGCGTGAGGTTGCATCATGAATTTCGTGTACCGCATGGTATCCAAGGAAAAGACCGCCGCCCAACAGCACCAATCCTTTGACTGAGAATCCTACGCCTGCCAGGGTAAAAAGTGGCTCATTCATGCTTAAGAGCCAAGCGGCAAAAAAGACCAAAACGAGGCGCAGGCCGGCACTAATCATTAAACCAATTCGTTCCGCTTTTTTTCGCAACTCCGCCGGTAACTTTGAAACCTGAATGCTAAGAAACAGCAGGTTATCAACCCCAAGCACGATTTCGAGGGCCGTAAGCGTCAGCAATGCAACAAGGGCTTCTGAGGTAATCAAGTCAAACATAGAGAAAAAAAGTAATTGAGTGATTTTTACTTACTCATGCGCTGGGCGCGGCCGCGTAATTCGTTAATCTTATCTCGGACTGCCGCAAATACTTTCCCGCGATTCTCATGAGCCTTACGCGCGGCATTAAGGATAGAGCCGGTATAAGTGTCGAACAAGCCCCTATCTTCGGTGGACTTAAGCTGCGCTCTGACTAGCTGAGCGGTAGGGGGAGTCGCCGCAGCGATACACTCAGGGCTTTGGGCTAATCCGATGGTGCCAAGGATCTTCATATATTCCTCTATTTTTGGGAGAGCTTGTTCATCCACCGCTCTTCTTATTGTTAAGTGTGGTAAACCCGCAATTCTTGAGAGTGCATAGGTGGAGCCATAAAATTCTGCAACAAGCTTAACCACCTCGTAGGGGTGGAAATCAGAGGCCGCGACAGCTACTTTTATCCGCCGTCCTACCTCTTCCAGGGCCTCAGGATGAGCGCTTATCTGCTTCTCTATTCCCTCGATTGCTTGGTAACGCTCGACGCTGGGCGGTCTTTTTCCTGCTCGCCAACCACGTGCGGTGGTAGCGGCAATGTCCACATTAAAAACTTGTTTGCACTCGGCGAGTGCAGAGACCAAGGTGTTTTTAGCTTTGACTCGATTTTCGATCAGTTCAATAATTTGTAGAACCAGCTCGGCACTCACTTCGAGACGAACGCCTGGTTTAATATGCGCTCTCTCACTAAGCGGAAGTGCCCCCAAATCAACGAGCCGGTTTAAATCTTGGGAGTTCCCCAACTGAAGCAGCGTTTTGCCCCGCGATTCTATGAGAGACGGATACATCCCCTCGCGTTTTAGAATAACTGCCAAACCTTCAAGGAGAGGAGCTTTTGTACGAGCGATTGTAAGCGTACTCGCTTCTTTATGAAGATGCACATTTGCGATAGCGAAAAAACCTCTCACAAACGCCTGTCGCTCTGCAGAGGTAGTAAGGTGCTCCCAAATAAGTGCTGAGTTTTGTTTTGAGCGATCGAGAAAATAGGGGACAAGAGTCGACTTAAAACGAACCAGGAAATGAGTTTTCCCCCGTAAGTGAACCTCTTTAGGTTGCAGATGCATACCGCAACTTTCATGCAAGGCTTCGCAAATTTCTTGCAGCACTTTGAGGTCAGAGTGATAAAGAACAATTTTAGACCTCTTTTCACCGCGCTCAACCGAGGCTGCAAGAGCACCCAGCACCTTTGCAAAAGCCGGTGATGGCGATTCGGGAATTTGGACTGACTCTGTTCTTCGCAAGCGATTATGCGGGTCGGCTCGTACTAACACGAGAGGCAATGATCCTGTTCGAATCCAGTCGCGGACACCCTGGGTGGGGTGCATGGTTCGTATTTCATTTACTGTGCGTCCTTCCGCCTGAAGTTGCATGACCGCACAAAAGGTACGGAATGTATCTTTTACTTTGTTAAATGTCTCAGCGCTTACTGGAAACGAAATAATGCCGGGTTGGGCATGCTGAGCAATACGGCAAAAAACTTCACAGGCCTTTATAAATTGGGGCTTTACCTTGAGGGTACGGAGAGTTTCTGCAGGAAGCTGAATTTCGGCATACGCTAATGCTTGCGAAATCGGCGACCTGGTCGACCCCAATTGAAAAGATTTTTGTGAGTTTGGCTGTGCGCCTAGATGAGGCGCCGAAACAGACTGAGAGTGCATAAACTTCCACCAACAAAATGAGCTAACCAACCTGGCGCTATTTTATCCCTTGTGGGTCCTTAAGCAATTTGTCTGAGTTGTGTTGTGGACACAGAGGTTTAGCCCAAGGCGTTTGAAATTTAGGACCCAATACTACTTGAATTGCTGAAATTACTTGGATTAACATTACAAGTAGATCTTTTTAACTTTTCAGTCCTGGGTATTTGATTCTCCCTATCTTAGGGTGCTGTCCAAGTGGTGGAAAACGTGGACAACACCGTAAGACAGAGTGAGCCATTTTATGGTTTATTCTGTTTTTTATCCATTCCCGTGTTCTCTTACCCCTTTTTTGCACATGAATCAGCTTCCCGCTGCGTTTCGTGTTGTTGGCGCCGCTGATTATCTTCAAATGAAGCAAATTCGGCGGTTCGCTTGGATGCTGCTTGTTGTCTTTCTAGTGGTGGTATCACTTGTCTGGGGAATGATCGCTTTGAATGCTCCTGCGGTGATCGCCTGTGTGGCGCCGATTGGCTTCGGAGCTGGTCTTGCTTTGCCTCTTGGCTATTTTGCTTTGAGGCATGTGCGCACCCGGGCGGCGCAGTTCCTACCGCTCCCCGCAAATCATCTGCTCTTTGTGTTGATGCCCACAAGTCTTGGTGGTTTCCGACCGGAACTCGTTCGAGTTGCCGCGGTAGAGAGCAGAGCAGAGCTTAATCTTGAGGGTGCAGTGCCCGTGGCATTTGTGCCGTTGCGTCCCTGCCACTGGGAACCTTTCAGTATCGAGTGGGTCGATACTGAAAGGAATATCGTCTATTCGTGTCGCTTGCGTGTGAACGTGGAGTTGCCGCCAGGCATTCTTCCTGAACAGGTTGAGGGCTGGATCCGCGTATCCAGTGCAAGGCTAGAGCAGGAACTCAGCGCTTGCTTTCCAAAGGCTCTGAAGGCCCTTGGCATTCTTGCGCAAGAGATGCAGGTGCTAGATCCATTTCGGGATGCGTTTACGGCCAAGATGCTTGAGCTCTTGGCCTCTGAACTGAAGCTTGCGAGTAAGGGCATTCTGGTCTCACTGAGCACCGAGATGCTCGATGCCAGTTTTATCGAGCGTTCGACTATCGTAAGCCTGAGAGGTGGGCATTGAGTCGCTTCAAGTGGGCAGCAAGCGAGTTAGCGTGCAATAGCAGTTCAACAGAGCGAGCCCTCAGCTGAGAGACGTGCAATGTAGGTGAAGTTTAAGGATTTTTAATGGCTCGCTCTGTTCTTAATTTCAAAACGCAATTAACCGAAGATGCGCATATTTTGCGACGTGTTTTTAGCCTTAATTCAATATTATTTGGCCATTGTTTCGCTTGTTCAAGGTTAGACATCTATCCTATTTATAGCTACTCTAGTGTCTATGACAGTCAAGGTAATTGGCACAGAAGTGAATTCCATGTTCGGCTCTATCGCCGAGCGCTACGATTTGGCTAATTCAGTTTTGAGCCTGGGAATTCATAAGCTCTGGCGGCGAAGACTACTTCAGATTGTACCGATGCACACTGAGCGAGCGCTTGACCTTTGTACTGGAACCGGTGACTTGCTTCCGATACTCCGTAAGCGCTGTCGCTACGTGCTTGGAGCCGATTTTTGTTTGCCAATGATGCGGGCTGGTCAAAAGAAACAGCGCCTTGAAGATAAATTTTTGCAGGCAGATGCGTTACGCCTCCCCTTGATGGATTCTAGTTTCGACCTTATCACCGTTGCGTTTGGAGTACGTAATCTTGAAAGCCTTAACCAGGGGCTCACCGAAATGCGTCGTGTGCTCAAACCTGGAGGTAAGCTGATTGTGTTAGAGTTTGGGCAACCTAGCCTTTGGGGCTTCGGAGCGCTCTATCGCTGGTACAGTGCACATGTGTTGCCGTTTATTGGTGGAATGCTTACCGGCAACCGCGCCGCTTATACGTATCTTCCAGAAACATCTAGAACGTTCCCCTGCGGAGCTGCGTTCACTCAAATTTTTACAAAAGTGGGTTTTAAAGTTGAACTTGCCGAGCCTCAGACAGGAGGTGTTGCCTTTTTATATTCGGGCACGAAGGTACTTCATGAGCCAAAGGATTTGTAGGGATTATGATCCTTAGGGCGGCTGGTCGGTTTTTTTTAGGTGCGAGCCTTTTGTTTCGCGCTGCAGCTTTACTTATCAGAACCCCTAAACTTGCGGCGCTCGCGGCGCTGCCTCTGGTGCTTACAATTCTGCTTTATATTTCTCTTAACCGCTATGTCATCGACCCAGGAGTTGATAATGCGGTTGTTTTTATTCAGAACTTAATAACTCGAGTGCCCTTGCTTGGAGGCTGGGAGTGGTTTGTTCAAAGTGTTGTTTGGCTTCTTAAAATAATATTAAACGTCAGTTTTTGGCTATTTGCAGTGCTGGCATTTTCATTTTCAAGCACCATTCTCGGTTTGCCTCTTATGGATTTTTTAGCTGCCGGGACGGAACGCTACACGAGGCCTGCACTTGCGTTGGTCCCAGAAACTTCACTCAAGCAGGAGCTGGATAAATTACTCCAAGACTTAGTGAAGTCCTTGCTGGCTGCGTTTCTTAGCTTGTTCTGTTTGTTGCTGGCTTTTATTCCGTTTGTTGCCATATTTTCGACCCTAGTCATTTGGCTCTTAATGGCTTTCCAATTTCTTACTTACCCGCAAACACGACGCGGAATTCCGGTTCGAAGTTGTTTCCTTACCCTTTGGCAAAACGCCTCAATCTGTCTTGGGTTTGGGGCTGCATGCACTGCCGGCTTTGCGATTCCTTTTTTTGCTGCATTTGTTGCGCCGCTGGCGGTGGTAGGAGGGACGATGCTGTATGCGTTAATTACGCATTCGCCTCCTCGCTCAGTCCAATCGGAATAGTCTTCATTATAGAGAAATGTTAGTGAGCACTACTCAGTTTGCCGTCGTGATCCCTCGCCCACAAGCGACTGCTTTCCTTGAGGTGCTGAGGGGGCCAGCTTGTACTCATGTGTGCCTGGTGGTTGGCAGGCCAACCTTGGCTTGTGAAAATGTAGTGCTGCCCAGGGTTGCCCTGAAGGGTGAGATGGAAACTGCGCTTCCATTCATACGTAAGACAACTCCATAGTATCGAGCGCTCTTCGGCGCGATCGCAGCGTGAAAGTTGCTGAACTAAATTAGGGATGGTGTCGTATTGAAAGTAAGGTGAAATTGCTACGCGAGTTTGTGCGATTTTATTAAAATTGCCATGCTCATCCAGTCCTCCGCGGAGTGCCGTATAGGGGTAGGCGCGATAAAGCATATCCCGCAGCTGTAGCCGAGGCGGCACCTGGTCAAATGGCCCATCAAAATAGCTGTTTTCATAGACTTCGCGAAGAGATACACCAACGAGAATTTTCCTATTATAGGCCAGATCGGAGTAAAAAATGAATGAGCTTCGTTTTCCAAGTAGTAGTTCAGGGTTTGATTCCAATATCTCTATGTCTTCGGGAGCTGCATGATGCTCATCTAGCAAATAATAAAAGGCTGATGTTTTTTGGTTGAAAAGCAAGTAAAATCTGACCCCTGACTCATCTTGGATCCAGGAAACCAAGCGTTCGTCCTCATTCATTTTTGGCAGAGCTCCTTGAGATTGATTATTTGGAAGCTTGAAGACTACGGTCTGGTTGCCGTAGCTAACCCGATAGAAGTTCGCCTCCCTATTGCTTTGGTCTTTCACATTTAATCCATTCGTTACGTCGAATGTTTTAGAAAATGCGCCGCCTTGCGGATCTTTAGAAAAAAAGTAGCCGATATGCACTTTTCCGAGGTGAGCATCTAAAAGACGAATATTTCCTGAAATAGGCTGCCCAGCCAGGGTGAAGCGATAGTAATAATAGGTTTCCGTCGGGTAAACGACTGCATAGCTGGGGAAATTCTTAAAAAGATAGGTGAGCATCTCATCTGGATTGTATGGGTCCGGTAATTTCGTCTCATCCGCTGAAAGTGCGGCATGAGCTAGTTTATATCCAAGGCTAAAAAGGGAGCGGGTGTAGTCGACTACAATCTCCGACGAGATGTTGCCACTACGGAGTTCATTCTTTTGCAACCAAAATTGATTTAATTCAAAATCCCTGCGCCCCAAACTAACGAGCTTGGAACAGGCTATGAAGGTGATGGTGCAGACGGCAGCCCATAGGGTAACGCGCCGCCATTTAATTAACTTGATATTCAGTTTAGCCATTGTTGATATGATAGAATTTTAATTTCAAAAGGGTGGGTGTTTGGACATGCCACTTTCTTAGCAGCGCGTCAGTGTCTATACTGGGTCTATACTGGGTAATAATCCCGTTTAGTGGAGTAGTCAAATTGGCACCAGATCGAGAAACGAGCAACTCTAATCGCAGCGGAACCCTGGCCTGGGCTGCCGGTGCGGCGGCTCTTTTTTCAGCACTCAGCTTTGTGGCCTGGAGGAATACTTCTTCGGGCAAGACCGAGGCCGCGTTGGCTCCTGATTTGGAAGCCGCGGGCCCGATGCGTTCTCATCCACCCCAAATCGAATCGAGTCGGACGCAAGTAGGGCCTGTGAACATCGCGGATGAGAAGGAGGTGCTTGATATTGGAGCACTTCAAGTGCCCCAGCTGCCTTTGCCTGTGCGCGAGTGTCAAAACTTCTATTTTGAGAGTGGACGGCTGATGATGGCATCTGAATATTTAGTGGAAGGGGGAAATCGCATAAGAGATGGTCTAACGGTTTGCTATTACGAGGATTCTCATTTTGAGAAAATTCGCAGTTATTGGAAGGAAGGAAAACTTGACGGTGGGTGGTCGTACAGCCGCAGTGACGGGAGTGTATATATTACCATAGATTTTAGGGATGGAGCTCCTGACGGGAAGTTTTTTGTGTATGGTCTTGAGGGGCATATGCTTGTAAGCGGCAACTTAAAAGCGGAGGGGCACATCAGTCTGTGGCAGGCCAATGAAAGACTTCTTTTCCCTGAGTCGTGCGTAGACGAGCTAACCTCGGTTGTGAACAATCACAAGAGTCTCGCTGGGAAAGTGGGAATCTGGAGCTGGTATAGCCAAAACACCGGCGCCCCAATTATAACACGAAGCTATGATTGGTCTGAGCCTGATAAGTTGATTAGCACCATTCCCTAAGAGCACGTAACGCCTTCATTCTGTTACGCGCTCTAAGAAGCCTTCTTTGTATTGGCCTCAGCAAGCGGATTTTTGCCACAGAATATAAGGTTTCGCCAATGAGCGAACTATTTTGATGATGAGCTTGCCCTAGGGCTCTTTGCAGCTCCAAACAAATAAGAAGAGCTAAGGCCGCATAACGCTAATCTTAATTCGGATTGGGAATATTCTCTTGCACCTCACTAAATTGGAGTTGGCGATCCCAAGGCCAGCCTGCAGAAGTAACGATTGAATGATTTTTTAGGTCGAAGCAGGAACTGAGAGGCTGATAGTGGTTTTTCTTCCAGGTCGCGCTGGTTGGCTTGTAATGTTTGGGGCCCCAAGATTTGCTCGCTGGCTTGACATGGTCAGGCGGCCAGCTACGACTTACGTTTTTTTGATGACTGCCCGGCCAATCTCTTGAGATGGTGTAGCTATGATTTGCGGGCCAGGAGTCATTCGCTCTGTGCCAGCTGTTTGAGATTGTTTTGTCGTGGTTAGGAGGCCAGGAAGTGCTGGTGTTTACGGAATGCCCTGCGTAGGTAGAGCTGACGCCCACGGTATGCCCAGGCTCATTTGGCCACTGCCTGCTGGTGTCCCAGCTGTGTCCCGCTGGCCAGCTTGTGCTTAAAGTGTCGAGATGATTACCGCCCCACGTACTGCTGTCTGCTTGGGTATGATTCGTAGGCCAGGCACTTGAAAAGCCTGTGGCATGAGTGCCCCAACCGCCGCTGATCGGCGCTTCATGATTCGGAGGCCACCCGGGCGGGTTTGCGGGCCAATGTTGGCTGACGTCGTATTCATGGGAGGGGGGCCAATTTGTATTCAGGCTGGTTGCACCTGCATGCCCGCCCTGGGTCCATCCGTTGCTGACCGCAAACTCATGCTGTCCAGGCCAATTCGCCGCGCTACTCGTAACGGCGTGTCCACCAGTGGTCCATGTTCCAGAAGCTGGCTGGGCGTGACCGCCCGGCCAGTTGGAACTGTACTGGTAATGGTGTCCTGCACCCCAACTGTTGGTACTGGTGGTCTCTTCGTGATTGCCAGGTG
Organism: Bdellovibrionota bacterium; assembly: GCA_044347745.1. Lineage (GTDB taxonomy): Bacteria > Bdellovibrionota_C > UBA2361 > UBA2361 > JAFLCA01 > JAIBBV01. Next base: position 33,003 of record JBIKUD010000011.1, read on the forward strand.
CCCAACTATTGCTGGGTATGACATTGTGATTGGGTGGCCAATCAGCAAAGCTTTGCTCTGGCTGCGTTGCTTGAACTCCAAGGAATAAAAGAAGAACGAGAGATCGATTGAAAGATGAAGGCTGCGGAAGTTTCATTTTTAAAGCCCTTACAGAGGGAGGCTTGGAAAGAGCGGACGAGCGGGACATCGCTTATCGATTAGCATAGAGGAGGTGCTCTGTGTCAATCTTTTTCTCACAGCAGATGGGTAGATGTCCCAGTTTGTTGTTGACACCGTGGCTTGGCTTAAGGTAGTTCCCAACCCATGACTCTTCAGAGTTGGCTTGCATCCGCTTGAAGTCAAAGCAGCAATCCAAGATTCCCTAATCCGTTCCTTGTTAAATTGTTCCAGCCAGTAGTTTTGGCCATATTGTTGAGCGCTGTGGTTTGGCGCCTGTTTCCGACTAGCTATTGTCTCAATTAGGCATGCAAATCGTTCGATTTTTTGCCACTTATTCGCTCTCTTCAGATTTTCTGTTTCCTTTTGGACTGACTTCCCGGTGTCTAGATCTCAAGCTGGGGAGCCGAGTCTGGCGTTTCCTTTTTGGTTTGGGAGATTTCCATTGAACAACGTAAATTTTATTCACGCCGTAGCTAGCTCTCTTCGCAAATTGTCTGTTTCGGTTGTTCAGATTGTTTTTGTGTTGCCCATATTTTTTTATGGCTCGTTTTTCCCCCGATCTGCATTCGCTGTCTTTCCTCCCCAGACGCTTTGCGGAGACCAGGGTAAAATAGTAATTGCTGGCGATGGATATCTTGCAGATATCGATCCTAGACCTGAGTCTTCAGCTACTGCAGCGAAACCCAAGAACGGACCCTACAGCTCCAAAGATACGGTAGGCGACGATCAAGGGGTTGATGTGAACGGCGGCCTTGAGCGTAAAGTTGGCCCCTTTAGAGTTTACTCAGGGGGAAGCATAAATGCTTCGGCTCATAGTGCTGCTACATCGCCAAGCAACCCGACAAAGGTACAAATTACTTATTCGCCTGGCGGACAGCCAATTCTGATACAAATTTTGCTTGGTGCCGGGCTGCCACCTATTTCAATCCCGGTCAGTCCACCATTTCCACCTGCGGTCCTTCCTGGCCCTCTTAGTGGCGGCGGTGGCGCGGGGGGAGGAGGGGCAGGTGGCGCTGGTGGCGGAGCGGGAGGCGGAGGAGCATGTGTGGCGGCCTTGTCTTCATGCACAGCTGATGCTCATTGCCCTGGTGCCCAGACTTGTAGTCCTGATGGTCCGCCCGTTGGAAAATGCAGTTGCAAAGGTCCAACAACAGGAGGTGGGACAGGTAACGGTATTTTAGCACCCACCAATGCAGGCCCTGGCAATGGCTTCACTGGTGTCATAGTTGGCACAGCTCCGGGCGCTTCAGGTTCAGCAACCTCCTCACCAGGAAGTGCGGCTTCGCAGGTGAGTCAGGTCCCCGCTAGACCAGGATTAGTTGGAGATTGGTTTTATAGTCTTTCCTATCCTATTTTGCTGTGGCGTCTTCATTTGCCTTCTGTGGGCGAGGAGCTTTTGGCCTATGGTAGCGATGGATCACGGTTTACATTTTCCCTCCAAGCTGATGGTTCATTTTTATTAGTCTCGGTCGAAGACCATTTCGGAAACAAAACCTCCTATTTTCATAATGTCCAGTCTGGAGAGGTCGAGTCGATACGTGCAGGTGGGGTCGAAACTCGCTATGCTCGAAGCGGTTCAAATTTTACCATAGATGTTTCTTTTTGTGACCTCAGTTATCAGTCCTGTGTGCTGCGGCCTGAGTTTCGGGAGATTGCTCAATTTGATTCGGCTGGTCGTTTGCTTAGTTACACAGGTCCAGAGACCGAATTTGTATCAGCTCCGAATCAAGCTATTGGCCTCTATGATACAACAAATGTACAGACGAGCCGCATATCACGTCATTTTGGGTATTCGGCTCAGGGCCTCTTAACCCAGGAGTGGATCAGTAGGCCCACTGGCGAGAATGAACAGCTGTATCAAGTTGCGTGGAATCAGTTTGGAGCTCAGTATCGGGTAGCGTCTTTGACTTTCCCCAACGGATACCAAAGGACGTTCTCTTATAATACTCCTTCCCTTAATCAGCGAGAGGTCCTCGTGGATGATGGAGTTTCTCTGGCGAGTTACACCTACTCCACCCCGGTTGGGCATCTGATTGAATTTAAAGAGCAACCACTTACAAATCTGCAGGCAGCCCCCAACATCCCGTATCAGGTCACCAAGTACTCGTACCTCGCAGCAAGTGATCAAAATTGTCCACTCGTAAATGAGATTGTTTATCCAAATGGAGCTAAGTGGGAGGGCTATTTTGATAACCACTATCGCTTGGTGATTGAAGGATTCACCAGTCCAGTTGATGCGAATCAACTTGTCTATCGGCGTTATGAGTACGGGCATATTTTGGATGGCAGTCAGCCGCTACGTGTGACTGATGAAGCTGGTACGGTGAGCGAGTGGCACTATTCTTTCGGTTGGCATAGCAACCCGAACGACTCTCGCGGACGTCTCTTGAGAAAGCTCGAGAGTGCCATGCTTAGCACCAATCAAAGTCGTTACAAGCTCGATCATATGAGCTGGTATGCCGATACGGGCCAGATTGTTCGCGAAAAATCAGCGAATGGTATAGTCACCGAATACGGCTATGAGGCTCCTGGTGTTGGCTCGGGACGCCAGCTTCTACGCGAAACGGCCTCAGGCCCAGATGCTGGCAATGGGCGTGTGGACCGTGGCAATTCGGCCACGACATTTTTAAGACTTGAGAGATCTAGCCCCCTTGGAGCCATAACGGCACTTGAAAGCGGTCCGCCAACAAATCCAACCAGAATTGAATATCTTAATGATAGTCAGGGGCGACCGACAGAGGTGCGTTCTGGAAGCTCGCTTACAAAAATGTTTTATGATTGGCGTGGCAACATAGCTTCTGTTCAACGCTGGAGTCGAAATTTTAACGGACAGCCCTACGCCCATAATGGCAGCACGGGAGGTGATTGGTATAGAACCGACTATCTTTGGACTACTCAAAGTCTGCGTGCGCGTCTCGACGAGCATCGCCCACCGCATGCCCCACTGGATTGGGCCAGCCTTGCAAACTTTGTCATCACCACCTTTGACTACAGACCCGATGGCAGTTTGGAGCGAGTAACCAATCCAACAGGGGAGAGTCTGATGTATGAGTGGAACGGTTATGGATCCCTATGGAAAGTCAGTTTGCTGGGCGGGCCGAATTTAGAGGAGCATTTCTACGATCTAGATCAGGTGACTCAGCGAAAATTGGCACGTGATAACAATGGTCTTGAATACGCTGATACAGTTTATCATCTCAATAAATTGGGCCAGATTCACCAAATCACGCTCCCCAATTCCCAGACTCAGATTTTTGGCCGAGATGTATTAGGGCGGACCGTCCAGGGTGAACGCGTGGCCAATGGAGTGCTGCTTGAAAAATCTCGTTTGGTGCTGGACGAACTTGGGCGGGCTCGTGAGGTATATCAGATTAACCCGCGCTCAGGAGAATCCATTCGTCTTGCAGCGGTAGAGTATGGGGTGATGGGCGCTGAACAGGTGAGTGATCAGTTCGGTGTGACCACAAGGTTCCTCTACGATGGCGCCGCCAGAGTTAAGACCATTTATGAGCGTGGCCGTGCAGCACACTATTCCTACCTTCCGCATCGAGATGAAATAAATGAGTTAGGTATTGAAGGGACACCGGGGCAAATAAGATACACCCAGTATGCTTACTATCCAGATGGCAAACTGCGATTGGCGTCCAAGGTTGGATTAAACCGCACTGCTCCCCCGCTTACGAAGGAGTTTCGCTACAACTCTTTTGGCCTACTTGAGGCTGTTACGCTTGCGGATGGCAGAACGACTGAGAGAGTGGTAGGTCCTGATGGGTTTACTTGGGAACAAAAAGTAGGCGGAGTTGTAAGCGGTCGCGCAAGTCGCACCATTGATCCCCTCAACCAGAGCTATCTTGTGAACTATGAAGATGCTCGGGGGCGCATTACCTCCGCGCAGTTTGGACTTGCTGGAATGCAACGCCTCACCTTGCCCGGAGTGTCACCAATCCAGTATCAGTACGATGGGGCTTTAAAGCTTAGTTCTATCGAGTCTGGTCGGGTGCGGCACGAACTTGAATATGATCAATTAGGCCGGTTATTCCGCCTCAGTGCGGAGCTTCTGCAAGGAGGCGAACGCCGAACTCGCGAGCTTTTTCGCGATAGTTATGATCGGGCATATCGAGTTGAAGACCATGGTGGTGGCACGACCACTAGCATTGATTACAATTTTGGACATTTTGGGGAAGTCATTGAAGAAAGACTCTTCGACCCCGTTTTTGGTCTGCGCAAAATCGCGGTCGATCGCAACGGGCCTCGAGGGTACGATTTGAGCAAAATTTATTCAGTACAGGTAGATGGCAAAACTTGGCGACGAGAATACGATCCAACCACTGGACTGATCACTGCGATTCATTTACGCACTTCACCCTCGCTGCCGTTTCGCAATGTTCTCAACTTTTCCTATTCGGGAGCTATTCCCGATAGCATTGAACATTCCAATGGCCTCATAACAACCATCGACTATGATACCTACGGTGCACTTTGGGGAACTCAAAGTTTTCATGCTGGGGCGCTTCTTGAGCAAGTAGAGTATCAACGCGATCCCTTGCAGAGGATTCAAGAAGAGCGAAAGCCATGGGGGGCTCCGTCAGGGTATGGCAGCAGCTATAAGTATGATCCCGTGTTTGGTAATCTGGTTGGAGAAAAGCGGTTCGCCAGCCCCCTACAGTTTGGCCAAGATTTTGAGTCAATCCAGACATCTTCAGGGCAAACTTTCTTGTATGATCCTTTTGATTCTGAACTCCGTACACAAGTCAGTATAAATTCGGCTAGCGGTGGACACTCAAAAAATTATCAGATCGATCAAGCGCGTGGGCGTTATGCAGCATACAATGGAGCCCCCTTAAACTATGATTTGGAAGGTAATCTTACTCATGATGGGTCACGTAGCTTTAGTTATGACACGTTCGGCAATCTAAGTTCAGTGAGCGATGCGTCAGGGCAACTGCTTGGTCAATTTCGCTACGACCCCTATGGGCGCCTGCTGACAGTTGATTCTGGTCAAGGGCCCCAGCTGCAACGCTGGTTCGGTCCGCGAGTATTTTCAACTGAGAGTGCTGGAGGCCAGTGGACGGCAAATGTATTCCACCCCTATGTTCCTAATGAGCGTCTTGCTGAGACCTCAAGTTCTGGACAAGAAACCCATACAACCTGGTCGCAGTACTCACCACTGAGCACAGTTGATTTGAGCGGAATACTCGAGAGCTACCTTTTTGGTTCTGATGGGGAACGCCAGGTGTATGCGGGCGGCGCGAATACACCTTCGTCTGTTTCTTCGCTAGATCAGGAGCTTGGCTTCCACGGAATGTGGTCTGTGCCCGGAACTGGGCTGCAGTATGCGCGTGCACGTTGGTACGATTCGCGGGGATATTTTACCCAACGTGATCCTTTGCCGCCTTATCGCTACAACTTTGCCAGTCATGATCAAATCAACAATTCGGACCCTACCGGGCTACAAACAGAGGAGTATCTTAACGAGTACGACGCCAGTTTTTCTTCAATCGACTCTGGAGAGCGTGAACTGTTGGATGTTTTTGGAATGCCGATTCGTGCTTTTGCTGACGGCATGAAGTGGATAGGTGCCCAATGGGATGACGCTAATGCCTGGTTAGATGAACATTTTAACAATACTTCGGTAGGGCTTGAATTTCGGCGGGAATGTGAAGGGGTGCGGAATTCTCTCGATCACGCCATGGCAGCGAATAACTCTGGTTGGGTAATGCCGTATATGGATCATAGGCAGGCGATCGGCATGTTTTTGGCTCGAGAAACGGTGGCTGATTACGCTGATCGAGGTGTCACCATGGGCAATACGGTGGTGCCACTTGTCACAACCTTCGTTCCCCTTAAAGTGCCTTGCCCGGGCCTTGGAGCGAGCGATGATTTGCTCAAAGCCGCTTCCCAAATTGGCCCGATTGCTCCGCGTTCGGGGGCTGGCAGATTGGGCACGGCTCCCTTTCTGGGACTGGGAAGGGCAGCCGAGGAAGCTGCTGAGGGCACACTTGCGGCTGCTTCGAAGGGCCCAATTTCGCTCTCCCCTCGAGTGTGTTTAACCAGCCCCTGTTCTGAAGCAACTGCGATTTTGGGGCCTGTTAATCCACGGCTCCCATTCGTAGGAGAAACACTTTATCACTATACGGCATTTCCCGGAATCAAGGAGATTCTGAAAAATGGCCTTCTCCCTGGAAGAGCAAGTGGGCGGGTATTTGCAACACTTGATGGAACCTTGACTCCATCTCAGGTAGTTTCGCGCCTGGCATTGCCTACAAAAGCTGAGCCGCAGTTCCGCTGGAGAATTAATGCAGCAAGGGCTAACTGTCCGAGCTCTAATCCAGGACCAACAGTGGTGAAGGCGGATTTCGGTGAGTTGGGAGGGGGTTGGGAATTTAGCTGGAGTGGACCCATAGACCCGGCTGCACTAGAAGGTGTTGATGTCTGGGATGATGTGCTGGGTGACTGGGTTGAGCTAAATTTGTCGTTTTATCGCTAAATTATTGCTAGAATGGTGTCTCATCATTAAAGGAAAGTAGGAGCTTTATGGGGCCAGTTATGCCAGGAAATGTTGAGCGCCGCTTGCTCGGAATTTTGGAAGAGCCTGATTTGCAGCATGATGGAAATGCGCTGCAAGCCCGCCTTGTCGAAAACATGACAACGCTTCTTGATAGACCAGCGAACCGAGCTGGAGTTTTAAGTTTTGTGAATCAACTTTTGGGTTCGTCGGCAGAAGATAGGCTTCTGGCGGTCACTTTAATTGGCGACACAAATTTAAGCGAATTTCGTCAGCAGCTAGTGGCTGCAAGTACCAGTGACATCGGCGTGCGTCGCCTTTTTGGACTCGACGCAGTGCATAATTTGAATAGCGGGTACGGATATCGCGAGCTTTTGGCCCGGGTGATTTCAGATTTATCTCCCTCAACTCCTCCCACAAATGCAGCATAGTCTCTACGCAGTATAATACGCTGTAAGGGTTTAAAGACCCGGACCAGCTTTGACTTATCAGCCGCGTTTCTGATTCGTTGTGGGCATGCGCAACTTTTTCCTTAATTGTCGGCGCTGATGATAGTTTTGAATTTCGGCGAAAATGCCAGTTATTACGGGCAGTTGTGTTATTTTAGGTCATTTGCTAGCCTTCTCTAAGAGCGCGATGTAAACAAAACGCGCATTCAAAATGGTTTCGGGTTATTATCCTCTGCGGAGATTGCAATGGATCAAACTATTCCTAATCGCACAGGCCCCTGGGTGATCGCTGTAACGGGCGCTAGCGGTATGCGTTATGCGCTGCGCATGCTGGATATTGCAGCAGATCGCATGCAAGAAGTGCACGTCGTTTTCTCTGAGGCGGCAATTCGGGTGCTTCGCGAAGAAGAGGGGCTGGCGGTTTCTGCATCGAATATTTCAATGCGTAAATTGTGCGGACGAGATGCCGACAATGTTTACTTTTATAATCCCCGAGATATTGGCGCTAAGATTGCCTCGGGATCGGCGCTGTTTGACGGAATGGTAATTGTGCCATGCACCATGGGTACTTTAGGTGCTATTGCGCACGGTATTTGTGATAACCTTATTCATCGCGCCGCGGACGTCACTCTTAAAGAAGGGCGCAAGCTTGTGATTGTGCCTCGTGAAACTCCGCTCTCAGCGATTCATCTAGAGAATATGCTTTCTTTGACACGAGTAGGTGCTCGAATAGTACCTGCTATGCCAGGGTTTTATCACCAACCAGCCCAAATTAGTGATCTTGTAGATATGATGGTGATGAAAATATTTGATCAGATGGGAATTCGCACCGACCTTGTGCAGCGCTGGAAAGAACATGAAAAGCCAACATCCTCCCAAAAAGTTGTGGTAGGCGTGCCTAAGTTTGATATGGGAATTGCCTAAATGGGTACCTTAGCCAAGCGCGGTATTTTCAACGGACGTAAGGTGGCCCTTACAGAAGTTCCGCACTTGCAAAATACCCCGACGCTCGATCCTCTTACGCGTGCCTGTTTCGGTCGCTATGGATTCGCTCGAATTGCTGAGCGAATTCGAGAGGGGCAACCTCTGGCGTCGCGAGATATTGAGAGTTTGCTCGTAAAGGCTCCCATCTCCGTTCTTCTGAAATTAATTGAGCTTAAAGGGCGTCCTTCAAAAGTGAGGTCTCCAGAGCCTCTTCTGGTATTGCCTCTCGCGAGCTGGCTGGAAACACAAGGAAAGGAAGAAGCCTTACATAAAGCAAAAAAGCTCCTGTTACATTTCGATAGTCCAAGTCCACGTGTTGTACTCGACATACTGTCAAATTCCAAAATGCATACTCAGTGTTTAGAAGCTGCAAGTGTGCTGATGAAGTTGAGGCCAGATCTCGTTTTTGTAGGGCCTACCGTGGATGAGCTTATCGCCTGGGCGCTGGCTATTCCAAGTAGAGATCCGTTGGGCCTCACCCGTAATCCTCAGTTCGAAGAAATTTTGGCCTATATCAAAAACTTAGGCTTGCATCGTTTGAGGCCGTGCTCGGTACTTGAGGTGGCCCCTTCGGTAAAAGCTGCCGGCTTTCCTTTGAGCATGCTTACAAATTTAGCCGATTTTACTACCCCGGCTGAATTGGCCCGCGAAATTTTTAGAATTCACGAGCTTTCGGTGTCGCAGCAGATTGAAGTGTGGGTGCCTGGCTTTGAGAGCCCACAGCCAGCACAGCGCGCAGGAGTGGAACGCGCAATTCGGGAACATCAGCTTCTACGCACCCTTGCAACGGGTGCTTTGGCACTTACCCGCATCCCATTTTATCGGGCATCAAGTCGTTATTTTTCATTGGATGCGTTGCGCATGGCTGCCCGTTTTGGGGCCAATGATTTTGGTTTTGGCGCGGTGAACGCGCAGTCGGCAAAGTTGCTACAAATTGAGCCAATTGAAACTTTGCAACGTGCCCTCCAGGAGAAAGCGGCTGAAGCTTCGCATCTTAATCTGACTCCGGAGCAGTAAACACATGGTTGAGGCAAGTGGGAAGGCTGCGCGTGCCCGCCGTATTCGTGTTGCTAATGCCCCCTACCTTGGAACTAACCCGTACCGGCTTCTTTCAGAGCTCGATTTTATTGAATACCAAGAGAATTTACCCAGTGAAAATGCGCGGAAATTACACGAAGGCCTGGTCGATATTGCTCTAATTCCAGCCAGTGATTTTGGTGCTCATGGTGGTTATGTAGGTTTGGATTATGGCTTGGCCTGTCGCCGTCGTTCACATTCGGTGATTTTAGCCGCACGCTGTCGGCCCCAAAAATTGACTCGCGTCTACTTGTATGAGGGCGCCGCAACATCGGTGCAACTTTTACGGCTTTTATTAAAGGAGCGTTGGAAAAATTCGCCCTTGCTCGTGCGTGATGCACGTGTGAAACCACATGAACTTGGTGATACCGAGGGAATGCTGGTGCTTGACGATGGGATGGAGAGCGACCATAAAACACTTCCGGTTCAGGAAGATTTGGTTGCCGCATGGGATCGGCTTACCTCTAAACCGTTTACATTTCTCATTTGGGCGCTTAGACCAGGAGTGCTTAGTTTAAAACAATTACAGCTTTTTCATGAACAGTTGGGACGAAGTTCAAGTATCGTGGAGCCCCTTATCCGTGACGCTGCTGAGGCGCAGGGTGTTCCCGTCGAGCGTTCACAGCGATTTTGGTCAGAATGTTATTCCTATTATTTTGACGAAACTATAGTTCAGGGAGTAGATCTATTCTTTAAAAAAGCGTCCGACCAGCGCATCATGCCAGTATGCCAATATCGAAGTGCTACATTCACCTTATTTGAGAAGCGATCTTTTGGCGCTTTAAAAGAGCGTCCGATAGCGACGATTTTACAAGGTATAATTGACGGTGAACGACTCGGAGTTCAGAATGCGATTCGCATTGCCGAGCAAACCTCGCTCAGTGATTTAGGAATGACGGCTGATTTGGTTCGCTCTCGTTTGTTCCCCGAGCGTTCTTTAAGTGAGGCTTTGTTCCTTGATCCCCATGAAGATGGACATGTGTTGAGCCATCTTGAGCAGGCCAGTAAAAAAGGTGTGTGGCATGTGGTGCTCATGCCCGCGGTGCTGCAATCATTGCAGTCTTATCTTGACTTAATTTCGCGCATTCGAGCAGCAGGACCCTATTGGATTGAGGCCTTCACCCTGTCCCAGCTACACCAGCTTGCCGAGCAAACCGGAACCACAATGAATGATATTGTTTCGCGTTTGGTTACTGCCGGGCTGAATTCAATTTCTGGATATGGCGCTGGAATGTTGACATCGGTTGGTCTTAAGAGGCGTAAATCGAAATACTCCCAAGAATCTTGGACCGATACGATTCGTACGATTCACCGTTCTGGTGCGAGTATGCACGCGCTCTTATCGCTGCATCCAAAAGAATCGTGGCAAGACCGCATTTCACATTTGCTCGTGCTTCGCACGCTCCAAGAGGAGCATCCGGGATTTCATTCATGCCGAATTGAATTTGCACCCCAAGCTGCCTCTGGCTTAAAGGACCCAGAAGAGCGCTTGCGCGCCGTAGCATTGGCACGCTTATTTTTAGATAATGTCAGCACGATTGCAGAATCAAGAATTCATGAAGAGCCATTAACTGCTTCATTGTCGCTTAGTTTTGGAGCTAATCAAATTTTTATTCCGCATGGCCCTAATTCATTGCATGTAAGTGAGGTTTCAGTCGAAACGTTGCGTCGATTAGGAATTGAAGTCTCAACTCTCGTGCTTAAGTCTGATTCAGAAGGGCCCTTACAGTAAATAGGTTATGGATATGGGCATGGTGTCAAAGGTGCAAACGTGGGGTGCGTTAATTAAGTTTTCTCACAGTGTATTTGCTTTGCCATTTGCCCTCAGTATGGCGGTGTTTGTAGCCCATAGGCGAGAAGTTTTGCTGAGTCAGTGGATTTGGATTGTGGTTGCTTTAGTTGCAGCTCGCTCAGCTGCAATGACCTTTAATCGAATTGTGGACCGGCACTTTGATGCGCAAAATCCCAGAACGCGACAGCGAGAGCTCCCATCGGGTAAAATTAACTTACAAAGTGCGCAGCTATTTCTTGCTCTCAGTTCATTGGTTTTTGTGATAAGCGCAGCAGCCTTGGGGCTTCATTGCCTCTATCTTTCGCCACTCGTTTTGGCGGTGTTGCTGTTATACTCGCTGTGTAAACGCTTCACCACGTATTCCCACTTGGTGCTTGGCTTATCGTTGGCGCTGGCTCCTGGTGGGGTGTGGTATGCGTTAACGGCCGAGTTCGCCTGGCTGCCGATCCCGTTTATGTGCGGAGTCCTTTGCTGGGTAGCTGGCTTTGATATTTTGTATGCGTGCCAGGATCGCGATTTTGATGTCTCACATAAGTTGCACTCAATTCCCGCCTGGCTCGGACTGGAACGAGCATTTCTGGTTTCTCGAGCTCTCCATCTGCTCACACTTATGTTTTTCTGCATTTTCGGCTTAGTTGCAGAGTTGAGTGTCATTTATTTTGGTGGGCTCACTGTTTTTGGTTGGTTCCTTTTTGATCAGCATCAATTAGTCTCTCCGAAAGACTTAAGTCGCCTTGATGCTGCGTTTTTTACGCGTAATGGCTTTGCCAGCGTGGTGTTTTTTGGCGGCATGTGGCTTGAGCATTTCGGTCGTTAGGTCTTAAAACGCGCTGACCGTTAAAAATGCCTTGCAGGATGAGTGCAGAACCCGTCTTGGGGCTCATTTCCCTAATATTTCGAATTATGCTAGGCTCACTTTAATTAGAGGCCGGGTTGCAATTATGCCCCGAGCCGCGAGGCGTAGCGTACACGAGTCTAGCAGGTTCAAATACAGCTTTAGTCCTCCACTTAAAGGAATGTATTTGTATGCAAGATCAAGCTGCGTTGTCAGCCTCTACCCCTTCGTCCGCATTTTCCTGTTTCGCGTTTGATAAGTACCTCGAGGCCGCCATTAAGCGGGCAGGGTACACCGAGCCAACACCAATTCAAAAACAAGCAATCCCAGTAGTATTATCCGGAAAAGATGTACTCGGACTAGCCCAAACAGGCACCGGAAAAACGGCTGCTTTTGCTTTGCCTATTCTGCAAAAACTTCTCCCGAATCATAGCCGCTTACCGCGTGTATTGGTGGTGGTGCCTACGCGTGAGCTTGCGTCTCAAGTAGCCTCGGTGTTTCGTGCTATGAGCTTTGGTAGCCCGCTTAAAATCGCCGAAATTTTTGGTGGTGTGGGCTTTGATCGGCAAATTCAAGAGCTACGTGCTGGCGTAGATGTCGTAGTGGCTTGTCCTGGACGGCTGCTTGATTTGATAGAAAGAAGGGCCATCGTGCTGACTGGCGTCCAAACGTTGGTGCTTGATGAAGCAGACCAAATGTTTGATATGGGATTTTTGCCAACTATTCGCAGGGTTTTAAGAGTATTGCCTCAGAAACGTCAAAATTTGCTTTTTTCAGCCACCATGCCTCGCGAATTGCGAGGTCTTGCAATGGAAGTATTGCGCTCGCCGCAAACTGTTGAAGTAAGCAGGGGAGAAGCTGCAGTAACTATTACTCATTCAATTTATGAAGTGCAGCAGGAACAGAAAGTTTCGTTGCTTCAGCACTTGCTCAGCACGATTCCGAGCGATTCTGTGCTTGTGTTTACGCGCACCAAACATCGCGCTAAGCGGCTTGCGCAACAATTAAAGGCGCTTGGTCGTTCAGTAACCTCATTGCAGGGAAATCTGACACAAGGACAACGTGTGCGTGCTATGGAAGGGTTTCGTTCCGGCGATTATCAAATTATGGTAGCGACGGATATTGCAGCGCGTGGCATCGACGTTTCTTCTGTCTCTCATGTGATTAATTTTGACATTCCCGACACCGTCGATGCCTATGTGCATCGCATTGGCAGAACAGGCCGTGCGGCAAAAGATGGCGATGCCTTTACTTTTGTAACTCGGGAAGATTTAGGCATGCTGCGTGATATTGAGCGCCGCATGGGTGGAAAACTTCAGCGTGGGAAAATACCAGAGAACTTGCCATTTGTAGCTCCGCCTCAAAGAGAGGGGGGCGAAAGACGCGAACGGCCTCAGCGCGGCGGAGGACAGGGCCAAAGACAGGGGCGAAGTCGCAACCAAGGTCAAGGCCAAAGCGAAGGATACGGACAGGGTTCGGGTCAGAGCCGATCGCAGCGGTCGGAATATAATCGCAACTGGCGCGGAGGCTCAAATCAGCAACAAAGTCCTGGTGGGCAATCACGTCGTAGAAATTCAGGCCGCAATTTTGACAACCGTGCTACACGAGTCTAGAGAGTTGGCCTCCACCTGGATGCGGGGCACTTTCAATGAACTGAATTTGGCATGTATGGTCCTCGACGGTGATAGTTAGTCCGCTAATCGGGTCAGTACGAGTACTTGTCCTTGGGACTCCAATCATACCCTGCTTTGCTTCGCAGAGCTTTAACTGAATTGCCTCACCTGTGAGGCGCAGCGAGGGCACAGAAATGAGCAGAAAAAGGGTGATGATTGGAATGTATTCCACTATTGAGGCACCACGTTCCTCTTTTAACCGGCAATTTGTTTGTCTTTGCATAGAGAAATCCTCGCTCTATGCTGTATCGACAAAATACAACGCTCCTCAAGCGTTATGGGCTTGGGTGCCGTAAAACCAAAAAAATCAGGAATGGGCTCTAGGAAAACTTCTTAACCCCAGGCTAAGCAGTAGCCCATGCCGAGTCATTTTTTGCACCAAGAAGACTAGAGCATACAATGTCAACTAACCTCCGGGCTCTTTGCGAAAACCGGCTAGGCACCAACAACCTGTAGCCTGATGCCTTATGTTTGCCGCTCGACATCTCAATATGCTCTAAAAGGAGCGGAATGCCGGCATCTTCCAAAGCATCGCAGGCCCTGGTGGCAAGTGGTTGTTCAGTTGTCGTAGTGAGTACAAGATACTGGTCCATTTTTCCCCCATGTGCACCCCGAAGCTGCCCGAGGGCAATCGGTGCGTACCCAAACCCTTCGCTGCTGACTTTGCTTTCCAACACGAACTATTGAGGTTAGGCTTCTTAAAATAATCCGCCCAAACTGCTGCGGCCTTCGGCCACTAGGGCCAAAGAATAAATTCAGAAAAGAAAATTCGCATCCGATGCAGTTCACCCTTTAACTTGAAGCGCATCGAGCTAAATTTTTCGAGGCATCAGATTTTAGGTCTGCCCGCCCCATACTGAGCCCGAAAGCATTGTATCGGGGGCGTTTTATAATTTGGCAAAACCTACGGCGGACGAATTTGCTACGTACTACAATTTATCAGCCCGCACACAAACCTGATGCTTCCAGAAAGTATTACGAACGATTTAAAAAGGCGAAAGGGGAAAAATTCACCAGTCGCCCAATCTAACTGCGTTTTGAGTGTAGGGTATTGAATTGACGAGTTAATAATTTGCGTGGTGAGTTGAGACCCTTGTTTGAAGTTTTAGGGCTTGCGCCTTGAAAAAGTGCCACTGATGGGCATCTTTTGGCCCTCGTGTTAAACAATCTTGGATCATTTTGATGAAAGGTTTAGCTTTCTTGGAATGACTTTAGTTTAAGGTGTAATAGGTATCAATGAGTCAGACTCAAGCGCTCCAAAAAATTCTTGTTGAATTTAATATTGATGGGCAACTGCTTGCTCTCGATCCTATAAAGCGAGGCCACATCAACCAAACTTTTGTAAGTTGTTGGAGCCAGGCCAGCGGAGAGCGGCGATATGTGCATCAGCGCATTAACCATTCAATTTTTAAAGATGTGAAAGGGTTGATGTCGAACGTTGAGAAAGTGTGCTCCCATCTTGGTCGTTTATATGCGGGGCTGAGTCAGCGCCGAGCCTTACAGCTTGTACCAACTCGACGTGGTAACAGTTACTTGGAAACACAAGAGGGCACCTATTGGCGGACGTATGCTTATGTTGAAGGGACTGAAACATTTGATGTTTGTCCATCGGTGCGACATGCCTATGAGGCTGCCCAGGCGCTGGCTCATTTTGTGGTCGATTTAAGTGCGCTTTCGGTTTCAGATTTTTGTGAACCTATCCCTAAATTTCAGGATGCTCGTTTTCGATATGAGGGTTTAGATGACGCAATAAAAAATGATCGTGCCTCTCGTCTCGCGTCAGTAGGGCCTGAAATTGAATTTGCACTGGCGCAAAAAGCAGCCGCTTGTGTCGTAGTTGATACGGTTAAAAGTGGCGCGGTGCCGTGTCGTATTACGCATGCTGACCCTAAAGTGAATAACGTTCTTTTTGACCCGCTTACCCAGCAAGGTCTCGGAGTGGTTGATCTAGACACGGTAATGCCTGGGTCATTACTGTACGATTTTGGAGATTTAGTGAGAAGTACGGCGGTTCCTTCTGCGGAGGATGAAACTGATTTACGCAAAGTGGGAATGTCGCTTGAGTATTATACTGCCTTGCTCAAAGGCTATCGCGAGAGTGCACGAAATTTATTAACGAAGTCCGAAATTGAACTTTTGCCCCTTGCTCCGCGGGCACTTGCTCTAACTTTAGGGGTCCGGTTCTTGGCCGATCACCTCAATGGCGATACCTACTTTCAGGTGCATCGCCCAGGTCAAAACCTCGATAGAGCCAGGGCGCAGTTTCAAATAGCTCGAAGTATGGAGGCTCAGGAAAAAATGATGCGGGCCGAGCCCTGAATTGTCTTGTAATAACAATTAGTTAATTCGCCCCTCTTTTTTTGCTCGAAGTCAGTCATCGGGGTTGGCAGGTGCCGCTTCAGCAATATATGATGGGGGAACTTTGGCTTGCACTCTCATAAGTGCTTGGTGAAGCCCCCGTATTGTTAATTTTGGTCCGCCACGTAATGCGCGTTTTTTGCTGCGCACTTTTTGAGAAGTTCGGCTATGAGGTCGTTTTCATTTAAGCACGTAAGAATAGAATCTCTTGCGTTTAATCGCCCCCCAATTGAGCTGGGTTCAGCCGAACTTGAAGATAGGGTGGCTCCAATTTATAACCGCCTCGGAATTCCGTTTGGTACTTTGGAGAAATTAAGTGGCGTAAGAAATCGGTATTTTTGGAGCCAACAAGTCAGCCCAAGCACCGTTGCTACTGAAGCAGCAAAGATGGCGCTTGAACAGGCTGGCCTGGCATCTCATGACATAGGCGCTCTGTTCAATTGTTCGGTTTCCCGTGACTACTTTGAACCCGCAACGGCCTGTATCGTGCATCGTAATCTTGAGATGCCAGAAAGTTGTATGGCGCTGGATATCACCAATGCGTGCATCGGTTTCTCAAATGGATTGCAACTCTTGGGTAATCTCATTGAGTCCGGGGTAGTCAAAGCTGGACTTCTTGTATCTGGGGAGAATGTTTCAAAAATTGTCGACAATAGCGTGCGTTTTCTCGAACAGAATGCCTCAATTTCACGGGATGAACTGATTAAACTTCTTCCCACCCTCACGCTTGGCTGTGGAGCGGTTGCTTGTGTGCTTACCCATGAGTCTATTTCAAAATCCTCCCATAAACTTTTGAGTTTGGTTTCACGCTCGGCCACTGAGTTTAATGATTTGTGCGCAGGAAATGGTGATTATTGTTTCCATCAAGATGGTGAAATTAACCCCATCATGTACACTGAGTCTTCCAAACTTATCAGCTCTGCTGCGAAGGTTGGGGCTCGGGTGTGGAAGGATATGAGCGGATTGCTTGGCTGGAGCAAACAAGATGTAGACCATATCTTTTGTCACCAAGTCGGCCGCCAGGTGAACAAAGCTTTCTATGACGAAATGGGCTTAGAACTTGAGAAAGAGTTCACTATTTATAAAACCCACGGAAATATGGTTTCGGTAGCGCTTCCGGCAGCTTTAACCATAGGCGCCCAAGAAAAGGGAATGAAAGCAGGGGACAAAATTGTGCTTACTGCTTTCGGTAGTGGACTGAATGCAATTTTTACCGCCATCGAGTGGTAGTCGTTTACCATAGTCCCTTGTTATGGGTTCCAAATTTGATCTAAAGGCGCAGTTACCGTACCAAAGTCATTTTGCTTTGATTGACGGCCACCAGATGCATTATCTCGATGAAGGTAGTGGTCCGGTGCTTGTGATGCTGCATGGAAATCCAACGTGGTGCTTCTATTATCGAAATCTAATTAAGGAATTGCGCTCGCATTTTCGAATTATTGCCCCAGATCACATCGGCTGTGGTTTGTCAGATCATCCCACTGATTCTCATTTCCGCGCTATCGACCGGGTGGGGCATTTGCAAAAACTTTTGGCGCATCTCGGCATAGAGCGCTGCTCACTGATTATGCATGATTGGGGCGGACCTATCGGAACTGGTTTTGCCGTTCGAAATGTTCCTATGATCGAAAAGCTGGTGTATCTCAACACCACGCTAACGGAAACTGAGAGCTTGCCTTTGGTAATTAAGACCGCCGCAACTCCAATTATTGGAAAGTGGATCACCCAAACAAGCCGTCGTTTTTTAAAGTTAACCACAAATTGGGGCGTAGTTCGTAAGCTGCCTCGAGAAATTAAAGACGGATATTATTACCCGTATCAGAATTCAAAGCGACGCACAGCTTTGTGGGATTTTGTGGCAGATATTCCGTTTGAAGCTTCCCATCCAAGTTACGCTGAAATGATTGTGATGGCTGACAAACTACCCGAGCTTCGTCATGTGCCTGTGCAGATAATTTGGGGTTTAAAAGATCTTTGTTTTCACCGCGAAATGTTAACAAAGGTGGCTCAGCATTTTCCTCAAGCCCATATCCGTGAAATTCCCGATGCTTCACATTTGGTTCTTGAGGATGCTCCTGACATTTGCCTCAACACCATCCGTGCTTTTCTGTTGCAACCGCAGAAAGAAGAGCTTCGCGCTAAACACATATCTTCATTAAATGAAAATGCATTTATCGAGAAGTTCCGCGCATGGGCCGAACAATGCCCACATCAAGATGCTGTGATTGACCCTGAGTTTTTTCCCGATACGGTTCGCTACACACATTACAATTTCAAAGAACTAGGGAATCTCATTGGCAAGTATGAGCGCGGACTGAGTGGGCAAGGCCTGCGGGTAGGTGACCGCGTGTTAATGCTTGTGCAGCCTGGAGTAGATTTTCTTGCCCTCAGTTATGCCGTTATGGCTCGTGGTGGAGTACCTGTATTTCTTGACCCCGGCATGGGGCGTGAAAACTTAATTCGCTGTATCCAAGATGCCGAACCCACTTTTTTTATTGGTTCCCCCAAGGCCCATATTCTTAAGTTTCTTAAACCCTCGTTGTTTAAATCGATGCGTTCCAGCATCTGTGTGAGCAATTGGCTTGGCTTTGGTTCGGTGACCACGGGAACCTTTAAAAAGTATTCATCTCAACCGCTGCCTGCGGTGGCTGCTCCTGAGACAGCACTTATTGCATTTACCAGTGGTGGCACTGGTACGCCCAAAGGGGTGGTTTTTACTCAAGACATGATCCGAGCGCAGCTTGAGATATTTCGAAGCCACTTTGGCTTAAATGGGCCACAGAAAGATGTGCCACTCCTGCCAATTTTTTCGCTTTTTGGACTAGCCTGCGGTGTTTGCACGGTGTTTCCGCCGATTGATACCGCAAAGCCATTATCCGTTAATCCGGAGCGAATTGTTAAAATTATAGAAGATTTGGGAATTGAAAATTCTTTTGGCTCTCCAACGTTGTGGCTCAAAATTGCAGAATATTGCGTCCGTACCCGTTCAACCCTTAATTCCTTAAAGCGGGTTTTTATGGCTGGGGCCTCAGTGCCACTGGCGACTTTGCAACGAGTTCAGGAGGTTGCTCCGCGTGCTCAAGTTTCTACTCCCTACGGTGCTACTGAGGCTTTGCCTGTCACTCTCGTGCTTGCACAAGAGCTTCTTTCTTTTAAAGCTGAAACCGCACAATCTGGCGAACAGGGAACATTTGTGGGGGCAGCAGTTCCAGGAGTTCAGATTAAAATAATTGCTTCAGACGATTCACCAATCTCAGACATCTCGCAAAGTCGTGAACTTGCTGCTTATGAGATTGGAGAAATTATTGTCTCAGGTGCTAATGTCTCGCGTGCGTACCTTAATCGCCCTGAGGCAACTCGGGCCTCAAAAATTCGTGATGCCGCCCAGATATGGCATCGAATGGGTGATGTGGGCTACCTTGATGCACGTGGAAAACTTTATTTCTGTGGGCGTAAAATGCACGTGGTCAAATCGCCCGAGCGGGTTTATTGCAGCGACCCAGTAGAGCTTATTTTTAATGCGCATGAAAAGGTGCGGCGTTCTGCTCTTGTCGCGCTTAATGAAGGAGGGCACACAAAACCAGCAATCGTTATTGAGCCCCACCCGCAGTTTTGGCCGGAATCGAGCGAAACAAAAGAAATTTTCCGTAGAGAGCTTAAAAACCTCGCGGCCCACTCCCCCCTAACCGCAGCAATTGAAAAAATATTTTTTCATCGCTCATTCCCCGTAGATGCTCGCCATAACGCAAAAATATTTCGAGATAAACTTGGCCACCTTGTGAGCCAAGGAAAGGTCGAATAATGTTGCCATTTAAGCGTGTGGTGGTCACTGGCGGCGGTGGTTTTGTTGGGCTGGCGCTCACTAAACGCCTGCGTCAGGCCGGAGTAGAGGTCGTATCAATTCAGCGTGGAGAATACGTTGAGCATAAGTATCTTGCGGTTGAAGCCGTACGTGCGGATTTAACCGATCCAGATTTCGACCTCACCCCGTATTGTAAAGGGGTCGATGTTATATTTCACACGGCTGCAAAAGTTGAAATGTGGGGCCCTAGTCGCGAGTTTGAGGCGGTAAATGTTGAAGCCACTCGGCGCTTACTCACCATGGCACAGAAAGCTGGTGTCGGGCGTTTTGTGTACACCAGTTCACCAAGTGTTGTGGCAAGTGAGAAAAATTTATGCGGGGTTGATGAAAGTCAGCCGTATCCCCGCCGGTATTTAGCTGAGTATCCAAGAACAAAAGCATTGGCCGAAAAACTGGTACTTGCGGCTCACCACGAGTCATTTCGAACGATTGCACTTCGTCCTCATCTCATTTTTGGGCCTGGTGACACCAATCTTATTCCCACAGTAATAGAGCGTGCCTCGCAGGGACGTTTACCCCAGATTGGGCAGGGTAAAAATCTAAGCGACTTCTGTTTTATTGATGACTGCGTTTCGGCCCATATTTGCGCTGCAATTGCACTTCAGACCAACAATAATGCTGGGGGCCAGGCTTATTTTATCACACAAGGCGAGCCCATGTTGCTTTGGGAATGGATCCGAGAAGTCTTACAGCGGGCGCGGGTCAGGCCAATTAACAAAAAGATTCCTTTTAAACTGGCATATGCTCTTGCTGCTTGTTTGGAGAAAGCTTCACAAATCTTTCCAAGTTTAGGAGAGCCAAGACTTACGCGCTTTTTAGTGTTGCAGATGGCCACTGATCATTATTTTTCAATTGATGCGGCCAAGCGTGAATTGGGTTTTGTGCCCAAGTATTCCATGAAAGAGGCGTTGGACCTGACGTTTGCCGATATTCCTGTATAGTTCGCCGGGAAAATCCGAAAGACGCTTTAAATTGCCGGAATTTGAGCTCGTGAGGATCCCAAATTTATTTCAAGAAACAAGCGATGTTGAGCTCAATTCCTTGCAATTCTGAAAGCGTCTTTCGTTGCGTTCATACTTTGTTCCGAGGCTCGGGGCCTCATTGCGAGGTACGTATAGTACCACTCCCGCCTTCGCACAAGTCTACGGCGGACAAGCACTCGGGCCACAGAAGGACTCACAAAAATAGCCAGCTAGCGAGGCCTAGCGAAACTTGAGCGAGGCAAGGATGCAGGGGCAAAATGCGCGGAGCTGTATCCGCAGGGATACAGAGAGCACGTTTTGACCCGAAGACGCAGTATCGCTCGAGTAGCAGCAGGCCGTAGTTCTGGATATTTTTGTGAGCCCTTCTATACCTCGCGCCTCGTCTGAACGCATTTTGCCGACGAACTAAAACAGGGAAAAGCTGAGATCCTCTCATAACTTTGGTAAAACCGACTTCCTGGCAGTGAACTGTATAGTGCGTGTAACATAAATAATGGCACGAAGTGGCGTTATTTCTGAGGTTCGCAATAGGGTTAACTCAGCAGGGCTGCGATGGCCGCGACTTTTACAATATCCTCGCTTGAACATCCACGAGACAAATCCAGCCAAGGTTTTGCAAAGCCCTGTACAATAGGCCCTAAGGCAGTGGCACCGGCAAGTCTTTCAGTAATTTTGTAGGCAATGTTGCCTGAATTAAGATCGGGGAAAATAAACACGTTTGCATTTCCGTTAAGCGAGCTTGTAGGGCATTTGCGGGCAGCAATCTCGGGAACAAAGGCAGCATCAAACTGAAGTTCGCCATCGGCGAGAATAGTGGGGGCTTTTGATCGAAAAATAGAAAGCGCCTCTTTTACACTGATCACTCGTTCGTGTGCTGCACTGCCATGGGTAGAAAAAGACAAAAATGCAACACGTGGGGATTCCCCGGTAAGTTTTTCGTGAGCGTATGCCGCCCCAAGCGCAATTTCAGCAAGCTCGGAAGCAGAGGGAGCTGGGACCACGCCGCAATCGGCATAGGTGAGGGGTGGGCGGTTGGAAAAACACATCAGAAAAAAGCTCGAAATTGTAGAAGTTCCTGCCGCTTTATCGAGGCAGTACATTCCGGCCTTTAGTACGTCTGCGGTGGTGTGTACGGCACCGGAAATGACGGCGTCATAAGCGTTACTTTGTAAGAGTGTGGCAGCGAGAAATAGTGGAGTCTTAAGAAGACTCTGCGCTTCTGCAAGCTGCATACCTTTATGGGCTCTTCGCTGGCAAAGCTCCTTGGCACCCGTATGTGCCTTTGGGTGTTCATGGAGAGGAATGATTTCGACACCTGGAATAGGTTTAATGGCCTCTGAACAAAGCAGGCTTACACGGGCAAACCCCAACTGAGCTATTTGGGAAGCGGCCTCTTGTACCCTGTTATCCTGTCCTTCGCTCAGTAAGATGCGTTTTAGTGGTTTCTGATCAACAGACGAGAATAGGGGGCGGGCTCGAGACATCAGTTGGGAACTAATCTGAGTTGCTGACATAAACCCAAAGTTACCTTGGGTTTATAAAAGGGTCAAATGAGGCTCATTGTGCTAAGGCCGTGGCCTTCCTCAAAATCAGCATTTTTGCTCCATGAGGCTCATATGGAAGCGCCAATAAGTTTATGCTAAAAGTTCAACCTATGAAAACAATTCGAATTGGCGCTGGACAAGGCTTTTGGGGTGACTGGCTTGAGGCTCCTGTACATCAGGTAAGCAAGGGCCAAATTGACTATTTGATGCTGGATTACCTTGCTGAGGTAACCATGTCCATCATGATGAAACAGAAGCTCAAAAACCCAGAAATGGGATATGCCAGAGATTTTGTTCCATTGATGGAACGCATCATGCCCACATTGGTTGAGCGCAACATTAAGGTGATGGCCAATGCGGGTGGAGTTAATCCGCATGCCTGCGCTCGCGCCGTTCGCAAAGTTGCAGAAAAGTTGGGCTTAAGCCAAAAGATTAAAATTGCAGTTGTTTCGGGGGATGATATTGCGGGGCGGGTTGGTGAATTCGTCGCTTCCGGGCATGCCCTAAACGACATGGATACGGGCCGACCGATTAGCGATATCCAATCAAAAATTCAGAGCGCCAACGTGTATTTTGGCGCTGAACCAATGGTCAAGGCCTTGGCGGCTGGTGCTCAGATTGTAATTACCGGAAGGGTAACTGATACAGGGCTTTCTCTCGCCCCCATGATTCACGAGTTCGGCTGGTCCTTTGAAGATTGGGATAAGATGGCGGCAGGAACAGTGGCAGGCCATATAATTGAATGTGGTGCTCAATGTTCGGGCGGCAACTGCTCAATTGACTGGCAAAACATTCCTGATATGGCGCGAATTGGCTTTCCAATTATTGAGGCCAGTGCTGACGGATCTTTTGTTATCACCAAGCATCAAGGTACGGGCGGACGTGTAGATGTGCGTAGTGTTAAAGAGCAGCTCGTCTATGAAATGGGAGACCCCAATGCCTACATTACCCCAGATGTAATAGCTGATTTTACCTCCATTCAGCTTGCACAGGATGGCGAAAACCGTGTGCGAGTGACAGGAATAAAAGGCAAACCAAAGACTCCATTTTTGAAAGTTTCTGTCAGTTATGACAATGGATTTAAGGCGGCGGGCACCCTTGTCTACACCTGGCCTCAAGCTGTAAAGAAGGCTCGTGTTGCAGGAGAGATTTTAAAAACCCGCCTGAACGATTTGGGGCTTAAGTTCGATGAGGTGCTTACAGAGATTGTGGGAGTAAATTCATGCTGGGGCCCACTCACCGATACCGAAGACCCAGAAATTCCAGAAGTCACATTCCGAGTGGCTGTGCGCTCACAGGACGAAGCCGCCGTTGAGCGGTTTACTAAAGAGATCGCTCCTTTAGTATTAACTGGCCCTCCTTCGGTGACTGGCTTTGCCGGGGGTAGGCCTGCCGTGCAACAAATTGTTGCCTATTGGCCTGCGCTTATTGCTCGCGATCTCGTAAAACCCCAAGTTGATTTGCTCTAAGTAGGCATTGCTATGAAAAAGATCCAGTTAATTGAAATTGCGCATGCCCGTTCAGGTGACAAGGGAGATACAGCTAATGTTGGTCTCATTGCGCTTGAGCCAAAATACTATCCGTTACTGGTCAAGTACGTGACAGCCGAGAAGGTAAAAGAGCATTTCCGTGGAATTTGTAATGGGAAAGTGGAACGCTTTGAGTTGCCAAACTTAGGCGCGCTTAATTTTCTACTCCACCAATCTTTGGGTGGCGGCGGAACTTTGTCATTAAAAACAGATGCCCAAGGCAAAACATATGCGGCGGCTTTGCTGAAAATGAGCATTGAGGTTGCGGAGTAGGGGCGGAGTAGGGTCGGAGTGAGCTGGGTTTTTGGTTCGATGCTCAGCTCTACTGGCCGGTAAATCAGAACTAAGTTAACTCGCGTGCCCTTATCTGCCCTGCCTATCCCTGTGGTAGATAAAAAATATTGCGCCTGTCGCAAGTATTTTACACAACTGTAAGCCTTTTTGCTTTTACCACAGAGAACACGAATATACTGAGCGCAGAATGAATTTCCGCCTTTACCACCCACTTTTCATCGCGAAGTATATTGCGCAGGCGAAGCCGTAGCCATCAACAAATATACCGCTCATACAAAAAAGGGCAGCGCGGTAGCGCTAACAAGATAGGGAATTAAGGGTTTTGACGCCCTGCGGGCGACTCATTTACATAACGCCCAGTATATTTGCCCCTGGCTCGGCTCTGCCTCGCTATATACCGCTCACCTCAAGTTTACAGTGGCTAAAGGCGGAAATTTAAATCGTGAGCGGTATATACGCAGAGGGGAAAGTGAGCGAAGGAGCTTAGTGCGCATTTACTCCCTAAAAGTAGGCAGTCTTCCTCTGCGAAACCCCGCGTTCCCTGTGGTAAAAAAGTGTCCGAGTCGAGACATAGGCAACGCTCTTAACTACAGCTCGATTGTGTAGCAGGCACTTGAAGAGATAGCGCGTAGTTGTCGGCATGCTGCTTTTTTACCTTCTTCATGTAGTTTGCAGCAGTTTTGCCCGCTTGTTTATTCGATTTTTTAATACGCGCAAAAAATTCATTTGCTATCGCTAAGAGCTCGTCATTGTGGCCCTGATACTCATCAATGATCCACTGATTGCTTACGCTTGAGCAGAAAATCTGATTCCCACATACAACGGAGTCTGACGGTAATGTCCACGACAAGATCCAATTGCGCACCTGTAACTCATGCACTTTGGACAAGGTGGTCTTAACCCAGGTTTTATTGGTTTTTGTCGGTTTATGCTTGAGGAGCAATTTTGCGAGATATTTAATCTGCTTTTCCTGATTTTTTGCTCCGCCATCAAGAGCTGCTTGTTTTGGGCTCAAATCTTGATTCTGGCACTCAAGGCAAGAATTCCCATCTCCATTGCAAACCCCGCAGCGATCCTCAGTCGCGCTGCCATTCGGAATGCCGGCGCAGTCAAGGCAAGTTGAATTATCGCCACCACAAACGCCGCACTGATCGATAACCCGTCCCTGAGCGTTAGGCACTAATTTACAAAGTCCATTGGTGCCAATCCAATCAAGTTGGAGGTCAGCAGCAATTGTTGCGCCCCCATCGACGACAAATTGTATTGCTCCAACTGTAGTAAGATCTGCAGCGCCATTAGCTCCGACTCCTTGCAGACTAACAAAAGGGATAAAAACAGAAGGCGGAATTTGCCCCGGTCCAGTGCTTATCGCAGAATTAAGAATTACGGAGCCTTGGGAGACTTTGAAGGGATCCGACGCATCATAGACTCTCAAAAATAGGGGGAGTGGAAGATTATTGGGAGCGTCGTAGTTGACAACCTGAATTTCAAAAGCTGTGGCGCCATCCTGAGTAAGATCAATTCCACCAAGTCCGGCATCAAAAAGCGCTGGGGACATATCGGCATCCCATGCAAGCACGGAAGTGCCCGCAATCGAGCTCTCCTGAGAATGACTAAGAAAGCCCGAAAAAACTGTGGTGAGAAGACGCTCGAACGGGTTTCCTCCAGCAGAGAGATTTACTTCCAATGATCGAGTGCCACCAATGCAGGAGTTTAAACCGACTACCGAAGTGCCAGGTCCTTGCCCTGGGGAAATAGCAGCCGACTGCTGTCCATCAAACTCATCAATGGTAATTGCATGAGCCGTAAGTGGAGCGAGCGCAACAAGCAGGGCAAATAATACTGTTCTCATAATGCCCTAGAGTAGCTCGGGGGCAGTATCAGGAAAAGACGCAAAATGAAGCCCGTCGCTTTGAAAAATCGGACTATTTTTAGAATCTCTGCGTCGCTGTCCTTGATGCGATACGTGCCTAAAACCCAAACAAGCCGCCGGATTTCTTCTTTTCCCCACCAAGTAATTTTTGCAGTGCCCCAGTAGCTTTTTCGCGTAGGGCCCCCGAAGTTGCAGCGGTAATAATCTTCGCAAGGTCTGGGAGCACTACCAGCTTAGGTGCCTTGCCTTGAATTGCGATTGGGAATACGAGGCGTTCCTCAGCATTGCGCAGAGCTTGCAGCTCCTTCGTTTTTGCAATTAAGGCGGCAGATATAGCAGGATCAAAAAGAATGTCAGCCTGCATGTCAACCACAGCATCAAAGCCAGCCCGTCCGCGAGCAGCGAGGTTAAACACCGTGCTGAGCAACTTTAGATTTTGGGTGCTAAGCCCACCACCCGCAATTATGAAGTCCCCAGAGAGTTCCTTAAGTGCGGTGTCCGGAGAACTTACTGCCTCTCTTGACTCAGCAGGCACCCCTGATTCTAACGAGCCGGAGAGAAATGGAAGGTTTTTAACTGCCCGCAGCACATCACCGGCTAGGTTTACTCCCTTTAAGGTGCCATCGCTTAGCTTAAAGCTGGCTGTTCCATTAAGGCTTTCCATCATTTTTTCGCCGAGGATGCCCCGTAGCTGACCGGAAGTATTACTGAGTACGCCAGTAATAATTTGTGGGGCTTGGGGTGCGAGCCCTGCACTTAATTCCTCCATTTTTATGTTCTGAACGGAGAAATTTGATTCAAACGATTGAGTATTTTGTTTAAGGAGTGCTGAGGCAGTCACCGTGCCGCTAAAGGCAGCGAGGTTAAATTTTGAAAGTTTGAGTTCTTGAGAATTAAGTGCGGCTTCAAAATCAGCTTTGAGGGGCGCAGATCCAAGAAGGAATCCAATTCCGTTTGATGCAACTTGCTGGGTTCCGTTACTCGAACTCAGTTTAATTTCGCCACTCAGATCGCTAATCATCAGCGCTCCTTTCGATACCCCGAGGGAGCTGAGAGTAATTGCGCCTTGTGCTTGAAGTTCGGAGCCGCGTAGTTCGCCATTTAATCTTGGACGCACCTGACCGGATACTTTTACTTCATTAAGTGCTGGTGCGAGCGGCGCCAGGGATTGTAGTCCCTGTAGATCGAGTGCTTCAGGCGAATCTAACTCAAATTTGATGGACTGCTTCTTGACGTTTCCTTTGGCGTTTAGCGCTACTTGTCCGTTCAATAGTACGAGCGCAACTTTTTGAGCCTCAAACGCACCAGAATCAATATCAAGTGTTATCGAGGGTGAGCCAAATTTTAGAGTAAAATTATCCG
Source organism: Bdellovibrionota bacterium (assembly GCA_044347745.1). Taxonomy (GTDB): domain Bacteria; phylum Bdellovibrionota_C; class UBA2361; order UBA2361; family JAFLCA01; genus JAIBBV01. The sequence goes on from JBIKUD010000011.1 coordinate 60,282, forward strand.
CAGCCCTGACATTTCCTGTAAGCTTCCCTAAAGAAAGAGTACTGCCTGATACTGTGGCTGAAGTGGCAACAGTTACTTCCTGCACCTGTACTTTTTTGCCGGTGTCTTTGTCAGTTAGGGTGAGAGAAGCCTTTTCAAGACGAAATTCATCCAGTGCGAAAGAGGTGCCGGGAGGAAGTGCTGGTATTGAAGCTGCCTTGTCCGTGTTTCCCGTACCGCCGCTCGGTGTTTGGTTTCCTTCTTTGGCTTGCGGGGAGTCGTCAGAACTTTCGAGGCCTTCTATTGATATTTTATTGTTGTGTTTGGTGAGGCGGAGTTCTGGTTGATTTATAAGCAGGCGGGAGACTTGAAGTTTGCCCGTAAGCAAAGGGAATAGCGCGACATCGAGCGCTAGATTTTTTAGTTGGAACCCTTTGCTTACTGAGTTTTTCGGCTTTACCAGAACATCTTCAATTAAAACTGAAATACGCGGGAAAGCCTTTGCACTGAGGGCGCCAAGCGTCACGTCTGCCTTTAGTGCCTCACTGGCTGCCTTCTCAATTTGTGGTTTATATCCAGCGACAATTGAAGAAGCTTGAGAAGATAGGTACACAAGTCCACCTATTACAAGCAGCGCAATTGAAACAAAAATTATCAGCAGCTTTTTCATAAACACAAAGTTTCCAAAACATTATGTGAATCTCTCAGGTTGGGAGCTGATAAAACTGTAAACTACTGATTCACATCCAGCAAGATTGCGATCTTCCAGAGAAACCGCTTGATCAATCACTTTAATCAGCGCAGCATACGAAAAATATTGAGGGCCTGGCCGCACAGGGGTGGTGATGAGCGCGTCGCCTCTGCGATGTTTTGTGAGGCCCTTCGTTCCTTTTCCTAAAATTAGTTATCCCGGACGGTTTATAACGACCGATTGGAGTGTAATTTAAAAAAACAGTCGACAGCTTTTGGAAGCTCATGAATACTGACAACCTGCCAATCTTAGAAACCTATCTTGATAAAGTTGCTCAATCTGGTGCGGCCGCTGAGTCGTTGACCGACGCTGCTCCAGAGGAAGCGGTTAGCGTTCTACGGAGGGCTTTGACCCAGGATATGGATGCGCCGTTTCGAGGACAGGAGCTTGACGAAATTCATCTCCGCTTTCTTAGTAACGCTGCATTAGCCGCTCGTCTTGTGAAAGGGGAAGAGAGGCCTAGCTGGATCACCCCACTCAATGAATTGCTCAGCGGACGCCAAATATTGTTACCGCCGGTGTACACCCATGCCTGTGGGCTGTCGCATCTGCGCCTGGATCGCTGCCTCGTGCTTCAGTTCCCGTCAGAAACGCGCTGCCCCGAACCTGAGCCAATAATTAATGCTCTCAATTCTCTCACTTCTTCAAATGATGGCATTCAGCACTGGGTCCTCGATATGTCCGCCTGTTTGTCGCTTAAGCCGTCGTTATTGGCCTACTTGCTTGGATTTCAACACTCATTACGAGATTCAAGTCATATAGTTATGCTTTGGCTGCGCCAGGATGCGGTGCCTGAGGCGCTTATGCCCTCTGTGCGAAAAAGCTTTAAGGTAGAGAATCGCGGAGCTTTTCTCTTAACCATGCCCAGTAAGCCCGCGTAACGCCGGCGCGCGAGCCCGCTCATTCGCAAAATTGCCCACAAAATCCAGTAGTTTTGGTTCGTTCCGCGGACTCTTCATGTTTTTTGATAAGTCCTTGAAAATATTATATAGTGCGACGTCGCCGGCGAACTAACTTCACCAATTAGAACTAAAAATTTTTTCATGTCAGTCCCCAAGAGCAAAAGCGAACAAGAATTTAAGTCTCACCTAGAGGCTGCTCCGCGAGTCCCTATTGGGGGGGCACTTTTGGGGCGTGTGCTGGGCTACCTTAGGCCGTACCGTTCTCAGTTTATTTTTGCATTATTTTGCATGGTTCTCTTTGGGGCTACGGATGGAGTGGTCCCATTCCTGGTCAAGTATGTGCTTGATGGGGTGTTTTCGGCGCACAATCGCGAGCTGCTCACGTTGTTGCCTCTTGCTCTAATTGTTTTTGCTCTTGTGCGTGCGTTACTTGATTTTGGTCAACAGTTTCTGATGGCCCGAATCGGGCATTTTATTGTGCGAGATATTCGTAATCAATTTAATCGCCATATTCTCACACTCTCTCCTGATTTTTTTCTGCGAAACTCTTCCGCGCAGTTGCTTACGGGCATCACCAGCGACGTGGTACTCGTGAGGACTTTGCTTACCGACTCGGCAGCCGCCGTTTTGCGAGATATTATTCGAGTTGTTGCTTTGCTTGGTTCGGCTATCTACCTCGATCCGGTCCTGGCCGGCATAGCCGCGTTGGCGTTTCCGCTCGGCATTCTTCCGGTGTATCGGTTTGGTAGAAAACTACGCAAGCTTAGCAAACAGGGACAAGATGCCATTGGGGCGCTCTCTAGCATGATGTCAGAAGCGGTCGTCGGGCATAGGGTGGTAAAAATTTTCGCTCGCGAAGAAAAAGAAGCCCAAAGATTTGAAGCTGAAAATGAAAAACTAACTGCAACCTTTATTCGATCTGAAAAGTTTCGAGCGCTTACTGGCCCAGTCAATGAAGTGTTAGCTATGTTCGCCATCTCAGGAGTAATTCTGTATGGTGGTTTTTCGGTAATGAGCGGTTTTCGGAGCCAGGGCGATTTTATTGCCTTCCTTATTGCCGTGTTTCTCATGTACGACCCATTTAAAAAATTAAGTCGCGTGAATGGTGTGGTGCAGCAAGGTTTGGCTGGAGCTCAGCGTATTTTTGAAGTGCTGGATGCACAAGCCTCTGTCGCGGACCCCAAAACTCCACGCACATTAACCCCAAGTAATCAGCTTTGTTTTGAGAATGTTGCATTTAGTTATCGCAGCCAAGACGGAACGCTGGGTCGTAGCAGCTCGGAACGTGAACAGACTTTGGCGCTGCGTAATGTGTGCCTCGATATTCCTGAGGGGAAAACAGTTGCGATAGTGGGCTTTTCTGGAGCTGGAAAGTCAACCCTGGTAGATCTTATTCCTCGATTCATGGATCCGGGCACTGGGCGCGTCACCCTCGGAGGGATAGATATTTCAACTGTTCGAATTGCTGAACTAAGGTCGCGGATAGCCATGGTTGGCCAGCATACGTTTCTGTTCAATGATACGGTTTTTAATAACATTTCCTACGGCAAGCCGGACGCGACGGAGCAGGAGGTGAAAGCTGCGGCCCAGGCTGCTTTTGCCGATGGATTTATTGAGCAGTTGCCTGCGCAGTACCACACCGTGTTAGGAGAGGGTGGTTTCTCACTTTCAGGTGGCGAGCGGCAGCGTATAGCAATTGCCCGTGCAATATTAAAAAATGCGCCAGTCCTTATCCTAGATGAAGCCACAGCCTCACTAGACAACCGAGCGGAGCGAGAGGTTCAGTCGGCTTTGGATGGGCTGCTTAAGGGACGCACGGCGATTGTAATTGCCCACCGATTATCGACCATTCGCAATGCTGATCTTGTCGTGGTAATGCGCGATGGCGCTATCGTTGAGCGTGGAACCCACGATCAGCTTTTGGCGCTTGGAGGCGAGTACTCCAAGCTGCATGATTTGCAGTTTGCAGACCGAGGTTCTGAGGTTGAGAACGCGGACAATCAAAAATTGGTGCAATAGTGACCCATGTTCAGGATACTACGTTAGGAAGTGCTGGTGCTGTTCCCGGTTTTGGCGCACGACTTAAGGAGCTCGTATTAGGCACCCTCGGCGTGTGTGTTATTCGACTTATTTCATGTACCTGGCGTTGGCGATTGGTTGGAGAGCTTGAAACTGAAAATTTTTGGGCCGGGCCTGGGCCCCGTATATTTGTGAGTTGGCATGGGCGGCAGCTTATGTCGGGAGCACTCATTCGATATTGTGACCAGCGTACAAGCGCACGAGCGAGAATGGTTGCTCTCATTAGCCGGCATTCAGATGGAAGAATTGCCGCTCGAATTATGAAGTTTTTTGGACTGGACTCGGTCGCAGGTTCGTCGAGTAGAGGTGCCGTTGAAGCCAGTAGAAAACTAATTGAGGTGCTTAAATCTGGGGCGGATATTGCGTTGACCCCAGATGGCCCAAGAGGCCCAAATCAGAAATCTAAAGAGGGGGTTATTCGAATTGCACAGCTTTGTGGTGCCACGATTTACCCGATGTCTGGATCGAGTTCAGCACATTGGCGCTTTAAAAGCTGGGACAAAATGATGCTGCCTAAATTTTTCGCGACTGTTCATGGTATACGCGGCCCTGGCCTTACGGTGCCCCGGCGGCTCACCGCAGAAGAGGTGCAAATATATACCCAAAAGCTGGACGATTTGCTTAATCAGGCGACAAAAAAGGTTGATGATGCATCGGGCGTTCCTTTTATTCTATAACGTTCTGATACTAATACTGAGCCCTCTGGTCTTGGTATTCCTCGCGTTTTTTAAACGTGGACGTCAATTATTGTGGCAGCGTGTGGGTTTGTGGAATCTTCCTGCGGGAAAGTACCTTTGGTTCCACGGAGCCTCGCTTGGCGAAATGACAGGGATTGTGCCCTTACTTGAGTGGTATGCCCAGCGCGAGCCTCACTCAAAGTTTTTGGTTACAGCCACGTCAGCTTCCGCAAAAGACCGAGTGCATGAATTGGCTCATGAGTTCCGTCTTCTACCGTTTGATACGTATTTATTTTATTTCGTGGCGCTTCGCCGGGTAGAAATTACGCGAGTGTATCTCTTCGAAACAGAGATTTGGCCTGCTTGCCTTTATTTTTTGCAAAAAAATAAGATTCAAGTAGTTTGGGTAAACGCGTTTATTTCGGACCGTTCTTGGCCACGTTATAAACGCCTCGCTTGGTTTTTTCGGCCACTTTTTGCTGTGGTACACCCTATCTTTGCAGTTTCAGCGCGAAGTGCTGAACGAGTTGGTACGCTGCTCAAAAATGATCGCTGTGCTCTGATCACCGGTAGCACCAAATATCGATTGCCGACCGGGTCCCCAAAGAGTTCTGCAAGGCTCACTTCTATTTTTGATTCTGAAAAACCTATTGTAGTTTTGGGTAGTCTGAGGCCTGGGGAGGAAGTATTTTTTGAATCGGCTATTGCAGAGTCATGCGCTAGCGGTTCGCATTATTTTCTTATCGCACCGCGACACGCAGAAAAGTTTGAATACTTTGCAACTTGGCTTTCAAAAATGGGCGTGCCCTTTTCTTTTTATTCCCACCTTGTTTCTGCGAGTCCAAAAACCGCAAATGTTGACGTGGTGTTGCTAGATTCAATCGGTGAACTTTCGCAGTTTTACCAAGGTGCGCAGCTTGCCTTCGTTGGCGGGACGCTTGTGCCTGTCGGTGGGCACAATCCGCTAGAAGCAGCCGCAGCTGGGGTCTCACTTTGTTTTGGACCGTATATCCAAAATATAGAACCTATAGCCCAGGAACTTTTGGAACAAGGCGCAGCCCAAACCATTTGCTCCCCTCAGAGTGTGCACGAGATATTAAACGCGCTTATTCAATCACCCCAGGTTTTTCAAGTGAAGGGACAGAAAGCTCGAGAAATTGCTGATCGGACGTCTCGATCTGCGGAGGCTGTTAAAGATGCTCTTATTCAATCAAGAATTCTTTAGAAGGAGAATGAAATGTCTTGGCTAGCGCGCGCCGAACGCCTAAGAGCAGGTACGCCCGAATGCGTGCTACAGTTGCTCGCCTGGGCCTACTGCTGCGTTATGCAAATTCGCAACACTTTGTATGATTGGGGTTTGTTGCCAAGTTTTGAGAGCCGACTTTGTGTCTTGAGTGTGGGGAATCTCACCGCTGGCGGGAATGCCAAAACACCGATGTGTCTCTATGTAACCCGGCTTTTGAAAAGTTGGGGACTCGCGCCCGTGATTCTGTCCCGTGGTTATGGCGGAACTGAGGCTGGGCCTTTGCTTGTCTCAGAGAAAGATCTCAGTAACAGAGTCGGAGATGAGCCATTATTATTGACGCGATGTGGAGCTCGGGTTGTTGTTTCCAAGGACCGAGTTGCAGGCGCAAAATGGATTGAAAGTCAGGGGCTCGGAAACGTAATTATTCTTGATGATGGGTTTCAGCATCGAAGATTACATCGAAATCTAAATATAGTGATGGCGAAGTTAGGGAACGAAAAGACGGGAGATTCGCTTTCCTCCCCGAGACTATTGCCCTGGGGGCTCTTTCGAGAATTACCTTTACTGGCCTTAAAGCGCGCGGATGTCCTCGTCGTGGTGAATCGAGAGCTCCAGCATGAGCACCTCACATTACCCCAATCGCTTTCGAGTAGTATTCCCCCTTCTTTGTTTGTGACCCAAGCAGGTTATAAATCTACGGGCGTTCAGCAGGCAGGCAGTAAGACGCTGCTTCTGCCGCCGCGACAGGTAGTTGCACTCAGCGCAATTGCACATCCGGAGGCCTTTGAGCGATCGCTTGCAGCACTCGGGTTCTCTTGTTTGAAAAGTTACTATTTCCCTGATCATCATCACCTTAGAGTTGCCGATATAGAAAAAATAAGCGCAGAATTTGGTCCGGAAATGCCTGTAGTGTGTACCGAGAAGGATTTGGTTAAGTTTTCCTCAATCCATCCTCAGTTATACGTGCTCCCGGTTGAGCTTTGTCTCTTTCCTGAAGACAGCTTTATAGACTACCTTAAACAAAGACTGTCCGGGGTGCTGGCGTCTGTTAGGGAAAACCCAAAGCAGTAGGGTATTGAGCTCGTCTTAATATAATTTTCCTATGGGAGCATGCTTAATCCCTCTCTGTGGATTTCCCCCTGGCGGCACGTTTGTGTAATGGCGCTGAGCTACAGTCCCTCTAGGAGAGGAAATCATAAAAGTCCTTAAAACATGATGTTTTTTCGGAGTGTGATGGCGATGAATTATTTTCTTCCAGTAGTTTTTTTAACTGGTGCAGCAATTTTGGTTATTGAAGTTGTTGCAGTGCGCATTCTCTCGCCGTATTTTGGTAACACTATCTTTAACTTTTCGAGTGTGCTCAGCACCATTCTTCTGGCTCTTTCGGTCGGTTACTACTTAGGCGGAATTAGGGCAGATAAAAATCCATCAGAAAAACATTTTTTTGGATTGATTAGCCTGAGTGGCCTGCTGGTGCTGGCGTTTCATGCGCTGAGCCTTTTTGTCCTGCCGTTCTTGGCATATACTTTTTCGACCGTTGAAGGCCCTCTGATTTCGGCATTTTTCCTCTTTTCTGTTCCGGCAGTTCTTTTAGGAATGCTCTCGCCTTACGCTATAAAATTGCAAGCGTTAAAATTTGCGGAGCGAGGAATTGGGAATATTTCAGGAACGACTTTTTTTTGGTCAACCTTCGGAAGCATTACCGGAAGTGTCGGAACTGGTTTTTTCCTTATCCCGCATTTCGGCGTGAACACGATTATGTGGGCGACGGGCCTCTTTCTATTATTTCTCGGCACATTGGGATTAGTGATGCTTCCTGGCGGGAAAGTGCCTGCAGTAACCCGATTTCTTGCTGGAGTGGGGCTCTTTACACTCATGCAGCTTATCCCCTCATTTGAACCGGAGGTGGTTTATGCCAAGGATGGTGTTTATGAGCGTATCATAGTCGCAGAAGAGCAAATTGATGGGCGGCCAGCCATTGTGCTTCATCAAGATCTCAGCTCCTCTGGCGCAATCTTCCGGGATTCTAGCGATGCAGCTTTGCCTTTTTTGGAATTTTATAAGCTTGCTTCTTTGGTGCCCGGTGGTCCCAAGCGAGCATTAGTGCTTGGTGGTGGGGCATTTTTGGTGCCTAAATTGCTCCTTGAACATTATCCAGATGTAATTGTTGACGTTGTTGAAATTGAACCTGAACTTCATCGAGTCGCACATCGCTATTTTGGATTACCCGAATCTGATCGTCTGAGGGTTCATATCACTGACGGACGCCGGTTTTTGTACGATTCTGAGGGTAACTATGATCTTATATTTGGGGATACCTACCACTCGTTATATTCGGTACCGGCCCATTTTACTTCGGTTGAATTTTTCAAACTTGTGCAAGAAAAGCTTTCGCCCCACGGGCTCTTTTTTGCCAATATGATAGGAAGTTTATCACGGGCTCAGCCTTCACTGACTCTGTCCGAACTACGTACCTTTAAAGAAGTTTTTAAAGATGCCCATTTATTCGCTCTATACCCAAAGCGCTTTTATGAACCTCAAAATTTGATGTATGTGGGGTTTGCTGCGAACCCTTCGCTGACCTGGCAAGAGCGAGCCGCCCAAACTCAGGATTCCACATTCTTAAATTACCTTGATGAGCGCCGTATCCTTGCTGAGCGCTTTGTTTTGGATGATTACACATTACTTACCGATGACTATGCCCCGGTCGACTACATGACTGCTGCGATGGCCCGTCGGCTGGTTCAAAGGAAAAAGGATCCTGGCGCCATTCTCAGAAACGAGTTTGAGCCACTCAGGCAGCAGTTGGGAGAGAACAGTGAACGTTTGAGACTTGAATTGGAGAGTGTGCTTTCTCAGTTCAAAGAAAATTCTCATTGGCTTGAGGGAAGCCTCAGTGGTGCCGAGTCATCTCCGATTGCCTTTATTGTTGCGGCAAATCCAGCAAGTCGAGCGCTTGGACTTTTTGTGCTGCATTCGGCAGGGCTGTTTGATTCCAGTAAGCGAAAGCAGCTGCACTTTTATTTTCTAACGGGAAATGAAGCTATTCAGCCGGAAGCGACGGAAAATTCAGTTTCTATTTCGGTTGGCGATACGGGGGCAGGCTTGGAGGAGGTTCAAAGGCAAGCGAGGGAACTTTTAAACCGCGTCGCAATCACGGGCTGATCTCGTGAGTGTCTAGGACTAACACCCTAGCGCACTCGCCCTAATGATTTTTTAACCTCTTCGGGCAGTGCCAACCAAATGCGCTGATTGCCGCTTGACTCTGCAAGCAGGTGGTTCATTAAACTGTCCGCCTCTTTAAGCGAGCGGCTTTGACCATTGTCCAATAGCACTTGCATAGATCGATCTGAGTCGCCGGAATGTACTGGTGCTGTCGTAATACGGTGAACATAATAGTCAGGATCGAACCCCAATTCTGATGAACGTTTGCGGGCCAATTGTTCTAGAGCTAACGCATCTTCACCTTCTGTAATTCGAATCGTTTTAAGAAGGTTACGATTTATAAGTCGGCGGCAAAGATCCGCGAGTAACGAGTCGTTCGCGCTTGTCCAGCGATGTAAGTGATAGCGCCACCACGATTCTCGCATTTCAAAAAGATGGGCCAGCGACAGTTGGTTCGGAGACTCGGCAGCAAGCACCGCTGACATAACTTCGTCACAAAAGGGGAGAGTCGAACGTATAGCGCGTGCTCTTTTGGCGATAGCTGCGTTAATGGTGTCGGCTGCTAATAAGACGCGATGCTGGTACATCTGCCGGTAGAGTGCATGCCGCGAAACCGCAAAATGCATCATGGCGTCGAGGCGATTTTCTTTTAGCGCAAGATGCCCATCTTTGGTTACGACAATAGAGTCGGTTATTGCGGGGATATTGTAATGCCCATAGCTTACCCCACCGAGCACGCTATCAACGATACACCAATTCCCTCGATCAACGTTCCAGCCCCCACCGGAAATGATTTCCCAGGTCCAGGCGGGCACTTGAGGAGACTCTGTTAGAATATGCTTCACCTGTTCCGCTAGGTGAGGGGAGACGCGCTTACACAGTTCGGATAAATTCGCATCGTCTTGAATAATTCGTACGGCGATTTGCTCATGATCGTCGTGGGCATTCGGGAACCAGGTGCGATAGGCTGTATGCGAGCCTGGGGCTATATGACCGATGTCATGCAAAAGTGCAGCCGCGGCAACGGCAGGCGCATACGTTTTAACCTCAGTAGTGCCAGAAGACTCCAGTTTGCGCATAAGCTGACAGGCTAGATACGCGACTCCCAGACTATGCCCAAAACGTGAATGTTCAGAAAACATATAAACAAGCCTGGTGTTCGCCGTCTGGCTCACATCGCGGAGACGCTGCACCCAGGGCGTATCTAGCAGTTTGAGCACTAACGACTCTGCGGCATTGTCCTCCGCAAATGAAATGGATTGGTGTACGACGTCGGCAAAAGTAATTGAGCTCATAAGATTCAGATAGAATGGATTGAGGAGTCTGGGACAAGGGCACGTTGAGAAACAATTTCGAGGCCAAAGGGCGTGAGCCCAACAAGACTTCGTTTCGAGGTAGTGAGGAGTTCTATTTTTCGCACGCCAAGGTCTCTCAAAATTTGAGCTCCAATTCCGTATTCCTTCATGCTGTGAGGGGAATGGGAGGTCTCAAGAGCTTCAATTTGCTCCGACAGAGCTCCGAGCGCCGGCCGTCTCAGGTAGACTAAAACTCCGCTGCCATGGCCCCCAATCGCTTCGAGAGCGGCATTAAGGAGTGCCTTAGAGTTATGAGCGGATCCTCCAAAGACATCTGAAAAGGTGTGCTCTGGTTGTACTCGCACCAGGGTGGGGGTGCCTGAATGTATTTCACCCTTTACAAGCGCAACATGTTCGCCCTCATGCAGCAGCGAGCGATAAATGAAGCTTCTCAATTCGCCGGCACGCTGAGTTGGAAGTTTAGCCTCGGCTATGCGCTCGATGAGTGGTTCGGTTTGAAGTCTATGTCTAATGAGTTCGCTCATGCGAACAAAAGGAAACTGAGCGCCTTTAGCCAAATTTTCGGCTACAGCAAATTCTGCAAGCTCTCCTGTTGAAGTTACCAAATCGAGATAGAGCGCAACGTCATTAAATCCAGCAATCATCACGAGATCGAGGGCAGCTTCTGGAAACCCAGTTTTTACGAGTATCCCACCGGTACAGGTAGCAACTGGAAACATATGACCTGGAGTGATGAGGAGTCTTGGTTGCGGGTGCTCGGATGCCAGCACTTGTGCGGTATGAGCTCTATCAGCTGCGCTAATTCCGGTTGTAACTCCTTCTCGCGCTTCAACAGACTGATACAAAGGCAAGTCCGATTTGCTTGCGTGTTCGTCCTGTGTGCGCCGCTCCATAAATTGTAAACCAAAAGCTCTTGCCCTGGCGTCACTGAGCGCTGCAAACACGATTCCAAAACTGAGGGAAATAAGATGGTTAAAAAGCTTAACGTCGATGTGCTGTGCTGGAGCGCACAAAATGCCACGAGGCTGGGTGCCGATATCGTCCCAGATAATTGCGAGACGTTTGGTTTTAAATTCTTGAATTCTTTTAAGCATACAGAACTCAGTAATTTATCCCATTGTGGCTACGGTTGCGAGGGCGAAGGGGGAATCTGCTGAGGTTCAAGATAGCTTCCGTCGAATTTTGTGGTTGCTTATGTGAGGGCTACTGGTTGTGTAGGCTAATATGTTGATATTGCTAGCTTTGTGTTTGGCTTCCCAGTCAAGCTCTACACATTTGGGTTAAGTTTGGACTCTCGGCTGTCGATTCTCTTATACAGCCCCGCGATTAAATTCAAGTTTGCATTGGTAGTAGGTGTTTTATGCAACAAACGAACTCGGCCGACAGCGCCGATACTGGGGTGGCAACTGAACAAACTTTGTCAGTCATTCAAGCAAGGCGCACAGCCTTTATTGCCCGTTTTATTGTACTTCGCGAATCAAAGCGCACTCGGGCTCACCGTTTGATTGAAATGTGCGAGTGGGAGGACGACACCACTGCCGAGGAGCTTGCCAAGCAGTTTCGCCAAATATTTTTGGAAAATGGCGACAATATGACCCCGGTAGATCGAGATTTGAAGAGAGCGATAGCGCATTCAAGCCGGTCACTTAACTTCTTTATTTCGGAATACGCAGCGAGAGCTACCACCTCATTTATAGATGCACTTTACGATTACGAGCGCTCAAATTCGCTACTGTTTGGTAACGATGAGCAGCCAAAGCCGGGTGGCTGGAGATTGCCCAGTGAACTTTCTAAGGAACGCAAGGCAGGATGAGCGTAGAAGAATCCCACTCACCGAAACGCCGCGAGCAGGCTGTTGCTTTGCAGTATAGCGAGGCTGATGAATTACCGCGCATCATTGCCAGCGGGGCAGGTGAGGTTGCCCGCCAAATTCTAGAGCTGGCACAAGCTCACGAAATCCCTATCCAAGAAGACCAAACCCTTGCCGAGCTACTTTCTAAGTTACCGCCAGGGGCATATATCTCGCCTGAGACCTATAGGTTGGTCGCAGAAGTTATTTCTTTTCTTTATCATTCAGACAAGGGCTTCAGAGACTCTCATCAGGAGCTTAAGCCGGTCATTGAGGGCGCTTTACCTAATCCCGAGATTTAGAATAGTGCGTAGATAAATGGCGAGAGCGCTCCGCTGCTCTGGGTCAGTACCAACAAAAGTCCAAGCGCCAAAAACACCGAAACCATGGGAATCATCCACCAGGCCTTTTTTTCAATAAGCAGGGCAAAAAGCTGCTTAACCGTGCTAGCTTTACTGGTGTTTGTCTTTTTCATAATAAACCACTGGGTAATTAAGGCGCTGCGAGCTTATGCTGCCACCTTCTGCCCAGCTTTATACTCTGAGTCGTTAGACGTCTCAAGTTCGGCGATAATCTTTTCTACCTCTTCAATGAGAGAGCCGATAGCATATGCCCAAACGTATTGGCCGGCTTTTTTACCAGTAAGCACCTCAGCAATTTGGCCTTTATCTTGAATTCGATGCTTAATGAAAAGCTGACGTCCATCGGTAAGTAGTACCATGTCAGCAGGCTCTTTATAGAGCTTAGGAAGTTTTTTGCGAAGGTAGTCAATGCCGCGACGAAAACGGTTGACGGGAAGACCTTCACGCTTCATGCGAAAAAGCCAACAGAGTAGAATAAGATCGCAGTAGCTATACTTGCTACGCCCTCGTGCCTGAGTTTTGCCCGTGCATGGCACAAGGTTAGTTCTTGAATAGTAGTTTAACAGCGCCAATCCAATTCGCTCGGTGCCTCCGGTGAGGCTCCGCAAAATGGCTTGAACTTGCTTGGCAGTAAACTCACGATCTAATGTTTGAACTGCGTTGTCAGTACTCACGAACACCCCACGACTAAAACAGCCGCCTACCGTTGCACACTTTATTTGCCTTTTGGCGATTTGCCTTCTGGGCAATTTGCTTCTTCAGCAATTTTCTTTTTTGGTATTCAAATAAAGCTTGACTTTCCAAAAAAGTGACTCTTTATCGAAACTAAACTGCGACCCCTTACCTGTCAATTAGGAAAGTGGTGCACAGAGAGAAACTCACGCAACAAAAAATCGAACTCTATTTTAAGCCATTTAAAGGAACTAAGCTAATCTAAAACTCTGTAGTGAAAATTCTGCTGAGGAGGGTTGCTAGAGGCCAATAAAATTTATGAAGAAAATTACCTTGTTACTGGTTGCGAGGTATTAAAGCTAACACAACTGGCACCTCGTCACGGCCGGAGATTGATAGTTCGCTCAATCCTTTTTGTGGCTCAATCAACTCAGCGCTTAAGAACAGTTGTGAAGAGCCTCCGCCATCTAAATTAATCGAATCTCTACAACCAATTTGAGGCTGGAGTAGTTCTTCTTGCAACTCTGCGAATGAGAGCCCTCCAAAATTTGAACTGGTAATAAAGATAAGTAAATTGCCGCGCTCGTCTGTGCATACTCCCGAGCGCCTTGAGCGGCTACTTTCGTTTAATCCACTTATTTTTTTGCCATCCTTAAGCAGTCGTGGGCCAGCCTGTATCGCTTCAATTGCTGAGCGTGGTGTGAAACTCGAGCGATGCACAACGTGCACTCCGTTGCGGCTGATAGAAAGTACAGAGGTAAGTGTTGAACCCCCACGGTGAAGTGGACTTAGCTGAATCCCGCGATGGATTATCAAGCCCAAGGGTTCGCCATTTTCGTCAAAAAAATTTGCATTTATGCAAAGCGCTGCGCGTGCAAGCTTACAATGACTTGCGGCGCTCATGCGTGGGCGACCGAATTCACGGGCTCGTAGTGCCTGAAGTTCATATTTTTTAAGACCAGTGCGGAAGTAGGTGACTTGGGGAGTAAAAAGCCCGGCGCTGGCCGCCTCATGCTGAAGCATTTCAAGATCTGCTCCAACTTGTCGCCAGCCCTGACCACTGGCAAGCCAAATAGGTGTTAAGAGAGTTAAGAGAAGGTATAGGCAGCATTTCATACAGAGCGACAAATCTAGCACGAACAGAAACGTTTAGGGCAAGTTTAAAGCAATGTACTGAATCATTCAGAACCAGTGAAGCTTGTAGTGAATGGAGAAAAGAAAAAAAGGCTGCTTTGGAATTACCCAAAGCAGCCTCGGGATCTTGAACTTTCGACCTCGCTCCTGCAAAGAGCGCTATCGGGTCCGATTTGGTCATGCCATACCGAACTCGGCTGTACACATCTTGTTGCCTCGCGAGCACAAGCTGCATAACAAGGCTCAATCGCGTTTTTTGGTTCCTGGTGAACTGGGGAAGTAGTGTGTGTGGCTTGAGGTGTTCCAGCCCCCCAGGTTCCAAGTCTACGCGTATATCAAGCCTCAAGATCTCTCTTGTGGAGACAGTAAAAAGCAAGTGCTGTGCCATCTCTGGTGAGGCTTTAAGCAGCTATGGGCCCTTCTGCAGCAGTTATCTCGGCAAAAACTGCCGTACGGGATAAACGCATGCAACTATTTGTGGCAAAAAATACGTAGAGTGGAAAATCAAGGGTTATCAATCGGGCTTTTAGTTCTTCTGTCGGGGAACGGTTTTAATTAGAACGCGGTTGCATATTTGCTTGTATTCTTTTGTTGATTGAACGGGGGGAGCTTTGCTAATTTTACTGGATGGAAAATCAGACGTTTCGATCTCGCTTAGCCGAATTAATGCAAAAGAGCCGTAAAGCTCTGCGCCTCTACACCTCTATGGGGAGGCTCCAAACTTCACCAAGTGCTGAATTTAGCGAAATGCAGGCCGAGCAATGGAAGGCGGTCAATGCTGACCTTTTACGTCAGATTTCTCACGCGCTTGAGAGCCCCAATTCACGTCTGCTTGCGACCGATATTTTTGCCTTACGCGATCGTTTCTACGGAGCTTGGCGTAACTCTGAAGCCGAGGTTCACCTGAAGCAAAAAGAACTTCTCTCTTGCGCTGAACACGGTGATTTTATCAAAGCGGCAATTTTAGCCCGTGAGCTCGTGCTTCTTAAGGCTCGCGAACAGGCTTCACAGGCAGCCCATCATGAACTTCACGAAGTGCTTACTCGCAGCCGTGTTGCCGTGCCCACTATTGAGCTTGCGACCGAGGCCGTTGTCGAAGAAGAGATGCCCGTTCAGGCTCGGGTGCTTCAGTTTCGGGCGGTTAAGTAGTTCTCTCTCGTAACGCTCCAAGCAATAAAGATCACTAGCGCGCTGCTTTTGGCGCAGTAGCTTTATTTTGATAATTGGAAGAGAGGAGATTCAATTCTTTTGCTTCAATGAATTTGAAGTTCTCCATAAACTGCTTGATATTTTAGTTTAAATTGCTTAAACCTTGTCCGCTGGCTTGTTGCAGCAGCACCCTACGCAATCTCACAAATCTTGTTGAAGCTGGAAATGATATGGGCGATTTGATAGCAGTTCATTTTTCTCGTCGTCGTTTTATAAAAAAACAAGACCCGGAGCTTGCAAGGGATGCAGCGCTGCTTCATATCAAAAAGGCCCAGGCACTAATCTCCCGCCTTCCTGGGGAACATAAAGAACAGGCCTGGGCGCTTGAGGATGTAGCTTCATCTCTGCAGATGCACAAAAAGGGTGCTCGAAGGCAGGTTGAGTAACAAAGTACCTGTCCCAGCGATGCCTTTTGGATCTCCAAGTAAGCTGGGGCTACTTACTCCACCTATTACTCCACCTAACCTTGGCGCGGCTAGGGGACAATTTCTATTAATTTACAGATCCTAGTGCCATAGGCAGAATTATAAGAATTTGAGCCAATCTTTGGGTCTGTGGTACATTAGAGGGTAGGGCGCCGCCTTGGTCTTGCAGATGCGCCTTTGTGCATTTAATACATCATGTGTACTATGCGCCTGTATGACTGCGAGGCATTCGACTTGGGTTCTCATTTGGGAGGCTGGCTGTGGAAGAGATTAACGAAATCTTTGAGGGTATTACCGAGCAGTATGAGCAGCCAGTTCCGATTGGCGGACGTTGTGAGAGTCGGACATACTACCGCGTAGAATCGCTTTCTGAAGAACAGCTCGATGCTTGCGCCGAATATGTGGCCTATCGCATTAAAAATGTGGTTTCGCCCTCCGTGCCACAGCTCTTTTTGAAACTCCCCGGTGGTTACAGTTTTTTTGCCGAGCGTCTTGCAGCCTTTTACTCAGAGCTGATTCATAAAGAGATTCCCATCGAACAATATTTAGAGAGCAAAATTTCTAATGGGCTTGGTTCGAAATATAAGGGATGTAACGCAATACTCGTAACCGACGTAATTACGACAGCGCGCTCTAGCTTGGAGGCTCACACAAAAGCGACTCTAAGGGGCATTCCCGTTTTGTGCTGGGCTACGCTTATTGACAGAACATTCGGGCCTGGCCCAGTTCCAGTTGTGTCGGCACATACAGGTGCTCCGGTTCGTCTACTCAGTCAAATAGGCTAGGCAGATAGGGCAGGCGGCCTGCTGCCGACCCTTGACGGCGACAATTTCCTTTCGATTATCTTTCGGGCTTTATTCTCAGCGAGCTATTTTAAATTGTTTTTTGCTGCGCTTATGGCTCTCGACAGGCTACTGCTCTGGTTTTCTGCATCCTGAAAAAACCTATCTACCTGATGCGCAAGATCGGCTGGCCTTAGTCCATTTGTCTCATACAGACCACGCACACTTTGTAGGCCCTCGACGGCTTTTTCGGGGTTTTCTCTCACATACCCAATTGCAATGTCAGTGACCTGTGCCGCGTCTTTCCACGCTTGAAGATAGCCGGCGATGAAGTGCTGTTTTTGTTCAGTACTCATCAATCGCCAGGTTGGGAAAAAGCGTTCATTGTCTTGGGCGAGAAGCTGTGGTGTAGACAAAAACAATGAATAAAGTGAGCATGTTACGCAAATAAGACGAAGTGCTTTCATGTGACCTGTGAGACTATAACTTGTTACGTGTAGCTGGTACTATGTGCCCTGTTCAGGATGAACACCACATTAGGCAGAATTAAGCTGTTTTAAAACATATGGCAACAGATTTAGGTTCGCGAATTACAAGACGACTCACTCATACCGTCACCGTGCGGGATCTGCGTATCGGCGCTGGGCACCCCATTTCGGTTCAATCCATGTGCGCCACAAAAACCCAAAATATTGAAGCAACACTGGGTCAAATTAAATTGCTTCAAAGTCACGGCGCCGATGTAATTCGAATCGCGGTTGATAGTAAACGCGATGTAGAGGCGCTCGAGCAAATTCGAAAACAAACTGATGCTCGCCTTGTAGTTGATTTGCAAGAAAGTTATCGATTGGCGGAGGAAGTAGGGCCGCTGGTCGACAAAATTCGGTATAACCCAGGGCACCTTTATCATCATGAAAAGGAAACTCCAGTATTTGAAAAAGTTAAATTTATTGTTGGTTGCGCCAAAAAACACGGGTGTGCGGTACGCATTGGAGTTAATTTTGGCTCTTTAGATCCGAACCTCACTTCTGAGGCGATTGAACCAACCGAATCGGCGCTTGCGTCTGCAGATGAGCATATTGCTTATATGCGCCAATTAGGGTTTGAGAATTTTGTAGTTTCCCTTAAGAGCTCAGACCCTAACGACGTTGTAGAAATTAACAAAGAATTTGCGCGTCGGCATCCAACCGTTCCTTTACATCTGGGGGTGACGGAAGCTGGAATGTTGCCCATGGGGGAGATCAAAACTCGAGTAGCCTTTGAGCATCTCTTAGCATTAGGTATTGGTGATACGCTGCGAGTGTCGTTGACGTTGCCGTATGAACGAAAGTTTGAAGAAGTGGTCGTCGGTCGTAAAATAGTCGAAGACGTTGCTGCCGGAAGGTTCCGTTCAGTGCCGCGTTTTGAGCACAAAGGTCTAAATCTCATCTCATGTCCTTCTTGCTCGCGGGTTGAAAATGAGGCCTTCGTAAAGTTGGCCGAAGAAGTTCGAGTAATGAGTCGTTTTGCTGCTGAGGAAGATATTACGATTGCGGTGATGGGTTGCCGAGTCAACGGTCCGGGCGAAACCGACGATGCTGATTTGGGCTTATGGTGTGCTCCTAAGCATGTCAATTTTAAGCGAAAAGGTGAGCTTATTGGGGCATTTAGTTACGACGAAATTCTACCGAAATTAAAGCAAGAGTTGCTCAGTCTGATAGAGGGTCGACGTAAGGCATCCTAGGAGAAGGGTGGTTGTCGCAGCTAACTAGTTGCAGGCACTGACTGTTTCTATTCTCGGGACTACGTTAGAATAAGGGTGACTAATCGCGCGCAGATTCTGTAGAGCTGAGCTGCGTTCAAAAAGGGGGATTACTCCATTACCAGTGGAGTTGCTCCGAGCGGTCACCGTAGTACGAGTACTTCATGAGTTCAAAGATTCCCACCAAACCACAGCAGCATTTATTTGTCGTTAAAGATGGGCAGTCTAAACCTGATCTTCAAACGCGCATGTATAGCACCGATCAACTTGACGCCGAACAGCGCCGTTTAGTTGATGAGCTCATTCGTCGCTTACAGCCACAAGGTGTGCTGATTGGTGCCCTGGTGAATAATTTAAAGTGGGATGTACGGCCTTTACTCCTGCAAGACGGGGTTGTGAGTATTTTGCGTTTTACCGATCCCCAGCTTGGACTTAGCCCTGAGCGTTTGACTGCATTGCAAGAGGTCCATAAAAAGTTGGCCGAATTACCTCTTGGTAATTGTCTTTTTTCATATGGCATAAGTGAAGGGCAACTCTGGGTTCGTCGACGCTATTTTCAGCATACGCTGCACGATGGAGGCCTAGACTGGTTGCCATTCCATCCGCTTCAGTTTGCGCAGCGCCTCATTCGTTCTTTGCAAGCTGTACATCAAGCCGGGGTTATTCACGGACATCTTGGTCCCAGTAACGTTTCTTTTGATGAACGTGGTCCCGTATTGTTTGATCATGGATTTTTTTCGATCGCTGGCTCTCGGCCGCTTGAGCCTCACTCATTGGCCCCAGAACTTTTGCAAGGACGGAGCGCGAGCGCGGCCGCCGACGTGTATGGCTTGGGAGTAGTACTCCGTATACTTCTGGGGAATGAATGCGGAGGGCGCGAGCGAAACATGATTGATCGCATGGGCGCGGCAGATCCTGGCGCTCGGCCAAGTCTGCAAGAGGTTGCAAGTGTGTTTATTCCAACTCAACACGCTCCATCGACTTCGGGTTCTTCAGGTAGCGTGACTTCAAGCACAGGCACAGTGGGAGCTGGAAAGATGTTGGGACCATCAGGACGCCCGGGCACTGTGCAAAATTCCACAACCAAAGCCCTCAATTCGACAACGCACATCCCAGCGGCGGAAGTACAAAGACCTAAGATAATAAATACATCTACAACCGCTGTAGCCACCCCCCCGCGACTAACTCAGGATGAAGAAAAATCTGCCTACACAAGTGATGCTGGGATCTCTGTAGACCCAAAGTCGCAGAGCCCTGAGTCTCATCGTGTAGCTCAGTCCTCCATCCTTCTCCCAGCTCTTGCGCTGACGTTACTTGCGGCTGGTCTGGTGCTCCATCGATTTGGTGCGTTTAGTTCTTCCCCTGAGGCAACCCAAAGCCAGGTAACGCAAATTCCCTATGCAAATTATTGGACCAGTAATCAACCATCAAAAATGGCACTTGTGGCCGATGCAGCGCTTCAAGGAGATAGTGAAGCTCAACTGGTGATAATTGCTGATGCGATGCGGGGGGCAAGTCGTCCCTTAGTTCGAGGAAGTTTGATTCGTACAGCATTTAATCCGGCGTGGGAAAGAGCACTCGGTCCTTCAGATAGAGATCTTGCGTTGCGTCTCTCGCTAGCGCGGGTGTTAACTGAGTCGCCTAAACAGTTTCCATCTCTGGCCGACGCGCATCCAGCGATTGCATTGGCGCTTGCCGGTGATTTGCCCGATTTGACTGTTGAAGCGGGCGCAAAGGAGCTTAGTCTCGTATCGCTAGAGCGTATGTCCACTTTGCCACAGCCCTATGGACGCATGTTTGGGCAATTAGGTGAACTCGGAGTGCAAAGCTTAGATAACATTCAAGCGCGGGCCTTAAGCCACATACTCGTAGGGGATGCCACCGAACTCAGTGTACAGTCATTTTTTCAGACTACAGACACTAAGGTGCTGGGACTTGCGAAAATTGCTATTTTGTTGCCTCTCATGGAACGAGCACCGGCACTGAGTGAGCTCGTGTACGTTGCGTTGCTCTCTAGAACCCACGCATTGTCTGATATGCTCCAATGGTTTTCTTCCGAAGAAATGGCTGAATGGTCAACCTATTCAAAGGAAAACTGGTTCTCTATATTGGTTGGCGGGGAACCAAAATCGCCGCTCAGTTTTGCTCAGCTCGTGGACTTACTGCAGTTTCCTGATCGTAAGGTTCGCGAGAGAGCAAAACAGCGCTTATTAAAGGGGAGTTTTTCAATTCAATTTGCCCCCTTACTTGATTTTTTGAGTTCAGAGGAAAATCGACTTTCGCGCTGGCAAACCATTTCAATACTTTCGGCCTTTAAATCTGAAGGCGAGGTTGGCTACTCTTTATTGGCTAATGTATTGGATACCCAGCCAGACGCACGTTCAATTCTAAAAATTTTGCTGGCTCGGTCTGGGCTTGGTAAATCAGATCCTTTTAGTCTCGATCTTTCGCGTTATTTAAGTCGCACGAGATGGCAGGCCTCATTACAAGAGTTAAAACTCCTTGTGGGGCATCCCGAAAGACATACTCGAGTACTTGCCTATTCGCGACTTGACCCGACAAATGCGGAGCAATTGCAGGTTTTACAGAACGCGGTGGTTGTCGAACCACATGAAGCTACGAGGCGGCAATTGGAGGTTAAGATAGCCTCCATCGAAGCCGCTGAAAAAGATCCTGAGTAATTGATGTTGGTGGTTGGGGGCTGGGGCAGGGGCAGAATGCGGGCCGACGGAGAACGGGAGCAGCAGGTCACGGGTGACGGGCTAGCTGGGTAATTAATAAGGCCGTTTGCGGAGACAGATTACAGGTAACCGGAACAGAAAACGGGAACGGCTCTTCAGAAAATACGGGCCTCAGCCCGTACTTTTAATAAGTTTATATAAGTGAGCTCCTACGCAGTCTAGCTTCTGCCAAGCCTGACTGCCTTCTTGCTCAGCCAAGATGAGTATTGCCTCACATTCGCGTAGGCTCCCCATTGCGATATCGTAGT
>JBIKUD010000012.1:0-79640 GCA_044347745.1 Bdellovibrionota bacterium
GGAATCTAAGAGCGGCAGCACCCTTTCTTTTGCTGTTTGCAAATACTGTGGAAAATTTTCGGCAAACTTTTGGTATTCTCGAGCGATGGTGGGCAGCGCCGTAAGCAAGAGAGCAAGGCAGATTAAGGCGGCGCCCACAAAAACAAGCAAACAACCGAGTGAACGTGGGATCTTGCGACGCTCCAGTAAGTCGACCACTGGCGCTATGAGATAGGCCAAGCAGTACGCCAAAACGAGCATTACCACAATTTCTTTAAGGGCGGATAAAAGCCAGAAAAAGAGCAGTACCACTCCTAAGGTAATTATCCAGCGCGGCGGCAATAACGATTCATTTTTTAGCGTCTTACTCATATGGGCTGGCAGTATAAATCAGCCCCGCACAGGTGGATACGCTTAACTTTATAAACAAAACCCCGCTTAGTGTGCCGCAAAAATAGCTTGCGCCTATCCCCAAAAAAACACATCGCGAGATGGCTTGGCATATGAGAAACTAGGTTTGTTTCAAGCGAGCTGAAAAAGCGAAATCAGTGGTAATCGAGCTAAATTAGTAATTTTGCTCATGTTTCGCTCGATGCTCGTGAGCGGCGTTCGTCTTCACTTACGCATCTAAAGACAGAATACCCTCTCTTTTCTGGCTCTTTTTTTTCTTGATGAGTGACCCCTATGGACTATTCCGCCGAGTTTTTTAGTAAAAAATCGAAAGAACTCAAAGCCACCTGCATTAAATTGGCGCATGCCGGAAAGGAGGGCCATTTAAACGGCGCATTAAGTAGTGTCGACCTTTTAATAGCTCTGTATTACGGCTTCCTTAAAGTGAATCCCCAAGATCCTAAACATCCCAATCGAGACCGCCTTTTGTTTAGCAAAGGTCATGCATGCGCGTCACTCTACGCAATTTTAGCTGACCGCGGGTTTTTCCCAAAAGAGTGGCTCTCAAAGTACGCGACCAACGATACTCCCCTTCCAAGTCACCCCTGTGTTCATGCGCTGCCCATACTTGAAACGTCCGCAGGCAGCCTCGGGCATGGCCTTGGAGTGGCATCCGGAATTGCCTACTCGCTGAAATTACGCGGTCAAAGTGCACGAGTGGTGGCACTTATCAGTGATGGAGAATGTAACGAAGGCAGCACCTGGGAGACAGCGATGTTTGCCAATACGCACCAGCTTTCAAATTTAATTGTGGTTGTCGACTACAATGGTATTCAATCAGTCGGACGTACCGCTGACCTCATGGGGAGCGCTCAAAGTGTTGAAGATAAATTTAAAGCATTTGGTTGGAAAACCTGCCGCGCCAATGGGCACGACATACCGTCGATGATTGAAACCCTCAATCGCACCCCGTTTTCTGCCTCAGCCCCGTCTGCAATTATCGCTGAGACCCGCGCAGGTTCAGGCGTAAGCTTTATGGAAGATCAAGTACTGTGGCATTACCGAGTCCCTTCGGCAGAGGACGTGAGTCGCGCCATGATTGAACTTGGCCAAGCTTAATTTTAGGGAGTATCATGAGAAGAGCCTTTGCAGAAACATTGACATCACTCGCAGAATCAGACCCGCGAATTGCGTTCATCACCGGAGACTTGGGGTTTCAAGTTTTTGATGAATTCGAGAAAAAATTTGGCAAACGTTACATTAATGCTGGCGTTGCTGAAGCTCAGATGATTTACACCGCTGCAGGCATGGCGCTTGAAGGTTGGCGACCATTTGCCTATTCGATCGCCTCTTTCGCTACAGCAAGGCCATTTGAACAAATCCGCTATTGTGTCGCTTACCCGGCACTTCCAGTCATTTTGGTAGGAGCCGGCCGTGGCTACCTCTATTCCACAAGTGGCGTCTCCCACCATGCGGGGGATGATTTGGGACTTATGTCGAGCTTGCCAGGAATGACTGTAGTTGCTCCTGGAGACCCGACTGAAATTAGAGAACTTCTGCCGCAATTGGTGAAACGCGGTGGCCCTGCATATTTTACAGTTGGCAAATTTGGTGAACCAACCTATGTGGGCGAAGAAACCTCTGTAGTGGGCAAAGCCCGAAAACTGCGCTCGGGCTCCAGACTTGCACTTCTGAGCACTGGGGAAATCGCCAATGAAGTATTAAAGGCGGTTGATAGCTTACACGCAGATGGGTTGACACCTGCCGTATACCAATATCACACCATCAAGCCCTTTGATGCAGATACGCTCAATTTCCTCGCCCAGGAATTTGAGCAGCTGCTTGTGGTGGAAGAACACCTGCCCCAAGGAGGCCTATGGACGGCAGTTTGTAACTGGTATGCAAGCGCACACGAACCACCGCGAATAAGTCGGATTGGAGTTCCAGACCAATTTATGTTTGGCAATCTTAAACAAGATGAATTGAGACGTCGCTGTGGATTAGATGCAAAAGGAATTTATACCCGCGCAAAGGAATTGATGCTCGGCACCACAGGTACCCAGCCGCAGCTTGGTTCTCAATTCGATCTTGAGCGCCCGTCACATAACAAATAAGTATTGAGCATATCGAGGAAAATTACATGGCACAGTATAAAAAAATATGGGTAACTGGCGGCACAGGGTTACTTGGTCAATCCCTCAAGTCCGTGGTTAACGAATTTCCTGGTAGAGATTTTGTATTCTCTGGAAGCAAAGACTGCGAACTTACAAATCTAAGCTCAGTGACCTCGTTTATCGAAAAGCACAATTTCGATGCCATCGTGCATATGGCGGCTGTGGCCGGAGGAATTGGGCTCAGCATGAAACATCCCGCAACATTGCTTCGCGACAACGTACTTATGAACATGTACGTGCTTGAGGGTGCTCGGCTTTGCAAAGTAAAAAAAACAATTATGAGCCTTTCAACCGGAATGTATGCCGTGAATGCACCCAATCCGATAAAAGAAGAATATATTCATGACGGTTACCCCCACGAATCTAATTACAGCTATTCGTTCGCGAAACGCCTTGTAGACCCAAGCATCAAAGCCTACCGAACCGAATATGGTATGAATGTGATTGGGCTCATTCCCAACGGCATGTTTGGAGAATACTCTGATTACCGAGAAGACAGATCGGTGATGCTAGCTGCGTTAATTCGCCGCTTCTACGAAAATCGAAATGGGAATGCGAAAATTACTATTTGGGGTGATGGGTCGCCATTACGCGAGTATACCTATGGTCCCGACATGGCTCGTGCCTATATGTGGTGTCTTGAAAACTACGACGAAGCTCAAATTTTACACCCAGGCTCAACTGAAGAACATTCGGTAAAAGAGACCGCCTTCATGATTGCCGAAATAATGGGCATTAATAAAGACAGGCTGGAGTTTGACACCAGCAAACCAGCTGGAATTCACAAAAAGAGCACCGACAACTCAAAATTTGTGTCCCGTTCTCAGTTTAAGTACACCCCATTCCGCATAGGCCTAGAACGCACCATTCATTGGTTTATGGAGCATTACAACGACCCAACAAAAGTTAAGTTGTTCGCCGGAAAAACCTGAAAAACGCTTCAAATTGCTGGAAGTTGAGCTCGCTATGATCCTGAAATAATTGCAAGGACAATGGCATTTCGAGCTCAATTCCTTGCAATTTTTTTAAGCGCTTTTCATTGCGTTCATACTTTGTTCCGAGGCTCGGGGCCTCCCTGCGAGGTGCGTTGAGCACCCCTCAGTCGACCCACGAGCCTCGCGCCTCGTCTGAACGCATTTTGACGGCGAACAGAAAAACCAGGCGGCCGTGTTAATCATGCGACCTTAGCAAAATTGACTTTATCAGATTGATCTAAGTTATTAGCGCAATTACGGACCTTCTAATCCCTGGTCCCGCCGCGATACCAAAGGCCGCTCAACCGGCCACCAAATGCCTAGTTTGGGGTCATTCCAGACCAAGGTGAACTGCGAGTTGCGATCGTAGTAGGTCGATTGTTTATAAGCGAAAATAGCCTGAGGAGTTAAGACGAGGTGCCCAACTCCAAAATTTGGCGGCACCAGCACCTGCAATCTATTTTGTTCAGAAAGAGTAAAGGCCTCCCATTTCCCGTATTCGGGAGACTGGGCATTCCAATTAATAATCACCAAATAAATTTTACCGATGGTGCATGAAATGAGCTTAGTGGTGACGCGGTCACCATGAATGCCACGCAAAACATGCTGCGAAGATACTGAAAAATCATCCTGCACAAACTTTTGGGTTATACCTGCATCGTTGTACAACTTCTCGTTATAGGTCTCGACGTAGGACCCTCGAAAGTCTTCAAAGTTCGTAGCTGGTTTTATACACAATACGTCATCAAGGGTGGTCTTTCGGACCTCTAATCCTGCGCTGCTCATAATTTACAGACCTTTTGCTTTTGGATCATAAAATTGATGCGTGGCATATATATGCTCAACGCTCGCTTGCTCTTCTGCGTTCAGTAGAGGCATATCGGCAGCCGCCGCATTCTCTTCTACCTCTTTACTGTTCATCATACCTGGAATAACAGTGGCTACCCCTGGGACGGAGAGACAAAACCGCAAAGCAAGTTGTGCTGGTGTGTTACCTGCTTTTTTATATAATTTTTCAAAAAGTGCCACTGCGTCGGACCAGCGCTTAAGCTGTTCTTTAGGCCATAAACGCCGGTGATCGAGTTCAGTGAACTCTGCCTTCTCATTCAAATCGCCAGTCAGAAAACCAAAGCATAATGGGGTTCGTGCGATAAAACCTACACCCTTTTTTTGCACGAGCTCAGAAAGTCCTGATTCAATGACGCGATGGTCAATCAAATTCAGATTGGCTTGTACTGCCTTAAATTGCATTGCATTAATGGCATGAATACCATCCTTGGGAGCACGCACCGAAATTCCGTACTCTCGAATTTTTCCCTCTGCCTTTAGCTTTTCGAGCAAGGCATGCAATTCAGGATTCTCGATATCGGTGAGCTGAGGGCTGTGGAGCTGGTACAGGTCAACATAGTCTGTGCCTAAACGCTTCAGACTAGCATCCAGCGCGTCACGAATGTAGGTCGGAGAAAAATCTTGCGGCATTTGGAATCCAGAGTGTGGCAGAGTGCCTCCCTTGGTTCCAATCACAATCTTACTTCGCTGCGTGCCCAGCGCTTTACCCAGAATCACTTCACTATGGCCATTACCATAAAGATCAGAAGTGTCATAAAAAGTAATGCCCAGTTCAAACGCGCGCTTTAGAGCCGCAATTGACTGCACATCGTCCACAGGTCCGTAGGAATTGCCTCCCAACCCCCAAGTACCAAACCCGATCACTGAAACTTCGAGACCGGTAGAACCAAGACTACGATATTTCATAATGAGTGCCTTTTCTCAGAGACCTGATGAACAAAAAGTTATTGCTCTAGAACTCATCTTATAAATGCCATCCGTGGCATTTATAAGAGTGCTCCAAGCTCGGACGGGGACCCCATAAAAGCCCCGTCCTCGCGTCGCACCGGCTTCCTCGCATGCTCGGTTGCCGAGCACGCCATCCTTGGCGTGCCAAGAAGCCATCTCAAATTTACGAATTATGAGATGGCTTCTAGTATCATATCCTAAGGTAGCGGTGCCACGCATGTCATTTTATTGCGTGTCGCTAGAGCCCGCCTCCTAAATATCATCCTTGGCGCGCCTAGAAGCCATCTCAAATTTAAGGATTAAGAGTTGGCTTCTAAGTAAAACTAAGTACTGGCTTACCAAATAGCTGCTCAACTTCTTCACAGAGGCTCTCTGAAGGGGTTACCGCCACTAAGGAATTAGATTGATCACGTAAGGTTATATTGACCTCAGCCCCTTCTATCTCCATTTTAAGACGGACTGGACACGCTCCCGTGTGCCGCTTGAGGACCTGTAGCAATGGATTTAAGCGCTCTTCAATTTGATCCCGCTCACTGAGTGCCAAAATACCCTGTGTCGCGCTTTTATCTCGAAGCGCCATGAGGGACTCAATTTTATTGATAATCAGCGTGCAGCGCTCCTCAGATATATCTGCCCGACCTGAGCAAATAACAGGATCATCAGCCGCCAAAATATGGGCCACCTGTTTATAGGTATCGGGCCACACAATAGACTCAAGGCTTCCAGTGTAGTCTTCGAGCATGAAGGTGGCGTAGCGGTCTCCCTTTTTTGTGTTTTTAAGACGCAAAGCCGTTACGACACCCCCAACCCTGACCTCAGATTGTTTTGTTTTTGCAAGCACATCGGCAGTGCCAATTACTCCCATGCGTTTTAGATCTTGGCGATACTTTTCCAGCGGATGGCCAGAAATATAAAATCCGAGGGCTTCTCGCTCGAATGAAAGCCGTTGGTTCACCGGCCATTCAGGCCTGTTACTGAGGCGCTTAGGCACTTGCGGCTTTTCGCCAGGCGCTCCAAAAAGCGAAATTTGATTCGAATTGCCCTCGCGTTGAAGCGCTTGACCGGCTTTAAGCACTTCCTCTGCACGCTCAAAAAGTTCACGGCGACTAAACCCAGAAGCGTCAAAGGCTCCGCATTTAATTAAGTTCTCTAAAACCCTTTTATTAACCGCTTGCAAATCTACGCGGGTAACAAAATTTTCTAAATCAGTTAACGGACCATCTGCTCGCGCCAGAATAATAGCTTCAACTGCTTTTTCACCCACGCCCTTCACCGCCGAAAGGCCATAGCGAATTTTAGTGCCGCGAACCGAGAAACCGGCCAAACTTTCATTTACATCTGGGGGCAAAACTTCAATTTTGTGTTTGCGACACTCGTTTAGGTTTTTGAGAATTTTATCGGTGTCGTCAATCTCATGCGACATCAGAGCTGCCATGAATTCCACCGGATAGTGGGTCTTTAAATATGCCGTTTGGTATGAAACCAAAGCATAGGCAGCAGAGTGACTACGATTAAATCCGTAGCGAGCGAATGTTTCCATTTGGTCAAAAATTTCGCTGGCCAATTTCTTTTCAATTTTTCGCTCGGTAGCTCCCTGCATGAAGCGGTCGCGTTGTTTTGCCATTTCTTCTGGGTTTTTTTTACCCATGGCTTTTCGCAAAATATCGGCTTCAGCTAATGAATAACCAGCGAGCGCACGCGCAAGCTGCATAATTTGTTCTTGGTACAAAATGATGCCATAGGTATCTGCTAATGAATCTTTCATCAGCGGATGCAGATAGATCACCGGCTCACGGCCGTGTTTGCGTTCTATGTAGTGATCCACCATGCCGGCATCTAATGGACCTGGTCGGTAAAGGGCCAAGATAGCGACGATGTCGTCAAAATTATTTGGCTTCAAACGCACCGTCATATCGGTGATTCCGCCCGATTCAAGCTGAAATACGCCGGTGGTATTGCCGGTGGCAAGCAGATGAAACGTTGCTGCATCATCTAGAGGCAGGTCATCGAGACTCACGTCGATGCCACGACTTTCCTTAATAATGCGGAGTGCTGTGTAAATGACGGTAAGTGTTTTAAGCCCAAGAAAGTCGAATTTTACGAGCCCAATTTTTTCAACATAAGTCATTGAATACTGAGTGACGTCATTACCGTCTTTATCGACCATCATGGGGAGCATGTCGATAAGTGGCCGATCTCCGATGACCACCCCCGCAGCATGCGTTGATGAATGCCGGGTAAGGCCCTCAAGCTTCATTGCAAGGGTTACTAAATTTTTTCCTTCGCCCTCAGCGTAATCTGCCAGGCGCTTTTCCATCTTAAGCGCTTCAGCCAAGGAAAAGTCAAAGCCTTGCCTCGGTGCGGGAATGAGCTGCGCCACTCGGTCTGTTTCGGCATAACTCATGCCCAATGCGCGACCAACATCTTTAATTGCAGCTTTTGCTTTAAGCGTTCCAAAGGTGGCAATTTGCGCCACTTTTTCTTTGCCGTATTTACCGACCACGTATTTAATTACCTGGTCACGCCCGTAAATACAGAAATCAACGTCAATATCGGGCAACGAAATACGTTCTGGATTTAAAAATCGCTCAAAAAGCAACTTATGCCGAATAGGATCAACTTCAGTTATACGCATTGCAAATGCAACGAGTGATCCCGCCACGCTGCCTCGCCCGGGGCCTACGGGAATTCCATGCTCTTTTGCCCACACGATAAAGTCAGATACCACCAGGAAATAACCGGCAAACCCCATTTTGTCGATCAATCTAATCTCGAGTTCCAGGCGCTCGAGGTAAGACTTTTCGAGGGCTTCGCTCCAGTCCTTTTGAGCCCTCAGTTTATCAAAGCGTTTATGAAGTCCCTCTCGAGCTTTAGCCGCCATGATATCTATGAGGGAGCGATCATCATTCTCCGCATTAAACACGGGCATAAAATGCTTGGAGAAATCGAATTTAAGTTCACAAGCGTCGGCAATACGCAATGAATTAGAGACAGCCTCCTGTCCGGGTCGCCAATCACCAAAACCGGCTAACATTTCATCTACAGTCTTTAAATGAAGCTGGACACCTTTATGCTGAATGCGATCTGGATCCGTAATAAGTTTTCCGGTGGATACACACATCAACACTTCTTGGGCGAAGTGATCATCGGCTGTGGGATAATGACAGTCTGTGGTTGCAACCAGCGGCAATCCCATCTTTTGGGCAAAATGTGCACAAGCTTCATTAGCTTTTTTCTGCTCAGGGATTTCGTGGGGCTGAACTTCCAGGTAAAAACGATCTTTAAAAACGCGCGCATAAAATTCGACAACGTCACGGCACTGCGTCTCATTGTCTTCCAAGGCAGCACGCGCCAGCTCACCATTAAGACAGCCACTAAGAACAATGAGCCCGGAAGAGAATTGCTCCAAAATTTCGTGATCTACTCTTGGCTTGTAGAAAAACCCTTCGCGGTAGCCTAGGGTCACGAGGCGACACAGATTGTGATACCCTTCTAAATTGGAAGCCAAGACGGTTAGATGGTGGGTACCAGCACCCCCTTGCCCTTTGGCCTTGCGCTCATGACGCGAGCCTGGAGTTACGTAAAGCTCGCAGCCGATAATGGGTTTAATACCAACCTTTTTAGCTTCGGTATAAAACTCGATAGCCCCGTGCAAATTGCCATGGTCGGTTAGCGCAATAGCCGGTTGTCCAAAACGATGCGCCTGCTCCAAAACATCGGGCAGCTTGTTGGCACCATCCAACATGCTGTATTGGGTATGAAGATGAAGATGAACAAACTGTCCTGCCACGAGCGACGCGTTCCCTGAAGAGTTTTAGGAGCAAAATACTACAACTTCAGGAACCCGATAGCCAGTCATATAGAGGCGGCTGTGGGTCAAAAACGTGCCCGAGTGTGCCCGGGTGTACTACTCGGGCCTAATCTCGCGTGCAATCATTTCCTGGATTCCAGGGAACCCAGGGTTTTGCATTTTTACCTTCGCGATACGGCTACCGACCTGCGCGAGTGCATTGGCGTTAGAAAAGCTAAATAGCCTAAACTTAATTTTTGGCCAACGACTCTTAAAAATGCGAGCAGAATCGGGATAAGCCAAATCAAAGGCCCGAAAACCGTAAAGCTCAACAAGAGTTTGTATAGCGGCCATTCTATGCGGGGTTTTATCCATACGACTTGGAAGCGCTACAGCCCCCGCCCTTTCGATGGCTGCGAGAACCTGGGCGAAAGGCTGCCTAATTACATAATTTTTGGCTCCAGCTGCTGAGGCAGGAACCCCTAGTTGCCTTAAAAAGTGCTCAATAGCGACACCAGGCGTCTCTTCGGGAAATAAACAGCTTAATACGACATCATCACATCCCGGCAAAGCACAGCGGATAACGGTGCCAGGCAACACAGTAAGGTCAGAGCCTCGAGCCGCTTCCCTAATTTTATCTACAGAGCTCGCACTGTAAAAATCGGTGACCGCAATTACATCAAGTCCTTTCACCCGTGCAAGGCGCACCAAGGCCGGAGCCGTGTCTATGCCCTCCAGCGCCAAGTAGCCCAACGATGCAGGGCTATGAATACGTAAATCGAGTAAGTAGCTTTTTTGGCGAACTTTGGTTTTTTCGATTTTATCGCCGAGAGTTTCGTCTGCTCCTACTTCTATGATTACCGTTTCGCTCTCTACACTCTCACTAAGTGACTTTTTAGTGCGCCCCATACAACCTCCGTCCTTCGCCCTATAGGCTTGAGTTTAATTCTCGTCGCTTGTCTTCACATTAAGCGCAGCCAACCCTTCACGCAGCATCTGGCGCATTGCCGCAATTTGCACGTCGATACGTTCGAGATCCTTTCCTGTAGGAGCGGCTGACAGCATCGAGACGACTCTATCAAGACGTACTCCAAGAGCGTTCATTTTAGTGGTCATAAGGTCAACCTTGCTCTCAAGCATGTTGAGCTCCCCTACCGTGGCGAGTCCAAGCATTCGCCCGATTGTTGCTGCACTGACCTCACCACGTGAGGGGTCGGCCTGCATTTGCAAAATTTTAGTAACTGCATCGGCTGCGGTCACTTCAGTAACCTCAGAGTCTTTGGCTTGCCCAGATGAATTTGCAGATGTCTCTGTAGTGTCCATATAGTGTGGATACCTGTTGCTTCAATTAAATAAAGGATTTAACGAAGGCCTTCTCTACTCGCCAGCTGCGTTAGCTCGCTTGAGAGTCTCGAGGCCCCTTAGATTAGACTCATTCGAGGCGCCCGAGGGTTCAAAAGAATGACTGGCTATAGTCGCGGATTCATTGGGGTTTTCTGAACGCCGCAGCCGAACTTGGGTAATTCGATTTTGATTCATCTCACTTACGTGCAGTACTAGTGGCCCTACTGCTACTTCCTGACCTAAATGCGGAATCGTACCTAAATGATGAATAACCAGGCCAGCAATGGTGTCGTATTCTCCAGGCGGCAATTCAAGACTAAACTGGGTATTTAGATCGTCTATAAGCACACTACCGTCTACGAGCAGTTCCCCATTTGAAAGTTCTTGAGCTCCAGCTTCTTCGACCGGAATATCATGTTCATCGAAAATTTCACCTACGATCTCTTCAATTAGATCTTCAACCGTCACGACACCATCAACTCCACCGTGTTCATCAAGGACAACGGCAAAATGTACAGCATCCCGTTTAAACTCTTGAAGCAATGTGTCTACTTTTTTGGTATTCGCCACAAAATAGGAAGGACGCATAAATCGCTTTAATTCAAATCTTGGGAGTGGTTTCCCAAGCAAATCAATAAAATCTTTTGCCAGCAACACTCCACGCACGTCATCAAGTTCGGGCCCTGTTACGACAATACGAGAGAGGCGTTCGCGCTGAAGCACACCAATTACTTCTTCAAAAGTGGCAGACTCCTCTAAGGCAATAATATCTTTGCGCGGAGTCATAACCTCACGCACAACGGTGTCAGAAAAGTTGAAGATGCCCTGAATCATCTCCTTTTCTTCTTCTTCGATTTCTCCAGCGTCACTGCTCATTTCAACGATTTCGCTGAGTTCTTCAGCAGAGACAGCCAGCTCACGTTCAACAGGCACACGTAGACCCGCAAACCGTAGGGCAGCGCCGAAGACGCGATCGAGCACGAAAATGAGTGGCGCAAATACTTTGGCAAAAATTACTAAAACTAGGCCCGCGCGACTCAGTACTAACTCAGGATGCTCAAAAACATATGGCTTTACTAATTGAACCAGGCCAAGCGTAAACAACGACAAGGCACCCAAACTGAGCACAAACCAGAGCATGAGCTCGAACGGACCAAGAAAAGCAAGATACGGAGC
The DNA here is from genome assembly GCA_044347745.1 of Bdellovibrionota bacterium. Taxonomy (GTDB): domain Bacteria; phylum Bdellovibrionota_C; class UBA2361; order UBA2361; family JAFLCA01; genus JAIBBV01. The sequence continues at coordinate 11,625 of JBIKUD010000012.1, forward strand.
AAACAGCCGACCGGCTAAACGATCTGCCAAGCTAAGCACGAGCCCGCCAGCCAGCAATGCCGAAAGATACATGCCTGCATGGGCAGCAAGAAGATAGCGACGTGCGCGAAATAGCAGAAAACGCCCAAGCCGAGGGTCACCAGCTCCTTCTTCTCGAGCAAGCTCGCGAAGGCGCTTACTGCGACTTTTGCTTATTGAAATGGCAAGCGAGAAGAAAAATACGTACAGCCCAGACAAAAGGGCTAAAACAAGAACAAGCAAGCCACTGGGGTGATATCCATCCATTCTGGGGGAGCCTCGATGCGGTAGTGTTGATTAGAGGTGGAGAGTCAGAAACCTAGGCACACAGATGCCCGAAGGAATACACTGGGATGGAAGTATCGCGGGAAGAAAACCCTTTAAATTCAGCATATTGATATTCTGGCGGTCAGCCGCTAACTTGTCAACAAACGATTGAGGATACGGGTTTCTAAAAAATGTTCAGCAGATATCCACATGAAATTGCTGTGTTTTTTACCCAATCGCCCGGAATGCCTATTCTGCTTTGAGCTAGGGAAGACTCTTGCGTGGACCAACCACTTGGGGATGAGGAATTATTATGATTGAACACAGCGTAGGCGAAGCCTCTAGGGAAATTTTATGGAATGTAAATTCCACACTTACCGTCGTGGGCATGTATGGGTCGCTGGCGCTGGCTTTGTTGGTAGGCTTTACCGGGGTTTGGCGACATGTGGAACTCTGGCAAAGCGGCCAAAAGCCACTTGCCCCTCAGGAAACTTGGGGCAGCCGGATTTCAAACTTTGTGGTGTGGGTACTTTTTCAACGCGGGGTAGCTAGAGACAAAAAAGCAGGGCTCTCACATAGCCTAATCTACATCGGCTTTTTAGTTCTGCTTTTCACCACTACGATGGTGATGATTGACCACGATTTTGGCATTCCAATTTATCGTGGCGAATTTTATTTGCTCCTCACCATTGCGAGCGACATTTTCGGACTGGGTCTCTTGCTGGGGTGCGGCCTGGCAGCACACCGACGCTATATCAAACACGAGCCACGGATTCATAATCGAGCGGCAGACGCTTCGATGCTTATCGTCTTAAGCATGTTGGTAGTTCAGGGCTTTTTGTTAGAAGGCCTGCGAATTCATGTAACCAATGATCCTTGGCGCTGGTATTCTCCCGTGGGACTGCTGGTTTCCAAATTTTTCTGGCCGTTGTCGTATTCGAGCGCAGAAGCGCTGCATCAGGTCATTTGGTGGATTCATACTCTCAATGTGATGCTGGTTGTAGCCTTGGCTCCGTACACCAAATTTTTCCATATAGTCGCTAGTTCGATAAATCTATTTTTTCGGCCACAGGCAAGGCCAAAGGGACAGCTCGAATCTGTGGGCGACCTTGAGAAACGTATGGAGGCCGGAGAAGAGTTCACTATTGGCCTTGGGAACATTAAAGACTATTCGTGGAAACACCTGATGGACTTGGACGCTTGCACCTCTTGTGGACGTTGTCAGGAGGTGTGTCCGGCGTACTTAAGTGGGAAACCTTTATCGCCGAAGTGGATGATTCTTGATTCGAGAAATCATGCCCTTAGCTTATTAGCCGATAATAAACTGAAAGTTCCTTCGAAAATCCCCTCCCCTCTGCGCGCGATTGACTCTTGGTTCACTAAAAACTTGCTCTTAGCAAAAAGCGGCCTTGTTGAAACGGAAAATGGCTATGAAGCCAATGGACCGTACCGAGCCAAAAACACTCTAGTGCAACAGGCAACCAAAGAAGTTGGTAAAAACGTCGAGCATATGATCGCTGGAGAGGTGGTAGACGACCTCGTCTACTGGTCGTGCACCACGTGCCGGGCCTGTGTGGAAGTCTGCCCGGTTGGCATCAACCATGTTGACCACATTGTGGGCAATAGACGCAACATGGTGCTAATGCGCGGCGAGGTTCCAAGTGAGGCCCAAGGCACACTTCGGGCGTTGGAAAACCGAGCCAACCCTTATGGGCCACCCCAAGACCGAATGAAATGGGCTGAAGGGCTTGATTTGCCCGTGCTCAAGCCTGGCGACTCGGTTGACTACCTGTATTGGGTGGGATGTGTGTCGGCATTTGACCCACGTAAGCAAAAAATTGCAAAGGCACTGGTCAAATTGATGAAGGCCGCAGGCCTTTCCTTCGGGGTTTTGGGCACGGCAGAGGGCTGCACCGGAGATCCAGCTAGACGATTAGGTGAAGAGAATCTATTCCAGTCCCTTGCGAAGAAGAACCTTGAAGTACTTCGTAGCGTTCAGTTTCGAACTCTCGTGGCCAACTGCCCGCACTGTTTTAATAGCATCAAAAACGAGTATCCTGAATTTGGTAATCTAGGGAACGGTCAGTCCCCAGAAATCATCCACCACTCCCAACTTCTAAAGCGACTATTAAAGGATGGACGCCTACCGCTGAAGGAACAAAACGCGGACACCCAGCAAACTTACACCTTCCATGACCCCTGCTACCTTGGGCGATACAATGACGAATATGAAGCCCCAAGAACAGGACTAAAGAAGATTAAGAGCCTCCAGATAGTGGAAATGGACCGAAGCCGCGAATCTGGCCTCTGTTGTGGCGCAGGTGGTGGACATTTCTGGATGGACCTTAAAGTGGGAGAACGGGTTAACAGCCTCCGTGTAGATGAAGCAGCCGCCACTGGCGCCCAGGGCATAGCCACCGCCTGCCCCTTCTGTATGCAAATGCTTGAAGACGGCGTGAAGCTTACCGGCCGCGAGCAGCAGCTTGAAGTTAAGGACATCGCAGAGCTGCTGGCCGAGCAGCTCTAATTGCGGACACCCCGGCATTTAATTGGCCTATTTCGGACACCCGAGAATCGCCTACTTCCAGCCACGTCAACTGCGGCCAGCTCTTTATAAGGGCATTTCCGGACACCCTGCATCTCTTCTGTCTCCGCTCACGCAGTGACTAAAAATATGTCCAATTAGGGGTCCCTCCACCTAACCTACAGCTCCGCCCTCAAAAGAAACCTTCTCCAAATAAAAAGGGGGCCCTTTAGGGCCCCCTTTTCGCTAAATCAAAAAAGCTGACTACTTAAGTACAGCCTCTTTTAATGCCTTAGCTGCGGTGAAGCGAACGCGCTTCTTAGGAGAAATCTGGATAGTCTCTCCCGTCGCTGGGTTACGACCCAAACGGGCCTTAGTTTGACGCACATACATCTTGCCAAGCCCAAGCAATGGGATCTTATAGCCACGACGTAGTGAATCTTTAATCAAAGCTGCAAGATCTTCGCAGATCTCTTTAGCCATTGAGCGCTTTGCAAAACCACAAAACCCTCGAACATTCTCAATAAACTCTGACTGCGTGTAGCTCAGAGTGTTTGTGTTACGTGGCTTGGTAGCAGTGCGTGTCTTAGGGGTGGTCAAAGGCTTAGCTGCGGCTTTAGGAGCAGCTTTCATCACCTTAGCGGCCTTTTTAGGGGCAGCTTTCTTCATTGTCTTCTTTGTGGCTTTTTTTGCCATAACTTTAAACTCCTTGAAAGGAAGAGATTAATGCCAAAAATCGGTCAAAATCACGCGAAAAACTGGCATCGACATGCATATTAAGAACAAAAAGTTACTCAAAGCAACTGAAAAAACGACATATCATTGCAGATTTTTTTGCATAAAAAGCCCATTTTGCGGCATTTTAGCTCGTCATATATTAGGTTGACGAATCGATAGAAGTGATATTGAAGTAACATGCCTCACATTCATCGAAACAACCACATTGATCTCAGGGCCAAAAAAGTGAAAAAACACCATATTTTAGCGCTTTTTTTGCTAGCATTGCCGCATTTCAAAGCACTAGCTGATACGCCAAAATCCATCAATGACCAAGTCATCTGGCGTCAAGTAATCGACGAAGATGCCGGATTTAGCTTCAACTTTAATCAGGAATTTTTTTTAGCAACTGGACCTTCTTCCCAAAGTATAAGGCTCATCCTAAAGCCAATGAATGGAGACTTCCCTACTTTTAATATAATTCGCGAGGCCTGCGATCCAAGACTGAAAAGCCTGAGTCCAGACACCCAAGCAATCAGAGTCGAGTCAGACTACCGTCGGGTCGGATTAACTGACTCAAAAGTCACCTCCGCCCATAAATTTGAAGAATTTGGACACCCGGCCTTTCTTTTTGAAATTCAATACACGGCTCGTGCCGAGACCTTTGTTGCCTCAGTGATAAGAATACATTTGAGGAATCACTGTATTCTAACTACATACATTGACACTAAGACCAAATTTGAAGAACGCAGCTACCTAAAAAATGTCCTTCTCTCTGGTCTACGGTTTAATGAGGAACCTCAGGCCTCCGACCAAGCCAGTCCCTCAATTATGTTATTTTATTTGCTAGCCTTGTCTGCTTTTGGCCTCTTACTAGCTTTATACCGACGCAATCTACGCCGTAAGATGCCTAGTTGATGCAGCCCTTTGTTTGCAACTTCTCGGACATCCTGCTGAAGGAGACTTTTGACGTTTTCCATGCAACCAACTCCACAACCAAAATCAACGAAAAAGGGGGTGTTGGTGACTGTTCGGCGACGACCGAACAGCACCAACTCGAACCAGGGGACGACAAGGTGAAAGCTACAAACTGAAAGCGACCTCTCTCTCGCAAACAGACAGTAACGTCCACAAAAGCCTAAGATTGCAAAGCAAGGGCCACGCAACCTTCTCTAATAATTTCAGTGAATTAGCATAATACTTCGGTTAGTACTTAGGAACGCTCATGGATACCATGAGACCCAAATGCGAATATTTTGCACAGTAGCCTCAAATTTGTGTCGTCAACAAACTTGAAGGAATAAAAATAGCCGGACACCCGGAATTTCTCCAAACCAATAGGAATACTCGCTCGTCACTGAAGCAATATTAGAGCGAATCTCTTCTATAAAAAAAGGGGTCAAGAATTAGTTAAAAATATACTAATCGAAATTGCATATTCCTCGATGAACGCGGCTGGCTTTGAAAAGTTTGCCCAAAGTTGAAGCCTAGCTTGTGAGCCACTGCAACAAAATCCCATATTCACTGGCGAATTCGAAGGAGTCAGCTTTCGATTGGAGTTGGAAAAGGCATCCCCATTCTGCTGGTTTCCAGCGCCTACTCTTACGGGAATATTAGAGATCTGTGGACTTAAGGTGCAAGCCTCCCGCTCAAGCGTGAGGCTCCGACCAATCTATGAGGAAATTCGAAGACTACACACTAAATCAGCCTCGACAAATTCGGGTAATTTAACTCGAGGTTGGTACGAATACTTTATTAAGGTTGCCTCTCAAGCAAATCGTTTTCGAGCAATCGAGATCCCCCAAAACCAAGATTTATCTTGATTCTTTGCAAATTGGCGAATCTGGCCCTCGGTACCAACGACTTTCTTAAATTCACCAGTTCCGCCTGCCATGAGCGCTAGCCACTCTTTTTCCTGAATTTCTAAAGCGGTTAACTGCTGGGTAAATTCATTTAAGTCGGCCGAAGAAATATCGATGCTGGAACTAATTAAACCACCGCTATACTCAAGCAGGCGAATGTAGCTATCAAGTTGATACTCTCCATATGTTGCGTCTTCTAAGTCCGTCAGTCGAGGAGAAACTCTTCGCACTCTGCCCTCCTTATGACGAATTCGATCTTGAATACTTGTATAATTGCTCGAATCTAGATCCCGCGCTATGCCAGCCCTAACGGGATTGAGATCTACGTAGGCTGAACAAACAACTACAGCAGATGGGTTTAATATTCGCTTCGAAGTAAAACGCCCTTCCCAAAATCGACCTTTGCACTCATCTTCAGCATTCGCACGCCGGGCAATATACTCACAGAGGCGCCCCATAAACCAACTTATGCTTGCGAGTCGTCTCCGATACTCTTCAACCAATTCTGGCGAATTAATAATTGGGAAAATCTCCTCCTCGGTTGGCTCTGGCCCCGTTCGCTTCCAACGCTGCAGAGGATACAGTTTGCGCCAACGAATTGCGACCTCTTGCGGTGTCCACCCGGCCGCCACATCTGGCCGATTGCGGATGACACAGTGGAAGTGATTTGACATAACGGCATAGGCAATTAGATCTACAGCGAATATCTCCACTAAAAATCCGAGGCGTTCTCGAACCCATGCGCGTCGATGTTCATAATTCTTGCCTGAATAACTATCGTCGCCACATAAAAATGCCCGGCGCACACATCGCGAGATACAATGATAATCACCAATTTCTTCTGGATGAAAAACTTCGCTTCTAGGATCGGTCATATTGCCTCTTCAATGCTCTTTATCTCTATTCGAGAGAAACGCTTTAAAGTTGCGTCATTGACCTCAAAAACTAGGTAAGCAGAAATTAGTGCCTCGGAATCTGGGGTGTCCGCGAGCTGAGCAGCAGTGGCTGGCTATCCGTTTAACGAGATGGATAGGGTGCAAGATCCGGGGTGTCCGCAAGGCGCATCCGCAAAACGAAAAAAGAGAAGGAAAAATCCCCGGGTGTCCGCGAGCGAATTTAAAAGTTTTGCATGGCGGAGGCTGCGCCTTCGTAGAGCGCTGATGGGAAAAGTCCCAGAAAAATCGCTCCGAGAACACAAAGAGCTACCGCACTGCCAAAAACAAGTGTTTGCGGTAAGAGCATGTCATCCCCTTCAACACTCGACGGCCTAAAATACATTCCGACAATAATGCGTAAGTAGTAAAAACTAGATACTGCTGAGCAAAGTACACCAATAACCGCAAGGCCAACGTAATTCGCCTTTACTGCAGCGCTAAAAAGATAAAACTTGCCCAAAAGCCCGGCCATACCAGGAGGAATTCCGGCCAGACCAAGCATGAAAATGGCCATGGAAAAAGCAAGGAACGGATTACGGGAGGCAAGTCCATCAAAATACATCAGATCATCCGGGTGCGCAGACTCACTGCGACGCGCCGAGACAGCCTGCACAACCGCGAAGGCGCCTAAAGTCATGAGGGAATAAACAACGAGGTAATAGAGTATGGCAGTTCCGCCCTCATAGTGAGGTCCTCTCGACAGCAAACCAACGAGCATGTACCCAGCATGCGCAACACTTGAGTAAGCAAGCATGCGCTTAACGCTACGCTGCCTTAGCGCAACTAAATTACCAATGACCATAGTAAACACAGCCAGATACCATATAGCCCCTGACCAGAATAACATCTGGCCTCCGAACCCTGACCAGAGCACCCTCAAGGTTGCAGCAGCAGCGGCAATTTTAACTACACATGCCATATAGGCGGTCACTGGGGTTGGAGCGCCTTGATACACATCGGGTGCCCAAAAATGAAACGGAACTGCCCCCAATTTGAATACAAATCCCACAAGCAAAAGTGCCAATGCGCAATGAGACATCAGGGTGTCCGCATTTGCCAACGCAATTGAAATGGCGTCCAGATTGGTCGAACCCGTAAGACCATAAAGCAGCGCAATGCCATACAGCATAAAGGCCGAGCTAAACGAACCCAAAAGGAAATATTTAAGTGCAGACTCAGTTGAGCGTCGCAACTTAAGCGCGGAGCCACAAAGGCAGTAGAGCCCCATCGACATAGTCTCAAGGCCGATGAAAAGCGTCATTAGTTCAGCTGCAGTAGCAAAAACCAACGCGCCGACGGTAGTCATCAAGAGCAAAGAGTAGTATTCACCTGGCGACTCAATGCCTTCAGCTTCAATCGCACTCATGCCTACCAAAATTGCGAGAATGGTTCCAAGCAAAATAAGCAAAGACACAAACCAACTATAGACATCTGCGTAGACAAAGCCGACGAATACCGTTCCACCACCCTGGTACGGTGGGAAATAGACGTTCATCGCTAATACTGCACATAGCAAAACCATTACCGAGGCAAATGCTCGTGGCCATGCGCGAGGCTGAACAAAAACATCAGCAAGCAATATAAAAAGCGCCCCTGCACTTACAATAAGTACGGGAGCTACCAGTGTCAGATCAGTAAAGCTAATTGGTGACATAAAATTACTGGTGTATCCTTAGTGTGTACGCGATGAAACTTCAAACCGTGCCGGACTTATATCCTGCTCTCCGAAACTCGTCGGCGCACTCGAGACAATATCTTTTGCGCCATTCCCATCAAATTCATAGCTGTGAAGCGCGCTTGCTCGCTCACGAACCATAGTAAGATACGCTTGCATGGTTGGTTCAATGACCCTCAAGAATGGTTGCGGATATAGTCCCATCCAAAAGACCATCACCAACAATGGCGCAAAAGTGACTAATTCTCGAGCATTAACATCGGTAAGATCGCCGTTTTTCTGCTCGTCCAGCTCTCCGTACATGGTCTTAAGGTAGAGAGTGAGCATATACACTGCTCCCAGCACCACACCACTCGTCGCGATGACGGTCAACCAAGGGAAAGTCTTAAAGCTGCCAGTCAAAATTAAGAACTCACCCACAAATCCATTTGTGAGGGGCAAGGCGATAGAACTGAGCGTGAAGACTAAAAAGAGAAAGGCAAAAAGCGGCACTTTTGCAGTTAATCCGCCGTAGTCAGCTATCAACCGAGTATGCTTGCGATCGTATAACACTCCGACGAGCAAAAAGAGCGCGCCCGTCGATATGCCATGGTTAAGCATCTGATACACAGAGCCGGTGGCCGATACGGTGTTAAAAGCGACAAAACCGAGAACGCAATATCCAAGATGCGAAACTGAGCTATACGCCACCAGTTTTTTCATATCGGTTTGTGCCCAAGCAACTAAAGCTCCGTACACAATTCCAATCACGGCCAGCACGGCGATAAACGGCGCGAACAATTCAGCTCCTCGTGGGAAAAGCGGATAGGCAAATCGAATAAACCCATACAGACCCATCTTCAAAAGCACCCCCGCGAGCACCACAGAGCCTCCAGTCGGGGCTTCGACGTGGGCATCGGGCAACCAGGTATGAAACGGGAATATGGGAACTTTAATTCCAAAGGCCAAGGCAAAGGCAGCGAATAACCACAGCTCCTCCTTGAGAGTCAAGTTTGTGTATAGGACAAGTTCCTCGAGTAGGAAGGTGACATGCCCTTGCTGTTCATAAAAACGCCAGACCACGTAGAAAATAGCGACCAGCATCAACAAACTGCCTACGACGGTGTAAAGCACAAACTTGATAGTGGCGTAGATGCGACGTTTTCCGCCCCAAATACCGATAATAAAATACATCGGCGCAAGCATGAGTTCCCAAAACACATAGAACAGGAAAACGTCCAAGCTGACCAGCGTACCCAACATCGCCGATTCGAGTACCAGCATACTCGCGAGATATCCGCGCACTTTTTCATGTACTGAAACGGAGGCTATTACCACTATCGGCATGAGAAAGGTGGTAAGCATCACGAGCCATAGACTTATGCCATCCAACCCAAGGTAATACGAAATCCCAAAGTACGAGATCCAATCGGTCTTCTCGACAAACTGATACCCCGTATCGGCGGAATTAAATTCCCGCAGCATCAAAAGGGAGATGAGAAAAACCCCAAGCGTAACGAGGAGCGAAAAGCCACGTGCTAGACTCCCCTCATGATCTCTGTCCGCCGTAAATATTGGCAGCACATAGAGCAAGACGGCCGCACATAAAGGGAAGAACGTGAGGACGCTGAGAAATGGAAAATCAGCGAATGCAAGACCCATAAGTTACACCATACGTCCAGAAAACACGAAAAAGAACAGAATAAGAAGCGTTGCAATGAACATAAACAACGCATAGTGACGAACTTGGCCCGTCTGAGTCCCTCTTGAAATTTCTCCCGAGAGATCCACTAACGAGGCGGTTCCATTTACAGCTCCATCTATAATTCCTTGGTCAACAACCCGATGAAGGAAAGACGCCAGTAATTCTAGAGGGCGAATCACAAGGGCCCGATAAATTTCATCAAAATAAAATTTATTGAGCGACAAAGTACTAAGCGGTAACACTGCTTTATACAGTAGCGCTGGGACAGTCCCAAGTTTGGTATAAAAAAGCAGCCCAACCGCAATTCCCAAGAACCCGACCCAAGAGTGCATAAGCCCCGCTAAAATACCCTCACCATGGTGAGCTTCTACCTCTCCCAGCACAGGAGCCACAAAATGCGGAAGCGCATCTGCTAACCACAAACCGCCGAACAACGCCAAGCCCGCCAACACAACCAAAGGAATGGTCATTGCTGCGGGTGACTCATGCGGATGCCCATGACCGCGGTATTCGCCTAAAAAAGTCATCGCAAAACTACGGGTCATATAAAACGCGGTAAGAAATGCTGTCAGTGAAGCAAGACCGACCAAAAGTTCAACCGATCCGAGCAGAAACGGGTTTGCTGTTTCCCCAAGCGCCGCGAGAATCGCGTGTTTGGAATAATAACCAGATAGCGGAAAAATTCCGGCTATCGCCAAGGTTGAGATACCATAGGTTGCGGCAGTCACGGGCATGTAATGCCAAAGGCCCCCCATGTGACGCATATCTTGCTCGTGATGGCAGCCGTGAATAACTGATCCAGCACCAAGGAACAAACACGCCTTAAAAAAGGCATGGGTCACGACATGGAACAAGGCCACCCAATACACCCCAGCACCAGCAGCCATAAACATAAAGCCAAGCTGCGACACCGTCGAATAGGCCAGCACCTTCTTTATATCGTTCTGAGTAAGTGCGGTGACGGCTGCCACTAGCGCTGTCGCAACGGCGACTACTGCAATAACCGCCTGCGCGTATGGCGCCAAATCGAAGAGGAAATGCATCCGCGCTAACAGGTAGACGCCAGCGGTCACCATGGTAGCCGCGTGGATCAACGCAGAAACTGGGGTCGGACCGGCCATGGCATCTGGGAGCCATACAAACAATGGAATCTGAGCTGACTTACCCGTTGCCCCTACAAAAAAGCAAAGAGCGATAATCGTATAAAGTGGAACTAAGTCTGGGCTCGCGCTAATCGCTTGCGCAAGCTCTGCAAAATTGATGGTGTCAAATTGCCGGAATAACAGAAACACGCCGAACAAAAACCCGGCATCCCCGATGCGATTAACAACAAACGCTTTCCGTCCTGCAGCTGCATAATTCGCGTTCTTGAACCAGAATCCGATGAGCAGATAGGAGCAAAGCCCTACCCCTTCCCAACCGACAAACAACACCAATAAATTGCCGCCCAAAACCAAAAGCAGCATCGAGAACATGAACAGATTGAGATAGGAAAAGAAACGATGCACGCTCTCATCTTCTGCCATGTAGGCAGTGGAATAGAGGTGGATCAAAGAACCTATGCCTGTAATGACCAAACACATGACCGCGGTAAGTTGATCAAATCGGAAATCAAACCCAACGTCCAATCCCCCTACCGACATCCAAGTAAATGCCTCGTAAACCAAAGCGCCATCTGCAGGCAGTGCTTTAACCAGTAACAGTACCGTAAAAAATGATAGTACCGCCGCCGACGTTGCAATGACACCAGCCATTTTTTTAGCACCAATCCCGACCACAAAGGCGAGAATAGAGCCCAGTAGTGGGAAAAGCGGAACGAGACCAATAAGTGCAGATTGTGTTGTTTCCATGCGTTATCCGTTGAGCTCCGCAGAATCGGTGGTTTCTACCGACTTCATCGAGCGAAACATTGAAAGAATAATAGCGAGGCCAACGGCAGCTTCAGCCGCTGCCACCACCATCACAAAAAATACTGCCAGCTGCCCGTCCAAATTACCGACACTTCGGGAGAAAGCGACAAAACTTATGTTGACCGCATTCAACATAAGCTCAATACACATAAAAACGACGATGGCATTACGACGCACCATCACTCCGACGCAGCCAATCACAAACATCAACGCGGAAAGCACCAAATAATAACTAACTGGAACCATATTAACGGTACCTCCGTTTCGCCAACATGACCGCCCCAACTATCGCCGCCATGATCAGCACCGAGGCAATTTCAAAAGGGAAAATGTAACGAGAAAAAAGAACTAAACCCACCGCTTTTACAGTTCCCTCTACAGGAACTCCGGCATCAACGTAGGCGCCGGCAAAACTATGTTGAAGCATGGGCACAAGCATCCAAACCGCGCCAAGCCCTGAGAGCACAGCGAAGCCGATCAGCATGGAATTATGTTTTTTAGGGTTTTCAACTTTGAGATTGAGCAGCATGAGCACAAACAAAACCAAAACCATTATGGCTCCGGCGTATACAATAATCTGAGCAGCAGCTAGAAAGTGCGCCCCAAGCTGAGCAAAAATGCCCGCCACAGTCAGCAAATTAAGCACCAAGCCCAACGCGCTATGTATGGGATTTCGCGCAAGCACAACCCAGAGCCCCGAGGCTACTATCAGCGCAGCCATCAAGAAAAAAAGCGGCATATCCATAAAGCTACAACACCTTTAAAGTGGCTATAATCACAAGATTTGCCATGCTCAGCGGCAACAACACCTTCCAACCCAAGTTCATGAGTTGGTCATAGCGAAATCGTGGCAAGGTCCAACGAATTACAATCTGGAGCACACAGAAAAATATGATTTTCCCCATTAATATTCCGTGTCCAAGTAGTGCCGCCCACCATTCATTGGCTGGAAGCTGGATGAATGGCAAATGCCATCCACCAAAGAACAAAATAGCGACGATGGCTGAGAAGAGCGCAATTTCAGCAAACTCACCAAGCCAGAAGAGCAAAAACTTCATGCCGGAATATTCAGTGAAATAGCCAGCGACGAGTTCGGATTCACTTTCAGGCAAATCAAAAGGTCCGCGCTTGGTCTCGGCCATTCCCACCACAAATAAGATAATAAACGAAAGCCACGCCGTTGGACTTTGGAATATTCCCCAAACTTTCGATTGCGCATTCACCATCTCATATAGATCTAGCGTGCCGTACATGACGATGACACTTACCATGGTTATTCCCATCGCCAGCTCGTAAGAGATCATCTGAGCAGATGCTCTTAACCCACCAAGTAGAGAGAATTTGTTATTCCCAGTCCAACCCGCCAATGCAACCCCATACACAGCGACCGAACCCATAGCCAACAAGAACAGAATTCCAGCATCCAACGAAGCCAACTGAGGACGGATCTGGTAGCCGAAAACCACAAAGTCAGGTGCGAGAGGCAAAACAGCGAAACACAGGAAGACCGGCAGGACTGCCAAGAAAGGAGCCAAGCTGTGCATAAACTGACTTGTACCCTGGGGTACAAAGTCTTCTTTAAAAAGTGCCTTCACTGCGTCGCAAAGCAATGTATTAATTATGCCAAGCACGCCAAGCCAACGCACCAGCCACGCTATTGGCTTAAGCGAAATAAAATCGGTTTCAACAAAAGCGCCTGCACGATTCGCACCAACTCGATCTTGGATCAGGGCGGACCCCTTGCGCTCTACCCATGTACAGATAGAGGCAAGTCCCATGATTACGTTAAAAACAACAAAAAGTTTTATAAGCAGTATGAGTAGTTCCATGTCTAGGCCTGAGCTCCTGTGGGAGTACTTTTTGCTACAGTGGTGGCTGAGGGAGCCCCATTTTGAAGCGAAACTCCTTGCCCTTTAATTTGCGCAATTTTTAAATTCCCGAGCCGTGACTCTGAAGAAAGCAGCGATACTGTAAGCGCACGATCATCACTAGCTTCAGTGCTCTTTACCCCAAGGGCAACCGCGATCTTATGCATGAGTCTCCAATCCGCCAACGAACCGGCTGGGGGCTCTACTACCCTGTCCGTATATTGTAAGCGCTGATCCTTGTTAAGAAGTAGTCCTGACTTCTCCAAAATACTTCTCCCAGGTAATACGACCCGGCATACTTCAGCAAATTTAGACTTTGAGTCGGTGCCAATAAAAGCGGAAATTTTTGCTTGTGATAAACCTTTACGGGCAGGCTCATCAAAATCTTCCTGAGCTATTGCCCGGTCACCCACCAATAATACGTGGGTCGCAGCCCCGGACCGCAAGGTCTGTAAGGCCGCACGGTACTGTTGTTCAAGCTCGCCAGTCACAATTCCGCTGAAAATTGCTCCCTGGGCATTCGCAGCATAATCCGGGCTGATTAAAAGTGCCTCAGTTTGAGTAAGTGCGCGCTTTTTGTATGCAAGCACCGCTGTACTCTCTTTGCCACATGCAGCGAGTAGTTGCTTCAGTGCATAGTACTCCTCAAGCACCAAGTCAGGAGATACAAAACAAAGCACATTTTGGCCTTTATAGGCACCAAGATCCTTAATCGCCTGCTCAAGACTAGCTTCCTGGCCTAGGACACGAGGAGCAGCAATTCTCTCTTCAGCCAAAAATCGATGGAAGCCGTATCGCCCCTCATCACAGAGCCACTCTTTATTCACTGCTGAATTAAGGCGAGCTTTTACCTGAACGATTTGCCCATCACGCTCACACACCTTGACATTACATCCTGTAGAACATCCCGGACAAATGGAATCTGTCTGTTTGGTAAACCAAATTCGGGTGTTAAAACGCCAGTCGCGGTGAGTTAATGCGCCCACCGGACAGAGATCAACTACTGTCCCTGAAAGCGGGTTATTAAGTTCCTTGCCGGGGTTTATCGAAATGACTGAGCGATCGCCACGGTTGAGCATTCCTAACTCACTCGTTTTTGTCACTTCATCGCAAAAACGAATGCAGCGGGTACACATTATACAGCGCTCACCATCCAGAATGACCTTAGGGCCAAGCGGAACGGCTTTTACCTTTTTGACCTTTTCTTCTAAGAATCGGCTAGGCCTCGCGTTGTAGTCATAGTGGTAATCTTGCAACTTACAATGCCCTGCCTGATCGCAGACCGTGCAATCCAGAGGGTGATTAATGAGAATAAACTCTAGCGTTGCTGCCTGCGCATCGGCTGCTTCCTTACTAGTCTCCTGCGTTAATACTTCCATCCCCTCTGCAACAGGGGTGTTACATCCAATTGCAAGTTTTGGCTGTCCTTTAACTTGCACCTGACACATGCGGCAATTTCCAGCCACCGAAAGATGCGGATGATAGCAATAATGCGGGATTTCCTTGCCAGCAATCTTAGCAGCTTCGATTAAGTTGGTCCCTTTAGGAACACTTACCTTCTGCCCATCAATCGTTAGGTTCACCAAGGGTGTCGACTCAGGCTGTGTACTCATAGAGTTACCGATAAATGAAATCTATTTGGACGCCAAAAACACACTAGTGCTTGGCTCCCTCAAACTCGAAATTTAAGCTTTCGCGCCTTGGTCGAATACCAACTAACGCATTTCCAATTTTTCCTTTGAATTCCTCTGGGAACTTGCGGATGAATGCTTGCGCAGGCCACGAAAGCGCCTCACCAAAGGCGCAAATTGTATGCCCGGCCACTTGGCTACAGATACTTTCTACAAGCTGCACATCACCGCCCAATCCGTCGCCTTGCGCAATACGATTAAACACCTTCTCAATCCAGTGACCACCCTCACGGCAAGGTGTGCACTGACCACAAGACTCATGAGCATAAAAATGAGCTACATTAAGGGCCGCTTCAACCATGTCTGTAGTTTCATCCATGACCATAAACCCGCCGGAGCCGAGGTGAGACCCTGCCTTCACTAAAGATTCATAATCAATCGTCACTCCGGCAAGCTCATCGGCTCTCAGCACGGGCATCGAAGAGCCTCCCGGAATTACTCCCTTAAGCTTACGACCACCTCTGATGCCGCCACATTCCTCTTCAATAAACTGCAAGAGGGGGTACCCAAGCTCAATTTCATACACACCCGGTTTATTGATGTGCCCAGAAGCCGAAATAAGTTTGGTGCCGGTTGACTTCCCCACTCCAATTTCTGAGTAAGCTTTTCCACCGTGCTCC
Organism: Bdellovibrionota bacterium; assembly: GCA_044347745.1. Classification (GTDB taxonomy): domain Bacteria; phylum Bdellovibrionota_C; class UBA2361; order UBA2361; family JAFLCA01; genus JAIBBV01. The sequence goes on from JBIKUD010000012.1 coordinate 27,396, forward strand.
AAAATCCATGGTAATGCAGCCAGCGTTTCAGTGTTATTCACCACCGTAGGGCAATTATATAACCCAAGAGTTGCCGGGAAAAATGGCGGCTTCAGACGTGGCTGACCTTTCTTGCCCTCAAGCGAATTGAGTAGCGCTGTTTCTTCACCACAAATATACGCACCAGCTCCACGATGAATTACCATGTGATGCGTAAATCCAGATCCAAAAATATTCTCGCCCAAGTAGCCCTTGGCGTAAGCCTCTTCAATGGCTCGCTTCATGCGAGTATACGGATAGGCGTATTCGCCACGAATGTAGGTACAAGACCATTTACTCTGTACTGCCCAAGCACAAATCAGCATTCCCTCAATCACCGCATGAGGGTCCTTTTCAAGTAGTACGCGATCTTTGAATGTGCCGGGCTCACTCTCATCGGCATTGTTAATAACGTACACGGGCTTCTGTCCGTTGCGAGGAATAAATCCCCATTTGGTACCCGCCGGGAAACCGGCTCCGCCGCGCCCGCGAAGTCCCGATGTTTTGACTTCATCTATTACCTTCAGCGGATCCATAGCCAGCACTTTTCGAATGCTGGAATAACCTCCCCGACTTTCGTAGCCCGCAAGGGTGTGCTGATCAGGATGCTGAATGTTTTTTAGAAGAATTTTTCTGTGTGTTCCCACCGGAAGTCCTCAACGAGTCAATTCTATATTACTTCAGAAAATGTCTGGCCCTTAAGCCCCGCTCCGAGGCTATCGCGCACTGCGGAGAAACGAAGATCAGGCTGCTCTTTTTGAATACGCGTAAGCAACGCATCAAATTTTTCGACGCTTAAATTTTCAAAATAGCAGTCGTTTATCTGGCACATAGGCCCAGTGCCGCAGGAGCCTAGACACTCAACCTCTTCGTAACTCCACATTCCATCAGAGCTTATTTCGCCGGGGTTAATTCCTAATTTTTCATGTAGATGCTTGCTTAGCTTTTTAGCTCCACACAATGCACAGGCCAGAGTGCGGCAGATTTGAACGTGGTACTTCCCCACCGGTTTTTTGTAATACATCGTGTAGAAGGTTGCCACTTCGCGCACATGCACCGGGGCGATACCCACTCGCTCCGATACCCATAAAATCGCTTCATCGGTGACATACCCCAGCTCTTCTTGGGCAATGTACAATGCCGGCATTACGGCCGAGCGTGCGTCCGGGTATAGTTTTTTGAGTTCTTCTACTTTTTTTTCAGCTGCGGCTGACAATTGTTTACTCATGTTCTGAACCTCTAGCGATCGCACTCGCCGCCAATCATGTTAATCATTCCAAATATGGGAACCACATCGGCGATGTTCGATCCAACAAGCATCTTGCGCATGACACCCATGTGAATAAAGGAAGGCGCACGTACATGCACTTTATAGGGACGCCCACTTCCATCAGAGATGGTGTAGAACCCAAGCTCGCCATTTCCGCCTTCAACAGGTAAATACACATCTCCGACCGGTGGCTGCACACCTTTAATCACCATCTCAAAATGGTTAATCATGCCATCAATGGAGCTGTAGACCTGATCCTTTGGTACGAGCACCACATGCGGATCGTCCACGCTAATCGGGCCCCCGGGCATCCGCTTCAATGCTTGCTCAATGATGCGCATCGACTGCTCAAGCTCAAGCATGCGCACTTGAAATCTGTCAAAATTATCTCCCTTTTCACCAAGCGGCACCTCAAACTCAAAGTCTTCATATGATGAATATGGGAACTGCTTACGCACGTCGTAATTTACTCCCGATGCTCTACCGATTGGCCCACTCAACGAATAGGCAATCGCATCAGCTTTTGAAATAGCTGCTACATCGCACATACGGTCTAGAAAAATTCGATTGCGGCTTAACAGGCGATCCCCATTATCAAGGTGCATGCGCACCCCAGCCAACGCTTTTTGCACGCGCTCAGCAAAACCTTCTGGGAGATCTGCCTTTAATCCTCCCACCCGAGCGTAAGAAATAGTTAGCCTTGCCCCAGTTACCTCTTCAACAAGCTCCCAAACATACTCACGAGCTTGAATCAGATAGAGCATTACGGTGAAGGCGCCAAGCTCCATGGCTGAAGCGCCAAGGCAAGTGAGATGATCACACATGCGCGACAATTCGGACATGACAACGCGAATGTACTGACAACGTTTCGGAACTTCTATGCCCAGCAATTTTTCAATCGTTAAGCACCATCCGATATTATTTATAATTGGCGAAACATAGTTCAGGCGATCCGTATAAGGCATTACCTGATTGTAATCGACCTGCTCGCACATTTTTTCAAAACCACGATGCAGGTATCCAACTTCCACATCGGCATCAATAATTTTTTCGCCGGAAAGTTCAACTACGAGGCGCGCAGTGCCGTGAGTTGCAGGATGAGCCGGCCCCATGTTCAAAATCATGGTTTCGGTGTGCAAATCATCACCCAATGGCCGGGATCTAAAATGGGTGCTCACGCCCCCAGCGCCAAAATCTACATTTAGTAAATCGCTACTCATGCATTACTCACTTGCTTCATTCACGCCTTGCGGCAATCAATTTTAGGCACGCGTCTCTTTAGGGCGCGCGCGGTTAATTTGCACCAAACTTGGTCGATTCATTTGTGTCGCAGTATTTTGCACCTCTGGAGCGCGTAAGCGGATACGGGGCTGTTTCCCTTGCACCGGATAGTCTTTTCTCAGCGGATAACCAACAAACTCCTCATACATGAGGATGCGGCGTAAATCGGGATGCCCCTTGAACGCTATCCCGTACATGTCCCAGACTTCACGCTCCATAAAGTTCGCGCCAGGCCAGAGCGTTACCAAAGAATCGACTTCGGGTTTTGACTCATCAACGGCAACCTTGACCCTTAGCCGGTAGCCAAAACTAAGACTCATGAGGTGATAGACCATTTCAAAGCGGTTTTCGCGCTTATCCATCCAGTCAACAGCGGTTACGCTTACAAAAAAATCGAACAAGAGTTCCGTATCCAGACGCAGGATCTGAAAAAAGTCGGTCATTTTTGCGCGGGCAACACTGACCTCGACATCTCCAAGATTGAGGCGAGCATCGAGGTATTGACCACTTAGCTTTGACTGGATGAGGGAGAGAAGCCGTGCAGCTTCTTCAGCCGCGTTTCGTGCATGGGTATTCACAGAAAAGCCCAAAAAACTGAAAAACTTAGCCGTGTTCTAATACAAAGGTATAAACACATGCAATACACTTACGGCAGTGGAAGCAATGCCGCCTAAAGTCAACAACCTATAAAATAACCCCGGGGAGACCTTGCGAGCATCACACCAGCGTTTTATTGTCTGCGCCTGATGCCCAAAACCGACCTCTTATCCAATTAGAACACTCCCTATGTACCAAGAGCTCTCAATAGGCCAGGATGATGATCGACATGAACGTGGCCAAGCTGAGGAGTCAGTGCCAGTAATGCCCAATTCCCCCATTTTATTGAGACGAGGCCAACTAGAGGCGGCGCTTGAGGCGCTCTATACGCACTGGCGCAATGAAGTCCCTATTGTGCGCAGAGTTAATGGTGACCTCAATCCAGCCCCCAACACCGAGGCGCTAAGCGGCCTCGACATGCTGCTTGTGGAGGATATTCCGGGGATTGCCTGCCTTTACGGCTTAGAAGCTGCTCTGGCCACCGGAAGGGAAATAAACGTATTCCTGCAGCAGCGAGAACTGCAAGACGAACTAGTAGACGCTATTCGGGCAAAACAACCACGCATTGCCCTTGTTGATGGCCTACTTGCCCGAGACGTACGGGGCTGGAATCTCGTCAAGGCACTTAAGGTAGTCATGCCTAATTTAATTTGTATTGGGTTTTCCAGTGATGAAAAGTTCTCCAAAGCTTTCCGAGACGCAGGGGCCGAGGGCTTTGTGCTCAAACGCATGGAAGAACCAACCGTAACTATGCAAGAATTGGCAACCGAAATTGCTCCATTTTTATAAGTTTGGCTTTATTCAAAACGGAACGAGTTATGGCAATTGATGAGCTACTGCTTAAAATTTTAGTTTGTCCCGAAACAAAACAGCCAGTGTCACTGGCTGAGCCAGCGCTCATTGAAAACATAAACCGCAAAATTGAAGCCGGGACCATAAAATCTAAAGGGGGCAGTCCGGTTGCCTCCCCCATCGATGCTGGATTAATTCGTGCAGACGGCCAAGTTTTATATCCAATTCGGGAAGACATTCCCATCATGCTTATTGATGAAGCTATCCCGCTTTAAATCTTCCAATCAATCTGAGTCAGCAGGATGCTCCTCCTGTAAAAAGGGACCTGTGGAGAATTTGTTCTTAAGCGAATCCGAGAACGTTGCCCTTGTCACCGCTGAGCTGCAACATCTGGGGTACCAAACCGAAGTAAGAGCACCACAGCTGGTGGCAAGTAACGCTGCCGGCCCGAACGGATTCAACTCGTGCTTTTGTGCTCAGCTTATCCCCGATTTTGAAGAAATTAACGCCCAATCTATTCGTGAGTGGGCTGAAGTTATATTCAATCAGCTCTGTGAAAAACTATCTGAAGGCGAGCGATGGCAACTACACATCTATGATATTCAAACACCGGACACCCAAAAGATTGGACAGCGGGCGCGATTTATTTCAGAGCAGATTCAAACACTCTTGCAAAAAAAGCGTCGTGGGCTCAAAAAAAATCTTATTTTGCCAGTTGATGGGTCCATGCTCAAAACGACGGAAGATTTTGTGGCTGCCTACACAAAAGTGCCTCCGCTCTCAACTGCTGCGCTCTACCAGCTTTTACTTCTCTCATCGACGCATGGAATTGCTTCCTTTGTCCCCGGCTCCAAGCGTCTTCAATTTGGCAGTGCTCTGAGCGGGTTTCCTGCCGGAGTGCTCTCAATTCCTGAAAATAAAGCGTTGCCGTCGCGTGCCTATCGCAAACTATTGGAGGCTCAGGCCCGGTTTGGAAATTGGATTGAGGCGCAGCAAAGTTGTGTTGATTTGGGCGCCTGTCCTGGGGGCTGGTCAAGCGTGGCACTATCTCAAGGTGCTCGAGTCATGGCCATCGACAGAAGTCCCCTCGACCCAGTGTTAATGCAACACCCAAAACTCTCCTTTGAACGCGGAGACGCATTCGCGTTTATTCCTCCACGTCCTGTTGATTGGATGATCTGCGACGTTATTGCGTATCCTGAACGGACCTTCGAACTCGTCCAAAAATGGCATCAAAAAGCGCTGTGTAAAAAGTCGATTGTAACTTTTAAATTTAAAGGCCAGCCAGATCTGAAACTCCTCAATGACGTAAGGCAGTACATGCGCGGCACTGGCCACCCATTTATGCTGCGTCAGCTTGCAAGCAATAAAAACGAAGTAATGCTCTGTGTTGACTGGACAGCCAGAGAAATTTTTCCCCAATGAAGAATAATTAGGCCGGGCTAAAAGTTATCAGCGACCGCTGCTCATCTAGGCCTGGCACTTCAATCGGTAGAATTTTACCATTGCTCAGCTTTAATTTGCCAAGCAGTTTAGAAACCTCACTCAGCTCTTCGTCGCTACGCTTTGATTTTAAGCACGCAATTAATCCCGTCCCTTTCACAAAAGGAGCAAGCCAAGGAAGTAGCTCTTTGAGATGCGCCACCGCTCGCGCAGTCACCACATCAAACGCATTTTTCATTCGCGAATCCTTTGCTACCTCTTCGGCTCTGCCACGCAGCACCGTGGCATTTTTTAACCCTAATTCTGCACAAGCGGCCGTTAAAAATTGAGTACGCTTCAAACTAGCTTCGAGTAAGGTTACTTGTAAGTCAGGAAATGCCAACGCAAGCGGGATTCCTGGAAAACCGGCTCCTGTTCCAACGTCTAAGAGATTGCGAGCGCTGGCGGATTTGAGTGCGGGTGCCAGACTTAAGGAGTCTAAAAAATGATGGGTCACATATTTTTCGGCCGGAATACTAGTCAGGTTCATGCGCCCCCCCCACTCCTGTAAGAGAGCCGCAAAAAGTTGAAACAGGTCCAACTGCTTTTGGTTAAGGGCCACACCTAGTTTTTCGGCGCCAATCCCAAGTTGTGTAGTCTCAATCAGCACATTGTTCATACCCGTACTTTTTCCTCTGTGAATTCTTTTTCCCCTACACGCCTGGCAAGCATATACGTAGCAACTCCCCTTATTTTACAAAGTAACACCACCCCATAGTGCGAAATAGATGGTGAGGGCGCCGGTAATTTGAGCCTTTTTCTGACTTCATCTGGATCTTCATCAATAGCTCTTTTTTTAATTTCAGTTCTACTATTCCAGCCGAGCTCTTTCATGCGCCGCGCTAACCGTTTTGGAGAATAACTGCCAACTTCCTGCACCTCAAAACTGCGAAGCCAAGATATAGCTGTGTGTGCGGCTCCCGAAATGCCCCAGGCTAAATCCTCATCAATCAGGCTGATACCCTGCTGATTAAAAAAGCGCCCCAAATGACCGCTGCGAATGAGAGCGGCGTGGGGCTCAAGTATATATTTCCCCGGCTCGCAGACATCACATACCACGGCATTAGAAAACTCCTGCTTTGGGATCCAGAGGAGGTTTTTATCAGCAAGGAATACTGAGCCATCTACCTTTTGGGTGTTTTTCCAAAGCGTCTGCTCAATGCAGCCATCCTCAAAACCAATCACCTCGCGGACCCAATCTCCTTGTACTCGATCGCCCACTTCAGCGGCAGGAGAAATTTTTATTCCGATCGGACCCTTCACCGGCAAATCCATCAGCCAGGATAAAGAGGGAGAATACATATCAGGTTCTTTGATTCGACTTCCATCGGCGCGGCGCCGGGAAGGATCAGCCCATAAGCCATCAAAACCAAGTACCCCTCGCTTGTTCACAAAAGTTTCGGCGTCTATCGATTCAACACTGATTGCTTGCGTGCCCGCCAACTTAAAGTTGTGTTGCGCATAACGACTTAAGCGTTCATCAAGCTCGAGGGTGGTCACATTTTTGGCCGTGCGAGACAACGCTATTGAATCAACACCGGCCCCTGTGCAAATTTCGAGCACGTGCTGGCAACCAGAAAAAGCTACTGCGTGATGCGCAGCAACTTCAGCCCGCGAAGATTGCTCAACACTTTGACGAGTATAAAATCCTTCAGGGAATTCTAGCCCCTGTTCTCTGGCTTTTTTTCGGCCAAGGACTATTTCTGCCACCTCTCTTACCAACGCATCATTACCAGCGCCAAGCATATCCCGGAGTTTCAACACTACGCGCGATAGATCACCCTGAGTTTGTACCCAAAGTCGTTCGCCCAAAAGCAGCGCTTGCTCCAATTCTAAGTGGTGTGGGGAATCTGGCACGACCTGTGCATTCTCCGTTTAACGTAAAGGGCCCCAGACTTCAGGATGAATGTCTGGCAACCTACAGGGGCTCTTTAGTTTACTCAAGGATGACGACCTATGTATACAATTCCGGCCCTGCTTCGGCAGCAGTTAAATCAAGTAGTTGCCCCAAAATCTCAGGCCCTTGAGACCCCACAGGTAAAAGCACCGGGCGATGGGTTTGACGCTCTTATTCGCGGGATTCTCTCACCGAACCAAACAAATGAGGTCAGTGAAGAGGCACTTTTTGCCGGGCTCGTGCTGGAAAGAATTGCAAGCTTAAAGGGTGAAGAGGCGGGAAATTCCTTCGCTGCGATGCTCGAAAAACAGCGCCAGCTCAAAACAGGCAAAAACGGTTACATTTTTGAAGAGAACGCAGCCAGGGATGCGCTCAAGGAATTCGCTGCCTCTGGCGCAATTTCAGCTGATGAAGCTGAGCAAATTCACTCACAGGCTTTTTCTGCAGCTCAGCTCGATAAGAATACAGGGTCTCTTTTTGACCACATTGGCGGCACCGGGGATCCAACCAAAGCAGTAGAAGCAATTGACGCTGCTCTCGCAAAAGCCAAACAAGTACTTGAAAAATATGCCTCAGGTGAAATAAGCGTTCCGTCTCACGGAATCCATGACGACTATTCAGCCGCTTCCACTTTACGTTCAACAAATGCGGTCTCTAGCGCTGAGATAAATAAATCAAACCTCAGCGGCAAAAGTAATAAGCTTGATGGTGCAGATGGGTTACTTTGGAAACCAGTCTCCGAAACCCTTGGTAAAGCCATTATGATGTTGGCTCCTGAATACGCCGGACAGGTCAAGAGCATTCAACTCGTCAATAGTGAAGGTACTGTAATTGATCGCGCTCGCTATTTCTCTGGGGGCTCTGAAATGTACCCCCGCGAAAAATGGGTATTTAAACGTCCTGGCGAAGATTATCCAAATGGCGTCAGTGTGCGAATTAAATTTAATGACGGTGAATCGCAGCTCATTAAAATTCCTAAACCTGGGCAGCGCTACGATTAGTGTGCGCGAAGCGATAAAAAACTGATCGGGAAAATAGAGCAGGTCACGGGTGACGGACTAGCTGGGTAATTAATAAGGCCGTTTGCGGAGACAAATTACGGGTTACGGGCACAGGAAACTGGAGCTGCTCTTCGGAAAATACGGGCCTCAGCCCGTACTCTTAATAAGTTTATATAAGTGGGCCCCCACGCAGTCTGCCTTATCCCAAATCTCAGAAAAATCTTTATCTGCCAATCTTAAAATTGCCTGCGATTCGCGAAGGCTGCCCATAGCCATAGTGTAAAACCTTCTCTGGTCTTTTGGTGCCACTCACCCGTGACCCGCACCTGACCCAGCCCCTGATTTCCGGAGCCTGATTTCTGGACCCTGAAAATTGCCATGGGCAGCTTACGCGAGACAGCAGCAATTCTTGAATTGGCAAATGAAGTTCCTGCTGAGCTAAGGGAATTAGCAGACTGTGTGGGCGCACATTTATACAAATTAATTAAGTATCAGGGCTGAAAGGCCCTTTCTTTCTGGGGCTGGGCTAGGGGCCGGTTCAGGTTCTGAGAAAACAGATGGCTAGATCGGGTTCGGAGAACGGGGTAACGGAAAATGTATCGGGGCTAAATTTTCAAGCGCTGGAAACTGGATCAGGTCACAGGAAACGGACTAACTGGTGTTCAGAAAACAGGCCAACTAAGAACGGAGTAACTGAAACTAAAGCATTCCCAACAGGAGCGAACAGCAAAACGCAGTTATATCTCTTCTAATATTGCTACCTATCGTCCGTAAACCCAGTCAAGAAGATTTGCGTAAATCCCGATAATTAAGGGAGAGAGACCCCTACTACTCTCGAAATGGGATGAACGATTCATGGGCGTAATTATTGGCTTCATTGGTGTAACTGGAAGTGTGCTCACCGGATATGTGTTGGCAGGCGGTCCCTTGCCCGTTCTCTGGCAGCCAAACGAGGTAATCATCATCGGTGGTGCGGCTGTATTCGCCACGATCATGGGAAATCCCCCTGCCGTAATCAAAAGTTTGGTCCCTGCCTTTATTGGAACTCTCAAAGGCAGCGGAGTCAGTAAGGCTATGTATATGGATATTCTGGGCCTTATGGCGAGTATCTTCGATACGATGAGAAAAGAAGGCGTGCTGGGCATCGAAGCTGATCTGGCAGATCCTCACAAAAGCCCACGTTTTAATAAATATCCCAAAGCCCTCCATGACCATCATTTGATGGAAACCTTTACCGGTGCATTACGATTGTTTGTGGACGGTGTGGTAAACGCATTCGACCTTGAGCGCTTGCTCGATACAGAAATTGAAACCCATCACGAAGAGGCTCTCATTCCCCCTACCGCTGTTACGAAACTGGCAGACTCATTCCCAGCGCTTGGAATTGTGGCTGCGGTGCTCGGAATTATTATTACCATGCAACACTTGGATGGACCTCCTACTGAAATTGGTCACCACGTAGGTGCAGCTCTAGTAGGTACGATGCTTGGAATTCTTTTCTGTTACGGATACGTGGGGCCAATTGCAGCCCAAATGGAACACATTGTGAGAGACCAAACGGGGCTCTACAAGTGCATTAAAGCCGGGCTTGTGTCTTTCGCCGGAGGTGCTCCTCCGCAAGTTGCTCTCGAATTCGCCCGTAAGACAATTCCATCATCAATGCGTCCAACGTCTGAGGAACTTGAGGAACTCTTGAAGGGTGCGAAGAAGCAGTAGGCTTGCACAGGTAACCTATGGCTGACGACAAACCCATCATCATCATCAAGAAAAAGGGCGGGCATGGCGGCCACCACGGTGGTGCCTGGAAAGTTGCCTACGCTGACTTCGTGACAGCTATGATGGCTTTCTTCATGGTGATGTGGCTTGTAAATACGGCCGACCAAAGCACCAAGCAAAATATCGCTTCCTACTTTAGAAAACCTGGTCTCTTTCAATCGGGTTCGGGTACACCGTTGCTTATTGGTGAAGCCGGTATTTTGCAGGACGCATTTGTGCCCCCCCATAAGGCCGACACTACCAAACAAGGTGGAAAGGACCAAGATCAGGCCTTGCCACAAAACACTGGCACCGATGAAGCAAAAGATCAAAAGCGCAAAGTAACTATTAAGGGTGAGTCTGGAAAAGCTGGAGGCCAAGAGGATGCCAAAGGCAAACAAGGGCTTGCCAAAGATAATACCAGTGAAACAGGCAAACTGATCGAAGAAAAACCCCAAGGAACGCCGCAAAACTCCGAAGCACTTTCAGAGGAAGAAATGCTTGCAAAGTTAGCTGAGTCGATAAAGGAACAAATTGCTGCATCAAAAGAACTAAGCGACATGTTGGGTATTGTTGATGTCAAAGTCGACGCAGATGGATTGAATGTAGAGATAATGGATACAGAAAAAACATCTATGTTTGCGTCTGGAAGTGCTCGAGTTTTGCCTGAGGCCCGCGCTGCATTTGTGAAGTTAGCTGAGATTCTTAAAAAAGTTCCGAATAGTATCGATCTTGTGGGACATACCGATGGCAAACCATTTGCCAGTCGACCAGGGGGTTACAGCAACTGGGAACTTTCATCTGATCGCGCGCAGGCTGCACGCCGCATCCTCGAGCAAGAAGGCATTGAATCTGCACGCTTCACGAGTGTTATTGGCCGGGCTGATAAAGACCTTAAACTTTCGGGCGATCCGCTTGCGGCGGCAAATAGACGTATCACCCTAAAAATGCGCTTCAAATTTAATAAAAATATCAATTTGGCCAAAAATCCAAAGGCGCTAGACAATCCGGAAGAAATTTTGGCATCCGAAGCGAAAGCAACCCAGCCAGGGGTGATTAGCCAGACGCCGGCCCAAACTCAAGCTACTGAGGAAAAAGTACACTCGCTTACACCGAAGCAACTTACGAATGAGTCGTATAAACCTAAAAAAGCGGTCAGTGCAAAAGAAAAGAATGATCGTATTCAATTACCCGATGCGAACTCTGGGAACGAGACCCCGCGGCCTCCTGGTGGAGATATATTTAGAGACAATCCAGTTATTGGCCCAAAAGATTTGTTCGCAAACTTTTGAGCGGATGCTTAAACACTTCGCCTCAGTCAGTACGAAGCACTAAACTGGACAATCCCTGCGAAAAATGACGTACTGTTCCCTAAGGGTCAGCATCTGCTTTGCAAGGAGTGTATCACCTTATGAATTCTCTATTTCGTACCTCGACCTTGATGATTGGGCTAGGAATAGTTGCTGGAGCCTTTGGAGCGCACGGCCTTAAAGGTCACTTAGATGCGTATTCGATATCAATCTGGGATAAAGCCGTCTTATATCATCTATTAAATGCACTTGGACTCTTGGCTCTCAGCGCCATTCTGGCTTCAAACTCTTGCCGTTCATCAAAGGAGCCTCAGACTGCAAGTAGCGCAGAATGCACAGCCAAAATTTCATTCGACAATCGCCTATACAGGGCTGCATGCGTAATTTTGCTTGGCACCCTTATCTTCTCTGGCAGTCTCTACATTTTAGCGCTCACTGGCCTACGTTGGCTTGGAGCCGTTACCCCGTTTGGGGGTAGTCTTATGATTTTGGGTTGGTTTTACCTATCGCTTAGTAAGCTGCCCTACCAGAACAATCTCAAACGGTAAAAAAGCGTCAACGCTTCGAATTTGCAACTGAGGAATTGGTTGAATTTTGTGAGCCCTTCTGTGGGCCGACTGCTTGTCCGCCGTAGCCCTGTGCGAAGGCGGAAGTGGTACAAAATGTACCTCGCAGGGAGCCTCCAAGCATCGGAACAAAGTATGAACGCAACGAAAAATGCGTACAGAATTGCAAGGAATTGGGCTCGGAATGCCAACTTTTTAACGAGAGAATTAAGCCCATTTTGAGCCCAATCTCCTGCAATTCTTGGCATTTTTAGGTTTTTCACGGCGAACGAGGAAATGGTGGGCGCTACTGGGCTCGAACCAGTGACCCTCAGCTTGTAAGGCTGATGCTCTACCAACTGAGCTAAACGCCCCCACCTTTTCGAGGCTGAGAGAGTAGTATGGTATGGGTTCTGAAGTCAATTGCCAGGGAAGTCGCTATTGGTGAAAAAGTTCGCCGGGAAAAAGCGATTTTGAGCTCAATTCTAGGCAATTCTTCAAGCGCTTTAAATATTTCCACCCCAGCCGCGCGATGCGCGGCTCCCCTGAAAGGGGAGTGCGTTCATACTTCGTTCCGAGGCTCGTCTGAACGCATTTTGCCGACGAACAGAAACATGAAAAAGCTGAGTTCGCCTAAAGGATTTGGCAAAACTGACTTGTTCACGGTGCACGAAAAATAGTGGCCCAAGAGGGCCCAAAACACTGAACCCAAACCACCCTGAGGAAATAAACAGGGGGTTTGGGTTCAAACGATAGACTAATTCAAGTGAGGCTTCGGTGCTCGCCAATAAGCAAACTAATGGGTGACTACTCCTGAGTTCCCCTGTTTATCTTTACCAGCACCCGCTGCGTCCTCATCATCCCCGTGTTTTACATCGGAGAATAAGGCCTCGTCACGCTGTGCTTTACGGTCAAGCATGCGATCGAATTCTTTAGCGGTGTCACACACAAGGGCCTCAAACAGCACTTCGTCCACATGCGAGACAGGCACAAGCTCAAGTTCAGCGCGCACTGCGGGTGGAATTTCTTCGATATCGTTTTCGTTCTCCTTTGGAAGAAGAATTTTACGAATTCCACCACGGTGAGCTGCCAAAGCCTTCTCTTTGAGCCCGCCAATCGGCAAGACATTACCTCTTAAGGTAATTTCACCGGTCATCGCCACATTCTTATCAACTGCAATTCCGGTAAGCGCCGAAACGAGAGAGGTAGCCATGGTGATACCAGCCGATGGACCGTCCTTTGGAATTGCGCCCTCAGGACAATGCACGTGAATATCAACATGATCATAGAACTGCTTTGGAAGACCCAGCATTTCAGCTCGCGAGCGTACGTAACTCAGTGCTGCTCGAGCCGACTCTTGCATCACATCGCCAAGTTTACCGGTGATTTGCAGACGACCTTTGCCGGGAAGCACTGTTGTTTCGATTAACAAAAGCTCTCCGCCCTTTTCGGTCCAGGCCAAACCAGTGGTAGTACCCACTTGGTGATCCTCTTCCTGTTTGCCATAGCGGAACTTTGGTTGCCCAAGGTACTTCACTACAGAATCAGCGGTGATTCGTACCGAGTGGTCCTTACCTTTCTCCACCACTTCAATTGCTGCCTTACGACAGAGGGTTGAAATGTTACGTTCAAGGTTACGCACGCCCGATTCCCGAGTGTGGCGTCGAATCACTTCGATGTATGCGCCATCATCGATTTCTAAGTTCTGCGGCTCTAACCCGTTCTCCCTAAGCTGCTTATCGAAGAGGTATTTCTTCGAAATCGCCAGCTTCTCGAGCTCGGTATAACCGGAGAGGCGGATAATCTCCATACGATCCATAAGCGGCTGTGGAATGGTATGAAGCGTATTTGCCGTGCAAATAAACATGACCTTCGATAAATCGTAGTCACAATCAAGGTAATGATCATTAAACGATGTATTCTGTTCAGGATCCAAAACCTCAAGCAGCGCTGAAGATGGATCTCCCCTGAAATCGGTCGACATCTTATCTATTTCATCCAACAAGAAGACAGGATTACTCTTCCCTGACTTTTTAAGGGACTGAATTATTTTACCTGGCAATGCGCCGATGTAGGTTCGACGGTGTCCGCGGATTTCTGCCTCGTCACGCACGCCGCCAAGCGCAATTCGAACAAACTGCCGTCCCGTCGATTTAGCAATCGACTTTCCGAGCGAAGTTTTACCCACACCAGGTGCGCCAACCAAACAAAGAATTGGTCCTTTCATCTTTCCGACAAGCTTTTGTACGGCAAGATACTCAAGGATGCGCTCTTTTACCTTTTCAAGGCCATAGTGATCGTCATCGAGCACAGCCCGAGCGTTCTCTATATCAATTTCATCCTTAGAAACTTCATTCCATGGCAAGGCCAGCATCCAGTCGACATAGTTACGAACGACGGTGGCTTCAGCCGACATTGGCGACATCATCTTTAGCTTGCGAATTTCCTTGTCAGTCTTATCGCGAGCCTCATCCGGCATGTCTTTCGCCTTAAGCTTGTCTTCGAGCTCTTGCACCTCATTTCTAAAGTCATCCTTCTCGCCGAGCTCTTTCTGAATCGCTCTCATTTGCTCATTCAGATAATACTCTTTCTGAGTTTTCTCCATCTGCTTCTTGACGCGATTACGGATGCGCTTCTCAACTTGCAGAATCTCAATCTCGGACTTCATGTGCCCAAGGATTTTTTCAAGTCGCGCTTGAGGATCTATGGTCTCAAGAATATCCTGCTTGTCTTCTAGCTTGATATTGAGTTGCACCACGATAGCATCTGCCAGCCTTGATGGATCCTCGATCGCATTCACTTGCATGATCATTTCTGGGTTCACTTTTTTACCCAGCTTGACGTAACTTTCAAAGGTCACATTAACCGAGCGCATCAAGGCTTTGAGTTCGGTCGACACCTCTGTCGGCGTGATAATTTCCTCAACGTCAACGAGCATAAACTCGTCTTCTTGCGCGTAGCGCTTAATTCTAGCGCGCCCCTTACCTTCAACCAGCACCTTAATGGGGCCGTCAGTAAGACGGATGAGCTGCACCACCTCGCCCAAGGTTCCGATGGTGTAAATATCTTTTTGCCCAGGGTTACTGGTGCGTGCGTCCTTTTGAGCTGCAAGCATGATGTACTTGCCCTCTTTTTGGGACTCCTCAATCGCACGAACGCTTTTTTCGCGCCCGACGAAAAGTGGTACTACCTGCTGAGGGAATACCACCAATTCACGCAATGCTAATAATGGAACAGGGTTTGATAAAGTTGCTTTCATACATCCCTAAGAAAAAACCCCCAAACGGCCTACGAATCACACTACTTGGGTATAATTACGATGCTAGAGGAGCGGAAATGAAACCACAATATCAAAAGACTTTCTGAGTGCAGGAATCCTTGCGGGTTAGCCTGTGGATAAGTGGGGCAACTTTGCGGTCAAGCGTCGCGAGTCTCTGACCCGGCCTTTCCGTCGTCCGATCCTGAACCAGTTATACCAGTCTCCAGAACCTTATCCGGCCCCAGATTTACGGCACCGACCTGGAATCGGTCTTGTCGTCTGTCCCAGCCTGCCGGTAGCCCCAGCCCTTCAAGGCCGTTTAAGCCCTACGCAGATTCGGCCTGGCTCTGGTACACCACCAAAGGCTTCTCCCCCTTGGCGATAGTA
This sequence comes from Bdellovibrionota bacterium, assembly GCA_044347745.1. GTDB lineage: Bacteria > Bdellovibrionota_C > UBA2361 > UBA2361 > JAFLCA01 > JAIBBV01. Next base: position 42,990 of record JBIKUD010000012.1, read on the forward strand.
TCTTCTGAAACGATAACTTCTTTAATGTCGGGCTCCGATGGAACCTCAAACATTACATCAAGCATTATCTTTTCAAGGATTGCACGGAGTCCACGGGCACCGCATTTGCGCTCAAGCGCCTTACGGGCTACGGCACGCACAGCCCCATCGGCAAATCGAAGCTGCACATTCTCAAGCTCAAAAAGCTTTTTATACTGCTTCGTTAGAGCATTCTTAGGCTCTACAAGGATCTTAACCAAAGACTCCTCGTCTAGCTCTTCTAAGCAAGCAACGAGCGGGAGGCGCCCCACAAACTCAGGGATAAGCCCAAACTTAAGCAAATCTTCAGGTTCAAGCTTTGGCAGCACGCTACCTTTCATATCTGAAACCTCAACCTTATTTGGATCGGAGGTTCGCGCACCAAAACCAAGCTTTTTCTCTCCCACTCGGCGGCGCACTACGTCCTCTAATCCGACGAATGCTCCACCACAAATAAAGAGAATATTAGTGGTATCCACCTGCAAGAACTCTTGCTGTGGATGTTTACGCCCACCTTTAGGCGGCACACTGCACGTCGTGCCCTCAAGCATTTTGAGCAACGCTTGCTGCACGCCTTCCCCCGATACATCTCGGGTGATCGATGGATTTTCTGATTTTCGGGAAATCTTGTCGATTTCGTCGATGTACACTATTCCGCGCTGACATTTCTCAACGTCATAGTCCGAGGCTTGCAACAAATTGAGGATAATATTCTCAACGTCCTCTCCCACGTAACCGGCTTCAGTCAGCGTAGTAGCATCCGCGATAGTGAAAGGAACTTGCAGAATGCGCGCGAGTGTTTGCGCAAGGAGTGTTTTACCCGTGCCAGTGGGGCCAATAAGTAAGATGTTGGATTTCGAAATCTCCACGTCCCCCGCTGTGCCTTTGGTTTCAATACGCTTGTAATGGTTATGCACAGCCACTGAAAGGACTCGTTTGGCGTAATCCTGTCCTATGACGTACTGATCAAGAAAAGCTTTGATTTCTTTTGGCCTTGGGATTTTAGACTGCGTGCTTAAGGTGGTGTCCTGCTCGACTTCTTCGGCGATAATGTCATTGCAAAGATCAATGCACTCGTCGCAAATGTAGACCGAAGGTCCAGCGATAAGCTTACGCACCTCCTCCTGCGATCGATTACAAAAGGAACAAACTAACGTGTGACGACCTTTATCTCCGCTTCTGCTCAAGGGGTATCCTCCTCAGAAAAACCTTACTTCTTCTCGACCGGGGTGCGACGTTCAAGTATTTCGTCGATAATACCGTACTCTTTAGCCTGCTCGCTAATCATAAAGTTATCTCGATCGGTATCACGCTCGACAGTTTTCAAATCTTGCCCGGTGTGATGACTAAGGATGTGATTCACTTCTTTCTTCACCCGAAGCATTTCACGAGCGTGAATTTCCACATCGGACGCTTGCCCCTGAAAACCACCCAAGGGCTGATGAATCATTATGCGCGCATGCCGCAAAGCAGAACGCTTACCCTTGGCGCCACCAGCTAACAGCAACGCGCCCATACTAGCGGCTTGCCCCAAGCATACGGTTGCCACGTCTGGGCGGATATATTGCATAGTGTCGTAAATGGCGAGGCCAGCAGAAACTGAACCGCCAGGACTATTGATGTACAAATAAATATCTTTCTCTGGGTCTTCACTTTCCAAAAAGAGAAGCTGCGCAGTAATTAGATTTGCTACGGTGTCGTTCACCTCACTACCCAAAAAGATAATTCTCTCTTTAAGCAACCGGGAAAAAATATCGTACGAGCGCTCACCACGCCCTGTTTGTTCGATTACATACGGAATATAGTTCATGACCCAATCCATTATTACTGATGAACGAAACCAGCTTTATAAACGTATCAAGTACGCTCGAGCGCCAGCAGGGAACTTAAGTCTCACTTCTGTGATAAGCGAAGGAACCAAGGTCTACTTAAACTCTACCTGCAATCATAATCATAAACAACTGCCCCCGCAAACCGAAAACACTGTAAGAATAAGCAGTTATTCATGAATTGGGGCTTTACCTCGCCACACTTTTTTGCATGCAAACGAGCTGGCGCTGTGAATCGACAAGTTACAATTGTTGTAGTGACTCGCGTCCCGCAAATAATTTTGGGGGCAGCGGCGCACAAAAAGCGCCCCTGCCCCCAAATTGGTCTCAACAAATTACCAATTGGCGCTATTCGGCCTTTGCTGCCTTACTCGCTTTTTTCTTTTTTGGAGCTTCAGCCTCGGGGGTCTTCTGATCTTCATCAGCCTTGGCCTCTTTCTTTTTTGCTTCGGGCTTTGGTTCTTTCTCAGGATCGAAGTACTCTACCTTGCTGCGGGAGACCAAGGATTCAAGCACTTTGGTGCGACGAAGTTCGGTCATCAGCCCAATCATCCTCTGCTCTGCCATGAAGAACTTGCGAACTTCATCAATGCCCACTTTATTCTCATCGGCTATGGTTTGAAGTGCGGAAGTAATATCTTCCTCTTTCACTTCAACTTTCTCAGCTTTTGCAATTTGATCGACTATGACCGCGCCTTTCACGCGACGAGTTGCTGTATCTCCAAGTAGAGGGCGGTATTGATCAACCGGAACTCGCGAAATATCTTGCTTATTTGGGTCGAGGATATTGTAGCGAACCAATAACTCTCTAATCTCGTCATCGATAAGCGGCTGAGGCACCAAGAACTCATTCTTCTCGCACAAAACGTCGAGAGCTGCAGCTTGCACATCTTTTTTCTGATCACGCTCAGCAGCTTCATGAAGTTGCTTATTTAATTTCTCTCGAAGTTCTGCCACAGTTTTGACGTCAAAGTTCAAAGACTGTGCAAACGCGTCATCGAGCTCTGGGAAAATTCTCTCGGACAATGTAATCAGCTGAATGGTGTACTCAGCTTCCTTGCCTGCCTTACTTGCGTCATTTAAGCCCTCGGGGAGTGGTGCACGGACGGACTTAGATTGGCCAACTTCCAACCCGACCAGCGCTTCTTCAACAGTCTTCGGCAAGCGTCCCTGCCCCAAGACAAATGCGAATGGCTCTGGGTTACTTGATTTTTCGCCGTCAATGGTCACAGAAATTGTGCCATCGAGAACATCTCCCATTTGTGCGACGTTCCTAAACTCAAGCTTTTTAGGGGTTGCCCGTTGTTCGCGGGCTTCCTGAATAATTTGCTCCACTTGCTCAGGTCTAACCTTACGCTCAGGAACCCGAACCTTAATGCTTTCGAATCCACTAATTTCAGGTGTTGGGAATACTGAAACTTTGGCCGTGTACTGAATTTCTTTTCCCGGCACCACTGGTTCAATTTTTATTTCAGGACGACCGACCATATCAATTTTGTGTTCTTGAATGAGGTCACGTAGCGAATTACTGACTAAGTCGTGTGCCACTTCAACGCGAATTTGCTCGCCATGCAATTTTTCGACGAGGTCGCGCGGTGCTTTACCTGGTCTAAAACCCTTAAGGGTGGTTTGCTTTGCATACTTGGAGACCGCAGACTCTGCTTCTTTACCAAAAATGTCAGCGGGTATTGAGACGGCAAACTGCTTGGTAACGGCATCAAGTTCGGTGATAGTTGACTTACATTCCATGGGACTAGGCCTCCTGCTAATGAGTACGACCGAAGGGGTATACCACGGTCTTCCATCTATCTCAATTTAAGCGAAACCGATAAGGCCTCATGTTCCCTTGATTTTTTAGCTGCCTTTCATAATACTAGCCAAACAGCGCGTTTGCGGGGGTGGTGGAATGGCAGACACACCAGGCTTAGAACCTGGCGCCTTTACCGGCATGGGGGTTCAAGTCCCCCCTCCCGCAGAGCTCGTCCACCCAGCACAGACTGGCCCCAGATCCCCATTTTTGCTGTCAGCGCTTCTTTTATTGCTTTGTAGCTCTTGCGTGCCGAGCAGTACCCCATTTCGCGGTGCCTCATTTAGCAGTGCCCCATTTAGTGGTGCCCCATTTAGCGGTGCCCAACTTCATGTTGGCGAAAATAGCGGCGAAACATCCTTTAAAGACCAAGCCGCCCTCAATGCATCCGTCCACTCCCTGCTCACGCAAGATCTTACTAACGAACAACCAAGCCTTACTCCCAAACCCCTCACTCTCAGCATCGAAGGACTAAAATTGCAGTCAATACAGCCGCCAGGCGCTCGGCACCCACTTATTGTAGAAGCGAGTGGCATCCAAAGGGGAGCTCCCTTCTGGGATCCCAATATGAGTCTCTCTGAATACCCAAACGCTGAACTTGGCCAAATAAGACTTCACCCGCAATCAAAGGAGATTTTTTTTACTGCTGATCTGCATCTCACCGGACACTACTCCCTACATCGAGTGCCGCGAGGCGGCCAACGCGCTGAGACACTTAGTTTCGCCGATATTGCTCAAATAGAATGGGGCTCAGACGGAAAATATTTCTGTGTCGTTGCCCGCCAAAATATGAGGCCTCAATCCGTGCGTTGTGCTCGGGAAGAGGCTCCCTCAAATTTTGCTGAGGTTTTTAAGGAAGAGGATGAATCGGCTATCATTAACCTTGTTACATTAGAATCAGGGCAACTTTTTATCACCAGCAGTGCTGACAACTGGGCCGAAAGCCTCAGTATAGATTCTAAAGGCTCTGCATTTTCGGTCTCTGTGATACCTGGTCTTGGCAGGAAAGAGGGCCTCAAACATCGCCTAGTCAGCGCCTCCCCGATTACTCTACTTACTTGGAGTGCAAAAGGTGGGCCCCAAATCCAGAAGCGAGAGGGTGGACGAATCGTCACCGTCTACAGCTCAGCGAATTATGCAGAAATCACCGAAGTAAAGGCTGCTGGCAACTGGGAACTCTGGTTCATCGAACGACAAGGCGATTTGTCTCAGCTTAAAATACTCTCTAAAGATAAAAATATTATTGAACCCAAAAATATTACTGCGCCCAGCATGCGCTTTGCCCCAGAGACCAAGAACTCTGGGCCAATTCAAATTCTGGTTGAAGGCCCGGCGACCCCGCCTCGAGTTATAGAGATTGATCCGAAATCAAAATCTGTGCTCAGGGCAACCGAGCGGTTAGATATTAAAAAATTTTCGGACCTGTCAGCTATCTCAATTCCGTGTTCGGTGAATGCGCAACCAACCGCGACGCTGACCGGTGTTGCAACTCGTCAGCACCTCGAAAATCCCCGAGCTATCTTTTTGGAAGTCTATGGGACCTATGGGGCAGTAACAGGATTAGGTTTTAACCCTTCCCTTCCCCTTCTACGCCAGGGATTTTGGCAACTAACCGCGCAGGTGCGAGGGAGCGGCTTTTGGGGCTCCCCATGGTACAGTGCTGGAAGTGGACTACGTAAACCAAACTCGCTGAACGATCTTATCAAATGCGCACAAGTGCTTAAGGCGCAGTATCCTTGGGCACCGCTAATCCTCTCTGGTCGCAGCGCCGGGGCCCTGATTGCATCTGGAGCAGCGCAGAAGAATCCTGAGCTTTTTTCTGGTCTTATTTTGGATGCGCCATTCCTGGATGTATGGGAACACTTAAAAACTAAAAGCAGCCCGCTTTCAAAACGCGAACGTACAGAATGGGGAGACCCGCGAAATGCTGAAACTCAAAACACAATTAACTCTTATGCGCCGTTCCCGCCAAAAATTAAGCCTGGATTTCCAAAAACACTCATACTGACCAACCTTTATGATGCAGTCACGCCAGCAACTCAGGCACTCACTTGGGCAGAAGCAGCACTCAGGCAGGGGGCGGAGGTGTTAGTTATCATGGATGAGCAAGGCACTCATTCAAGTGAGATAGATGACTTTTCGTTTAGAAAAAAACAGGCAACGATTATGGCGTTTAGTCTGCTGTTTTTAGAGCCTTAAGGCCTAACTCAACAGCCTCAAATTGAGCACCGTTCGCCACTACAAGGCCCGCCTTATTCAAAACAAAAACCTGAGGAAGCTCACTACATGAAAATCCCCGATAGGCCTCGTCATACTCAGCCGCACCCGAAAAGGCGTGAGTAAAATGTTGCCAATTAGACGATGCAATACGCTGACGAAGTTTGGGGAGGTCTTCTTCCTTATCTATGCTCACCATAAGATAAACCAGGTCGGGATTTGGTTCACGTGAGCTTTGATAGGAGTGAATTTTTTCGAGCAATTGCTTAGATTTTGCGCACCACTGAGCCCAGAACACGAGCACTACGTTTTTTCCACGAAAGGCTTCAAGTGGAAGATAGTCCCCATCAAGCAGTTGTACCCGTGTCGCTGGAGCACTTTTCCCAACCAGTGCTGACGGTGTCGATGAAGCAGCACACCCAACACTTAATGCACAGGCTAAGACTAATCCAAAAAACTTCATGACTCCCTTTCCTTAATTACCCAGAATGTATCCCGATAAGCCTGGCGCACATCCTGGTCTTTCTCGTTGTTAAATTGCTGGATAATCAAGCGCAAGGCAGCAACATCGTTGTAGTCTTTTAATTTCTTTACCGCCAAAATCCGAATATCTTTATCAGGGTAATTAAGGAGTCCCAAGAGCCCTCCTAAACCCAGCTTGTCGGAATATCGATCTACTACAGTTTTCACAACAGTGGTGTTGCGGGTATCGAGCAAGATATTTATGAGTCGCGAGTCTTTAGCGAATGCATCAAACGCATCTAAACTGCGAATGATATCATCGGTAGTCACTAGATCGATAAATGACAGCACACCTACGGCGTGGGCAAACTGGGCACGGTTATCCCAATGATGAGCACGTATCCAATCAACTAATGAAACAGCCGGTTCGGCACTCAAACTTTTTCCGCTTAAATTGTCGAATGCTTCTGCCAACAAAAGAGGGTCTGTACTGTCAGCCAATACGGCCAAAAGCACCTTCTCGGAATCGACATCAAACCAACGACCAAAATTATTTACATCCTCAACCCGCAAAATACCCGCTGCCGCGCGAATGAGGGAGCTCATCACATCAGGTGGAAGATCTCCCCTATCGCGTACGACTCCAAGAAAATAACCACGTACCTGCGAGAGGATCCCGCGCTCCATTGCCGTACTGGCAATAGCTCGAACACTCGAGTCGTTGCGCTCCGCAAGCAACTTAAGTGCCCACAAGACATCAGCATCGGGGATTTTATCACGACGTTGAATTACATCATCACCAAAAACCACCGACAGCTCAGGTGAAGAAAGAATTAATGCCAATGTAGAATGACTGGCAACATCTTCGAAACGTAGTGCATCACCAATCAGCTGTGCAACAACCGGCTGGTACTCCTCAAATTTACTCGTGTCTATGGCGAGCGCTGCTGCCAACCTGAGCACTACACTGGGATTAGTCGCGTATGCCTGGCGCAAATAGGAATTATGCGCCTCGGCGGGCAGTGTGGTGTCTAAGGACTGCAAAATAGCTTCGTAACTCGCAGGCATATCGCCTGACCTGAGGGTTCGAAGCCATTGCCGCACTTGTTCAGCGCTGCGAACGAGTCCTAGTCTGCGCGCACGATCGATAATTGACTTCTCACTCAGCGCTCTTAATTGCGGAGACTTTGCATCCTTGGCACTCTTCACCAAAATATCATGCGCCAGCGGATCGTCAGAGTTAACTATTTTTTCAAGCTCTACTGAACGCTCTTGTAAAGATACCTGAGGTTCAGAAATTACATCGATAGCCTGACGGAGCTGTTCATTGCCTACCACGGTGCGATGTACGGCTAGCTCTGACTGAAGCTTATTCTCAACCAGCGCTGATTCCGGTTTAAATTGTTGCAACACTATTACAAGCACAAGCGCGACAAGGACCGAGGCAGCCAGTAGCCTAACTGAAGTTTTCTGCATTATGCTTTGAGATGCTCCCGCCTTTGCATCTTTCGGCACTGGCACCACGGCACTAGGCCCTTTTAATGCGACGGCCTCCGCTGGTTTATGCTGGCGTGGTGCAATTTCTCGCTTCGTCGTGAGAGGAGCGCTCCCTTCACTATGGACGCGCTGACGAATATCATGGATCGCTGTCAACACTTCGCCTGCATTCGCATACCGTTTTTCTGGATGCGGGTCTAAACAGCGAAAAATTACCTCCTCTGCCCAGACAGGAGGCTGATTCATAAAGGCTGCAATAGGCTTAACCGCGCCAAGGTCAAATTGGCCTATCCGGGCCGCAGGATTCTTTTCAAAAGGGTAACGCTTCGTAAGCAAATGATACCCAAGCACCCCTAATGCAAACACATCAGTGGCTGGCTCTACCCCACCGCCGGATGCTTGCTCAGGAGCGATATAATGCATAGTTTCAACCGGCGGTACCATGGCGGTGGCGGCGGCTTCAGCATCAAATGACCCCATGATTCCAACAAATTTGCAATCACCGCCGCGCTCAATCCAGAATGACGAATGACAGAGATCACCGCAGACAATGTTGGCTTGATGAATTTTATCAATAAGCTTGAGCGCCCCCATAAACCGCCGCTCAGCTTCGGCAGGTTCAACATTTCCCCCTAAAAATGGGAGGCCGTCAAACTGGGGGAACACGGCAAAAGCCATTCCCGCATTATCAACGCCGAATGCTGAAACTTCAGCAACCTTGGGAATTAACTGGTGGATATGCGAAAGACGATCGAGGAATCTCCGCACCGCCTCTGAATTACGTTGCAAAGGATGACGTAATATCCACAGACTCACCCCCACTCCGCGTGTTTTATCAACAGCTTTATACGAATCGGCCGAACGGGTAGACATCGAATGACCTTCGAGCGAGAAGTAGTCACCGATTGCTCCGGGGGTGTGTAAACTCGACTCTGCACTCATACAATTTTAACTCGTTTAGTTAGAAATCTTACAACTGTTTGATTTGCCATTCACCAATAGGTTCAAGGGTGCAATCTCCCTCAATCTCATCAAGAGTGACCACTGCGATACGCACTCGTTCGTGACGCAAAAAATAAACAAGTTTGGCGCGTAATTCTGCCCGGCATAATACGGACACTGGAGTGAGCCCACTGCTCCGTATAGGCGCGATAAGACGACGGAGGCCTTTGCGTAGATCTTCAAGCTGACTTTGCGTAAGTTGCAACTGTCCAGATTCAGCCCCTACACCGGTCTCAAGTGTCTCTTCAACTTGCGCTGATAGCACATACACCTTCAATGTGTCTTTGCTCGATTTCAGTTTTGCAACAATATGCCTGCGCCGAGCCTGGCGCACAAACGTCACTACATCTTGAAGGTTAAAGCCATCGTCTGCTCCAAGGCTGGCTCCAAAAGATGAACAATAGCCAGCTATTGATTCAATAATAGCCTTGAAGTCACGGATACTCACCCCTTCTCGCACGAGCTCCTGAAGCACCTCGGTTAGCCGTGAGATGTTCACATACTCCCTATTAAGCGCATCGGCGATAAGCCCCGGATAGCGCTTTTCGAGTGATTTTAGCATGCTGTGCACTTCCGTTAAGTTCAGCACCTCTTCAGGATGCTCAGTGAAGAAAGCAGCTACCGACAACGCGATATATTCGAAAAAATCAAAGCTGCGAATTGCTCCAGCTTCCAATACCTTTTTAGTAGTGGGCAACTGCGAGGTCCAAAAAACGCGCTCTCCGCTTAAGGGATGCGCTGCCTCTTCGGCCACGGTCAGTCCTAGAACCGCAGCCTGGTCGGGGTTGGTTTCTACCAATAGACCATCCAGGACCACTGCTCCATTGCCGGCCACACTCCCATTGACTGAAAACGCAAATCGCGCGGGTGCACAATGAGGGTCTGGCACAACACTGACGTCTGGCAACTCGAGCCCCATATTCTGGCGCATTTCCGCCTGAAGCTCAGCCCAAAAAGCGCGGTAGCGTTGAGAATTGAGCTTATAGAGTCGATAGAGCACCTGTGCATCCAAATGTATTTGGAGTGGGGATTCGGCCCCGCGTTCGTCAAGTCCGAGGGGCAATGCTCGAGTACCGGGCAACCCCAGCGCAGTATCCCGGCGCATGGGCAACTCGGGGGCAAATTCACGCTCAGCGCGCAGCACCCAGACCCCAGCTCCCGCCAGTAAGCCTCCCATCACTAAAAAAGGGAGCGTCGGAATTCCAGGTAACACAGAAATTAAGGCAGCAAGTGCACCGGCGAATACTAATGCACCTGGGCGCGAAAGCAGTTGCTCTCCAACGTCTGCACCGAGCGTCGTGTTTTCACCCGAGGCAACTCGGGTGACCACAATGCCTGCACATATAGAGATAAAAAGTGCTGGTATCTGACTGACGAGTCCATCTCCAACGGTGAGCACCGTATAGGTTTCGGCGGCTTCGCTAAAACTCATGCCCCCATGAATGCCGATGTAAATTCCGCCTACGATATTGGTAATAATTATAAAGAGACCCGCAATCGCATCGCCCTGCACAAATCGCATCGCTCCGTCCATCGATCCATACAACTGCGATTCTTTACGAAGATCTTCGCGTTTTTCTTGGGCTTGCTCAGCCGAAAGTAAGCCAGATCGTAAATCGGAATCAATTGCCATTTGCTTGCCCGGCAAAGAATCTAAAGCAAAACGGGCAGCCACTTCAGACACGCGGCTCGAGCCGCGTGCAATCACAATAAAATTTACAATCGTAATAATGACAAAGATAATGAGCCCGACCAGCACTTCGCCGCGAATAAGAAATGTACCGAACGCCTCAATCACCCGGCCTGCATCTCCTGCGCTCAAAATAAGACGGGTCGAGGCAACGTTCAGGGCCAATCGAAAAAGGGTGGTCAGCAGCAACAACGAGGGGAACGCCAAAAGTGCTAGGGCGTTGGGCATGTACAGACCCACAAGCAGCATCAGCAATGCAAAGGAGATGTTCGCAGCCAAAAGAAAATCGAGCAGAAGCGTCGGCAGAGGAATAAGCAGCATCACCGTTATTGCAACGACAAATAATGCTAATATGGTGTCACTGCGTTTGCGCATTACTAAAATTGCCTTTTCTGTGCGTTTGTTCCCTACCTAGTATATCGGCCTTTTCAGCATTCGGAAAAGTAGTTAGTTCGCTTTAAAAAGTCCTGAAAATGCCTAAAAACTGAGGGATAGGAAGAGGCCCCACCGAGCTCAAACTGACGCGAGTTGAATGCGAAGTTTGTGTTTACTTAAACGCGTTCTGAACTTGCAGCCCAAAGCCTATCAACAGAATCACGAGAAAGCCGCAGAATACGAGCGCAACCGGACCAGTCGCTTCCAGCTCAAGCTTTTTAATCTTGGCCTCAATTTTGGCCTCACGCTGCGCACCAACAGCATCAGCTAGCTCTTGAAGCTGTCTGGTAATTTCACCACCGTGCTTAGCTACCTGCGAAAGCGACATAAAAGCATGTTTAAGCTCGGTGTGTCCCGACAATCGACCCGTTTCGAGCAAAGCATCCTCTAATGAAACGCCCGCCTTTACATAAAACTGGGCATGACGCAGAAGCTCGGTCACCACATTATGGCTATCTCGCTCATCTGCCATTGATACTACCCGCTGCAAACAGGGCCCAATATCAAGCGAGCTACTTACTCCAATTGCAATCTGCTCGACCACCAGCGGCAAGTAGAACATAATTTCTTCGCCGCGATGGGCCACTTTGCGGTCTAGAATGGAAAAAGGGGCCTGCAAGCCAACCAGCACTCCCATAATCAGACCCACGAGAGCAAACGTAAATCCCATTTGCCCCATCAGCAAAGCACCGATAGGTGCTGCGACAATAGGAATAATAAGGCGCATGCGCTGGAACTCACGCTTTTCTTGTTCGGTAAATATTCCTGCGTGAAAGAAGCGTTCATCGAGGGTAGGAGGAACTTTTGCCGCTCCCTTTTTTTTGGTCTCAGCCTTTAGTCGCTCGAACTCCTTTCCTGAAGGGTCATTACGCAGTCGCGCTCGCTCCTCACTCGGTGTTCCAAGTCCAGCGCCGGCACTCATGAGATTACGCAAATTGGCTGAACGACGCGGAGCTAATAAAAAATAGAGGAAGGCCCCCCCTGAAACAAGGGCAAAAACAAGCGCTACAATTCCCACGAGTACTCTGGTTTCCATTCCTAGGTCCTAATACGGGTAACTTGACGTACCCAGAATATGCCCAGCAGAATTACCACTATTGCAAACTGCCAAACCTGCCAACCAAATGGGTCATTCCATGCACCCACCACAGCTTGGGGATATACAAAATAAAGGTACACTTCCAAGCCAACCAAAATTGAAATAATGAACCAGATAGACCCGCGTTGCATACCTACTGCAGCGTTCGCCGAGGCCCTAAAGTATTGGCGTTTACGCACCTGCTTTGCCAAGCGGTCGAGCGTATCTGAAAGGTTACCACCCACACGGCGACTTAAAAGCAATGCTTGCACAAAGAGTTCAATTTCTGGATGAAACACATCCTCACCAAAAGCACCGATGGATTTGTCTTCTGATACGCCGAAACGAAGCCGCTCAATCATTAATTCAACTTCTTGACGCACGACGGACCCGGGTTCTAGTCCCTGGGCTCCTGTTTCAAGGGCTCCCATGGCATTCATACCGGTTTTAAGAAGTCCTACAAGCGAGAGCAAAAATTGAGGATAATCTGCATCAAATGCTTTAAAACGCCTTTCGATAGCAGTGTTTAAAAGCCAGCGCATAAAAAGTGGGCCGGTCATAAGCGAAATAGCTTGGATGGCCATATTAAACTTGGCCACCGCGAATGAAAAAGCCAATATGCTGATACCAAGTTCTGCCAACCTAAAGGCAACTGGCGGAAGCTTCCACTGCGCAAATTTTAGCTTTTTTTGCAGCGTAATTTTGGAATCAACAACTTTTTGGACTTTTGATTCTTGGGCAGTTTTAAAAATACTAATTCGTTCAGAGTTGCGCGGGGATGCCTTTTCGGACTGCACCCGCTGGGTGTTCACAATATTTCGGATATTGCTCCGCACTGCACCTTTGTTTCCACCAAAGATGGGCAGGTCTAAAAGCAGTGCGGCTGCCACAAAAGCAGACACAAAAAAAAGTACTATAATAATTATTAAGCCGATGCCCATGCGAAGTTTCGCCCACTAGCCCATTGAACTAAAGGTAACTTCCTGAGGAGAATCTCCCAGGTAAATTCCATCTTCTGACAGCACGTCATCAAAGTTACTTGACCATGAGTCAACGCGCCACGCTGGACGTTCTCCGGTTTTGACCATGGTGAACATCGGGCGAACTTGAATTACGCCCTCAACAAAATGCCCAACTTCAATCACTTCACCAATTCGCGGTTTGCCCGTGCCTTTTTCACGGAAGAGCCAAATCACGCAATCAACAGCTAATGCAATTTGCTGACGAATAATTTCAACAGACACCGATTTTTGCGCTCGGCCCAGCAAACTTTCAAGGCGCACCAATGTCTCTCGAGCATTACGCGCATGAATAGTTGAAAATCCAACGTGCCCCGTTTGTGCGCTTTCAAGAAAAGCTTCAGCAGCATACGGCGTACGCATTTCTCCAAGGATAACGCGCGTAGGCGTCATACGAAGCGTGGTCTTAATATGTTCTTGTAATGTCACCTCACCCACACCTTCGGTGTTGGCAGTGCGCGATACGAGCGAGCGAAAATAGGGATGCTGAAAATTAAGTTCGGGCGTGTCCTCAACCGCAACAATAGATTCATCAGGCCCAAACTGGGTACCTAAACACTTAAGGAGCGTTGTTTTTCCTGTGCCTGTTTCACCCGCAACCATGATAGTTGCCCTGCCGCTACGCACCAAACAAGCTAGGTAATTAATAATAAGTGGCGGCGCAACTTGGTAAGTCACCAAGCTCTCAAGCGAACATTCCATCACTCGAGGCACACGAATACAAAGAAGTGGCCCGCGAGCACCACACACGCTTTCATGAATGGCGCAAAGCCGAATACCGTTCGGAAAGGAGGCATCTACGGTGTGCTGCTGAGTGGTCAACGATTTACCGAGGCGCAAGAGCAAACGATCAATAAATGAAACGTAGGCCGCATGATTTGGCCAATGAATACCAGTTGTTTCACTTACTTTACCGCGCTGTAACACCACGGTTTGATAATCGTAAACATGGATATCTGTCACTTCACGGTTATCAATAAGCGGTTGCAGCACCCCCCAACCCATCAAATCTTTTTGCAGATGAATAATGACATTGGCTCGCTCGATATCATCGAGTGCTTCATTTCGGCGCCTGAGCACTTTGTCTACCGCTTGAGCAATCTGGGTTTCCGACACCATTTGCCCCGCATCCATGCCCTGCTGAGTATTTGAATCTGAGCCAAGTTCTCGGCGAGCCTCTCTTAATACGGTGCTGGCAAGTGGAGAAAGCTTACTTCGAGTATGCGCTTGGGAGGCAGGTCGTGCAGCCTGACTGCTCGCAGTGCTTTTAGGTGCCTGAGCTCCGGTTGATGCTACTGGCCTGGTTGCTGAAGCTGATACCGAGGCTGTGTTAGTTACAGAATCCGATTGAGGATTCGCACTGGCACCTCCACTTTTAGGCCCAGGCAAAAAAGCTGATCGGTCTATAGGCCTATTCTGGGTTGAACGCGTTGAAAAAAGGCCAAGTATGGAGTCTTTATCTGAGCCGTTGCTCATAATCAATCAACCTTAAAGTACACAACCGCTTCAAAAAGGCAGAAATGGAATGAGCAACCCCCAGGGAAACTTATTTCGCTTCCTGAGCTGGAACCATCTTCCCGCCCTGCATACAAAACTCTTCTAACTTCCCGTCCTTGCCGCGCATGCGCACAGTCCCTTCACAAGGAGCTGCTTGGGCAGCAGGCTGACCGGAACTCCCTAACAAATCGTCCACAGTAATCGGATTGGTGTTACCACCTTTGCCAGGATCGTTATCGCCTCTCAGCGACAAGCTGATGCTACCGGTAGTGGTTGCCAACTGAATTTTATTTGCATCTGCCGCTGAAACAAGCAGAGTTACGGTGCTTGGCACTTGCTGGCCAGGCTTTGTTGCCGCATCTAGATCTCTTTCAGCAGAAAGCACTCGCGCATTTTGCACAATCACGTTTACGCCTGGCTGACCACGAACTCTGGTAGCCCAAACCACATCGACTCGCGCTCCTGCCCTCGCCCAGCCCTCAACGCCGCTACGCGCATCTACTCGAATCGTCACGGCTCGGTACCCTTCGGGAATATTTGCAGTTAGCGCATTTGTTGGGCGGACGTTGGTAATAAAATCTCTATACAAAGGCTGCCCAGGCACAATTAAGCTGCGCGCGTAGGTACCCTTTATTTCTTCAAAATCTTTAATCACTCGGCTCGTCACGCCAACTTGAGGGCGAGCTTCGCGGCGAAACATCGCCGGCTCTAATGGGGTACCTGCATCAACCTTCTGTAAAGGCACCAGCACATCGACCATTTTAATTTCAGCCTGTTTCTCGACGACCACGGTCTTAGCAACCTCAGTCGGAGCAGGCCTATAAAGGAAAAGAAAAGCTATTGCCGAAAATAAACACACAGCGACGAGGCCAAAAAGCACCACCACTTTCGCCTTGTCAGATTGCCTTGAGGGCCCAAACCCTCCGAATTGCCTCGTCATAAATACTTCCCTGAAGATTAGTCTCTAAAAGCTAAGCCCTTAAACCCTTAGGACCTACTTTTTTGACTTCCCCAACTACCATTATCGACTGTAAGAGGCAGGAACTTTAACTACTTACCGAAGCAAAGCAGCGACTCCTTTGCTCCCGCTCTACGAAATATTTGTATCGCCATCCAAACCACTCTCCTCTGAACTATATTTGGCACTCTTATTCCCCAATAAGTGCCAAAACTTCTCCAAAGAAGCTTCAGAAGTGGTGAGCAAACGCCCACCACTTCTGACATTAGGCGAACCAGCTCTTAGTTAGCATTGCTAATAGAGGTTCCAATTGATTCAAACTTAGCTGAAGCTGCACCACCTAATGTGGTTACGGCAGCAATACATACTACCGCGATCAAAGCTACAAGCAGCGCATACTCAACAAGACTTGCGCCTTTTTGCTTCTTATTCTCAACATTTAAATTCTTCTGGTTCATATTCCTCCAATAATAAAATCATCTAACCAATTTAAGACCTAGAAACTCGGAAAACCGCTCATGTATTTTAATACCAGGGCACCGAATGTCCCCGGCACTATAACAAACGAGTGCCCTCCCCCAAAGCCCCCAAAGTCAATATAACTAGGCACAAGCATTTAGGCTTCGCCAAGCCGCAAACCTACACCTTTATGCAGATTTCGCGCCAGAGTATGATGCCCACTTACTTGCCCAAGTTACCTCTTTTTTGCATCGCAACAATATTGAATAATTTCTACTGATTACGACCAAAAATGCGGTTCAAAAAGCCTCCAGAGCTCGCCCCTTGGGGTTCTTCGGCGGGTGGAGCATTAAGGCCGGCGGACTTTACCGGAGCATCGATAAGTCCTAGTTCCCGAGCGATTTTTTCAAGCACAATTCGAGTTGATTTCTGCCCCATGCTGTAAAGGGTACGCCCAGAACCAGGCCACATCGCGGCTTTTGGGTCATTCGGCACCGGGGGCAAGCGCCAAGGCGCTTCGCCTAAGTTATGCGCAGGTTCTAGCTCAGCAGCAATTTGCGGCACACCAAGCAAAGCTCCAGAATAAGGATTAAGCAAGAATACGATTCTATCGGTGCCGCCTACTAAGGTTTTCACAAATGAAAGATAGAGGTCGACCGCCGTCATACCGAGAACTGTATCGTCCATTACAATAAGGACTACATCAGCACTGCGTAGAATATTACCTGTGGCAGGGCCCATGCGCCCCGCCGTATCTACAATAATTACATCAAAGAGAACTCGCGACAGTTCCAAAATGCGCTGCACGATGGTCATACCATCAGTGTGGCAGACAAGATCCATCGACTCCGCCATCCGATCAGGAGGCATCAAAACCGAAACATCGCTTGAAATTGGAATAAGCGCATCTTTAAGAGATTCACGCGTAATTTCGCGACTACCATTTACCCAGGCTGAAACTACTTTTGCTTCAGCGCCGTTCACGGTTAACGAACGACTGAGGTCTCTCGTCTCAACATCAAGATCCCAAAGCATAGTTCGGCGATGGTACACCGAACACACCTCAGTCAAGGCTGCTGCAATTGAAGTTGCTCCGACTCCGCCTTTGGCGTGTGCGATAGCCACCACTTTGCCTTCTCGCGTACGGCCCTCGCGCCGAAACTCAGCATGAATAGCCACAAGCTCTTGGAGAAAATCGAGAGGACTCGCACTGTCTGGAAATACCTTCCGCACGCCCGCTGAGTGCGCGGCTCTGAAAGCTCCGCCGCCGTAAGCCTCATCGGTTACGAACATGATAATATGAATCCAGGGTGCCGAAGCCTGCGCTTGCCGCGCCATTGCGGTTCCTCGTTCTCCGAGTCCTGAACCAAGCACGAGCACATCAGCTTCGCTAATGCGTTCAAGGTAATCGCGCTCACTCACGAGCTTGACCTTGAGGTCAAGCATTTCCATGTCGCTCTGATTAAAAGCCTCGATGCGCTTAGCGCAGAAGGCCTGCGACTCAGTAGTAGCATCGACAATAAGCAGCTTCATGCTTAAAAACCTTTTAATTCCAGATAATTACTCTTATGAATTGTAGTCTACCTGACTTCAACTCACAATGGGGCCCAGCCTAAACCTTTGCATCTCGCACAGACCTGAGACTCCCTCCCTCTAGTTCCTTAATCGTCACTTAGTGCCCGAATATCAAATGTTTTTGTAGGTTGAACCGACTTTTGATTTAACAACTCAGGAAAAAAGACATGCAGGAAGGCAAACCCAATCCCAACTCCAATTAAAACGGCTACCACTAATGTAACAACGTCTATCCAGATAGAACGATTTACCCGATCCACTATCTCGGTAAGCCTTTGCAAGCGGTTCTGGTCGAGTCTGCCCGTCTCGCTAATTTGAGGGCTCTGGGACAAGCTCGACGCAGGAGCTGCCCAAGCCTCTGACACGGAATCACGCGGCACCAGTAACGGTTCCATGCGACGAGGGCTGTGTATTGTTTCTTCCTCACCATATTGTTCGGCGATATTCAAAATTTCCGAACTATAGGTTGCTGTGCCCGTACGAGAAATTTCATCCATGGCAGGCACGGCGGCAGACTTCACTACAAAATTTCCAATTGGTCGCTGGGCAGGCTCTGGGGTAGACCCGCGAGCAGCGAATCCTGCTCCGCCGGCTGACACAGCTGCAGCCATGGCCGCACCCGCACCATCGTGGGCCCCAACCTCTAACTCAGTTGAGACTACCCGTGGCCCCACATATGCTTGAGCATTACGTCCGGACTGAAACATCCCTGAGGCGGAACGAGTGCCTTCTGGTTGCAAAGGCTGCAAATCAAAAAATATTTCTGCTGCAGATTGATAGCGCACCTCTGGATTGCGGGCCATGGCTTTCAGCACAATCGCGTCCAAAGCTGCGGGGCAATCGCTGCGTACATTACTTGGAGGCACAGGATCACTTTTAAGGCGCTTCGTCATGGTGGCATACACGCTGTCACCAACAAATGGGGACTTACCGGTGATCATTTCGTACGCCAGTATGCCAATTGCATAAATATCAGAGCGCCAATCTACCTGAGAATTAAGCATGTATTCGGGGCTCACATAATCAATCGTCCCCACCACTCCACCATGCTCAGTCAGACGTTCACCTTGGCCAGTTCTCGCAATACCGAAGTCTGCAATTTTAACGGTACCGTCTTTTGTCAGCAAAATATTTTCTGGTTTTAAATCTCGATGCACAATCCCTGCATCATGAATGGCTTGAACCCCCGAGCACATTTGACTCAGAATCTGAATAACTTCTGAGATGGGAATTGGATTTTGCGGGTTAGCTAAGCGCTTGGCTAAATCTCCCCCACTCACATACTCCATTGAATATGCGGCAAGATCTCCATCGCGAATATACTCGTATGCACGCACAACATTCGGATGAGAGACGTCATAAGACGCAATGATTTCATTTCGAAAGCGCTGCGCAGCAACGCGGTCTTGCGCTACTTCGGGGAACAAAACTTTTATGGCAACCAGATGTCCAAGGTCTCTGTGGCGACATGCATACACGAGTCCCATACTGCCGGCGCCGAGGCTCTTGACGACCTCGTATCTCCCCGCAATTACTGTCCCGGGCTGTAGCCCTATCGAGTGCTCATCCGCCATGCTTCCACTTCTAACCGCCAAGCCTTACGGTCTGACGAACCCCTGCCCCTTATTCTTGGCTATTTTTGGCAATGATACAGACATGAAAACGTCGGTTGCCAAATTTAATGACATCACCGTGCTCAACGTTCCCCTTGTCGCCAGAAAGTGACTTTTCTTCACTCACTCCGAAGCGCTGAATATGTGTACCAAATTCAGAAAGTTGGTCGAGTACCTGCACTTCACCATTGGCACTAATGCGCATTATGGCGTGCATCGGAGATACAGATTCGTCTTTAAGCAACAAGCAGTTTGAACCCCCTGCCGGTTGTGATGACACCATGAGCCGGCCAGTGCGTAGCTCATACACCTCTCCATTTGGATTTGTGTCGAAGGATATCAAAAATCCGACGATTGGTGTCTCCTTTGTCCAGACCGAAGATCGAGCTCCCGTAGAAGCGGCAGTTGGAGCCTTAAATTCTGCGTTCTCCTGCACGGCGGGGCGGCCAGCTCCTCCAGCGGGCACAAAAGCCCCAGGGATGGGCGACTCGGCTGCGGCGCGTGATGGCTGCGGTGCTGAGAAACCTTGATCAAGCTCCTGGGCAATACGAGCTCTTACTTGCCCAGTAATTTCCGGAGTCAACATCACCGTGCGATTACGCGCACGAGAAGAAGACTCATTAGGAAAATCGCTTTCCTTACTTAGCGGCGCGTCAAACTTTAAATTTTTATCATTATCCATGATGCCCTCTCCTCCTAATCAAATCCTTTAATACTGTGCTAACGAAAATGCCATTAACAGCAAAGTCACCAACGCAGCCAAACCAGACAACAACAAAACCAAGACAAGTGAACGCGCCCACATACGGGACGTATCCCCCTCTTCACGACTAAAATCTTCCGGAGCCAAGCCGGCTTTACCCTCAAACCCGGCGGGAGGCTCTTGGCGTAACTGTCCGCCAAGCGGCACGATCGCCACGGTGATATTATCAAAACCGCCTTGAGCTTTTGCCATTTCTACCAATTTGACGCAGGCACGCTTCGGCGGGTTCTGCGAAACTACATTCGCAATGTCACCTTCAGAAACCAAGCTGTACAGGCCATCACTACAAAGCAATAAATAGTCAGTGACGTCACCCGGCTGGAGATCCCAAATCCAAAAACGAGAAGTCTCAATCTCAAGCGCCGGCTCAGAGCCGATCGCTCGCGTCAAAATATGTGCTTGCGGATGCGAAAGCGCTTCGTCGGCTCTAATCTGCCCTTTGTTGACGAGTTCTTGCACCAATGTGTGATCGACAGTGAGCGGTTGGATAGCGCCATCTCGCACGAGGTAGGCACGAGAATCACCCACATGCCCAATCACCACCTCGGGACCATTAAAGAGCGCACCCACTACCGTTGTGCCCATTTGGGAAAAAGCTTGGTTTTGACGTCGCAACACGATGACGCGGTTTGCCTCAAGTAACGCACCACGCAATGCTTGCTCTGCCGGACGGGGTGGCAAGTTCTCTAAATCACGGCGGATGGCATCAATTGCCAATTGCGCCGCAAGCTCGCCTCCAGTCGCACCGCCCATGCCATCGCATACGAGCCAGGCAAGCCCCGAACGCGACTCAATCACCGCATAGCGGTCCTCGTTGAGCTCACGCTCACCGGTATCAGTAATTGCAGCGGGAACCTGATCGCTGTCACCTGTGTCTTCCAGGTTAAGGTCCTTTTTTTCGCTATCAAGTAACATTTCGATTTTACGCCTTTGCTGAAAAAACCTTGCACGCTCCCCGTTTGCGCTCACTCAGCAACAAAAAGAGTGAGGCTTCAGAAACAAAAACCAGCAGCGCTTACGAGAAGCTTCTACAGGCCCCATCCCCAACGGAAATGCATAATTCTCCCGTAAGTGTCCTTATCGGCAAGAAAATCACTTATCTGTATAGCTTACTACACAGAATTACCGGGTTAAATGACAGTGAGCACAGGGCATTAGAAGATAACTTATTGACCATGCAATGAGGCAGCCCCCGAATTACCCTAATTGCAGATAAGGTATTGTAATTTCATATACTATTAAGAGTCTTTGGAGGCTGCAGCAGCCTTGAACCCAAGTTAAATAATAATCCGAGACTTCGTTCTGTTTTACGTCCTACGGTCCAGATCTGTGCAGTTTTCCTCTAATTATCTCACTTTATGCGGCACCAGACGCACCTCAAACATATGCTCCGGATGCTGAGGAGTAAGGCGTGACTCAAAGCCCGACTTCAATAACCAAGCGCTCAATTCTTCCCAACCGTCTTGATCAATTTTACAAACCTTTTGCGTGTCTCCTCGATGCTCTCGTAGAGGAAAACCGGCATCAACCCACCGCTTTTTAAGATTCTCAAATCGTCCTCCAACCGTGGCTCTCAATCTTGATAAACTTTCGATTCCTTGCCAACCACCAGAAGTATCTGGAGTAGCCTGCTTGGCAGATCCACCAATAGAGAGGTGTTGGGAAATGAGAGCGGTCGCTTGCGCTATGTGTACAGGCTCTTGGGCTTTCAGTAACGCTTCAAGCTCCTGTAACGCCAAGCCTCCAGCCTCTTTCTGATTATGTGCCATAGAGATGTTCCAACAAATTTACTTCAAATAGTAATCATTATTATTGCAGCCCCAATAAGATCTTTATCTCTGCGAAAAGTTTGCTGCGGCTTACCGGTTTCGTCAGCACCATAGTTGCACCAACCGTAGTAGCTTCATTTCCAAAGCTATCACTGGTTTGCCCACTTACTACAATAATAGGAAGAGCAGCACCGAAACGAGATCTAAAATTACGAACCAGCTCCAGCCCACTACCTTCTCCCAGCTGAATATCAGTAATTACAATTCGCGGTTTCCCATGGCAGTCAAGCAACCGTAGAGCTTCATGGGTTGAGTCTGCCAGGTGATACGGTAGTCCCAGTGCCGATGCAATACGCGCGTAAAACTGGGTAACCTGAGGGTTATCATCAACCAAAAGCGCCCACGCCCCCCCATCCCGAGGCGTGTCAGCCGCTTGTTTTTTGCTAATCGGGAATGACCAATTAAGCTGTCCAAACTGGCGCGCAGCATCAAACGAAAGACTCAATTCAGCTCTACTAACCGCCGAGAATACCTGAATCGCCTTGGCCTGATTGAGCTCAACAACTTCGGTTTCAGTATCCATTGCGGGTTGCAGCAGTGCCCGTTCTACAGCTGGATCGAGCGCAGAGCCTACCCAAGCGAAGAGAAATTCTATTCGTTCGGAATTTTCCTTCACCGAAATGGCTAAAGACTCCCCGCGCCGGACCTTACCCACGATTAATTTTAAAATAAGGCGTAGAGAAGTTTCAAAAAATTCTCTGCTCGCCACAGCCAAAGCCAGCGTGGTGCTGCACTCAATATTGAATAAAAATTGTTCGTCCCGACGCCGAGTTCGAAATTGGGCGTAGGCCTTAAGCACATCGAGCGCTGAGGAAATCGCCACCGACTCAAATCGACTCGGCTCTTTAAGACGTACAAGCTCACGTATGAGCTTTAAGTCCGAGACTCCAGAAGATAGATTTCGTGCAAGGTTGTCGACAGCCTCAACCAGAGACTTATGCCGAGGTCCATGCTCCATGCGCACAAGCTCATCACACTGAATGGCAATATCTTGCGCTATATTATTTACAAGGTGCACTGTATCAGCTAATTCATGTTCCCTGAGGGCCAAAATACGCTGAATCGAAAGCAAAACGTCTGAAGATTGAAATCGACTTCGGGCTGCGGCGACTGCGCCGCGCACCAACGCAGCGAAGCCTAAAATATACCTAAAATTTCTGAGAACACCCGTGAGGCGCGCATGCCAAGTCACTGGACAGAAAAGAAGAAGCTCTTGCTCCTGTTCGTGGACAATCGCGGTAAATCTGACAAAATAAATTCGATGCGGTGCATAGCCAAACCAATCATGCAGGCGCGGAAAAAACTGAGCTCCAAGCTCACGTGGATACAGAATTCCCTCACTTTGTTTTTGCGCCGCCGCCTTTTCAACGAGTGCCCGAACAAAAGCTGGCTCAGTCTGAGGCACATGCGTGCCGGCTCGAGTAATAACTTCAGCAGCAGCGTCACCCTGCACAAGCAAGGCACGTTCGCCATTCAAAAACGCAAGAAGACGTTCTGCAAATAATCGAATAAAGAGCAGGTTTGAAACCGAACTTTCGATGCAGCGTCTCACTGAAAGCAGCAGCGCTCGCGCATGCACCCCTTGGTGAACAAACAGCGCTAGCGCAAAACAAACTGCAGCACCGGGGACTAGGCTCAACAGCAATCTGTAATCTTTAAAAAAGTCTAGGCCTATGCCGCCACCAACCAACAGCGTTGCAGCGATGAAACTCGCGGCCAGGAATGGAGGCAGCGGTTGCAGAGCCAAGCTAAAAAGCAGCACAAAAATAGCAACGAGCACTGCCCCTGCGCTAAACGGCCGAAAAACAAGTGTGGTCGTTACGGCGACATTCGTCACTAACAGCAACATGACAAAAAACTGCCGTGCATAAAACTGGCGTAACGTAAGATTACGCCGCAGGCTACGAATTCCGACAACCCCAGTCGCCAGGGCTACCACAATAGGAATTCCAAGCTCTATTAACGTGCTTGAATCTGAGAGCGAAACGAGAACCCCTAGGCCAAGCGTAACCAAAGCTCCAATTGCCAAACAAAATTTCCAAGACTGCTCTAAGCGAAGCTCTTCAGCCAGAAAAGCGTCAGCATCGTCTCTCAGCCGGTTCTCAACCCTGGTATCGAGCGTGGTGATTTCGAACTCTGTGTCCCGAGACGCTGTCTCGCTCGGTAAATATGGAATATCTGCCTCAAACATGTGCGTAAGTGCAGATCGTTTAGAGACCAGCGCCGCCACAACGGGGATCAGTGCTGAGAAAATTACAATCATCAAAATCTGGGATATTCGTTCAATCTGTCCAGCGCGGGTGAGCAGGTCGACTATCGCAAGTAGCAGCATGAGCCCCACTGGGAGCGCTACCAATTGCGCGGCCTGCCGCCAATTCAGAGGCAAAAAACTAAGAGCGAGCAGAATTAAGATGGTGGGGAGTACCGAAGTTGAGAAGCTATCCTGCCCTAAAAAGAGCGAAAGTAAGACCATAAAGAGCCCCAAGGCTCCCAGGTGTATCTGAAGCAAACGAAGCGAAACCGCTCGCAGATAATTCTGCACAGCCAGATTCACGAAAAGCAAATAGAGCACTGCTCCAATTCGACTTACATTCGCGAGCAACGGCTGACCTAAAATACTTCCGCCTACTGTCAGAAGAATAAAAATAAAAATGTGGGGCATGACAACTAATCGCTGAAACGCACGAGCATCGCAAACGACCACGCGTCCGCGTTTAACATCCCCTGGCTCTATCCGGCTTGCGCTCATGCATTCCTGCTTAGTGGTCGCTCAAGAGTTTCCTAGAATAAAAATGAGAAGCTTTTTCCTTACGCCACCTGCGGATCCATTTGCTTATGGCAGCCCGCACACACCACAAGGCCCTCTATTTTTGGTGGCAACTGCACTTGCTGCGAGAACGTCACACAATACCGCGTCGAGCCACACGAACTGCAGGCCGGAAATGAATCACCAGAATCTAAAAAAAGCTGTTTTGATTTTGAATCGACGTATTGGTCAAGAAATAAGGACAACTCGATAACCCCAGCTTCCAGACGCTGTGGTTCACCGATAAGTTCCTTCACTCGCGCTAAAAAAGGGTCACTCTGGGCCTGGCTCGAGCCCTTTACAATATAATCAACCGCCCCCTCATCCAGAAATCGTGTTTTAAGATGTACCGATGGATTTCCGGTAAAAATAATCACGTAGGCCGCCTTTTGGGTACGCCTCAGACTCGTAAAAAGCAGGGAACCAGATTTATCATTTAACCCAATATCGAGGATTGCCAGGCGAAATTCGTCCGTTTTCAAACAGCTTTCTGCTTCTTGGACCGATTCACAGGCCATAACCGCATATCCAGCAGCGCGAAATAGCTCAGATAATCGTTCTCGCTCCTGCTTACCATCTTCTACAATCAGTATATCTTTCATGAAGCTAAATCCTCGCAAACACTTGGCTCTCCTGATACATCTTACATGAGAACGGGCACTTCAAGTACCCTTGTATCTGTCGTTATCAGAATAGTTGCTATGAGTTTGATGCGCGAAAAGGTCTGTATAGTGCTGAATGAACGCGAGTCGGCTAAATCAAAAGCCGCTGCTGCGCTTGAAAAGCATCTAAACGACCTTGGAATTTCCTCCACAAGGCTTAAGGTTGCCGAAGGCCTAGAAAAGGCGCTTAAGGAGCGTCCCCCACAATTTGTTATAATCGACTACCTTCTGGGCGACTACAGTACAGGTCTCGACATTATGGCAGCGCTTAAAAAGCTGCCTGATTCAAAAAGACCTCAATTCCTCTTTTTTACCGATGAACCCAGTGTGCAAGTGGCAGTTGAGGCGCTTCAAGCGGGAGCACTGACGTACGTTGAACTCGACGACCCCATGGCCCCTGCAAAACTGAGCGCAAAAATTCAAGCCCATCTGCAGCCACAAACTGTACTTGAGCGCAGCACCCCTCCTACCCCTTCTCTCGACGAGCTTGTGTGGAATGCGCCAGCCAGCATAGCTTTTCAACACCGCTGTCACGAGTGTCTCAAAAAACAAGTGCCTATTATTCTGCTGCACGCGGCTGCTGGCGCGGGAGCTAGCCTCATCGCTCGATCTCTTATAAAAAGCAGGCCGCAGTCGCTTGCACCAGTTTCTATCAATCTGCGGTCCTACCAGGGAGAACTGCTGGGCGCACTTGGACTTCGTACCCCTATTCCGAGAACCGCCCGCTTTGGTCTCAACGCCCATTTTATAGTTGAACACCTTGAGGAGGACTCTGGACTGCTTCGAGCGCATTTGGATGAGCAACCTTCACACTTCTGGGATAACTTTTCGAACTCGAGTCTTGTAGTGTGCACCTCACAAAGCGAAGCGGTAAGACCATGGCTAGACTTTGCCCACTGCACAGTCCTTAAAATTCCGAGTCTCAGTGAGCGCTCTGAAGATATCCCAGCACTCGTTCAGCGCTTCATGGGAGAAGCTGAACAGTTCGCTGGAAAACGCCTAAAGCCAATAAGTAGCGAGTTAGTAACCTGGCTTAAAAGTTGTGAATGGCCAGGAGAAATTCGTCAACTTCAAAGTACAGTCATAGATGCCGCTTTCAGTGCAACCTCAGCTGACGAAATGCGCGCCCACATGATAGAGTTGAGAGCAGTTTGGAGCGAAAATGCAGCTCTTCGAAGCTTGCCTTTAGATGCCGTTCACGCAGCGTTCATCTTCGATGCCTCCGGTCAGGATTTACGACGTGCCGCCCTGCGCCTGGGATGTAGCGCTCAAGAATTAAGTTCAATACTCGCACTTGGTGGAGCGTAGAATGAACCCTCCTCAACTTCACACCACGATTCTCGGTTCAGCAGATTTTGGTCGTCGCCTGAGTGCAATGGTGCAACAAAACAACCCAGCCGCTAACACTCGCTGTTGCTTACCAGCCGAGGCCTGGAGCACGATTGTAACTGAACGCCCCGATTGCCTGATTGTTGAAATAGGTCCGCACCATAACCCGAGAACCCAAGCAGTGATTCGGCGCCTTCTGAGCCACGTGCGTGAACGTTTGGGAAGTTCTGTCTATATAGTCCTGGCTCTCATGTCTCCTGAGAAACTTTTCTTCGGTGGAGATTTACTTTTTCAGGAGGACAATTCACTTAAATCGTCCGGGTTCGTTGATAACTTCCTCGTACTCCCGCCCGCAAATGTTCCCTCTGCACCGGCTTTATCAGCCCAAATTTCAAATCTCGTCGAACTACTCTCACACGAGCTTCTCCGCAGACAAAACGGACAAGTCCCCTTACCGAGCCTCTGTAGCCCTGGTTGGGTGCAGTCTATGGCTGACCCGCGTAGCCGCGAACTATGGATGCGTTGGTTGCCGCGCTATGCAAGCTACACGAATGAAAACCCGATCATCATAGGACACACCGGCACGGGCAAAACCAATCTTGCATTTGCGCTACATCAGCTTTCCGGCAGATCGGGTCAGTTTATCAGTATTACCCCAAGAGATTTTTCGAGCTCTGAGCTCGTCCAAGCAGAGCTCTTCGGTGCGGTCGCCGGGGCTTATACAGGAGCAGTTGATAAGTGGGGTCTGGTCAAAAAAGCAGAAAAAGGCACTTTGTTTATTGACGAGCTGCAAAGTATCGACAAAGAGCTCCAAGGCAAGCTTATTACCTTTATTGAGAATAAATTTTATCGACGAGTTGGGTCAGCCGAGAGCATTGAGGCGGATGTGCGTTTCGTATTTGCTTCCAATAGGCCTCTTCATGAAATGATGGCGGCAAACGTCCTCAGAGATGACTTCGCCTATCGTCTCGAGCGAGTACAATTAGAATTGGCTGACTTGGCCGATCGCAGACTTGATATCACTGCAGCATTAGCCCATGCATTAGCAAAGGTATTTCGGCAGCGCCCTCAAACAGCCGCGGTCGAAGGCGTATCAAGTGAGGCCTATCGGCTGCTCTTTGGTCATCTTTGGCCAGGAAATTTAAGACAGCTTGAAAACAATGTAGCCCAGCTCTGTGAACGCGCCGATATGCAAGGCTCTCGCCTGATTGACGTTGATGTCGCACGTCAAATTTTCGAGTCCCGCCTCTCTGGCCAAATCTATTCTTCTGCCGAAGTTTTGGCTGAAGCTGGCCTACGCTGTGTTACCCCACTGTTAACGGAAAAGACTAAAAGTCTCAATCAAGCATTACAGACCTATGCGCGCATAGCTCGTGAAATTGCGCTTGAAGTTAAAGGGGGAAATTTGACCGACGCAGCAGCGCTCATACAGGACGATCCTGCTCATTTACAGTTATTTACTGCGACGCGAAATGAACATCCATCGGAGCCTCGAAAAAAATGAGCATGTTATCTCTCCGAGAGTTTCAGGCCCTAAGCAACTTGACCGATGCGCAGCTGCTTCGACTTATTGAGCGTGTGCCGTCTGCTCTAAGTTTAGACTCAGGAACCGGCTTGCAATTTGACAGCCAGGCCCTGACACCCGACATACTGCGAGAGTGTATAAGCGCCGCACCTGCCCCTGAAACACCCCCTTTGCCGCTGGAAGTCGAAGCCAAAGTATTAGCGCTCATTGAAGATCATATTGAACGAGTACTTTCCGCAGCAATTTCTCATATAAAGGCTCATTCTCAGGGCTGACTGATGGCGATTGCCATGACAAGCAATCATAAAACTGGTAGTGTTTCGCCATGAGTATGCGACAAATCCTGTTATTGGCCCTTATTATTTGCTGTTTCCTTTTACTGGCTCCATACGCCGGAATCAGACTTTTTCCTGGTCCAGCTCAAAACTCTCACTT
This sequence comes from Bdellovibrionota bacterium, assembly GCA_044347745.1. Classification (GTDB taxonomy): domain Bacteria; phylum Bdellovibrionota_C; class UBA2361; order UBA2361; family JAFLCA01; genus JAIBBV01. The sequence continues at coordinate 71,495 of JBIKUD010000012.1, forward strand.
AATCGACGAGACTCCTAAAGCATCGCCCCGAATTGCTCAACCAAAACCCGAGCTCCATGAAATTGAATCACTTTTAAGCCAGAAAGAGGCGCAGGCGAAGCGTTAATGCTCGCCCTTCCCGACAAGGCACAAATGGTAAAAATAAATAAAATTTACACCAAAACTGGAGATACAGGAGAGACAGGCCTTGTAGGCGGCCACCGAGTAGCCAAAGACTCGGCGCGCGTGCATGCCTACGGGGAAATCGATGAGCTTAATTCAGTGTTAGGACTAGCACGCACCGAGGCTGAACGACTCCAAGCTCCCCAATTAGTGGCTCAGCTCGCACAGCTTCAGAACGAGCTTTTTGATTTAGGCTCAGAACTTGCCACGCCCACTGGTGGTGAGTGGGAAGGAATGAAGAAGGTCAGTCTCAGTGATGTTGAACGCCTAGAAAAATGGATCGACGCTCAAATTGAAGGCCTTCCTGAGCTAAGGTCCTTTGTACTGCCCGGGGGATCAGCCTTAAATGGGTATTTACATTTAGCGCGAACCATCTGCCGCAGAGCGGAGCGAAGTTGCATCAGTCTGGGAAGGATCGAGCCGGTAAGTCAGACTGCCCTGATATATCTAAACCGCCTCAGCGACTATTTGTTCGCGGCTGCTCGCCGCGCATCTGCTGATACAGGAGTTTCCGAATATCTTTGGGAACCAGGGGCTAAGCGCACTAATTAAAAAACAACCGCTGGCGAGAGAATGTACCACATCTTGGTGCCCCTTTTCTGGCATCTTTGGCACTTTGAGGTTTTGCGCCAAGAACCACATCAATTTTCAATACTACGTCTCACCGCAGCCCCATGCTCGAATACCAACTCTCCGCCGAGGTAGCCCGTATACAGCCCTGCCCCTACACAGCAAAGCAGGACACAGCGATACAGCCACATAAATATCGACTGTGCATAGATTGCTCGAACCGCCACAATTTCGAGCGCGAGGCAAAACAAGGATAAAAATAATAAGCTGCGGCCCCACCAATGATGTGCTGCGATAAATCGATCATCAACCGTAAAAGTTGCATTCGCAAACTCATTACCTTGATACCCACTAAGAAAAGCAAGTCCCGTTGCAACAACCGCGGCACAGAGACAGAAGCGCACTAAGAAGTCAAAATGCGCAGTGGGGCGCACAAGTCTTAGGGACTCTGCTAAGGCAGTTAGGCAAAACAATACAACAGGAGCACTTGAAAGCGGCGGGTGAAAATTAAAAGTTTCGAGGATTCCCATGCGAGAATAGTACGGGGTAGTTGCAGCGTAATGCAACGCCTATTGCTGGACTCAGGACGCTCTCATCTCAAGGACCAGCAAAGTTACGTCGTCGTTAACCTGGCGTCCATCGAGAAATTTACGAAAGTCTTTTTCAACTGATTGCAAAATTGCATTCGCGTGAGCATCCGCCGGCACAGCCTTTAGGGACTGCGAAATCCGCTCCATTCCATATTGAACATGGGCCCGATTTTGAGCTTCCGATAAACCATCGGTAATCAGTAATAATACATCGCCCGGATTTAACTTGGTAGATTCGCACACGTATTCAGCATCATCCATAAAACCAAGGGGGAATCCTTGCGGTTTAAGTTCCCTAATTTTTCCGCTGCTTCGCTCCAAGATAAGTGCTGGTGGATGGCCGGCGCGAGCGCAGTCGACTTGCCCCGACTGGGGATCGAACAGGATACTACTTACGGTGACAAAGCGCCCCTCGGGTAACTGCGGTGTAATGAGGGCATTCATTTTCTGAAGTAATTTCTCCGGCGACTCTTCAGCAGCAGCCGCCAGCGCAAGTTTCGCCATGCTTCCAATAAAAGCCGCCGACAATCCATGCCCAGTCACATCGGCAATTTGAATAGTGTACTTGCCGCTGCTCCCGCATGAAACATGGTACCAATCTCCACCAACTTCTGTCAGGGGATGATAGGAAGCAGCCATAGAAAATCGGGCGTCTTCAGGCAATTTTTTTGGAAGTAGTCCCAATTGAATTGCGCGCGCCTCATCAAGCTCCTTGCTAAATCGCTTATTGAGCTCACGTAAGGCAGCATTCATTTGAGTAAGACTCGCTGTGCGTTCGTCCATACCCTTAAATTTTGCGATTCGTAACTGGGTTGCAATATTAGCAGCCAAACGCCCAATAGAATAGGGAGAGTCAACCAGATCGATATTCTCGAGTCCCAATTCCTTGAGCGCATAACGCTCGGCAGGACTTTCAGAAATACACACGACGGGGATTTGGCGTGTCGCATCGCTCGACCTTAAAAATTCGCAAAACTCAACAGCATTTTTATTTCCGCGAGAGTCAACAATCATCAAATCGAAGGCTGCTGAGTGGATTACTTCGGTGAGCGGCCCAGTCTCATCAGTTTTTGTTACCTGATACCCAAGACGCTTAAGGAATGTGTCTAATTTCGCGTCTTGCGAGCCAATAACCAGTAGTGAATCCATACATGCTGTCGCTTTGAGATAAAATCGTCTATCGGGACCCGCCAAAGAAGCGAAGCAAAAGCCCCTGAAAGCAAAATCGGCATAAGTAGTAGCTGGCATTACCATAAAAAACTTAGGTCTATCTACTTGCACTCTTTAGGTTTTTCTACTTATCCTGAGCTTCATCGTTTGCAAACTTCTTTGGCCCCTTCAGCCACGTAGCACTGTTTATCTGGAGTATATGGAAACATCCGCCAAGTTGAGTCCACCGCAATCAGAAACTACACTGCTTGTGCAGGCTGCTGAATCAGCGGCAGCCTATTTGCGCTCCCACTGGCGATTTGTAAGTCTTATATATCTTATTTCTGTTGCGCCTGCTGCGAGCTTCAGCCTCTTCGAGTTTTCGCTTGCGCGCTCGAATGTTTCTTTTCTTGTATTTCAACAGCTTATTTTTTTTCTCAGTTTTCTCGCTATCGGCAGAAGTTTTATTCTGAGTCGTGTAGCCAACCCGCCTGAATTTAATTTCGCCATACTTTCTCGAGTCTGCATGGTGGGATTAGGCTTATGGTTCTCATACACCATTTTGGTGCTGGGAATTGCCTCCCCATGGCCCAACGAGATAAAAGCGCTTGCAGTTGCGCTCATCATACCGGCCCTCTACCTAAACCTTCGCTACTACTTTTTCTTTGCCCCTCCCTTGCTTCGCGGTCCTGCTGCGCTTACAAGAGACTTGGAAGCAGCCGCTGGGCTTTCGAAGGGGAACCTCAGGCTCATTTTACAAAGCCTGGTTGGTCCAGCTGGAGTTCAGGCACTGATTTGGGCAGTGGTCGCTGGATTTTCGCCTGACCAGCGCCATTTATCCGTCGTAGTCCTTGGAGATTTTTGCACCGGAATCTTTTTTATCTTGAACTCGGTTATCAGCCTGAGCCTTGCGCTTAATTTGGCTCCAGGCTCTGAAATGGGAAAGACCAGCCTCCAACACCAAGCCCTCAAGCCACAAGATCCCCGCGATATTCTAGCCGCACCCGGCTGGCTCATGGCTTGTTTCCAGCCACAAAAGGGCTTTGTCATGCTCATGCTCTCCATTCTCGTTTGGGCAGGCAACATGATGCGCCTTGCTGATCTCGCTCCGGCGGCACAAATCGAAGTGCAGCGGGCGGAAACAGCGCCTCAACGCATATTCATTTCTCTTCTCGTAGAAGATTAAAACTATAAATTCCGTGGATTTCATCCAATCTTTTTTAGGTTAGCAAGTGACGCACAAACTCCGCTTGCACCCTACCCCCTTGCAGTCAAAGTGAATGAGCAACAAACAGCGCTTCAGTCACCACTGCCCATTTCCGCCGAAAAACTTACACTTCGCCTTGAGTTTGAAAGCTCCCGTAGCCCCAGCGAGCTTGCTGCTCTCGAAGATGTGTATCTATGGTATCGAGGGGTGAAAATTGCAAAAATTAATTTTGAGAAGCCGAGCGAGCTGTTGAGTCAATCAAATCCTGTGGGACCTGCAAACGCCACTCCTGGCTAACCTTGTCACCGATAGCAACGTATAACGTATCCTTGCGACCACCTGGCGACCAGGAGTCTATAGACAGTTTATATCGAGGCAATGGTGCCCTGCTCGGCCCCGAGAGCACGTTTCCGTTTGGGTCATATTTACTTTCAGTATACTGCGAATGCCAATAGACCCCTTCAGGTTTCCTATGGGGGACCAAAGGAGATAGGTCATACGTACAGAGCGTGCTCATGATGTACCAACCACCAGCATCTCGCTTCAGCAGCAATCTTGCATCGGCCAAATACATTTCGTCTGCTTTCAACTGATTTACGTTTCCAAGGCGCAACTCCCCGTAAGGTCGTTCGCGTTCTGCTGAGGTGCAGGAAGTAAAAAATAGGAGACTTACACAGAATAAAGAGCGGAGAATTCGCTTTACGATCAGGTGAACCGGCATATAGGTAAAGGCACGCTGAACAACCACTACTGCAACCAAGGCAGTTGGGTTTCAAGATTACGAATTACCTCGTCTATCTCCGCCTCGGGAGGCACCAGCACTACACCACTTTTTGCCTTACGAGCTACAGCATCGAGCTGTTCAGATTGCTCTGCTTGGGAGGTCCCCACCTCTAACTTCTTAACCCGGTCGGCTCCAGACAACTCCATGCTATCTTCCGCAGAATCTGCATCGAGTGCCACCAATACCAAGCGGTGCCCATTAATCGATAAACTCGCTGGCTTTCTCCCAGCATATGGCACATAAAATCTTGTCATAGCCCCAACATAATCATGACCAGACTTGCTTTCAAGCCCGATAAACGCTCCACTCTCAAAAGATGCGAGCTTTTAATTTTATAAGCTTTTAAAGGGGACTAGCACGCCGGACGATAATTCTTAATAGTATGAAGAATCTGACTCTTATTGAGGTGAGTTCCTTAGAACCTTACTTTTAACATCCGACGCTAAGACATAGACATGTTTGGGCTTTTTTCAAAATCGGCAACCACTTCATCAACAGTCAACTTGGCTGCCATTGAGGCAGCCCAGGAACGTATTAAATCCTATCTCAACCCCAGCCCGCTCACGTTTTCTCCAAGACTCTCAGAACTAGTAGGACATCAAATCTATCTCAAGTGGGATTCGCAACTACGAACGGGCTCGTTTAAGGAGCGCGGTGCGCTTAACCTCCTCCTTAGCCTTAATGAGCAGGAACGTAGGCAAGGCGTTTGCGCAGCTAGTTTGGGAAACCACGCCTTAGGTTTGAGTTATTTCGCGGCAAAACTTGGTGTACCCTGCTGCATCGTCATGCCGAGCTCCGCACCGCTCGTTAAGGTTCAAGCCTGCAAAAACACAGGCGCCGAAATAGTACTCCAGGGCAAAGTATTTGATGAGGCCTACAGCGCGGCTTCGCAATTAGCTGCTGAAAGAAAAATGAGGTTTGTTCCGGCCTTCGATGATCCTTTAATTATAGCGGGCCAAGGCACCTCTGGGCTTGAAATGTTAGCACAGTGCCCAGACTTTGATTCTGTCGTAGTTCCATTCGGTGGCGGCGGGCTTCTTTCAGGAGTAGCAACAGCCTTAAAAGAGAAGCGTCCAGAATTATTTGTGCTCGGCGTACGTTCTCGTTGGACAATTGACGTCAAAAACCAAGCGCCGGAAATTGCCTCAAGCGTGCTCCGCTTAGGAACCATCGCAGACGGAATTGCCGTTAAATATCCTGGCAAAATTACAAGCCCTATTATCGAGCGCTTCGTAAACAAAACATGTGTGGTTGATGAATCTGCGCTCGCATATGCCGTCATGCGTTTTTTGGAACTCGAGCGTAGCGTAGTTGAAGGGGCGGGAGCTGCGGGGCTGGCCGCTCTACTCCAAAGAGAACTACCCTCGCGTTATTCAAAAACAATTATCCTTGTGTCAGGAAGCAATATTGATCTCAATTTATTATCTCGGCTGATAGAACGCGACATGGCAGAAAGGCAACGCCTACTCCGCATGCGTGTGTCAGTGCCGGACCAGCCAGGTCTATTGCATACTGTTTCTGGTCTGATTGCTGGCCAAGGCGCTAATGTGCTGCAAGTGCAGCATGATCGCTCGTTTTCGCATATCCCGGGGAACGTAGATATAACCTTCTTGCTTGAAGTTCGAGATCTCAGTCACAAGCACCAAGTACTTGAAACTCTTAGAAAACAAGGCGTCACTGCCCAAGAAATCGTAGGAGACAGCATTACCTGAATCGCCTATAACATGTATAGTGACCGCATCAGGAAGATGCTGTGAAGCAAAAATGCTTCACAGCCAAGCCTATTAGGTAGCTCCTTCACAGTAACGCTCATTTTGATTTTGATGACGCCATATGGCGAACCAAAATAACCATACCCAAAAAGAACGAGCTGCCTCTGCCAGTCAAAGCCTCGATGAGCTTGCGCTAAAGAGCCCTCAAAAAATTGAGCCTCTCGCGAGTCCCCCCACAGCAGATCTCACCAGCACTAGCTTTAGTTTTGAAACTCCTCGTCAATACCCTGAGCACATCAACAAAGAGCGCATAGATAAGATAGTACATCCAAAAAGCGTAGAGCCTCAAAGCCCAACTGCACACTCACAACCGCTTATTCCAAAACAGTGGACTCTCGCCAGCTTACTACCCAAAGGTCCCGACGTTTTTAAAAGGATTATCAATGCGCTCGCATTTATTTTAGCTCGTATTGAATCCCTCCTGTTTGGAAGGCGGGGGCAGGCTCAAACCCAACGGAGGGGCAGAAGCAAGGTGGAAACCTCAGATGATCTTTTTGGCCCCAAGACAAAAAAGCAAAAGCGCTCCTGGCTCAAGAAACTGCTAGGCCGTCCCTCGTAATTTTCGGGCTCTATTCGACCAAGTCGAGATACTGTTGCATCAAGTCCATCTGCTCCGGCTGCGCTATCAGAAATTTCTCAATCGCGGCTTTCACTTTAGCCCGCTCTTCTGCATTTTCAGCAATGCCTGCCAATGAAGCTAAAGCGCCGGCGGCTACAAAGTTACCTTGAGCGCCAAGCTCAAAAAGCGCCGATACGGCGGAAGCTTTTTGCTCTGGAACATCCAAAGCTGCACGCGAAAACATCAGAGCTGAAAGTTCAGCAAGCAACCGTTGCGAATGAGCCTCTGGCGCTATCGACTTCCAAGCATCAGGCTTCAATTGCGCTGAAGCGGCGCTTAAATCCTTTGCTTGAGCAGAGAGCATTCCTTTGGTAAAGGCGGCAAGCTCAGGATAAGGGCTGCGGGTTTCAGAGAGTGTGCCAAGCACGTTCTCGATTTTTCCACGAGCACGACTGAGCTCGCCCTCGGCCTCAGCGACCTTCTTTTCTAGTTCACCTTTTTTATCGGCTGCTGCTCCCGCCAATTCTGCCCGCACACTTCCAAGCTTAGATTCTAACTCTGGCATTCGAGCCAACGCGTCTTGCAAATTTGCGTACGTGTCTCCCGCCGCACCTAGCTCAGAATTGCGATTCTCTTCAAAGACACCCTTGGCATAAAAGCCAATTATAATCGCAGCGGAAACCACAGCTACATGTCGCCACCATTTCTGAAGAAGCAAAAACAGAGGATCCTCTGTCATGTTTTGCTTCAACGCTGGATCAAGAAATATATCATGATCACTTTCTGGCGGGCTTGATGGTTGATTTTCTTGTGTTTGAGTACTCACGCGTCATCCTTGAAAATAAACTTCATGCATCAGATTATGTTCGAGAATCCAATCCGCCTCAAACAAACCTACGCAACACCTTCTACATTTTGTATTTAAAATCTTCGGGATCAAGCTCATCGAGGATCTCATTCCATTTATCTTTTGCAACATGGGTGAGATCTTTCTTATTTTCCCCTTGTTCTTCACCCTGCGTCTCCTCTTCCGCTTTTTCATCTTGCGCCGGCACTGGCTCAGTCCCCGGCAACTGAAAATGAGGAGGCAAGCTTTGCTTCGCCTGGTCTATGACCTGCTGCATCACGTAAATAGGAGCAGTAGCTCTCAAGGCCAAAGCAATCGCATCACTAGGCCGCGCATCGAGAATTATCGCCTTTTCTCCTGCCGCCAACACTAATTCGGCAAAATAGGTGGACTCTTTAAGCTCAGTAATAACCACGCGCTCAACTTTAATCCCAATTTCTACGAGCACGTCATTCATAAGGTCGTGGGTTAAAGGCCTTGCCATGGTCACTTGTTTAATAGCGCTC
>JBIKUD010000013.1:0-79622 GCA_044347745.1 Bdellovibrionota bacterium
AATTAGCGATCTCTTTCGGTTGGGTGAGGGGCCAGTTGATTCGTCCAGTATGCGCAAAAATTTGCATAAATATAGGCCAAATGGGCAACCGCAAGTTTAATCAGACTTTGATAGACTGTTTTTTATCGCCTTCTTTTCGTTAAATTAGGAATTGCTGCCACTTTTACATTTGACTCAGAAGCGCTAAGTTCTCCTCGGACCGTATTTTGCATAGTTGTTCGCCACAATTACGGCGACCCGTTTACCTGGCTTTATGTCATTAAATTTTACTCATCTTGGTTTAGCCTATGGCCTTGGTGGGCCTGGTGCGGGCCCCGAGCAGGGGCCTCAAGCTGTTGAAGGACTACAGTGCTTTCGTGAACTCGGTCCTGTTCGAGGCCTCCCCGTTTTTTCACAAAAAACGGTAAAAACATCCGATAATTCCTGTCCCAAACATCTTAGAGAGTTTTTGACTTTTGCAGAAGCTGCTCAGCCTTGGTTAGACACCCACTGTGCGGGGGAACAAACCCCCGTATTTATAGGGGGAGATCATTCCATTGGGCTTGTCACATTTTCATTCCTGCATAAGAAATTGTTTCAGGAGAAGGGCAGTGCAGAACTGGGCCTCTTATGGGTAGATGCGCATGCAGATATCAATACGGCGAGCACCTCACCATCAGGAAATTTGCATGGTATGGTTGTTGCCAATTTATTGGGGATGGGGGTGCCAGAGCTCGCTCAACTATACCATCCAGCCATTAAGCTAGATCCGAAGAATGTTGCCTACGTTGGTCTTCGCGATATTGATCCCGGCGAAGAAGAGTACCTTTCAAAGCTTGAGATACAACGCACTTCTGCTTCGGAGGTAAGAAGTTTGGGTCTCGCAGAGGTGCTTCGCAAAGCGTTGGCAGTAGTAGAAAAATGCCGTGATGGCTTTGTACTCTCTTTCGATATGGATGTATGCGATCCGAGTATCGCGCCAGGAGTTTCAACTCCTGTGCCTGGTGGGCTTTCACGTGAAGAAATGTGCACGCTTTTGACGCAAGTTGGAAAATCTTCCAAGCTACGCGCGGCTGAATTTGTTGAACTTAATCCAAGCAAGGACCATGAAAGAAAGACGGCAGAACTATTGGTCCAAGGACTCAAGGCACTAGCCGGAATCTCAAGGTGAACGTTTGTTTTTGCGGCTGCGCTCTAAAGCCACAGCCACTTCTTCATTGCGCCTTTCTGTATATCGCATGGTAATTTTTACATCGCTGTGGCCAAGCGCTTGAGAGACCAAACGAATGTCGTTTGAGGAATCGAGAAGGTCGAGCGCGAAGGAGTGTCTGAGCAAATGCGGATGAATGTGTTGCTCGACAGACAGTTCGTGCACTGCTCGCCAAACAGTTTTTGCTCCAAGTAGAAATGTTTCGGGTTTTTCAATATCGGCTTTGTACGAGCTAATGAATAAAGGAAGCGCCCTATCGGTTTTACGCGAGAGGTTCGCAAAAAAACGCTTCAGCTCCTTAGTGCGCTTTTCAAGATAGAGCGCCAGAATGGGGCGCATGACGGAGGTTATGTACACGCTACGGTACCGTTTGCCTTTGGTACGCACGTCATGAATCCACTCAAGCTTTTCATCTAATTGTGAGCGCTTTAAGAGGCGGACTTCATCGGCTCGTAGTCCGGTGTCGAGTAAAAAGCTGAATAACACATGATTACGCTGGCGAATGAAGGATGCTTTTTCCTCAAGACGAAGCAAGGCTCGCTTATGTATTGCGTCTATTTCTTTTCGGCTAAGGGCTTTGGGTTTGGTTGCTGCAACTTTTGGAGGTTTTACTGAGCGGGCTGGGTTAGGGTAGCCGGGAATTTGCTCCGCGAGGGTTCGGCCAAGATGTTTGAGTGTGGCCAAACGCCGCGCTACCGTTGCAGGCTTTTCGCCGCGCTTCAGTCTATCTTCCACAAAAGCACTAAGCGCAGAATGGTCCATACTTTGAAGTTTTAATTCTTTGACTGAAGCGGCAGATCGAAATGTACACAAAAAATCCATAAGATGCGCGATGTCGGTGCGTTTTGCTCGGGCCGTATGCGTGTTGCCAGCGGCGAAATACTCAAGATACGAGTTTATTGCGCTTTGGAGTGAATGATCATGATATGCATTAATATTGGGCATATATGCATTTCATACTATCGAAAAATTGACTTGGCTGCGATACGCTTTTTGGGTGTCTCTTTGTACAGTTTTTTCCGGCATTCAGTTTAGGGAGCTATTTATGTCTATTCACGACATCTTGCGTCAAATGGAGGTTGCCTGTGTGTGTGCGGCTTCGCACATCTTTTCAGAGCTGGAGGCTGGAGGCAGCTTACAGGCTTCAAAAAAGCCAGATGCGAGTGTATTGACCCGCCTTGATCTTGAGAGTCAAAGCATTTTGCGCTCAAAACTTGAGATAGGAATTCCAATAATTTCTGAAGAAGATCAAAGCTCGCATGCACTGTTGAGCACAGAGGGCTTCCTCATTTCTCTAGATCCTCTCGATGGGACTTCGGCCTGTAAACGATTTAAAAACACCGTCGGGGGTCAGGTTGGTTTTGGTCCTATCTTAGGCCTTTATAAAAATCGGCGTTGCCTCGCATCGTGCTACTATAACGTGCCAACCCGCACACTTTTTTCTGCAATTTCTGGCGATGGTTCATATATTCTTGAACACGATCTTCGCACGTGCCCGTCGCTTCCAGAAATTCACACGCGACGTAAATTGCGAATCCATCCACAAAAAGATTTTAGTGAAGCCGGGGTGCTTTTTTACCCGGGAGTAAAAGGTGAGCTGCGCGTACTTGAGCAATTGCGCCGTGAACATGCGGTTGAAACTGCATACAGATTCGGTGGCTTTGGCAACGACTGCTCACGTTTGGCCCAAGATTTTGAGCAGGCGAGTATTCAATTTTTGTGTAAACCCTGGGATTTCCCTGCACTCCTTCTTGCCACCGAAGCGGGGGTTGCTGTGCGTTTTCCAGACCTCACAAAACTTGGCGTCTGGAACACTCTGGAATCTTATCAGGTGCTCCCAGAAAACCCCATGGTAACCGGACATCCAGCATTGATTGAGAGATTATGCGCGGCGGTGACAGAGGGTATTAGGTAATGTCAATTTCATTGATTATAGCCAGCACCTCTTTGGTCTCGACAATTCGTAGTTCGTCATCCCAAGGCACTTTGGTGCCAGCATCTTTAGGAATGAGTACCACAGCGCCGAGGGGAATACCGCTTACATTAGTTTCTTCATCGGTGTGAGTGTCGTGCGCGCTTGCGACCTCAATAACCTCGGCGATAATACTTTCAGACATCGACTGTTTCGCGCCTTCTGGCAGGTACAACCCAGCATCTGTTTGGTTGCTCTCCTTTCGAAGTTGCACAACAACACGCATGCCCACGGGGCTAATTTTGCGCATGCGTTTCATGCCCTCAAGCTGACGCTGATTAGATTTTGAGATTACCTCGGGAAGGCGATCGGGGTTGTCATTGTATTGTGACAGGAGCAAATGCTTTTTCTTTTCTCGGTCTGACATAGTACTCACTTAAAACAAAGAAGATGCTGCCCGGGCTAGGGGCCAAAAGTTATGTACGGCGCCAATTGCCCGTAAGGGCTTCTAGGTAGTGCGAGCCCTTAAGAACTTCAAGGCCCTCAATTTTACAGGAGCCTGGTATTTGTTGGCCACCCCCAACGTTATTCACTGAAGAGAGCCAAGTTTGCCGGTGCTTGCCTTCCTAGACTATCACGAAACCGAACCCATGTTTATAGAACGCCCTTATATTTTTGATGAGTCTAGGCCAACTCAAATTCGAGGACAGGGAAAGCGGGATAGATTTTTCGAAATAAGCCGATTTCTGTGGAAAATCTGATACATAGATGATAAGAGCAAAGTAATTAGAATGGTCATTCTAATGGTGCTCATTCGGGTCTCTGCTGGGTTCACTTGCCGGTTACAGTGTCTCCATTGTGGAAGTCGATTGGCGGAAGAATTTATGTGCTTTATCGAGCATAAATATGACCTCTTTTTGTATCCGAGCAGCTGTTTGATGTGTCTTACATAGAGAACAAGTTTTTTTGGGGTGCAGCTCGGGGCCCCTAAGCGTACGCAAGCAGCACAAGCTGCAACTAGGTGAGGAAAACCATGACTTCAAAAGCCGAATTAAAAATAAATGATACCGTGCTCCCTCTTCCCGTAATTGAAGGATCTGAAGGTGAGAAAGCGATTGATATTACTCAATTGCGAGCTAAGACTGGGTTTATCACGCTGGACCCAGGATATGTAAATTCTGGCAGTTGTCAGAGCGCAATCACATTCATCGATGGCGATAAGGGGATTCTGAGGTATCGAGGTATTCCAATTGATGTGCTGGCAGAAAAATCAAACTTCCTCGAAACCTCATTCTTGCTTATGTACGGCAAGCTTCCTACCACTGAAGATTTAGAGAGGTTCACACAGCGCGTGAAGCGGCACACCATGCTTCACGAAGATATTAAGCGTTTTTATGATGGGTTCCCACGCGATGCTCATCCAATGGCGATATTGGCCTCGGTGGTTTGCTCTCTCTCCGCGTTCTACCAAAACGAAAAAGGTGATCCACAATACTTGGCAGAATTAAATCGAGTTCGCCTACTTGCAAAGCTGCCAACAATCGCGGCCTATGCCTATAAGAAGTCGGTGGGGCAGCCATTTATCTACCCAGATAATTCGAGAAGCTACTGCGAAAACTTTTTGTACATGATGTTTTCAACCCCAGCTGAAAGATACGAGGTTGATCCTGATTTTATAGAGACACTGAATCTCTTGCTTATTCTCCATGCTGATCATGAGCAAAATTGCTCAACATCTACAGTTCGCATGGTGCAGAGCAGTGGAGCCACAACTTGGGCAGCAATTACGGCCGGAATTTGCGCGCTTTCTGGACCACTGCATGGTGGAGCAAATCAAGAAGTCATTGAGATGCTTGAGCAGATTCACGCTGATGGCGGTAATGTTAAAAAGTATGTTGAATTGGCCAAAGATAAGCAAAGCGATTTCCGTTTGATGGGTTTTGGTCACCGTGTTTACAAGAACTTTGATCCACGCGCAAAAATCATTAAGCTTGCGTGTGATAAGTTGCTAAAGAAAATGAAGGTAGCTGATCCGCTGCTTGATATTGCCAAGCAGCTTGAAGAGGCCGCACTGAAAGACTCTTATTTCATCGAGAAGAAACTCTATCCTAATGTAGATTTCTACAGTGGTATTATTTACCGCGCGATGGGAATTCCGGTGAACGCTTTTACCGTTATGTTCGCATTGGGTCGTTTGCCAGGTTGGCTTGCACAGGCGAAGGAACTCACTGAAGACAAGGCCAATAAGATTGGTCGTCCACGCCAGATCTATGTCGGGCCAACACTTACTGAGTATACGCCGATTTCTAAACGCGGCTAGGTTGCCGCGTTTTCTGCAATGAAGGACGCAGGCCTCGTGGCAGATGAAACGTTTCTTTTGTTAACACAGAGAACACACAGAGTGGAAAAGAGGTCCTCTCAGGGATGGGATTCAGAAAATCGTCCCTTAATCTCTGTGTTCTTTGTGCGCTCTGTGTTTAAAAATCATAGGCAGTAGCAACAAACATAGCTATGAAGGGAAGTTGCTTGTAAACAACATCCCAATTGAATTGGCGATTGATTCGGTCGATGAAGAAATCTATAAACACAGAGTTCACAGAGCCACCGAGTTACACGGAGGGGGACGGGGCTACCTCAAGGTAGACAAAACTTGCGCATGACTTTTTCCGGTAGCTACATAACTTCGGGCTGATTCTCGAATTTGACGAATTTCAGCTTCGTTTAACTTGCGCACTGGTTTAGCTGGCGAGCCAAGTGCTAGGTGTCCCGCCGGAATAACGGTGCCCATAGTCACGAGCGAGTGTGCGCCAATGATGCAATTTTCTTCTACCACAGCACCGTCAAGCAGGGTTGATCCCATCCCGATGATACAGCGGTCTTTCACTGTTGCACCGTGAATTATGGCGCGGTGACCAACGGTGACCTCTCTGCCAACGATGCAAGGTGAGAGGCCGTGAGAGGTGTGTAACATTGCATGTTCTTGGATATTGCTGCGTTCGCCAACTTTAATGGGCAAGATGTCTCCGCGCAAAACAGCTCCGAAGAAAATCGAAGCTTCGCCTTTTACTTCGACATCGCCAATTACCCACGCATCAGGGGCTATAAACCCAGAACTTTCAACGCGCGGAGTATGATTCTCAAACGGTATAATAGGCATATGGTTTAGCGGTGTCCTGCAAGCACTTTGCGAGCTTCTTCAAGGCAGCGCGCTTTGGAAGGGAGCACCACACTTTCAAGCGTTTTTGCGTACGGCATTGGGACCTCTAAGGAAGATACCAAGCCAACTGGTGCATCAAGTTCGTCAAAAACTTCGGTGCTGATAAGGTGGCTTAAATAGGCTCCGTAGCTCGCTACCTGGTGCTGTTCTTGAATGATAAGGGCCCGATGAGTTTTGACCACCGAAGTGAGCATGGTTTCTGTATCCAAGGGACGCAGTGTGCGGAGGTCAACAACTTCAGCGGAGACACCTTCTTCAGCAAGAGCTGCTGCCACATCAAGTGCGAGAAACAGATTTTTGGACCAGGTGATAATGCTAATGTCTGTTCCTTCGCGTTTTATTTCCGCCTTGCCGATTGGTACCAAGTATTCTTCTTCAGGCACGGGGCCTTTGAGGCTGTAGGTCAATTCAGATTCAAAAAATACGACTGGATTGTCATTCCTGATTGAGCTCTTTAAAAGGCCCTTCATGTCATACGGTGTGGCGGGAGCGACAACAATTAGGCCAGGTGTATAGGCATAAAACTGCTCAAAGGAGTTGGCATGTTGGGCCCCGAGCTGATAGGCAGCGCCGCCAGCTCCGCGAAATACGATAGGACAGCGAAATTGCCCTGCTGACATCAAACGCGCCTTCGCCGCGGTATTCAAAATTTGATCGATTGCGATAAGCGAAAAGTTGAAGGTCATGAATTCAATTATAGGACGCAGCCCGACCATGGCGGCGCCGATCCCAACACCGGCAAATCCGTTTTCAGCAATTGGGGTGTCGATAACACGTTTTTCACCAAATTTTTCTTGAAGACCTTTAGAGCATTTGTATGCGCCGTTATATGCTCCAACCTCTTCGCCCATTAGAAATACGCGGTCGTCTCGCTCCATCTCTTCCGACATGGCTTCTTTAAGCGCGTCACGGATAGCAATTTCGCGATTATTGTTTTCGTTCATATGCAGCTCGTATCAAACGGATCTCAAAATTATGCAGGGTGGCTTTATACATAAACATAGTCGAGGGCGGTTTCAGGATCGGGGAAAGGGGACTCTTCTGCAAACTTAACTGCATCCACAATCTCTTCTTCAATATCCTTATTAATGGACTCTCGAAGATTGCCCATACCCAGAGTATTTAGTTTTTCTCCTATTACTTTTATCGGATCTCTTGCACGCCAGGTCTCAACCTCCTCTTTGGTGCGGTAGGTGGCAGGGTCGGCCATGGAGTGCCCACGATACCTATATGTTTTCGCTTCAATCAGAGTAGGCAGCCGATGTTCGCGCGCTCGGCGAACGGCGGTGTGGATACATGATCGAACGGCGAACACATCGTGGCCATCAACTGAGTCGCGGGCCATGGGGTAGCCAAGCGCCCGGATAGAGAGATCTTCTGTGGGGGCAGTTTTATGTAGTGGGGTTCCCATGGAAAAGTAGTTGTTCTCAATAACGAAAACCACCGGCAATTTCCATAACGCGGCAAGACTCAAGGCCTCGTGGAATGGGCCAATGTTAATTGCACCATCGCCAAGAAAACAAATAGTTACGCCATCTGAGTTTGTATAATTCTGCGCAAACGCAATACCGGCGGCCACTGGCAATTGGGCACCAATAATGCCCCAGCCACCCATAAAATTTAAGGTAGAGTCATAAAAATGCATTGAGCCACCGCGCCCTTTGGCGCAGCCCGTTGCTTTGCCTAGAAGTTCAGCCATTCCAGCGCGTGATGATCCACCACGTGCAAGGTAATGACCGTGGCAGCGGTAGGCAGTCATGATGTAGTCCTTCTTTTCGAGCACCGACATCGCACCAACGGCAACTGCTTCTTGACCAATATACAAGTGCAAAAAGCCACCAATTTTACGCTCTGTATACAGGCGAGCGGCTTCTTCTTCAAAACGGCGAATTCTCAGCATCTGGCGATACAGGTCGGCAATGAGCTCTTGATCCATAGGACTCTCAGATAATCTCTGTTAAATCGGGGCCATCACAAATGACGGCTCGAGGATACCCTTATGTGTTGGCTTCAGACCAGCATCATAAGTACTAGAAAACCCTTGGGAATTGCAATATTCTGGCAACAAGTGAACGTGGCCGGCTTGCCTACCGAGGCGAGTGTGGCCTGGGCAGACCAATAGGCCCTTCAAGGAGGGGTGTTTTGACAAATTTGAGGCGACTTTTGGCGGTGGATCCCAGCTTAACCTGCACAGGTTGGGCCCTGTTTGCTTTTGAAGGGCATGGGAAGCCAAAAGAAGCCCTCCTCGCCATCGGCACCTTAAAATCTCTTCCTCCTCGCATTGGACTACCAGCGCGGTTACTTGACCTACAACAGAAGGTAAAAATGATCTACCAGTCGCTACGGCTCGGTGCAAACGACGTGTTGGTTTGTGAAGCACCAACAACTATGCGGGATCCACGAGCAGCGTTTAAAGTTGAGCAGGTTCGGGGAATTTTTGAGGCACTCGCAAGAGAACACGGTGTGGATATTCCTGGAAGGCTAAACCCGCGCTCAGTGCAGTTTGAAGTTATGGGCTTGAGGGGCAAGCAGCTCGAGAGGAAGATAGTCAAAGAGACAGCAGTGAGTATTGTGAAAACACTTTTTGCAAAAGAGTTACTTAATTTAGGTTTTGATCCCGAAACACCGAATCTCAGGCGTCATCAGGATGTGGTTGATGCGCTACTATTAGGTTGTCTTGCGGCAAGTAAGCTACGCGAGGGTAGATGGTCGCTCGCTGATTCAGACTTAAGTTTTGCGGGTAAATCAGCTCGCGGCGGGCGGCGTTTGCCGCGCTAAATACACAGGAGCTTTTGTATTCATGCAGAACTATTTGAGACGTAAGGTGCTGGCCGTATTGTTGCTTGGGTTATTGCCGTTATCGCTCGAGGCACAAAGTCGCATGAGCACCACAGGTCCTTCGGAAGATCCTCGTGGGCCGGCCGAGCTTACCATCTGCTCCCAAAATTTGGCCAATTACGGAAACTATACCGACTCTCGAACACGTAACCCCAGTCTTACCTCTGAGGCCTTTCAAACCAAAGAGCTCGGACTGGTAAAAAGAATGGCTAAAGCACGTTGTGATATTATTGGGGTTCAGGAGGTTCTTGGCAAAACTGATGAAATTGCCGAGCAAGCATTAAAGGCTTTGGCGGAAAAACTGCAACGATTCACCGGACGAGTCTTTGCAGTTAAAGTTGGGCCTACCTTAGATAAGCTCTCGCATGTTGGTTTTGTATATGCGCTTGATCGTGTAGAGCTTTTAACCTCAGTGCATTATGCCAAGGTTGAGCTACCTAAATTGGCGGAAAAAGACAAACCTCGTCTTTTCATCCGAGCGCCATTGGAAGCTCAGTTTAGTATAAAACCGCTTCAAGGTTCTGCTTCAAAAACAATAGGCTTAATTAATTTTCATTTTAAATCTCGTCGAGGTGGAAGCGGTGACCCAGCTGAACTTGAGTGGGAGACCTACCGAATGCAAATGGCGGAAGCTGTGCGTCGCATCGCCGAATCGCGCTACGCAGCATCATTTGGTTCAGGCGAGATGCTTTTTGCGGTGCTTGGAGATCGCAACAGCCACTTTGACACTGCCACGGGTAGAATTTTAGAGGGAACATTAGTACTTCGCAATTTTCAGGAGGGCGGCACTTGTCGATTAAGCAAGCGGGGTGTTCCTTTATGCCAAGGTGAATCTATTTTACCTCAAAAATTATTTAGTCCTTTAATTGGAGATCCGCAAACGAAGAGTCAGCCTGGAACTCATCACTTTAAGGGCGAGTACTCTTGGTTGGATGATATCTTGATGCCAGCTGAATCTTTGCGATTTGCTTGGGCTGAGTTTGACAGCGCAGGGGACTACAACAGTGGGGTGGTCTATGAACCTGGCTCCGCTTCTGACCACGCGTTAGTTTGGGTAAGACTTAATTGGTAGAATCTTTGGGATTGAGATTGGAGTTTTCTGCTGCCACTGCTGTAGCTTGATAAGCTTCGATTGCCACTGATGCTGGACGCAGCCCTAAATATCAATGGTTGTCAATTTCAGTGCATCAATAAATGAAACACCACTTTTTTACCACAGAGGACGCAGGGCTCCGCGGGGTGGAAAAATAGTGAATATACCGCAGCAAGGTGTGACTCGATTTTCCTCTGCGAAACTCTGCGTTACCCGGCGGTAGATATAAAATTGAGCGAATGCCCTCAGAATTTGGGACAGCCTTAAATATTTGGATGATTGATTCCAGCGCAGTGGTAAAGGAGGCATCGCATTTAAACCACAGGGTGCGCAGGGTTTCACAGGGTGGAAGGGGCAAGGAGTTGTCGCTGTGAAAACTAATTTTGTCTTCTTCTGCGAAACCCGGCGTTATCCTGCCGTAGAATAAAAAAGTCGCAATTGCCGCGGATGCTGGGCACGGCCATGAAGTAACAAATAATCCAGGGCCTTAAGATAACTACACCTTTTCCGAAACGGTGGTGTTGCTTCGAAAAGCCCTGGATTCCATTAGGTTCTAAGCGCTTGCAGCCGCGCCGTTTAAGTCGGCTTTCTTTTTGGCAGCAACTTTTGCTGCCTTTTTACCTTCATCTTCGACGGTTTCAACATTCAATTTTGTCGAAGTGGTTTGTGGCTCGTTATCCTCAACGATACCTAATGTTTCAAGCGTCAGCTTGCGAATTTCAGAAGCCACTTCTGGGTGCTCTTTGAGGAATGTCTTTGAGCCGTCTCGACCTTGACCGAGCCTTTCACCCTTAAATGAATACCAAGCGCCGGCTTTATCGAGCACTCCCTTTTCCACGCCAAGGTCAAGAAGCTCGCCATATTTGCAAATGCCTTCATTGAAGATGACGTCAAACTCTGCCTCTCGGAATGGAGGGGCCACTTTATTTTTTACCACCTTCACGCGAACTCTATTGCCCATTACATTTGCGTCCTCATTTGTGGGGTCTTTGATAGAGCCAATGCGACGCACATCAAGGCGCACTGACGCATAGAACTTAAGCGCGTTGCCGCCAGTGGTGGTCTCGGGGGATCCGAACATTACGCCAATTTTCATTCGAATTTGGTTGATAAACAGAATCGCGCAATTCGATTTTGCAGCCATTGCAGTCATCTTACGCAATGCTTTGCTCATAAGACGGGCCTGCAAGCCAGGTTGCTGATCATCCATTTCGCCATCAATTTCAGCTCGAGGTACCAATGCGGCAACTGAATCGATAATGACTAGGTCAACCGACCCAGTTTGAACCAAAGTGTCGCAAATCTCTAAAGCCTGCTCACCGCAATCAGGCTGGCTGACTAGTAGTTTTGCGGTGTCTACTCCAAGCTTCTTGGCGTAATTTACATCAAGGGCATGTTCTGCATCGATAAACACGACTGTGCCGTTCTTTTTCTGCACTTCAGCGGCCATATGCAAGGCAAGAGTCGTTTTACCTGAAGATTCTGGGCCGTACACTTCGATGATGCGCCCACGAGGAATTCCACCTATACCTAAGGCAATATCTAGTCCAAGGCTGCCCGTTGGGTAAGCTTCAACTCTATCTTCAATGCCGGTACCAAGGTTCATTATGGCGCCGCGCCCGTATCGTTTCTCAAGTTCAGAGATGGCGGTAGAAAGCGCTTTCCCTTTTTCTGGGGTGCCGGGTTTTGGTGCATCAAAATTATTCATACTACTTCCTTGTTAAATATAAATTTTCGTAAAATTAGTTACTTAGTGTAGTTCTCTTAAAACCCCAATTAACTTTCCCTGAATTGAAACCTTATCGAGAGTGATAGGCGACATAGTCGGATTGGCCGGTATGAGCATTACCCTCCCATTCTTTAATCGCCGATAAGTCTTCAAAGTTGCGGATCCATCCTCAAGAAGTGCAACAATTATGTCGCCGTCATTAGCAGTATCCTGGCGACGAATGACTACAATATCTCTATCGCAGATATGAGCGTCTATCATGGATTCGCCACTCACTTCGAGGCAAAACACTTCTCCACGTCCAGAGATCATGCTTGAGGGGATATCAATCATCGTTGGCTGCTCTATGGCCTCAATTGGCACTCCGGCAGCAATGACCCCCGAAAGAGGCACCGCTGTAGGCCCAAGCTGAGGTTTGGCTGATTCAATGAGCTCTAGAGCCCCATCCTCTCCACGTTTAATAAAACCTTTATCCTCGAGTCTTTCTAAATGAAAGTGTGCGGTTGAGACCGACTTGACCCCAATGTGATCGGCTATATCTTTGAGAGTAGGCCCGTAGCCCCTATCAGCAATAAAGTTGCGTAGGAACTCAAGGGTTTGCCGTTGCACCGGGGCAAGCGTGTTGGACTTATAATTTTGGGGGTCTTTATCCCCAAGAGGGCGGCCTCTTGTTTTCATAATAGTTCCATTAATGCAAAAATATGCTGGATGTACTTCAAATAGTGAGTAGATCCAGACGCTTATTTGTTCTTGTTTCTATAGTATGTCGAAGAATACTAGAAGTCAACCACTTATCTGATCTTCCACGCGTTGATAGTTCGGGAGCTATATTTGGCATGCCTCCGTTGCTGTATTTTTTGCCAATTTTTGTACTGGTTCCAGTGAGTTGTTCTCCTCGAAAATTTGCCTCATTTAATAGGTGAGCTGGGCCGACACTGTCTTCTAGGAACTAGTGTGGAGATTCCCGTGCAGAAAAATTCAAACGTAAAATTACTTGTGGTCGACGAGCATCGCGAATACTGCGCTCTTCTGAAGGAGCAGCTCGAACAAATTACTCACGGTGTACAAATTAGCTGCCAGTTCGTTCATTCCGGGCAGGACGCGATAGACGCAATTTCAGAATGGGAGCCGTCTGTTGTATTATTAGATGCTCATCTTGAAGATGTGAGTAGTTTTTTGGTGCTTGATGCTTGTCGCTTTTCCAAAGCTACTGTTGTGGTTTCAAGTGATGCAAGCGGGTCAGAAGTAGAAGAAAAAGCTCGTGCTCATGGCGCCAGCGGTTTTTTTCGTAAGTCCTATCATCCCGAGACATTAGGCGCTTTGCTTAACGAGCTTGCGAAAGTTTCGTTGCCTGTGCAATTGCTGCATTAATTTCCCCCACAAGCTCAGAAACCCTTGTTCAAGAGCATAATGGTCGGCTTCTCCCGGCCTCGCTCTATGTTTCATTTTTTAACCGGGCTACTGCTCCTCGGGCGAAGCGCTGCGCTTTTATTCACTCTTCTCGCTTAGCAGATTTGGAGCTAGATTCTTCTTTTTATGAATCGAATGTCTCGGCATCAGGTGCTCCATAGGGGCTGCAGCGTCACTTTGTTACGTCAGAGGAGAGTAGTTCCATCCAAATGGGTTGAGGTTGTGTGTGAGGCGCTACATATAAATAGCAGGCAGTATGGGCGGCGATTAGATGAAGTGAGTGTATGGTTTTGTGACAGCGATGCGGAACTAAAAAAAGCGAGTGGTTCTTATTACGTCTCCTTTGCTCGTGGCTTGGTTACGCGGCAAGGGAACATTGTGCTGCGGACGCCAGGTTTTGCTGGTGTTGGGCTTTCAGACTTTAGGCGTATTGTTGTCCATGAAATGAACCATTTGTATTGGTTGCGATTTGTTGCTCGCAAAGGTGTTTTGTGGAGTCCGCTTTGGTTAGTGGAAGCGCTCGCACTGCGAACTGCACAGAATCGGTACATTTTGACGCTGCCTGCGCTTCGAAAGGAGCTTGCTCGCTTACCATCGAAAGAATTTAAGACTGCGAGCGTTTTACATTTCCGCTATCAAAAAAAGCGTATTTCCTCGCGTGAACACCTGAGAATTCTATATTCTTTGTGGGTACATTTCTCTTGGTATCTGGCCCCTCGATCGAGTAGACAACTTATTGAGGCAGTTCAAAGAGCAAAGAGTTTAAAGAAGAGAGAGGTGAATTCTGCATTGAGTAGGGTAGTTGGGTGCAAGATTGAACTTCTGTATAAAAAATTTGTCGAAGAGCGATTATTGCTTTGAATGTTTTGTTTGGCGTGAATTTGAGAATGAAGAAACCCCATCTACAACTCGCCGTATGGTTATGCGCCATAGTGGCGCTTGCTAGTTTCCTAGTGTTTAAGGGACTCCGAACGAGCATCCCCGGGCCAAATTCGATGCACACACTTTCTCTCAGTGAGGGTGAACGCCAAGCTACTCGCGCTGGCATTCCTCGAAAAGATATGCTGCTCGTCGTAGTTGAGCACCCAAGCCTTGCGTTTGATTCGACGCAAGTGCAAACAATACTGGAGCAGCTTTCCGTACGCTTAAGCCAAGTTTTGGATTTGGAATCAGGGCAGCGATTATTTTCTAAGATTGAAACGGCAGGAAGAACAATCAAGGGAGATGAACACTTTCGTGCAGACGGGGCAACCTTACTCCTAGCATATTCAGCGCTTCCCATTACCCAATCAGAGAATGCATTGAGAGGTGTTGCCACCCACTTAAATGCAATAGATGCCGAACACGATCAAGTTACATTACATTATCTCAGTGATGGCACCCTTAAGGCTGAGATTTTCGATCTCATTCACCAAGATCTCGACCGCTCTCTTCTAGTCACGCTTCCGATTACGTTATTTGTTTTGAGGTGGGCTTTTGGAGCCTGGGCTGGCGCTTTTTTAGTGATACTTGGGGCCATCATCAGTTTAGTAGGGGCGCTTGGGGCGGCAGCTATCGTAAGTCATCTTGGAAGCCCAGTCAGTGCCACCGCTTCGCAGCTCGTTGTGTTATTGGTGCTTGCAGTTGGCGTCGACTACGGCTTGTTCCTCTTTCTTCGTATTCGAGAAGAAGCTCGACGCGGACTTGATATAGAGCGCGCAATTTCGCGAGCGCTGTCGTCGACGGGCCGAGCGGTTTTTTGGAGTGGACTCACTGTCGCAGTGTCAGTCATGGGTCTTCTTTTGATGGGCGACTCAGTGCTGGCATCGATGGCACATGTCTCTCTGCTTGCAGTGTTTATTACCATGCTTGGAAGTTTGTGGGCATTGCCCGCCGCCATTAAGCTGTTTCCTCAGGTGCTGCGGTCGGCTTCGACTCGGCCGACTGCAAGCGGTACCCCCGTAGTGTTGGCGTATACTCTCAACCATCCCAAATCAGCCTTTCTTATTTCTTTGCTCGTTTTGATGTGTATCGGGAGCGCAGCCTATTTCTTACGCCTGGGTACGACTATTGAGCCGAAGTTGATGCCGGTTTCGATGCAGCTTCACAAGGCCCAGGCAAAATTAGCCCATTATTTCCCCAATTTTGATGGAGTCGATTTTTCGGTACTTATTTCGTCACCGCAGGGCGGACTTGAAGAGATAGATGAGGCAATTGACGATTTTGTAACTGAGTTGCTCGAAAACACTGCAATCAAGGGACCGGTGTCGGTGGAGATAGCCGAACCAAATTCGATACGCCGTCTTCAGTTTATAGTGCGGGGCAGTGCGAATGATACCCAGAACCAAAAAATAGTGCACTGGGTACAGGAAGACTTGTTGCCCAAGTTGGAACAACGGGGTTCTTTTAAAACAGAGCTAACGGGCACTTTGCCTTATGTTGTTGGAGAAATTGAGCGCCATCAAATGCGGCTGCCGTTGGTAGTGGTAGCTGTGCTCGTGCTCAGCATGCTTTTTTTGTTGGTTGCTTTTCGTTCAGTAGTGGTGCCTGTAAAAGCGGTTCTGCTTAATATCCTTTCATGCACGGCCGCATTTGGAATTTTAGTGTGGGTATTTGAAAGTCAGCTTGTACCCGGATGGGATCTTGGAGTAGTTGAGTGTTTTGTTCCGGCTCTGTTGTTTTGCATCCTGTTCGGACTCTCGATGGATTATCATGTGCTTGTGCTTTCTCGCATTTATGAAGGAACCCAAAGAGGAATGCCGATACGAGAGGCCGTTGAGCATGGAGTAGCCCATACCTGGAAGCCAATAACCAGTGCTGCTTTAATTATGGTCTCAGTTTTTGCGGTTATAGCGTGTTTGCAATTGCCGATAATGAGGCAGCTTGGGTTTGGACTTACGGTGGCAGTCATTTTAGATGCAACTGTCGTTCGCAGCGTATTATTGCCTGCAAGCATGCTGCTGCTTGGAAAATGGAATTGGTATTTACCCAAGGCCTTAGAACGTCTGCCACAATTGAAGACCTTCAGCGAGGACTAAGATCTCGTTTACTTCGCATTTCCCGAATGAACAGCCACACGCAGCACAAAAATAGAGGCAACCTACGTATTGCTGCCCCGCCGGGTGACATAGTCTGCTGATCGCCAGCCAGGCCCAGCATCAGTGGAAGCTTACCCGATAGAACAGAATAATGACTGTATTCAAAGGTAATGGTCAGTACGGTTACCAAAAAAAGGCAAGCGATGGGGACTTGCTCATGTAATGTCGGAAACTTGTAAGAGCCAAGATTTAGTAGCGCCAATGGTATCAACCAAATTAAATATTGTGTGCCGAAACCTGGACCAAGCACAAAAACCAAAAGAAAAATGAGAAAAGAGAAACGAGCAATTTCAACACGTGGGCAATAAGAATAGGAGTGCCAACGCAGAATATGCCATGCGCTCAGCATAATCACAGAGCCAAGGAACAGGGCTTTTATGTAGGTATCGAAGGCAGCGCCAAAACCCAAAATTCTCACCAGGCCAGTAAGTCCGAAATAACCAGGAACGGATGCATACGAGAGTACATTGGTTAGAGTTGCTGCAGGATAGAGCAGATACAGCATGCTTACGCCCAACAGTGCTGGGCCAAGGGCCAAGCAAATTCCCAAAATTCTTAAGCGCCAAGTGCAATTTAGTGTTGGCATGAGTAAAAGGGGAAACAGCAAAATTGGCACTGTCTTTAATAAAATTGCAAGGCCAAGGCTCAGGCTACAAATAAGCCATCCTCGAACAGAAAACTGCTGAGAGAGTTTTAGGAGCAGGTACATAAAAAAGAGCATTAAAAAGCTGATTAAGGGATCAAAGCTGCCATGAATAAAGACGAGGACCCACATTGCTGGGTTGAGTGTTAATCCAAAGAGGGTGAGTACAAAAGCCGTGCGTGCTGTGTTCGTGCTTAGTAGAATGCGATAGGTTGTCAGTATTATACCAATAAAACTGGCAGCCCATAACGCGCGTAGAAGTTTTTCGATTGGCAGCGCAGTTGCTTGTCCCAATAGTTCTACGGCTTGAAGAATATGCAGCCAAGCAGGGGGATAGTTCAGAAATGGCGTATCAACATAGGGATTTCCCCCCGCCTTTGTAAGCTGCAATAGGGTGAGATAATTCTTAAAATCTAAAGAGTGCACCTGTTGCGGGATACTCTCCACTCCAAGCAGGCAAACCAAAAGGCTCAAGCAAATGAGCCAAGGAGTATAGGAGTTGTCAGAGATGTTGCGAGAAAAAGTCCAGGTAGATAGAGAAAATGCTTTCATTACATTCTTGCAAAGCCTAGGGCTTGGATGCACCAAACCACACGCCCGGAGTTCGGCGCTGTAGCAAGTGCCCAAGGTATTCATCATAACCAATAATTCTCTCCATGCCGGCGAGCCCCAGCGTGCGGTGCGCCCCAAGATTTCCGTGGGCTGTCTCTTTAAGCTGATTATGTTCAAGGGATTGCTCAACTCCTAAGGTGCTTAAGGCACTGCGTCCCAGTTTCAGCGAGGTGCTTTGCGCTAAGTGCAGCCACTGATCAAGAGTAAGAGTTTCATGCAAAGCCGAGAGTGCGCGCATACTGACTTGTAGTGGAAGTTGAGTGCCTAGTGCTTCGGCCAGTGTTTGGCAGTTAGGTTGCACACGTAGTAAAAATCGGGAGGGGATGGAAATTCCCTGCCAGGGAACTTCAGTGCTGAGGATCTGGGTGCTCGGCTGCACTCCAAATACCACTGATTGGGTAAGTGCAAACTCCTCAAGGCATTCGAGGCCTTTAGAGTGCGCCCACGTTGTGATACCCAGAATTGCCGTATCAGGCCTACACTTTTGGCTTAGGCTCAAATGTGCCGCAAAAAAAGGACGTGCATAGGTACGATCTGACGCCAATAGAAATGTCCGTTCGCCAGTTACTCGAGTCGCTACCTGACTCAGTAAATCTGAGAGTGTTGGATTATTGGAAAATCGCAAGAAATCTAAATTAAGCCGTGCATATTTCTGTTGGCAATAACCAGCCAGGTCCTGCCGAGCCGCATCGATCGCAACGAGCACCTGGGCATTTAATGAAATTGCTTGTTCAAATATTGATTCAAGGCAGCGGTCTAGTGCCTCTGCAGTTGCGGTTCCGGCATGGGGATTCCGCCAAGTATCTAGTGCAGAGACAACAATTGAAATTGGTTTTGGATAAAATGGCGTGATCTCTTCGCCTTTTATTGAGTTAAGGAGCTGAAGATAGGCAGCGAGACTCTCTTGGTTTTGTTCCTCGACCGGGCTTGGGAGAATATGGTTTGAAAGTTGAGGAGCTACGCTCTTGGGATTCCAAATTCCAAGCTGCGCTTCATCTGGAAAAGTAACAGCGCAAGCCGCGCTAAAAACGCGAGTAAGGTGTCGCTGCCAAATAATCGAGCGATGTTTTGCGGCGTGAAAGGCCCCGAACTTTCGGCAACTAATGCAATGGGCGCACTTATCGTGTGATTCGGGACCAGAGCAGCCAATTTCTTCATCATCGAAGAGAGTGCCTTTGGGGCAGCTCATGTTCGCATCAAGCATGCTTATAACGAGTTTGGTGCCAAGAAGTCGGGCCGTTGGTGCAAGAGATCCAGGGGTGCGTTGATTGCTTAGAATTAATTGCACTACTTCAATTCCATACTCCCACACGATGCGATGTAGCGCGCTTTCAAAGTAGGGGTCCCAGTAGGCATAGTTCTCAGGACGCTCAGATCGACGGAAATTCCAAAGGAGGCCGCCTTTTATCTGTTCAATTTGAATGGTGCTTTGTGTGGTTTCTTCGTCAATGATCTCTCGCAGTATGACCGTTTCAACGCCCTTGCTGCCTAATTCGGCGACGTAGCTGAGCAAATTCTGGAATTCAAGTTTTTGCTTCCATTGTTCACTCTGGTTATCAGCAAATACGACGCACAATTTCATAGTAAGTACTATTTGGTTCTGGAATTAGAGAGCCATACTCCTGGGTTAATAGAATGAAGGAGTTTATGCATCAATTCGCCGTAAGCAATTATGCCGTTCGGAGTGGGCAGCCCCAACATTCGGTGAGCAGTTAAGGTTCCGCGGGCTGAGCCGCTCAGCTGCATGAGTTCAGGATCTTGATTAATTGCCTCGAGAGGAATGCTCATGCGACCGAGTTGAGCGCTCTGCACCTGAGCCATCTGAAGCCAGCGTTCTAAGGTCAAAGCCTCATTTAAGGCAGAAAGTGCTTGCGGAAACTGCCTGACCGTAAGCGCCGAATTACCTAACGCTTGGCCGAGTGTATTAAAGCCTGGTGAAGCATTTTTTAGGTATGCAGTTGGAAATGAGGCTGCGAACCATGGTGTCTCACTGGAAAGAGTTCCAATTTCTTCACTGAGTTTAAATTGAATTGACTCACTCAGCACATGCTCTTCGAGTGAAGCAAGTGGTTTGGAGTGAGTCCAACCGGTGAGTCCAACTAAGACCGCATTTTGAATGTCCGAGCCAGCGGCCCGGGCATGCGCTTGTACAAATTGGGGCGAATAGGTGCGATCTACTGGTGCAAGTACTGTTCGTTCAGTTTTAAGCAATGGGTAGTTAGCCGCCAAAAATGCCGACAAATTGGGTGCAACAGGAAAAGCGAGAAACCTGAGTGGAGCACCGGCAAACTTCTGCGAGAAAAAAGTGGCGTATTCTGGATTTGAATTAAGAATGCCGACAAAGATCTGTGAGCGCGTTTTGATCGCTTGAGGAATAAGTGATTCAAGACACAATTGAAGATGTTCCTGGATGCTCATGTGGGAATTCGTGAGCCATTCTTGGAAGGCAGGAATTAATATTGAAATTGGGGCGGATTGTGTTGATCGAGGGGCTGGCTTCACAATTTCCGAGTAAAGCGTGCTGAGCGTCTGAGGCAGCGATTCGCTCACTTCATCAGCAAGCGGCCATTCTACAATTGCCGTTTGTACGCTACCGAGCGTCTGTGAAACTCGAAGGGTGTCTAATATTTGTTCATTCGGGCACATCAGCAGTGAAGTGCTCTTGAAAACTCGATGCAAATGTTTATTCCAAAGGATTATGCGGTGTTTTGAGGCGAAATACTGAGAAAATTTGCCGCAAGATAGGCATTCGGCGCATTTTTCAACTGACTCAGGGCCTGTGCATTCGCTTTTGTCTTGGTCAATTAAATTGTCTTGAGTGCAGGTAAACGAGCAGTCTGGCGAGCTAATTACTAGCTTTGCTCCAAGGAGGCCAGCAATAGGCCCCAAGGATGCGGGTACCCGAAGTTGGGAGATAAAAAGATGCACGAGTTCAATGCCGTATTCCCAAACAATTTTGTATAAAATGTCATCGAGTAAAGGGTCGGCGAAGGTATGATGATCAGGGCGCTCGGCACGGGTAAATTGCCAGAGTAGCCCCCCTTCGATTTGCTGAATATCTACCTCGGGTTCTTCGGCTTGTGGATCCAAAACTTCATATAGAATTACCGATTGAATGCCCAGAGGTTTTAGATTTCGTGCAAGGGAAGTAAGACGCTCGCGCTCTTCTTCTCTCCAGTGTTCACCTCGATTGCAGTCAGCGAGTACAAAACAGATATTCATAGTTCCCTCTAACGCTTGAATTCGCCATCACGCACTTTGGAGGCGGCGGCCTGGGAGAGATCCATTCCCCCTGGATTAAAAATATTGATTGCACCATCACCATTCGAAATGGTTTCCACATGAAGGCCAGTTTGTTTTTGTCTACGCGTTTCGTGTTGTAGCTCTACAAAAAGCATCTGCGCGGCAGGGTCGAAAGGGCAGTGTTTGAGGGTGTTTTTAATACATTCATACGCGTCGGCAAATCTGCCTAGTTTGTAATACGTTTGTGCCTTCGGAAGCCCAAGGTCGTCCGACAATAAGTTGCGCGATTCCATGGCATCACAGAGCGTCGACAGAATATCGTATTCTTCGTTCTCCAAAAGTGATTGCATTAAGGGAGGACACACGCGCTGCAAAAACTTTTCGTCGGGCGCATAAGACATTGCTTCGTGAATGAGTCGAGCAGCGGTGAGATAGTCCTCTGCATTTTGTACCAAACTAGGAAGCATGGCCAAGCGAATGCCAGCTTTCATGCGAGGTTCAAGCTCGTGTACCCAACTGGGAGTATTTGGATCTTGAATGAGGGTATTGTAGGAATTTTCAATAAGTTTGACCATGAGTTGAAGCATGGCAGAACCGGAGGAAAGCTGGTTCTTGTGCATCGCAAATTTAGCGACGAACCCTGGTACATAGTGAATTGGGTAATGTATGCCTACTTTTGCGTAGTAATCATACATACAGCAGTGTTCTTCTTCGTTATAATTGAAAAATCCTGAATTTTGGAGTGCGCTTCGTCTAAAAAAGCTACTGCAATAGTTAGGCAGAATTTCCCAGCACAGATACTTTTTTATATCCCATTTAAGTGTATTTGTTTTTTGATACGGGTGAATTTGACCAGACGCATCTGTTGCCAAAACATCGCCAAAAATGCCGCCAGCGCTTGGCCGATTCAGTAATTGCTCGACTCCCCATGAGATGGCACCAGGCAAGAGCTCTTCGTCAGTCCAGCACATTCCAATAATATCGCCGGTACAACGTTCAAGTCCCCAATAGGTTGCCTTATTTGGTGTGTCTTTTTTGGATTCGAGTTTAATTTTGCTGCCGTATTTCGAGATGATATTCAACGTGTTGTCAGTCGAATTGCCATCTTGAATAACATATTCGATTCGTGGGTAGTCTTGTGAGAGTACGCTTTCAATGCAGCGCTCGATGTTATGTTCAGCGTTGCGACACACGGTAAGTATTGAAACGAGTGGAATATCGCTGCGTCCAGCGAAGGAACGAGTTGCGGCGCCCGGTGCGGTTCGCTTCTTTGAAGTTGCTTCGAATTGCTTTGCCATAGTTGATATAGCGTGCTGGTGCCGAAGTCTTAAAACTGCTCTACTTTCGGCATCTTAAAATTTTTGATGCACGATCCCTGGATCACTAGGATGCCAGAGGGGGGGCAAAGCGGTGCTGGAGAGTTTAGGCGCCAGCGCACTTAAAACTCGCATACTGTTTTGGAGAGGTAGTATGATTAATAAATACAAGTACTTATGTGTTATTTTGGTCTCTGCCTGGATTTTGGTCTGTCCGCGCTTCCTGGCCCCCGCATTTGCGGAGAACCTGGTGTGCGAAAGTGAGGTTTGTTTTGCAAAGGTGGCCCAGGTTGGCGATCGCTCATTGCCTCTGCTTGGGGTCAGTTTAATGCGTTACTACGGATTTAGGCTGTATGTGGCTGCTTTATACGCAGACCCTGCCCATGCGTCAACGCAAGCTATTGTGGGCACTGTTCCCAAAAAATTAGTGCTTCATTACCTACGCGAATTTTCTTCGAATGATTTTATAACCTCGGGCCTAAAGTTTATGAAAAAGAATCCGGCGTTCAATTTGGAAACGCTTGCGGCTCCAATCGACCAGATGGATAAGCTTTATCTGCCCGTGGTTGAGGGGGACCGCTATTCCCTTTCATTTCTTCCAGGCCAAGGAGGTGTCGAGGGGCAAACAAGTTTACAGTTAAATGAAAAACTTTTGGGGTCAGTGAAGGGCGATGCCTTTCAGGCTGCGTATTTTGGAATCTGGCTCTCAGAGTATTCTGCCAAAGAGGCGTTTACAAAAAAACTATTTTCTCTAGAAAAAACCTCCTAAAGGGATTATTCGGAAGAGTTCGATACCCATTGGTGATAGAAAGCAAGCTGAGCCTCGCGGTCGTGCACCGGCGTTGTATTCAATTTTTGAAGTGAGGTTAAGGGGTAGCCTGGGGTGAGCTCTTCAATCTGAACATGGGTGTCTTCAATTGAATAAAAAATTCGCCATGCGCCGCAGCCCATTCGAAAGCGGTTACCAGACTTTATGATCCTTCTGGTGCGATGTGGAGTAGGGTCTATAGAGAGTATTTCCCGTAGTCGGGGCATTAGGTGCACTGAAAATTCAGAAGCAAGCCATTCAAGCTGGGCCTGAGCGCGCGAGCTGAGTTTGAGGTCATACCCTGGCGTTGTTTCGAGTTTGTGTTCGAGTACTCCTACCCAGCCCGCGTCAGCGGAGGGAAACGCGTCGACGGTTGGTATATACGGTTTGATATCTAATATTGGAGTGCCATCAACGAGGTCGGTTTCTCCTACCCATAATGTGCGGCCCTTTATCCTAATGAGAGGCACGCAGGTGAGTCCAATAGCATTCGGCCGATGCGGGGAGCGTGTGGCAAAGACTCCTCTTTTTTGGGCAGGCCCGCGAGGCGGAAGCACTAAGGGTTTCCAGGTGGAATTTCGATGGAACCAACTGATAATCCAAATTCGCTCAAAGCCCTCAAGATCTCGTAGCCCTTGTTCGAAGTTTTCACCTGAGTGGAGCTCAATTCGATGTGAGGAGTGTCCCGCACCACGCGGTTGATGAGGGGCTGCGAATTTGGTGCTCATATCGCAGCGTAGTATGCCGATTGGGCAGGCTTCAAAGGTGACAGCAGTCGTTGTCATGAGAATCTTACTATAACTGTAGTTCATCAATTTTATGCTCAGTGAGCATAATTAACTTTCTTTTGTGTGGAAACGAAGGGGAGGTAAAACGAGCCCTTAGCTAACTATAGGTAATTACATGTTTTTTTAAAGTAATTTTTTTGTTCTAGGCGGTCTTTCTTTCTGTCGATCTGATTTATAAGGCTATTTTATTACGAGTTTTAATGGCGATTGAGAATCACCCAGCTCTTGTATTGGACCGAGATCCAGACAGCCGCATGAAGCTTAAGGCCGCTACCTCTGCTGTGCCAAGCCTTAGTCCCGTGCAGCTTTGTGGCCACAGTGTTGACGCGTTGCGCGTGCTCTCTGAGGGGCGCGAATGGGATACGGTATTTATTTCGGCAAAATTGGAACCTTCACAGATCGCCGAATTTATAAACCAAGCTAAACAAACTCGAGGTGGGAGAGATAGCGCCTACATATTAGTTATCGGTGCCCAAGACCAGAGTTCAAGCGCTGTTGCTGGCCACGTATTGGCTGGTGCTGACAGTTTTTTATGTGAACCATACTCTGTCGACTCTTTGCAGGAAATTTCTTTACTTTCATCAACCATCAAGCAGCAGCGGCTGCGGGAACGTCAAGAGGGTGCAGTTCGATTGTTAGTCGACGATATTATTCGAACTCTCGATGCGGTGTCGCTCAGTTTGTATCTTGGGCAACCTCCAGGTCACGCTATTCGAGATTTGAAAGATCTTGGCTCTGCCATTCAGAATTTAAACGAAGAATGGCGCTCGGTCTTTTACACAGAGCTCATTTCTCGTACTGAGAAGCTATCGGCGCCAGTGAGGCCAGAAGTTCCAAAAAGTCGAAGAGTTCAAGAGAAGCTCAAGAAGCAACGGGAAGAAGTACAAAAAAGCCAGGGAACTTCGGTTCGTATTATTCGTGGCTAGACCAATCCAATTTTCAGTTAGTGCGTTCTCTTTGAGGATAGCGCTATTCGCTGCAAGCCCTGTTCAAACTTTGCATCCGCTTCCTGATGAGAAGATGTGCTCACTTCCAGATTATTAATAATCCCATCGCCAATTCCATACACGCATCCGTGTATGCTTATCTTCTGTCCGCGTTCCCAGGCACTTTGCATTATGGTGGTACGGCTCACATTACGTACTTGCTCAATCACGTTTAACTCGCAGAGGCGTTGCAGCCCACATGCTGTCGAGTCACAAGCGTTAACAACTTCACGATGCCTTAGGTAAATGTCGCGTAAATGCAGCAGCCAATTGGAGACTAAGCCAACTTGGCGTCCTTCGTATGCCGCCTGAACACCGCCGCAACCATAGTGCCCACAAACAATAATTTGGGAGATGCCCAATACATCAACCGCATACTGAAGTACTGAGAGGAAGTTAAGATCGGTGTGCACCACAAGGTTGGCGACATTGCGATGTACAAATACTTCGCCCGGCATCATGCCAATTATTTGGTTCGCAGGTACGCGGCTGTCCGAACACCCAATCCAAAGGAAGTTTGGTTTTTGTTGGCCAGCTAAACGATCGAAGAAGGTAGGGTCTTCGCGGCGAACATCTGCCGCCCATTTTTTATTTCGTTCAAGTATTTCTGCTAGTTTATCCATAAGTCCCCGGCGCTTAATCAAATGTATGCGCCGGGGCTTACGGTAAACATTTACCTGCTTCGAAGCAAGCGTTCGCTGTGTTCATTATTCTTGGGCTTTTTGTCCTTTATGATAGGTCGAATAGACGTACACAGGAACGTTTACATCGCCCAGATGTTTCTTAATGAGTGGAAGCACCTCTTCCCACTTGAGCCTGCCGACACCGGTAGCGAGCTTTGGTAGCGCTATGCTTGGAACTTTTTCTTCGAGTATATACTGCCGAAGGTCATGAAGGGCTCGATTAACAAACTCTAGGTGAGCCGGTCCGGGATGGTCTCCTTTTTGTTCGGCAGGTTCCTGTGTGAAAAGATTTATGATTCGTTTGCCTTCAGAACCCTGCCAAACCCAGAGGGACCCAGTCTTCGGGTGTTTGCTTTGACAAAAATGCCGAAAATCTTTGTAGAGCGAGGGCCAGAGTTGGCGCAGTGAGGCAGCTAACTCAGATTTAAAATCATCGTTGACACCCACACCATGTGCAATGGTTTGTGCCGAGGTTAATAGAATATCTCCGCTTACTTCTTTAATCATATGTTCCTCAATTCAAAAGACTTGTCTATCTATTAACACATGATTGTCATTTTTTAAAGGTGCTTGATTAGCTATTTTCTCTCTCGCCGTAGCCAAGTTCGCAGTCTATACTTGAAGCTCTCTTTCAACATTTGTACTTATGCGAACAAAACTGCGCCAACTATCGCAAATCATTCGCTGGGCTCTTATTACTGCGGTTTGCCTATTGTTATGGTCGAGATGGACCAGGCCTGAGCTGGAAAATATTTCTCAAGTAGCCTTAGATAAGCCTTTGCAATTTGAAGAGCCAGTCCAACGATCTGCCCAGCTACCAAGTCTACGATTTGAGTACCACGGAGCCACATACATTATTCAGCCAGTCGCATCGTATGCAATTTCCGGTTTGGTTGTTACGCATAATAATACAACGGGAATCGGTGATATTTATCATGATGAGAAGTCGGTGGATCTTAAAGACCTGTGTCTTGTGTGGGGAGATAACCTAAACCAGAATGTTTTAAAGCAGACAGAGTTCTGGAGCGAGCCGTGGACTTGTTATGCAAGATCTAAGCGCGGTGCTGATTATGTAATTGAGGGCACTCAGCTTTCGAATAATCATCTGATTGGAGCAAGTGAAGAGATACGCGAAAAAATTAGGTCTATAGGAGTGGGAGATACGGTGACTTTGGTAGGGCACCTTATTAACTATTGGAATCAAGAGACCCCCGATTTTGTGCGTAAGTCGAGCTTAATAAGATCGGACGATGGAAATGGAGCCTGCGAAGTAATTTTTGTAACTCAGGTGAGTATAGATGCGGCTCCATTTAAATCTTGGCGTGAGAGACATGCGCGATTATGGCAGCTCTTCTGGGTATGTTCGGGATTATGGCTCATTTCTTTTCTAGTTTTTCCGTATTTTGAGCTGAAGTCCCTATAGCGCTTTCAATATAACTCCTATGTCCGTAATTTTTGGCTGTGGAGATTTTGTAGTAGAGTGCCTGGTTGGTGCTTCAGCTGAATCCGTGATAGCGTATTTGTACTAATATGCATGCATCTCGAATCTTCCTAGTCTTTATATTTCTGATTGCTTGTTGGGGCTGCCCCATGAAAGACAAAACGACACAAAACCTCCCGCCGCACTTGCAGGGCATCAATGCTGATACAGTGGATTGGAAATCGAAGGACGAGCAATATTGGCGCTCCGTCCTTTCGCCTGACCAATTTCAGATTTGCCGCGGTGCTGGTACCGAGCGACCTTTCTCGGGGAAGTATTGCAGTTTTAAAGGAGAGGGGGCTTTCCGCTGTGCATGCTGTGGACTTGAACTGTTTTCTTCAGAACATAAATTTGAATCTGGCACCGGCTGGCCAAGTTTTAGCGCTGCGGCTGATGGTGGTGCGTTGACGCTCCGTGAGGATAAGTCGCATGGTATGGTGAGAACCGAAGTTCTGTGTGGACGCTGTGGGGCGCACCTGGGGCATGTTTTTAACGACGGGCCTCCACCAACACATCAGCGTTTTTGCATCAATTCGGCTTGTCTCATTCACACTCCGCCAAGTCATGAGTAAATTTGGCGTGAGCCCAGAAAAAGAAGCAGAGCTGCTTGCTCGTATGCAGTCACTCGGCATCTTGGAATCTGATCTTGATGAAAACTTTATCAGAGGGAGCGGCGCCGGTGGGCAAAAAATAAATAAAACGAGTTCCTGCGTTCAGCTTAAACATAGGCCGACGGGCATTGAGGTACGTTGCCAAAAGGAACGGTTACAATCGCTCAACCGTTTTTTTGCTCGCCGCTTGCTGTGTGATCGCATCGAGCAAGCGCAAACTGGGGCGATAGCAAAAGAGGTGCAGGCGCGAGAAAAAATTCGAAGGCAAAAACGCAAACGCTCTAAGCGGGCTAAAGAAAAGACTTTAGCTTACAAGAAAAAGCGGTCAGAAATTAAAGTTTCGCGACGCAAGAGCTCTGAAGCCTCTTAAAAACTCGTATGTAGAGACTACATGAGTGTATCGCGTTTGTATGTGTGCCGAGGGGCGCAATCTCCCGCGGAAATTTGCGTTCAGCGGTTTGGTAAAGTAACCTTTTTCAGATTTGGACGACGAAATTATTGCACAACGTAGGTAGCGGCAACTTTGCTATAGTCCATTGTCCCACCCGGTGCGTCGATACGTCCGGAATCTGTAACTCTAAATGGTGTTTGCGTATTGGGGTTATTTGGATCTCGGTATAGGCCTGCGTTGTGTTTGCAATCGACGGCAGTGATTTGTACTGCATGACCGGACTGTTTCCCATGAAGACCGGATAAAGTTGCGCCACCACCGCTCTCGAGAGCTTTTTTTATCTTCTCGCAATCAAATTTGTACGAGTGCTCGCAACTAATTTTTTCTTTGACCATCTGTTTATTGCACTCGCAGAGACGCTTCATACATTCCTCGCGAAGGTAGTTGCCTTTATTCGGAACATAGCAGCCTTTGGCATACATACAATCCATCAGATCAAGCATGGCATCAATGGGGGTCGGGTTCACAAAAGTGTAGCCGGCAGCAATTTTTAAATTTACATCTGAGACTAGCCCACACTCATATCCCCCGTTTCGTAAATATCCTGTAGTCGGTGAGTGGAAAGGGCCACTGGTGCTCAATGTTCCGAGGGCTGGATCGGTTTGCGTCACGGCCTCAACTTGAGGTCTCACACAACCAATAATCTGATTTGGCTCTGGAGCTTCAGTTTGGTCGGCAATACTAGGTCTGGAAAAAAGGATCGTAAATTGGAGAAGCAAAAGCAGCAGGCAAGAAAGTCTTTGTGCACACATAAAACCACCAAAAAAAATTAACTAAGCCCAGAACCGCTATTGAGCCTGTCTCTCAGGTCTAGTTATGGGAAAAATACCCATACGGGTGACCTAGGCGAAAGTCTAACTAGGATCTCGACTCTCTCCGTTTGCTCATGTTTTAAAAAAGCCAGTTGATACAATAGATTAAGTAGCTAATACCTTCCTAGGAGACATCGTAAAATTGGCCCCCATAACTCTCTTTGGTAGGTCCGTGGGGGAACCAACAGGGGAGTGCAATACGTCCCCCCCCTCCTAAAAACTACGTAGGCCAAAGCTTCTTTAGAATTTTGTGCTCCGACCGGGGTGTAGAGTTTGTGGTGGAAGCAGAGGTCGCTCTGCCCTTGTGTGGCCCACGGACCTGCCAGTTTTTCTTATAAACTAAAGAATTCAAAAAAATGCTCGAGATTGCGGTAGGTTGACGGCGCTGTACTGATTACGCCTGGGGCAGCTTTGACCGCACTAAAAAGTTGAGTAGTGACGCTATAGCGTTTAGAATCTGACGCGCCCAAAATTTGAACAGGCGACAGTTTTTATACGCTGCAAACACCGACATGGCAGCATTTTGAGGGAAAAATCATGAATATTCGATTAATTTGCCCTGTGCTTTTGAGCTTGGCGGTTGCAGTGCCAGCCGTCGCTCAAAAAGAGAACAAGAAGAACCCCCGCATTGGTGTTATCTGTTTGCGGCAAAATGGGTTCTTAGACATCCACAAAAGTAGCTGTAACACTAAGGCCGGGGAGAAGCTGGCAAGTGGTACGATAATCGCCGAGTACATCGCAAACAGCATTGGCTCGGTGCAGGGTGCTCAGGGGCCGGTTGGCCCACAAGGCGCCCAAGGCCCTCAAGGAGCGCCAGGACCAAAAGGTGATCCTGGCATTCAGGGTCCTCAGGGGCCAGTTGGTCCACAGGGAGCGCCAGGACCAGTACAGTTCCCAAGTCTCGAGACGTACGTTTTTGGAGTGCCAGATGCCTCATCGGTAGTTGTTGACGACCAAACTCTACAAAATAAGAAGCTTTGTTTCTCGGCAGGATCTCAGCAAATTGATACCGGCCAGAATATTAACGGAACGAATTCAAACTTCGTTGGCGTAGTAGTGCCTGCTGATTCGGGCATCAACGCAACCAACTTTGGTTCGCAAACTGGTTTCTCTATGGGAGTTTCGCCTGCTGTGAATGTGTGGGCAGTAAACAGCAACACTTTGAACGCAAATGGTGCGCGTAACTGGCGCGTAATTTACGGTTGTTCAGTGCCTCAGGCCACAAATCCACCGGCGGTCAACACCTCAGCTTCTGGTCGCTGTGCTGGACGCTTGGTAGTTACTTGCATTAATTAAGCTTTAGGGTCCTGTTTTAATTCCCTAGATATGGCGGTCCAAATATGGGCCGCCATTTTTTTATGCCCTTCAGCGTTTGGATGCAGGCGATCAGGTAAATTTAGTGCCGGATCACCTGCGACGCCCTCTAATAAAAATGGCAGAAACGAAATCTTTTCTGACTCGGCTACTTGGCCAAAAATATCTTCAAATTTGCTCGTGTACTGAGCTCCAAAGTTTAGGGGAAGTTTTATGCCGGCTAGTATAATTTTGCTTTGTGGTAAGGCCAGGCGAACCTGATTTACAATTTGCCTCAAATTTTTCTCAAGAGCCTCCAGCGAAAGTCCACGCAATCCATCGTTTGCCCCAATTGCGATAAAAACAACATCGTATTTTTCTTTCATCAGCCAGTTTAGGCGCCTAAGCGCGCCAGCTGAGGTGTCTCCACTGACGCCAGCGTTGCGTGTCTCAAGCGCAATAGACGAGTCGCTGGCCATTTTTTCGATAAGCGCTGGGTAAGCCTCTTTTTCGGTAAGCCCGTACCCAGCCGTGAGGCTGTCTCCAAGGAAAAGCACACGCAGTGGTTCACTGGCGCAGAGGGCCGTCATAGGTGAAAATGCAAAAGCCATTAAGAGTAGTATTGTAATAATTCGCATAGGTGCATGTTATGGAAGCTCCGATAATTCTGCAATGTGAAGGACTCACTCGGCGCTTTGTAAGCGGCGAGAGCGTTATAACTGCGCTCGAGGATGTGAATTTTGTTCTACGACAGGGCGAGGCCTGTGCAGTATTGGGGCCTTCCGGCAGCGGCAAGTCTACATTTTTGGCTTTGGCGGCGGGGCTTGATGTTCCTAGCGCCGGGCGTGTGCTCCTCAATGGGCATAATCTCGGTGTTCTAAGTGAAGATGATCGCGCAGTCTTGCGCCGCGATTTCGTTGGGTTTGTATTTCAAAGTTTCCAGTTGCTACCAAGTTTAACCGCTCTTGAAAATGTACTTTTGCCGCTCGAGATTGCTGGCAGGGTAGACAAGGATCGAGCATTAGAACTTCTCTCGCGAGTTGGCTTGAGCCATCGCTTACATTCTTATCCAAGCCAGCTTTCAGGTGGCGAGCAGCAACGGGTGGCCCTGGCGCGCGCCTTTATTCATAGTCCGCAGATAATTTTTGCTGATGAGCCAACTGGTAGCCTTGACGCAGAAAACGCTACCAAGGCTCTTGAGTATATGTTTGAGCTTCAGCAAAAAAGCAAAACAGCGCTGGTGCTCGTTACTCATGATTTGGAGTTGGCTAAGCGACTGCCTCGGCACTTAAGCTTACTGGGGGGGCGCGTCCGTGGTTAGTGCATACTTAAAAATTGCTTGGCAAGACTCGCGTGGCAGCCGGGGAAAACTATTTTTGTTTTTAAGTAGCCTCGTACTTGGCATCGCAGCCTTGGTGTTGGCTCTTTTGTTGCGCTCGGCCATAGAGCTCAATTTAGACAGTGAAGCCAAAAGCCTCTTGGGGGCCGACCTAGCTTTACGCGCTAAGACTGCGCCAGAGGCTACGCTAGTTGAAACATTTAGACCCAAGCGTTTGGCCCGTGAAACGCAAATACGCAGTATGGCGCTTTTCGGCGCCCAAGATACGCGCTTAGTACAGGTGCGCGCGTTTAGCGGACAGTATCCCTTTTATGGTGAGGTTCGCACAAAGCCCGCTGACATTTGGCAGAATTTACTCAGCTTAGAAAATGCTGCAGTTGTTGATGAAGCTTTGCTAATTCAGGCAGGTAGCAAAATAGGCGAAACTGTCAAACTTGGTGCACAAAGTTTTACAATTCTTGGAATAATAGAAAAATTTCCAGGCAGTCTTAGCATCAGCGGTGCGGTTGCTCCGCGCATTTATATTTCTGAACGAGGGCTTGAAGCCACGCAGTTGCTTGGCAAGATGAGCGTAGCAGATCATTTTCTTTACGCAGATTTTGGCGCGCTTCCTGCACCAGAAGCTCTTAAAGCTCTGCGAGAACGGCTGCCGGAGGAAGTGCAGCTTGAAACTGTAGCAGATAGGCGCGAGCGCTTGGGGCGCGTCAATGAGCAGCTCTCTCTTTTTCTTGGACTGGTGGCGGTGATTTGCATCGCGCTGGGTGGCGTTGGGGCTGGCATTGCACTTTTCTTTTATTTACGAGCGAAAGCCAGCGTAGTGGCTTTATTGCGCTGTTTGGGTGCATCGGGAAGCAACGCAATTTTAGTCGTGTTTGTTCAGGTATGTGCGGCTGCTACATTGGCCCTGGCATTTGGTCTTAGCCTGGGCGTAATGGCTTACAAGGGGGCTCTTGTGCTGCTTGCGGCGCTGCTCAAGTTTGAACTTATAGCAGCACCATTGACTACTAGTTTGCTTCTTGGCTTTGGACTTGGTGCCATAGTTGTTTTTTTGGCTGCTGCCCCAGGGCTTTTTCTACTTAAAAATACTCGAGCACTTGATTTGCTGCGCTCAGGTCAGGTTACGTACAGTCGCCCGATTGTGGCGAGCTGGATTTCGCTTGTGCTACTCACGCCTTTTTTGCTGCTTTGGACTCTGGGTCTTGAGCCCAAGCAAATTGTTGGGGTGGGGGCGGTAATCGTTTTATCAATAGGAGTACTTTGGCTATTCGCCCGAATTTTCCAGTTTGGTTTTGAATGGCTACAGCGAAAGAGTGCTTTCATATTTGAAATAAAACATGCGCTGCGTCGGCTGGGGCGTAATCGAGGCAGCTCTGGTCTGCTCCTTGTAGCGCTTGCCCTTACCACGATTCTTTTGACTGTAATCTTAACTGTACGGGCCACTCTGGTTGGAAATGTGGCCAAGGTGCGCGATGAAAATACCGCAAATCTTTTTGTGTATGACGTAGGACCGGAAGATGTTAGTGGGGTTAAGGCCTTACTTGCGGACCATAAACTTAGCGTATCAGAGGATGTGCCGATTATTTTAATGCGTATCACAAAGCTTAAAGGGCGGGGGGTTAGTGAAATTCTTAATGATCAGAGTTCGGGCGTGCCCTCTTGGACTCTACGCCGAGAATATTGGAGTTCATTTCGTTCTGAGCTTATATCAAATGAAGAGATCGTAGCAGGTAAGTGGTTTACAGCAGAGAAAGAAGCAGAGGTAATTCCTATTTCAATTGAAGATAGGCTGGCACGTAACTTAGGTGTTTGGGTCGGCGACCAAATTGAATTTAGTATTCAGGGAGTAAAATTTACTACCTATATTGCCTCTGTGCGTAAAATTTATTGGGAGCAGATGCGGCGCAATGCTTTTGTTATTTTCCCTCAGGGTGTTCTCGAAGATGCCCCGCAGTTTCGCTTTTTGACTGTGTTTGCTCCAGACATGCAACAAACGGCAGGCTTTCAGCGTGCTTTGGCCCAGCAGTTTCCTGGAGTTTCTGCTATCGATTTACGCCATGCGGTGGAAACTGTTTTTGAGCTTTTGAACAAAATTATTTTGGGTATAGCGGTGCTAGTTAGTTTAGTGACATTTACGGCGCTAGTACTGCTGGTGATCATGCTTATGAGCGCTCGTGCCGCGACGACTAGAGAAACAGCGCTTTTGCGTACTCTTGGCGCAACGGTTAGTCAGGTGCGACTAGTATTTTTCTTAGAGCAGTTTGTGCTTGCCTTGTCGGCCGTTTGTATTGCGCTGCCCATAACTTGGGCCGCTTCTAGAATAGTTGCCTTAGCACTTAAGCGCAGTGATGTTGTTTTTCCTTGGCCGGATGTTTTGCTTCTTTCTGGAAGTATAATTGCCTTTGTATTGATCTTTGCTTGGATGGTTGGAGGTCGTGGCGTGAAAGAGGGTTTGGCGCAGGCGGTGCGAGCGGAAACATAAATTACGCGGTAAAAAGTTAGGCATACCAAGCACGCAGAATCCAAGAACCAAGAGGGGCACCTCAAGGAAAAAGGGCTTGTCGGGGGCCGCTTATGAAATCGCCGAAGCGCTTCACAAACGACCCCCGACTCGCTGCCGCGCGCCCAACTCTCTACAGCGGAAGGACGAGAATCCTTCGCCATAGGCTGCCGGTGATTCCAGGGGTGGGAAGTAGCAACTCGGTGCTGGCGTACCAGTCGCCTGGTGCATCCGGAGTCCACAGAAGCGAAGCGCTTCCAGGGACCACTTGCAACGCGAAGCTTTGGTTGGCAGGGTCGACAAAATCGACTACACCACCAAAGTGCGCCGACTGCGAGATAAAGAACTTCAGCTTAAGCTGGCGCTCTTCAGTCTCAACGATATCCCACCATCGGCGTGCTGCCAGTGGCAGGAAGTTGCCCTGGTTGTCGAGTTGCCCAGCAACCTCCAGCCCTAGAGCTGCTTCGCTCGGAGACAGGGTCTCGATTTCCCGTAGCGGTGAAAGTTCGCCACTGCTGTTGTCGATTCCCTGAACCAGGTAGATCCCCGGTACCAGCTGCGACTGGTACTGGACAAGACCGGCGCCGTTCGACTGAAGCATCGCGACTGTGGTGCCGTCGAGCCTGCTGATCTTGAAGGACGAGTTGCTCACGACTTGCGTCGTAGGGTTCTCGGCCTGGTCGACGTAGACTAGCCGCATCCATGCTTCTTCGCCGTTCATCAAAGAGTCGCTGCTAATAGCGACTTCCAAGTTGTACGGAAGTGACTCAAAGCTGAGTACTTCGGACTGGCCGAGGGCGCCGTCTGCTCGAATGTCCCACATGCCGTTAGGGTTATTCACCCGTCCGGCCGGCGAGACGCAGAAGTTCCCCATCGCATCGGTAGTGATGGCGAAGGACCCACCCGAAGGCGGCCAGAACATGACCTGCACGTTGGCCGCGGGGGCCTGCGTGCTGGTCTCGTCGACGTAGCCGCAGAGCTGGCTACGGGGGGGAAGGGGCAGCGACGAAGTTATCGTCACTGTGTACGCAGACGTGGCGCTTCCGCCGTCGTCGCTCTCGTGCCTTGCACAGGCACTGAGCACTGCGGACGCTACAAGCGCCAGCAGCAAAAGGAACGATCGGGACATGGATTTCTCCGGGGTAGTGACCACACGCTTTCCACCCATGACTTTCGTCTTGGAAGGCGTGAGATCGGAAGGGACGCACGGCACGTTGCCGTGTGTTGAAAACCTTGTGGACAGTCATGGGTTTGAGACTGAGCCTCACGAGGAGGCTCAGAACAAACCCATGACAAATTGCGTGCTTGGTTAGCCTGTGACAAAGGCCTGATGTAAAAAAAGCCTATCTCAAAAGCTAACCAGCGTGTTTTCTACCCGAGCCAAATAAACCGTAGTGAGACCAGCGGTTTGAAAAGAAAGGAGCGTATGAAGCGAAGGTGGATTGTAGCAGGCGCGGAAGCACTAATCTAATTTTGTTTAAGTAGACTTTCTTTAGCAATATCAAGTCACTTAGAAAGCAACAGAAACTGTAGATTTCACATAACAAAGTAATGGGCGGCCGTGTGATGACCCCCAGGCTGCTTTTTTGCGGCTAATATGTTGAATTTATTATGTCAGGCGCTGGGATAGGAGAGGGACGGGGCGATTCAGGGCGGCATTCAGGCCGTGGCCAAGACCCTGCCGTTGCGCTGGCAAAAGTAATCCTAGCCGAACTTCATGACGCCCCCAATCAACCCACTCATGGACGCTTTACCAAAGAAGCAGTCGCACGTGTTGAAGATTTTATTCAGAATGACCCCGTGTATTTGGTGCTTGCCAGCAAATATCTTGGCGACGGAGCTTTTAATGGTGCTGTTGTTGACGTTTGCGATAAGTACATACGTAACTATCTTCTAAATTTCGAGCGAATCGCTTCTCGTAATCCCGAGATTAACGCAATTGAAAGACTTGGCGATGCGCTGCCAGTGGCTTACCGCTATTGGACCGTGATTGCTTTTAGCTTTGAACGCAAACGCTTAGATTTAAATCCTGAAAAATTTTCGCTGCCACAGGATAAGCCTAGCTCTGCTGTGATCGCGCCAACAGCGCCAGCAGAAATTGCTGCGCTTCAGGCTCCATCAAAAATTGAAACGACAGCAGTGTCGCCTCTTCCAACTGAGACAGAAGTAAAAGGTGCTCCGTCTGCTTCACCGCAACCATCGCCAATAGAGGAGATTCTTTTTGATCGTTTGTGCGTTTATACCACAGGTAATATGGGCAGTGTCGCAGAACAAATAAATTTGTATGCCGACATTCATTCAATCGATGCTGGAACAATTTCAGATACGCTGCACGGAATGATTCGTAGTGATATATTTGGCGAAGGTAAATTTGGCACAGATCTCGCCGAGCTTGCCCAGCTTGGTAAGGACTGCTCAAGCTTTTCTGAGAATCCTGAGTCAGCGTCGGTCTTTGGGTCTAAAGCACTTTTTGATCGTTTGCATTT
Organism: Bdellovibrionota bacterium; assembly: GCA_044347745.1. Lineage (GTDB taxonomy): Bacteria > Bdellovibrionota_C > UBA2361 > UBA2361 > JAFLCA01 > JAIBBV01. The sequence continues at coordinate 36,514 of JBIKUD010000013.1, forward strand.
GATTAGAAACTATTGGGGATTAGCCACAATTCCAGATCCTGTGGGTGCATTTGTTGAGGATGGCTTTTTAACAACCAATGCAGCCGCGAAATTAGCTGAAGCCCAAAAAGTGCTTGAAGTTGCGCCAAAAGCTGCACTTAGGCTAGCTGAAGAACTTTCAAAGACGGCTACAGTAACTAGTGCAATAGTCAAAGAGCTTTCTGAGATTGTGAACATCATGCATTTTGCTGGAAAAGGTGATGTTTATATCGAAGCATCACTTACTCAGCCACTAACCCGGCATCACATATCGAGGCTCCCACATTTGCATAACTGTGCTGCGCTTATGAGTCAGGGGGTGAAGGTTGATGGACTTTTTAACGTTTCTCCTGAAGCGGAGGCAGTGGTGGCAAGAGCCGCATCTGGTGAGTTTAGCCAATTGCCTATAACACACCAACGTTTCGGAGCTTCGATTCGCGAGACTATAGATTCACAACTTCGCGTGATCCGGGAGTCTTCACCTCAAGCTAGAGAAATAATTGAAAATACTTTGGCAACTTTAGGTGAGGCTGGTCGTCGTAATTTTAATGATCTTACGCACTGTCTGCTTGCAACAACAAAACTACTGGGTACGGAGGCAAGTAATGCTCTTTTGCTTCAGCTTGGTGAAGCCTATGTCGCGATAGCCAAAGCGGGAGTCCCATTAAAGGAAGTTGAGTGGATGTTAGGCAACATTCCCGAAGGCGTAGCGCCAGCAGCGGTATTTTATTATTTTGAGGATTTAGCTTCACTTCAGCGTTCAAATGTTAGTGGTGTATCAAACCTTTTTGCAAATTCTTGTAAAGTTTGGAAAGGCCAGGTTAACCACGACTTAACTCAACATGTTTCTGGTTTTTTTATAGAAGCTCAAACTGCGCTTAATTTACAAAAAAATGGATATCGGCTTATTTCTGTCTCTAGCAAACATGGAAGCGGAACTAGCGGTGTTGAATATGATTTAATTGCCACTTCTCCGTCGGGTGAATTGCAGGCTATCGAAGTTAAAAGATCACTCGAAGCCTTAGTGGGTAAAAACGACGCAGTGTGGAATTCTGCAGAGATCGCGAATTCGCAGCTTTATAGACTTCTTGAAGCGTCCAAAAAAGATGGATTAGCTTTAGTAATTGCAGTTAAGCACCTGGGCAAAAATGCCTGGGCTGCCGGTACAGTTGGAAATATGTTTGCAGCTGTTAAGGGCGTGCTTGGTATTAAGCCCGATTTAGTGAGCGCTGATACGGGGCAGCGAATACAAGTTTAGTTCCTTCCCGTTCAAGAATTTCAAAATGAATAACTGATTTTAGTCTAGCTTTGGCAGAGGCGGCTGGCGTTTTATTAAGGGAAGGCTAAGTGCTGCAATTGCGAGGGCTTCATGGGCTAGGGCTCGCTGTGCAGCATCAATCGCTTCAGGGCTGAGTTCATGGCCTAGTCTACCAGGTTCAAGATTAACGATAGCGGCGCGGATATCAGGCGCCAGCGAGTCAGGATTTACACCAAGCTCTCGAAAGCGCGCGGCAAGAAGTTCTTGCTGCCGAGCTGCGTCTGGCTTTGGCTCACTACCTGGTGATGGCTGCGCTGAAGTTGGCACTTTTATTCACTCTAATAACTATGGTGATTTTTGGTCACTTTGTTTTCGGGGCATAGGATAACCCGGAGGGCGATTCTCAGACAACTTTTTTACTTCAGGCTTGAATCAGACGGATTAAGGCGTGTAAGAAAAAGATAAGTTACTGAAAATAGGCAGGTATTTAGCCCTAATTGCGATCTCTAAGGTGCAAATAAAGGTCCGAAATTGGAAATTCAGGATCTAGGGTGCGTAGCCCCCAAGAATCAGAGGAAGCTCGCTCATCAGTAAATTGATAGGCGTAAATTCGCTGAATCCGTGGGCTGAGTGCTTTCAAAAAGGGAAAGGTACGCTCTGCGTATTCAAGCTGCTTAAGCACGCCGCGTTGACCAGACTCAGTAACCCAAATGGGGCGTTGAATTGATTCAATGAAAGCCCCAACCCCAAGATATTTTCTTTCATACTGAGCGCCGTAGTAGTGAATGGCGACAACATCGGCAATAGACTCTATGCCTTGATCACGGAGAGATTCATTATATTCAAGTGTGTCGGGGAAATTTTGATTGATTGCCGTAGTTGCCGCAGCGACTAATCGTTTCTTAGGCGCATAGCGTCTTACTTCAGCGGCAGCATCTTGCAAAAGCGCCACGTAGTTTTTTGGTTCAGCAGCCAGCCCTAATCGAAGATTGTGCGGATTATGAATATCATTTGGCTCGTTCCAAATTTGAAATGCTTTCACCCGCCCTTTGCGTGCGTAGCGTTTGGCAACCTTTTTAACCCACTTTTTTGCAAATGTTTTGCGAGGATCTCCGCTTAGCCAGTTATTGGAATCTTGCATCCAACTAGGTAAGGAAGTAAGCACCACTAATGCCTCGGTTCCGGGCGGAATATTTTTAACGAGCTCGTCATAAAAACTAAAGTTTGGTTTTGATGTTGGAGTGGGCTGCACGTTGTCATCCCAATTCATCAGAATGCGTATGTAACGAATTCCGAGCTCATTTTTCACTTCGTTGAATTGAGATTCTATATTCCCAAAGCGCGCATCATTGGCGAAGGCGTTTACGCCGAGGGTGCTTGTGTCGATGGTACGACGAGGTGCAATAGCATCTTGAAGCTTATCTTGCCAAGAAAAGGCGTCTATCTCTGGTTGAGCCCAGGCCAATTGAGCGTGGAGGCTAAGAAAAATTACTAGAATGAGGCTACGCATTGTTCATAGAGGTCGGTGGTAATTTTGCCGAGCTGGAGATTTGGGAGCTTATTTTGTACTGGCAACAAGAATGTTCGCGATAGACTCGAGCACCTGCTTAAGCTCTATGTGCTTGAGAAGGACGCGTTTTTCTTTGGAAGTGTTGCCGGCTAGCAAAACGACAGCGGATTTGGGGAGTCCAAAGATATCGGCTAGTAACCGAGTTAGGGCCTCATTGGCGGCCCCGTCAACCGGTGCAGCCTTAACAGCGACTTTTAGGCGACCATTGTGCTGGCCCACCAAGCCCTCACGTTTGGCGCGGGGCTGTAGGCGTAGGAGCAGGGTCACTCCGTCTTGATTGTGGCTGGCGTAGGCTGTCATTGCTTCAACGCGATTAAAGCAGAAAATGAAGGTATTTTATAGACTTAAGCAATTCGGCTGCGTCTAAGGTCCCTGCTGCCACGCACCGGGGTACATAGCAGGGGCGATTTTTGGACTACAAAGGGCACCGACCTAATCAATGCGGCGTAGACTCTTCAATCTGAAAGACTGGCTTTGCTTGGTTGATACATTGGCTGTTCGGAGCTTGGTTCGGGTTATTAAGAAAGTCTGTCGCAATCTGTGCTGAACAGTATGCCGTCGGAATGCTCGGTTTTAGAATAAGTGCAATATGCCCTACGCCTGGGAATGTGTATACAAAAGCATTTTTGAAGTTTTTGGCAACGGCTTCGCCGTAAGGTTGTGGGGTAGCTGGATCAAACTCACCATTAAAAATAAGAAGCGGAGTATCTAAGTTTTCAAAACTAAAAGGCGGCTTCAAATCAACATTCAACGCCTTGCATGCATTACTCACTGCGTCGGCCTCGCGGCGCCCAAGCCGCAGCATTTGGGCATATGCACTCGGAAGTACCTGGGAAGGGAGAACTCGAATAGATTTAGACCTAGCGCAAAGCACAGTGTTGTACATCTCTTTGGCGCTATCAGATTCCAATGCTTCTGAGAGAGGTTCTAAGATCCAACTAAAGTCTCCTTGGCTGGCAGCATGAATATGTTTGGGCAAAGCATGTTCGTCTTCTGTGCGATAAAGCTCAGGTAATATTCCATAGACTAAAGAATCACCATTCAATTTGCTATTAATTGTTTTTTTGCTGGAAGGAATGGTTAAAATAATTGGGATTGGTTTACGATTGAGTTGATTGATAAGTCCCAAAAATTTGGCTTCCAAGTTAGGGTAGGCTTGGTTACAGCGCTGGTCATTGGCGCATGCACGGAATACGTTTCTGAGCGAGTGGCTAATTGTATGACTGAAGGCAAGGTTGAAATCGATATCGGGTCTAACTACGCCGTCGAGAATTGCGCTTCTTAATGTTGATTTATGTTTGTCCGCCTGTGCCACCACATATTGGCCCAGTAGAGTTCCGTAGGAGCCACCGTAAAAATTAAATTGTTGATACCCCAAAGTTTCTGCCACAAAATAAATGTCTGATGCATTTTCTCTAGTGTTGAAAGCGCTAAGGTTTATGCCCTGAGCTTTGAAACGTGCATGACAGGAAGCAATCCAGCTTGGGTCGGTGAATTTTCTCTGTCCCTGGGCTACGGCAATGTTATGCGCATTAATTTCAGGGCAGGACAAAAATGGTTTAGAGTAGCGTGTCCCTCTTTCTTCAACAAAGATTAGGTCCCGTTTCTCCAAGATTTGCAGTAGTCCGGGAAATTTGGCGGGCAGGACGGCATTAACGAATACGCCGATAGTAGTATCACCGGGCCCACCTTGCTCGACAAACAATGGATCTGGGGCAGGGGTTCTGCTCGTGCTGCGGACACGCACTACGGCCAGTTTAATACTGCGTCCTACGGGTTTATTGTGCTCCTCTGGCGCGCTAACGTACCCGCAATCCGAATTCGCAGCGATCGAATCTGGGATATCGAATGTTTCACAGTCCACACTCTCCCATGCGGCTGTAAAGTTGCTCGAATTTGGCCTTACCTTGGCCATAGTGCAGCCAACGCTGCCACCGACAGTTAGAGTGAGAATAGCGCATCGGCAAAAAGAAGCTAAACGGTTGGTCATTAGGATTTTCCTTTGAGAACGCTGCGCACGCCCCTTGAAAGGATCGGCGAGTGAAACTTATATGGCCTTAGGCGTAGATTATTTAGACGACTCTTTCATCTCGTCTTTTATAATACCTTACTGGCTTAGCCAATAGATAGCTGGAGCAGGTATTCCTCCCATCGCAGTTGTCTGCCGCTATCTTCTCTACCTCGCCAAGTCTCGCTGCGTTCAATTGACCCCGTGCCGTCTGGTCTTGGTTCGGTCCGGGTTTGCGATTGGGATTCAGAGGCTGAAATTTCAAAAAAATGGTCACGCAAGGCTTGGGTGACGGCGTCCGCAATCGCGTTTCCAATGCTTGCGACTTTCAATATTCCGGACACCCAAGAAATACTTCAATTGCCGCTAAATTACTTTAACGTGCTTAACTCGTCTTTCTGCGCATGTTCCGGTGTTAAGGGTGGTATGAGGTGGGGCTGTGGCGGTTGGGACGCACCAAGGAGGCCGCAGCTAAGTTTGGTGAAAACAATTGCGCGGCTGCATGGAGGCGATTGTGCACTGGAGCAGTCCGATTCAAGCGCTACTAGTTTTACGCTCAGGTTTCCAGCAAATAGCTCAAGGGCCGCACTTCGCCTGGTGTTAAGGTGCGCCTTCCTGATTGAGCTAGACATTCCTGGAGCAACAACTGCCAAATCTCGGCACCGGGTGCCCACTCAAATCAACTACCTCCCCACCTGTTTCTGATCATATTCATAGGTCCCTTCATTTCTTTAATATTAGAGCCTCACAAACCTAGTTTTTAAAGAAGGTTCGTTATGAATTTTACAAGTTTTAATATGAAGCGGCGTATTTGCTCACCGGAAAATACGAACCCGAATGAAAATGTTTGGAACGCTCGACTAATGATATTAGGAGCCGGCGCGGTCGTCGTGTTTGCAGTATTTTTTTCGATAATTCTGCAGATGACGAATTAAAATAAACGATACATTAGGGGATGCTGTCGTGTGAATTTTGCTTGATGGGACAGACCAGGGTGGCTAGGTTCTATCCTGCAGTAATGGGACACCCAGGAAATATTTTGATTTCCTCCAGATTGCTTCAAAGTGTTTTAAGCGCCTTCCCTGGCAAGTTCAATCGGTTAAAGATGATACGGGGTAGCGCTGAGGAGTTTGGGACGCACGAGGGAGGCTGGCTCCTTGGAGCAGTGATGAACCATTTTGAGCGGGAAAGGCTTAGGCGGCGTTCGCAAGCTGCGCTAGGCTACCATGTCTGCTGCTGACATTTTTGTTCTTAGGCCCGCTAGAAATCTTGGCAAGGCGCCTATGTCACCAATCTCGAAAAAGATGCTTCTGCAGGATGACGGTGCAGGCTTGCCAAGAAAGGGTAGCAGCCCATCGTACTTGATGTCCCCTTTGGCAATGGCCCCAAGTTGGTTTAAGTCCTCTCGTCCCAATGCCTCTCCGTCTAAGCGACGAAAGCCAACTTCATATAAAACATTCGCTCTAGTGCCAGCCGTTCTAAAGACAGAAAATGTTGCAATTAATCCAGCACTGGGCAGCTCTGCTTCAAAAACTCTGGTATTTTCTCGAGCGTGTTGCGCTAGATTAAGAGCTTCCTCTGTAAGCACCCGCCTCTGTCCCCTTTCAATGTCTGCATCTGTCAGATTAGCCATCGATGCAGCTATAGCAGGAGTGCTCTGCGCGCGCAGATAATCAGCGAAAGCACCTTGCTGACCTTGTAAGTGAAGAGGGGAAAGGGCAGCGTCAATTAAACTAGCAGCCCGATCTAAATCTTGCGGCACTTGGGAGGCTAATGTTCTCACTTGCTGCTCAGCGTCAACTAGACTTGCTTCAAAAGCTTCCTTTCTTTTCTGGATCAGGGTTTCCGTTAACTTCATTTCAGCCTGCCTAGCTTTCACTCCATCGACAGCATTAAACATAGAGCTAAGTACATTGGCCGAAAAATCATGCGGAGTTAAGCCTGAGAAATAAAAATGACGGCATTCAACATAGTTTTCTTGCCTACCAAGAGAGATACCCTCGATGCGACTTCCCAATATAACACTAAGGTTTGTTCGGGATGTTGCCCCAGCGGTTTTGATTGAGTCTCCAAAAATTGCGCCCAATTCCCTAGTGGACAAAGCATATGGATATTGCGGCTCAGAGAAGCCTACGTACATAGCTGTGCCAGCTATATCCATGCCTACAACTAGTCCAAGATCTTTTTGCACAACAAATTTGACGTTTTTGGAATCCAGTTTAGCAGCTACGAGCCTGCCTAAGTGCTCTTGTGCTTGCTCAGCCTCAACTGGAGTAAATCCATGTTCCTTTACTAGCACTTCTAGTCCATGCGAAGTTTCTCTACGCCTTACTATGCTTACCTCTACTCCAGCCGGCATCACTAGGTTAATATAAGAGAGCCCAATCTCGTTTCTCCCTCTATCCATTTCCCCAGAATTTATGTGGACTCTAAGTTCCCCTGGAGTTCCGCTTTGCCTATTCCCAGGGTGATTTTCTACAGAAAGCTGAGAGCCCGTGGCCCTCGAACCAGTATACTCAATGCCGGTGTTAACATACCCGTAAGCCGACCTATCACCACCATCTCTTGGCGACTCAACAAAGTCCCTCAAAGGAACTGCGCTTAGGTAAGTTGCTCCCCTGGCGTTTGGGGCCAAACCCAAAAGCAACTTCTCTTGGGCAATCAGCACGCCGGAAGTAAGATAGGAATCCGCACCTCCTGATCCAGTGCCGTCGGCATTTCTTCTTTGGACTCCGTAGTAAGCCGAAACAGCGCCTTCGATTAGTATTCCAAAAGGGTCTCCTTGCTTAATTCTTCCTAGTCCGTCTTCTATTAATCCTACCTTCAATTCAGCTGGCTTATATCGGCTAAAGTTTGATGCGACTTCCCAGCCATCAAGGGCTAAAGCATGATAACGCAGGGGCAAGTTGGCTGAAGCTAAGTCCCCGCGCCGATCAACAAAATCTACCAAGCTGGCTTCCCGGCCCTCTGGGACCCTTGAGAGCGGCAAATTCACCTCCGCACCAGTTGAACCAGTGAACGCCGCGACTTCAGTAGTAATATCAAATTGTTGACGTGAACTCATATTTAAAACACCTACGGCTCTAGCTAGTAAATCACCCTCATCGTCATGGGTGATTCTGGCAGAAAGTGCGCACTAAGCAAGAAAAGGTGCAGGAGCGGGGATACTGTTTAAAAGAGAATATTCTTACACCCAATAATTGCCTCTCTCCCGCCCGAACTACTTTAACCCTTTAAATATATTTCCTTCGCAGGTTCAGTGGATTAGGGGGCCTGTAAGGTGGAGCTGTGGGCGCTGGGACGCACTAGGGTACCCATGGTTTGTTTTCTGGACTACTTGTATGTTACGCCCGTTTGCGTACTTCCTTCTCAATAGATCCGCCAGAATCAATTCTAGCCATATCCAAGTCGTAGTCCATCTGTAAGCCGAGCCAAAAATCGGCGGAGTTTCCAAAGTACTGTGCCAGCCGTAACGCTGTATCTGCAGAAATTCCACGTTTACCTAGAACAATTTCGTTAATTCGACGAGCAGGAACGCCCAGGGACAATGCTAGCCGGTTTTGACTAAGGTCAAGAGGAGACAAGAACTCCTCTTGAAGCACTTCCCCTGGATGCACCGGGTTTAATTTATTTTTAGCCATATACGCCTCAATGATAATCCACAATTTCAACTTCAAATGCGTCTCGATCTTGCCATCTGAAACATACCCGCCATTGGTCATTAATTCTGATACTCCACTGGCCACTGCGAGCGCCATGTAACTTCTCCAGTCGATTTGCAGGCGGCACTCGTAAATCGACAATAGAAATTGCCCGATGAATCATTCGGAGCTTCCGAAGAGCAACTTGCTGAATATTTGGAGGGAATTTCCTGGAACGATCAAGACCAAATATTCGGGCTGTCTCCTTACATCGAAAGCTTCTTATCATCTTATAAGCCTATAACGGAGCGCGTTAAACGTCAAGCAGCTAATTAGTGGCGGAATACCGAAATGCAGGACACCCAAAAAGTTCCTTATTCCCTCCAAAACTACTTTAACCCTTTTAAATTGGTTTCGTTCGAAAGTTCAATGGATTAGGGGGCCCGTAGGGTGGCGCTGTGGAGGGTGGGACGCACCAGAGAGGCAGGGGCGGAACGGAGTCATCGGGCGCGGATGCGGTGGGAACGGTGAGTTTCCTTAGAGGCTTGGGTGGCAGCAGCGCAGTGCTGTGAGAGTCGATCATTGCGCTACTTACTATTGGCAATTGCTGCAAATACCACCAATACAACTTATTGAACCTTGCCATCGACGATTTTAATGACTCGATCAGCTTGGCTGGCAAATTGCACATCGTGTGTTACTACCACCACTGCTTTATTCGAGCGTCGTGAAAGATCTTTTAAAAGATCCTGAACTCGTTCACTTGCCGCGGTATCCAGATTTCCTGTCGGCTCGTCGGCAAGAATCAAGCTTGGATCATTTCCCAAGGCACGCGCGATGGCGACTCGCTGACTTTGCCCTCCAGAGAGCTGTTTCGGCAGTTTATGGGCATGTTCAAGTAAGCCAAGCTCAGACAGCAGGTGTTCTGCACGTTCGCGAATTTCGATTGGGCTTAGCCGCTTTAGCCGCTGCATTGGAATCATCACATTTTCGAGAGCAGTAAACTCAGGAAGTAAAAAGTGGAATTGAAATACAAACCCGATTTCTGAAAGACGTGTATCAGCTAAGTGGTCCTCGCTCAGGCTCGAGATATCAACGCCATGCAATCGAACAGTTCCAGAACTTGGCAGATCGAGCAGGCCCATTAAATAAAGTAATGAGGACTTCCCCGAGCCGCTCGGTCCAGTAATTACAACAAATTCATTGCGCTGAATTGAGACGCTGGCGTTACTTACCAACGTCACAGGAACCTCGCTGTCGAGGCGTCGTGTAAGGTTGCATGCTTCCAGAAGCGCAGTCACTATTGCCCTCCTCGCAAAATCTGCACTGGTTGTACACGAGAAGCTTTTCTGGCAGGCAAAAACGCAGCAAGGACGGCGGCAATCATGGCGAATGCTGCGGCAATGGCAAATTGTGGCCAGTGCTAGCTGATAGGCATTTGAATAATTTCACTACCTCCAGGAGGCTTAAAGCGAATCTGCATGAGAATCGTCATAAGGGCGCTGCCAAAAGGTATCCCGACCAGATTGCCAAGTATTCCGAGAATTACACCCTGGAATAAAAAAATCTTCTCAATATCGCGAGCATAAAATCCCATCGATTTTAAAATTGCTATATCGCGATGCTTTTCCATCACGATGGTTGATATGACATTGAAGATTCCAAATGCTGCAACAATAAGCACGGCGCTTACAACAGTGTACATGATGATATTCCTAATCATCAGAGTGTTCATGATGTCTTCTGAAGCTTCTTGCCATGAAATACTCTTGTAGCCTACTGAACTCTCGATCTCTTTTGCCATCTGCAATGCTTCACGAGGATCAGGAACTTTGATGATAATATTGTTGATACGATTGGCTCGATTGAGCAGAGCTTGGACACGTTTGAGTGTCAGGAAGGTTTGTCGCTCGTCGAAATCCGATCGACCGGTGCGAAAAATGCCAACAATTTTAAACGTTCGTAACTGGCCTATCGGCGACGCGACGGTCAAATTATCCCCCATACCAAGCGATAGGCGTCGTACCAGCTCCTCTCCTACAATGATCCCGTCGGGGTTAGAAATGAGCTCGTCGACTGAGCCATTAATCATGTAGTTGTTGATGGTCGAGACATCTTTGATCTCATTTGGATGCATGCCGTACAGCGTGATGCCATGATCTCGCCCAGCGTATGTCACGACAGCCTGTCCAGTTAGGACGGGGGATGCTACGACACCTTTATGTTTTCGTATGTTATTGAGAATTCGATCAAAGCCACGGATGCCGCGAAATTCGTTAACAGGTTTTACGCTATCAATTTGAACCGCCGCGTGCGGATATAGTTGAGTAAGTGGCTGGCGGCGAGGGTCTCTATACTCGTCTACTATAGTTATGTGAGGGGTGTTGTCGACCAGGCGGCGGATAAAATCCGTTTCAGACCCTTGCATTAGCCCAGAAATTGCAAGAAAAAATGCCACCCCAAGCACTATGCCTAGCATCGACACGAAGCTTTGACGCTTTCTCGCCAGAAGATGCTTCAAGGCTATCGAGATAATAAGTGGCATTACCGTCCTTGTTCGATAAGATTGGTGCGAACTCGGGTGCCGCTTTTCAATTTCTTATCAGGAACAAGCACGATCATATCCTGCAGGCCAATCCCCTCAATAACTTCGATTTTTTCCGAACCACTCGTGCCCAGTTTCACAGCAGAACGCTCCAATTTCGAATCGACTACTCGCAGTACTTGCCCATTAATTACTGCCGAGCTTGGAATTAGGAGCGCGTCACTTTTTTCGCTGACTATAATGTTTGTCTCAGCAGTCATGCCAATCTGAAGTGGGGTGTTCTCTGTAAATTCAATTCGAACTCTATAACTTCTAGCGATCGGATCTCCCTTGGGAGTGATGCTCTTCACCTTTGCCTTGAATACTTGTCCTGGAAAGGCGTCGGCGCGAACAACAACAATTTGGTCGACTTTCACCAGAGTGATGTCCTCTTCGTCGACTTCAGCGCTAATGCGAAGCGGTGAAGCCACCGAGATCCAAAAAACTGGCTGATTAGCCGGAATTAACTGCCCAATTTCTCCATCTCGCCGAATAATGTGTCCGTCTGCCGGCGCCATTAAATTTAGAAAACCGGATTGAGCTTGAGCTTCAGCGACAGCAGCCTTGGCTATTTCCCAGTCGGATTTAGAGCGCTCATATGCCTGGCGTGAGATCGCCTTTTTGCTCAGCAGCTCGTCATGTCGCTCGAAGTCAGCGCGCGCAAAAGCTTCTTTGGCGCGCGCTGAAGCCAGCGAGCTTTGCATATCTTCGCTCTCGAGCTCTGCTAGAATGCTATCTTTGACAACATCGTTGCCTTCATCTGAGTTCAGCTTTTTTAGTCGTGCCATTACTCGAGCAGCTATTGGCATCATGATAGCTGCTTCTACGGTACCTGTAGCATAAACAGCTCGTATCGCAGTTCCTATAGTTGGCTGGACGACGTCTACGTTTGGAGCTCTGAATACGAGCAATACTAGCACTGCCAGTAGCAAGAGAGATGCAAAGCCAAAAAGTCTAATGCGAATAGAAAATCGGGAATATTGCGGCTTGGTGTCATTGACAAAAATTTACCAAATATCTCAGTATGTAATGGTATTAGAAGGTTAACGCAGAATTAGCACAGTTGAAACAGCGCGATGAGGTCTGGCTACCCTTAGTCGAGCCACTAGCAGGTGATTCTGCCATAAAGAACCTAAAGCGGCATGACTGTAAGACTCTGTCCTCAATCTAGAGCTTAGAGCCCTAATCTTTGCTACCAATTTGGGGCACAACCGCAGCTTCCTGCCCTGTGAGCATCCGCTCTAGATTGCACCGGCCATATATACTGAGCGCAGTTTGAATTTCCGCTTTTACCACTGAGTTTGCATCGCGAAGTATATCGCGCAGGCGAAGCCGTAGCCAGCAACAAATATACCGCTCACCTCAAGTCTACGGTGGATAAATACGGAAATTTAAATCGTGAGCGGTATAATCACGCCGCCGCTCTACGCAACTTCAAAAAAGTCAAACTAAAAAACTTACCATTCGGCAATTAACGCACTGTTATCAGCCAGATGAGTTTGTTTCGGGGACTGCCTCAAGCCAGGATTCAGCCATGGTATAATCTTTGCATGCTCAAGAGAGTGCATAGTCAGGTCGATATCATGTCAGTCGGTGGCTGTTGTAGGTGTATGGTGGATAGATCAGTTTTTCGGCTTCTATGGGTATCCCTGCGTGCAGCGCTCTCCGTTGTTGCATTGCTTGCCGCCATCCCTGCGATAAGCGTAAATGCCTTTGCTCAGGGCCCAGGCTTTCCTAATGTGCCTCAAGTTCCCGGTACAAAACTGAGTCCAGTTTTTGTCAATACAGCAGGCCGCCTTGCTGTATTGGCCTATCACCAAGGTTATTTGGTTGCTAACCCAGAAGGTCCAGGCAGCATGCCTGGCTCTGACTTTTTATCTCAGCAATGTAATATTTCAAACCCTGCAAATCCTATCTGTACAGTCATTAACGGCATGGGAGTAAACGCGGCTGTTGCCGCTCATGGATACTGGCAGCAAGGCACTTCCCTCGTTGGATTTAATGGTTCATACAGCATGGGGTACACACTTAATTCTGCAACGAATTTATTTGTACCTGTTGATCAAAATAGTCAGAACACTGTCTATTATTATCAGGGCCAAAATGGCCAGTGGCCTGGGCGTGGGCTCCTCTTTCAGCCGTGGCATACGCAACAATGGTGGACATATGGACCATCAAACCATCTTGCAAAACTTTATAAACAGAATCAGGAACTCGCCTCTTGGGATCACATAGGACTTACAGGAGTGGCCGGACATCCATTTTTAGTTGGAAATATTCTTTATTTCGCATCCGACCAGAGCCGCAGCGGTATAGCGGCTTACGATATCACTCCAAGTTTGCTTAGTCCTGGCACACCACCGCAATTGATTAGCGTGCTCAATGCCCCAGTGGGCGGGTATTGGCCAGAAATTTGGGGTGGCAATGGTCGCTTGCTTATTGTTTTTCCGAATCGTGGCAACGGGCATTACTTTGTTGCGGACGTAACAGACCCGGCTAATATGTTTGTTGTTACAGAGCGAGAACTCGGCGCGGGAGATCTTGCGTATGCCCAGTTCCAAGATAACTTTCTCTTTATGGATCGCTACAAAATTGACATGAGCAATAATTTCTCGACTACGCTCACGTTTGATGTTGCGGGAAATAACGCTGATATGGGGCAATTTGTGCTACCGATAGGCAATCTTGTTGCTGCAGGTGGTTCTGGTCCAGCACAAGGAGTATCTATTTGGGCTCATCAAGCCGCTCCTGATACGCGTGGGCCGTACGTTGGTTACCATATTCCCCTTTCTGGCCAAACTCACTACCCAGTAGGTGCTCCTATTTCAATCTTGATTCATGAGACGCTTCGCTCAGAAACAATTATTAACGGCAGCACGGTCATGGTGCGTCCGCTCAATAATGGAGTACCTGGTAGTCCGATTGCAGCACGTATTGTTCTAGCGTTTAACGATATTTTGACGATTACCCCAGATGCCCCGCTTGCTCAGAATACTACCTACGAGGTATCGCTTCCCGCTGGCGGAATTCGCGATGCTGCGAACAATGGAATGGAGGGCTATAGCTTCCAGTTTTCAACTGGCTCAAGTTTAGGTGCGGGCGCAAACACGGCGCCCACTATCAACTCTTTTGTTGCCCAGCCTTATCCAATCGCCCCTGGCCAGACAGCAACATTTACCTTTTCAGCTACCGACGCACAGGGCGGCGCACTCCAATACAAGGTGCTCTTCGGTGATGGGACAGCAGATACGGGTTGGCAATCAAGTACCAACATACAGCATACATATAACACGGCAGGCCATTATGATGCTGTATTGTCGGTGCGTGATCCACAAGGTGCTGTGTCGACTCAGCGAATGACTGTGACTGTAATCATTACACCAAGTGGCGCGCGCCCAACTAACTCAAGCAGTATAGCCTACGATTCGCTAAATGACGTGACGTGGGTTGTAAATCCAGACTCGAATTCAATTAGCAAAATTGCAGCAAATAATAGTGTGCAGGAGATTATTCTTGGTCAAGATGCTCAGCCACGCTCGGTGGCACTTGATAGCCAGCGCAACGCATGGGTCACCTGTCATGGGAACGATAGTATCGCTGTATTAAGTTCAAGTGGCAGCATAATCCAGACTATTATGCTCGATTATGGCAGTCAGCCATTTGGTATCGCCGCTAATCCGGCAGGCACTGCCATGTTTGTAACGCTTTATGGTAAAGGGCGATTGCTGCGTTACAATGCATCTAGTCGTATACAAACCGCGGCACTTGATTTGGGGCCAACACCTCGTGCCATCGCTATTAACGGGCAGGGCACTCGTGCCTATGTTACTCGATTTATTTCACCGGATCATCGCGGCGAAGTTTGGCAGGTAGATACTTCAACTGGTCTCACACTGCTCAGCACTATAGCTCTCAGAAAAGATATCAACACGGTAGAGAACGCAAGTAGTGGACGAGGTCTGCCAAACTATCTGGCTGCTATTGCAATCCAACCAAATGGGGCCCGCGCCTGGGTAGCATCGAATCAGGCAAACATCGATCGGGGATTATTTAAGAGCGGCAGTGACCACAACCAAGATAGCACGCAACGCGCTATTATTTCACTTATTGATTTGAATACGGGACTAGAGATTCAGGCTGCGCGCATTGATAAAGACAACGGAGATTCGCCATCAGCGGTACTTTTTTCACCGCTCGGCGATTACGCTTTTGTTGCCCTACAAGGTAACAATAATGTAGTTGCTTACGACGCACTTGTCCCGCCCGAGACGTATCCGGCACTTGTTCCAGTGCGCGAGAGTTTTGGCACTGGGCTAGCTCCGCAAGGCCTAGCTTTCGATTCATCTCGACTCATACTTCTTGTGCAGAATTTTATGGGGCGTAGTGTCAGTAAGCTTGATTCAGCAAATTTCTTGGCTGGCAGCTCGTCAAACGTGACGACGAGCACGATAGTAACTACGAATGCAGAAACACTTTCGCCATCTGTGCTGCAAGGTAAGCGCATTTTCTATAACGCTTCAGACACCGGTGGGCCGTTTGGTACTAATCGTATGAGCGGAGAGGGATACCTCTCCTGCGCAAGCTGCCATATTGATGGCGGGCAGGACGGCAGAGTTTGGGATTTTACAGGGCGTGGCGAAGGATTGCGCAATACAACCGATCTGCGTGGGCGCGGTGGTATGAACCACGGGCTCGTCCACTGGAGTGGTAACTTTGACGAGATCCAAGATTTTGAGAATGATATTCGCAATATCTTTGGTGGTGCAGGCTTCATGAGTGACTCAGACTTTGTGGCAACATCTGCGCCATTAGGACCGCAAAAAGCAGGGCGCAGTGCTGACCTTGATGCGTTAGCAGCCTATGTGAGCTCGCTCGGCACAAATTCGTATCCGCGTAGCCCGCACCGAACAGCGCAAGGTTTGCGTACAGCTGCGGCTGAACGCGGATTAAATGTATTGGTAAACACGCAATGTTTATCTTGCCATGCTCTTTGGCGACTGACTGATAGCACTGCGCCGCTTCCGACGCTGCACGATGTAGGCAGTATGACTTCTGCCTCCGGAATGCGCCTAGGTGCGCCGCTTCCTGGTATTGACACGCCAACGCTTTACGGACTCTTTGCTACCGCCCCTTATTTTCATGACGGGTCTGCTGCAACGCTCGAGCAAGTCTTCGAGGGTGGGGGAGGTCTAAGAATTCAGGCCGAGGATGCAAGTCAACTAGTCAATGCGAATGCATCAGCACTGCAATATGGCGGAACAGCGCATGAGGGGTTTACGGTCTCATGCGGCCCTGGTCCAAGCGAGTGCCGGCTTGTGTTTAACAACCTCCCTGGTGGGCCTGGAGGGAGTAGCTTTCTTACGATTCGCTACTCTTCGATGAGTAATGGTCTTAGCACTGTGGTGCGAGTCAATGGCGTGGATCAAACTGTGGCTTTACCGCTAACCGCTAATAACCCCGGCTGGAGCCCGAATGCCTATGCTACGGTAACCGTGCCGGTCACACTCGCTGCGGGCAATAGTAATGTGATTCAACTTATCCCAGCCATTTCTTGGGGTGCTTTCCCCTATGCCTTTGACGAAATAATGCTACGAAACCCCAGCCACTTGGCTTCAGCTCAAAGTCATCGCCAGGTTTTGAGTCTTTCCCCCGGTGACCGCAGCGATCTGATTAGGCTCCTAATCGAAATAGATGGTAATGATGATCCGAGTGAGGGACAACCAAACCCAACCCCAGGCCCAACATTAACCCCCACAAGAACTCCGACGGCAACTCATACTGCGGTGGCCACGGCTACGCGAACCCCGACCAGGACGCCAACGAGAACGCCTACTGCTACAAACACAGCGGTGGTGACAGCAACACCGACAAGAACACCGACAGCTACCAGTACTGCAGCAACAACATCAACCCCTACCAGAACGCCAACGAGAACGCCTACTGCTACTAGTACCTTAGCCGTAACTGCCACGCCTACGTGGACGCCGACAAGAACTCCTACACCAACGGCTACTGCGACACCGGATGTATTTACGACTCCAGCCGGGGGTATTGAGGAGCCTACGCCTACTCCTACGCCAAGCGTAAGTGCGACCCCAAGTGCTACCCCGACGCCGAACCTTGAGCAGGCACGAATCAAACTATATAAGAGAAAAGGCAGCATACGAGCCATTATGAGTGCGGGTGGCGTGGAGTATCGCATTTTCTTACAATCAAAATACGGAAAAATCGTGCGGGCGAGATCGTTAAAGCCAGTATCGCCGCTCATTAGACTCTCGCGTGGAGCTTGGAAATTGGCGTATCGGCGCTGTGGGGTGGTTGGAGAAATATCATCCTGTTCTGCGCTATCACCGTTGGCGCGCTTTAAATTCTAGGCAGGCTTACTTTGCTGCGAATTCACAAAAATTATTTTGGCGTCCTGGAGCACTTGGTACTTCGGATCGCCGATGCTACTGACCTTTCATCGCGAAGTATATAGCGAGCCAGTTTTATCTCACTGCGCTCACCGGGCTCTTTGTTTAATTTCTCTAAACAATCGAACAAACGCTATCTTCAATGTAAATACTTAGCGTGGTTTAAATATTCGGGCTGCAAAATTCACAATGAGTGCATGCGGGCAGTGAGGGGGGCTAAATACGGAAATTTAAATCGTGAGCGGTATATACTTCGCGATGGAAAGTCGGTGGTAGACAAATTGCTACTTACACCTCGTTTGCCCCATCTCAGATGGAAGTTTTGCCGAAATCCTTTCTCCGTTGCGCGCTACCTTAGGACGCTGGTCGGTCGAGGTGGTGCTGGGATAGCTCCCAACTCTTACTTTTTGCAATTTAATGATAAAAAAATGACCGGCTTACACCGGTCATTTCAACACCGCCACTACGGCTACAACAACACAAACTCTGGGCGATAGCGCGGATTCGTTCAACGGTAGAAATGTGCCGCCGCGAAGCGGTCGGCGCCATTTATTTTTTAGACCCGCTTTTCATTTCCTTTTCAATTCTTTCGGCAAGAAAGATCTTCAAAAGTGATTGGTAAGGGATGTCGCGCTTGTTCGCTAACACCTTCAACCCCGCTAAAAGAGATTCGGGGAGTCTTAGGGAAATAGTTTTCACCGAAGGCTTTAGCTCAGGGAAAACCCGAACCTTACCCTTTGACCAATCAATAAAGTCGGTTGAGTCATTCTTGTCCCAGAATGCGCTTTCCTGCTCTTCGCTTTCGAACTTGGGGATCTTTGAACGTGTTTTAGGTGCCATAGATTTTTCGCTCCTTTCGGCTCATGTCACGAGCTGAAATTATTCGAATAAATTTTCGCCGAATCGTGAAGGCAATAAAAAGATGCCTCCCAACGTCGGTTCTTCCGAGAGCGTAATAACGCGTTTCAATCTGCGAATGTTTGGCATCTTCAGCAACGACCAATGGTTGATTAAAGAAGATTTGCTCGCATTCAAATGGGGTAACCTGATGCTTTACCCAATTTTTCTCGAGGTTGGCGACATCCCAGTCAAATCCAATACACCCCGAAAGAACATCGTCGCTCATACAAATAGTATATGATGGTAATATACATATTTCAAGGGGGGTTTTTGTTCATTGATGCGATGGGTTGGGGGGTCTAACATTAGATTCTACGACAGCCTCTCAGCCGCCAACTTCCCATCATAGTCGAGGATTCCAGACCGCTCAATTTTAAAATGTAGCACCATAGATTATTAAAATAACAGGCAATTCTATTGGCAAAGTCGATGATCCACCCAACTGCTAATATACAATTAGGTTGATGATCCCGCTCGACGAAGGATTGAGGTGTGTATCAGGGGATCCTCGACTTAGAGTTCGGACAACATTTCGGCCGGACAATATTCCGGACACCCCGGAAATACCGCATTCCCCTCCAAAATACTTCAATCAGCTTAATGTGGCTTCCGTCGCTAGTTCAGTGGATTAGGGGACGCGCAAGGTGGAGCTGTGTAGGTTGGGACGCACCCGACTAACTGAGGTAAACTAGTCGCTCACTTTAGCCTCATCGAGAATCTCTAATCGATGCACCAGATCCAAGGGAATCCAAGCACTGGTCTGCCCAAGAACATCTAAAAATAGAAATCCGCTGCGGTAATCATCCCGCATAAGTGCTCCAGCTCTGGCTAGTGTGGAGTCCTGAACTTCCTCGTGGCCAGGGCGCTCTTTGGGCTGTAGTGTATTCCGTATAAAAATGGCCCCACGTAAGATCTGGTTGACTTTTTTTAGGTACACTACCGCGTTCAGGCAAGCTTCGCCGCGATCTTTGCATGTGGCCAAAATTTCCTCTGTCGACATCTGGGCTTTATTTTGGGGATTGAACTCTTCACGTAGGTCTATGCCCTCTACGAGAGCCTCACCTGGAGTTAGAAGATAAAGCCTGAGATCGGAATTACTCAAAAGAAAGGCGATTTGACGAGAGGGATCTGTTGTGAATACTCCTACTCCTGAATGAGAATTGAAGGACTTAATTTGCCCGGCAATAGGGATGCCGCTTGGGAATGCTTCCGAGCAAAATGTGAGAGTAAGCATCTGCTTCTCTTTTTGGAACTGGCGAATGCGTTCGTATGCTCCTTTAAGCGCGTTTTCCTTTGCAAATGGAGTTTTTATCCGATCTATTGGAAGGTCATAAAGGGGAGAGACCTCTAGCCCAGCGCCTGCTTCGCTGGGTAAAACTGACGCAATATCTTCAAGCCTAATTGGCAGCGTTTGAGAAGATTTAGGAGCTATAAAACTGAAGCGTAACTCTGATTCCTCCCAGCTCGAGCGCCTAAAGTCGACTTCGAAACCGTCTGCGTCATCGGCGCCAAAATCTACTGACTCTTCAAAGTCCTGACCAAGCGCAAGAACTCGAGCTTCTAAAACTTTTCCATCCTTAAGGCTGATGTCTATGGTTCTGCTCGTATCCTGCGCAGCGCGGTAGAGCTCGGCAAGGATTAATCCAGTCTCCATGGTGCTGGGGAGGGTGTCGATATCTTGGAACCCTATTTCTGGTTCAGAGCTTCCTGCTGCTGGTTCCGATGTTAGTGAAAGATCAATTCGTAATGACTGAAGCTGGAAATTGTCAGACGCGTCGTAGTCTCTTCTGAAGTCTGTGGCTGCATCGCGCCTGCTGCTGAGGCGTTGAAGCGAATTCGTGAGAAGCTGCAGCAGGTTGGCTAGCACTAGCAATGGTGTACGTCAGCCTGCCGCGTTGTTCTTTCAAAGGGCGCCACCTAGATTTCCGTTTTTGGTTATTTTTTGCGGATACTCAAAAATAACCTACCTTTTTTTCTTGGTGGGCAATATTCCTGGCACACAAGAAATACCTTGATTCCCCTGGAAGATACTTCCAAAAGCTTAAGGTGACTTCCACCGCAAACTCAGCCGGTTAAGCGGCCTGTGTGCTGGGGGCTTGGGAGTTTGGACGCACTTAATGGTAGCCCTGCTCGCGCCATTTGGGCTAAAAAGCCGACGTACATAAATATTGTAGTTGACGGAATGTCGCTTTTGAGCGACATTGTATGAGTGGAAGCAAAGGCAAAAAGAATCAAAAACTTCATTCGAAGGAATGGGCGATCTCCATTTGAAGAATGGTTCTCGCGCGTACGAGATATGACGGTAAAAGCCAGGATTCTTACTAGAATTGATAGACTGCGTTTCGGAAATTTTGGGGATTGTAAGAGCGTTGGGTCCGGAGTTTTTGAGTTGAGGATTCCGCTTGGTCCGGGGTATTGAGTTTTTTTGGGCTTGTCGGCACAGAAGTGGTCCTTTTACTTGGAGGTGGCGACAAGTCAACTCAGCAAAAAGACATTAAGGCGTGTCAGCAATACTGGACGGAGTATAAGAATGGCTAAGAGAAAACTTAAATCACGAAGTTATGATGCCTTTTTAATGAGACAACTTGTGGATCCTGACTTGGCAGCAGAATATCTTTCGGCTGCGGTTCAGGAAAAGTCATTGGAAGGATTTCTTATTGCACTAAAGAATGTGGCAGAGGCGCATGGCGGCATCGGAATACTTTCTCGCGCCACCAACCTAAATCGCCAAAGTATGTATCGAATGTTCTCAGAACGTGGGAATCCAACCGTTTCTAGTTTATTTACGGTTCTGGATGCTTTGGGATTGGAAGTGTCGATTGCGCCGCAGGAACGGAAAAGTGCGTAGGCGCAGGGTGGCAGCGGATGACCTAGAATTCGGGGTTACACAGGGAGACGGGCGGCCCAGTGCTGCGCGACGCCCATCGATGCTGAATCTTTCGCGTTCACGCTGAACACTGTCGAAACGGGACTGCCTCTACCCAAGCGGCAAGCAGTCGAGAAGTGAGCCATGTTTACTAAGTCACTATTTGCCTATGACTTGCGTCGCCGATCGGGAGGGGCCTGGATCAGCTTTAGCGACGGAAGCGTGTGAAAGTACCCGTGGGCGTTCTCGCCCTTGTCCATGGGCGAGTGGCGGAACCGAAGCGTCCAGTACGGAGCGGCTTTTGTCGGAGTGCACTCGACATACGCAGGCAGTCCGCACGTCGGCTCGTCCGGATGCTCGGTCCTCGCAGTGCAAGCGACACGTCTCTCAAGACTTGTCAGCAATCGGCGAAGCCCCCGTGCGAACGCTACGGCCTCAGCTGCGCTGCCGAACGTCCGACCCTCCATTCCTGAGAGGAGAGCTTCAAGTTCGCGCGCTGTCTCCCGCTGCTGCTCTGCTTGGCGAGCCGCAATCCGGGCAAGCTCTGGCGCAACATCCTCCATTGGCGGAATGACGAGACTCGCGAAACTCACCGACTTGGCGGCGCGCGGGGCTGCTTCAGCAGGTGGTACTTGCTGGTCTTGCGATGGTTTTGGATTTGGTTCTCTCTCCATCGAAGGAGAATTCAACGGATGGGAGATCTTAGTCAAGCGCACTCTTCCCAAAGCGGCTTAGACGGGGCGTTGGGGCAGAACGCGGGGGTTGGGAGGCACCGGGGTCAGGATACTCTTTTTACTTGGGCAAAGGGTCGTGCTTGATCAGGGCCTGGCAGTGGTATTCGGAGTTTCGACCAAGAGATTAAACGAACAAATCAGAAGAAACATCGATCGTTTTCCCGAGGATTTCTTATTTCAATTATCAGATCAGGAGGTTAGCGACTTGAGGTCGCAAATTGCGACCTCAAATTCTAGCTATGGTGGACGCCGTTATAAGCCATATGCATTCACGGAACACGGGGCGGTCATGGCTGCCAACGTTTTGAACAGCCCAATTGCTGTTCAGGCTAGTGTCACGGTGGTCCGCGCATTCATCAAACTTCGTAAGGCATTTATTGACCATGCAGATCTGAAGCGCCGGCTCTTGGAAATAGAGAGGCGCGTTGCAAAAGGATTTTCAGAGCATGAACAAGAGCTTCGAGAAATTCGATTTTTAATTTCTGAACTTCAGAAACCAGAGCCGCCCAAAAGTAAACGGCTCGGGTTTTAATGGGATAATTAGATTATGCCGCCCTAGTAGTAATAACTCTATAATCGTAACCGAGAGTAACCAAAATATTGAATAGAATATCGAAGGTCACCTGAGCCGTACCAATCCCAGATTCGATTTGGGCAATCCTCGCTTGGCTAACGCCAAGCTTTTTTGCAAGAGCGGCTTGAGAAAGCCGCTTGGCTTTTCGAATCTTAACGATCATCAAAATAAGCTTTTGCTTTTCACGAACCTCGGTGATGTTGGCACCTAGAGATTCTGCCAGTTCTTCCACAGTCATTTCTTTCCAAGCCATATTAGATCTCCCTAATTCTCTTTAAGATCAAATCAATCTCCTTCGAGGGAAGAGTTTGTGTCTTCTTCCGAAGCGCATGAACGAAATAAATAGCCTCACCGCGTTTTATGAAATATATAACTCGGACTTGCCCTGCCTTATCTCGGAATCGCAACTCGTGAAGTCCCGGTCTAATGCTTGAAAGATTCCGACTGAGTGGCATATCGATCCGCTGCCCACTTTCAAGCAAAGCGATGGCATCAGCAATCTCCAGACGAGTTTCCTCAGGCAAAGCGAGGATAAACTCTTCAACAGGATTTCTGCCGCTCGACGTAAGGTAGTACTTAACTTTCATTCAAGGTGTATTATAAGCTATGGCTTATAATAAGGCAAGGCTTATTGCTCCCTAATTTTGGCAACTAACGGATAGGGGGGGCGGGGAAAAGCCACTCAACTTCTCAAGTTTTTAACCATCGTACACGGCATTTTCTCCGTTCGAACCGATTGTTCTATTGCCCGTATCACCTTCTTCAATCTGGATGGTATTTTGAACGCACCACTTTTTCAGCGCAGTCTCAGTTCGCTCTTCCTCGAATTTATACCATTTGTCGAGCGCATTGCTCCAACTAAGTAATTCTTTATATCGGGAATATGCACCACGGCTTCGAAAGAAAGCTTCAACCTCATCGGCTTTCTCGGGTAGGTGCGCACTCACATATTCGCGAACCAACTGAATGCCGAGATCCAAATCGCGCTTATGTGGAATCTGGATATATAAATCCTCGTCGTCTATATCTTCAGGTAACTCATCTGAATCACCAAGCCCCGATTCAAAATAGATTTGTCCAGTCTTTTTGCTAAGTGTGGCGGAGTTCATACCGTATTCGGCACCACTGACAAACTGGAATGCTAACTCTATATCTAAAAATTTTACCATTTTTGCTCCAATGCCAGGTGATTGAACGGTTTAACTGTGCCGCGGCAAAGCTGTCGGCACAAGGTTTTCGTTATTCGGTTCGGGAGCGGCGCACTTCCATCACAAGCCGATCCAAAATACCCCTTGGATCATAAACCGAAACTAATCCATCACTCCCAACACGGAACGTGCCAGGATCAATTGGAATGTTGGCCCAGGATGTTGAGGCTACTCCAACTTCAACTTCTCCGTCACGCACATAATGAGTTCGATGTGAGGTAAGGACCCCCCAATTCTCAGTGTCTACATGACTGACGGCACCGAAAGCAGAGAGCCAATCGGGCGATCTGAGGGGATCTGGGTTATCTGAAAGGATGACTATATCGATGTCTGAATCCGGTCGTGCTCGGCCATGGGCATGCGACCCCACTAAAGCAACTGCTGATATGTCTGATCGTTTCTCAGCCCAGGCACGCACATCCTTTAGCAATATGACCACCTTCGAATCGATTGGCGTAGACTTTAAGTTTTTCATTACGGACCGGATAACATTAGATTCTACAACAAGACTTCGCTGCTGCTACCCAATCCTAATCGATGAACCCGAGACAATCAAATTGAATTATTGTGAAGTTAGCGGGCTAAATTTACAGAGTCATTTTTAATCCAAGTCGATGATCCCACTCGACGAAGGATTGAGGTGTGTATCAGCGGACAATATTCCGGACACCCTGGAAATATCTCATGCCCCTCCAAAATACTTCAATCAGCTTAATGAGACTTCCGTCGCGAGTTCAGTGGATTAGGCGGAGTGGCGGGATTGCATGTTGGGGTTGGGACGCACCAGGGGGGCGGCTGGATTTGCTTGTTATACACCAGCAATTGTTTTTTTCACTGTCCAGTTTTGGTCTCCCCTCTCCCAGTCATATCCGAGAACATAGGTAGCGCCAAGCTTCGCAAAAAGATCCTTGCCTTCTTGGAAGGGAAGGTTGAGAAGACCAGTCATATAAGTAGATAGTATCGAATTGTGAGAGACTAGAGCGACCGTATTAAATGTAAGCCGAAGAGGATTTAGGAACTGTTGAAACCCGAACAAATCCCTCTTCGACTGATTCCACCCCTGAGCCATCTTCTCGAAGGAAATACTCATTAAGAGCCGCCGTCGCACAGCTCTTTGCTTGCCAGTGAGCATTAAGAATCTCCGCCGTTTGTTGTGATCGACGATAGAGACTGGAAGCCACAAGCTCTACTGAATACGAGGAAAGCTCTTGCGAAATGTTGAGAGCATGCGTCCGGCCAGCATCTGAAAGGGATGCATCATTCGGAAGCTTGGAACTCGGCGCTTTAGCGAGATACTCCGTTTCAGTATGGCGAATAAGCAAAAGTGTTTTCAAAACTAGCAATCTTGTTTGGTGTATAATGTTTAGTTCAGCGGCGCCCGATTAAGGGCGTCCTGCTGCCAATTGTTATACCGCGTGAAATGCCGATATCACTTCGCAACGACCAAGGTGTTTTCAAACTTGAGTCTAGGATATTGTTTCTCATCGAGGTTAAACTGTCCATCGGAATTACAAAGAAAGCCATATGGATGATCACGGCGCTGTGCAATATTCACGGATATTTTGGAACGCTTAGCATCATCGGCTTCAGTCTCCAGCCTTGATTGAAACTGAGCGCTCAAGTTTGCGTTGTTTGGAGTTGAAAATATTATTACTTTCAGATCGCCCGCATCTGCCGGTCTGTCAGCAACAGCTTTGTCACTAAGATCCTTCAATTGTGAAAATGCAATTTTCCCAGCAGGGCCAACAAATATTTGTTCGAAATGTGGGTACGCAACTAACTTTGAAGACTGAGTTAGGCTTGCATGCTGACCTGGAAGATCGTCAGCGAAAACATAAGTTTCATACGGGGTGCCATTCGCGCTTTTAATTGGATCAGTCTTGTCGGCAGGTCCATACCAACCTTCTGATTGCGCAGCGATCAATTTGACCGACGAGTCTCTCGCAAAAGCGTCCGCGAGTTCCCCAAAAATAGATCCGACATCTGGTTTTGCCCGAGTATCTCCGTCGCCATCGTACATTAGAGCAACGGGAACACCGGCGCTTCGTAAATCCATTATGCGATCACGAATCTTCGCTACCACCTGAGAAGCTGAATCCGGATCTATGCCGTTCACGCTTCCTGCTCCTCGGAGGGTCAAAATGACAGTCCCATCGGCCATTAGCGAATTGACACGCTCTTCCCAAGGTTTTAGATCTGCTCCAATACGCATTGCGCTAACTGGGGTATCAGTCGGCTGCAGGCCCGAGGAAGGAGGTTTTGCATTTGTAAGATCGTTTTTTATCCCACCAAATTCAGTCATGTTTGCAAATCTCCAATAGGAATGTTTTCTTTAGCCAAATATTTTCTATACTCAGCCAACACTTTGAATTCTGGCACTTCCGTTCAAATGGGTGAGTTAGCTCAATAAAGCTCTGAAGGTATAACGTTTTCGGCCAGCCAGAGCCGCGGTGCGGCGATAAGCTGGGCTGGATTGTTATCCCGTCATCGCTCTCCAGTTGTTATGCTAATCATGCAGGAGGTGTTGCATGTGGTGGGAATTTATCCCATTGGCTAGTATAATCAAATACTTGCGTTCTCGCCCTAGAATAAGGCGGTGTACGTAGAGGCTAATATGAATAATTATATAAAAATTTGCGACGCTACTTGAATGCAAGCGATACTGAATTAACCATATCGCTGACGAGGTCTGGTTACGCCGAGCCGCAACCCCAGGGAATAATCGAACAGCGAATTACGATAAGTGCCAGAGGATAACATTAGATTCTACAACAAGACTTCGCTGCTGCTAGCCGATCCTATTCGATGAACCTGAGGCAATCAAATTGAATTATTGTGAATTTAGCAGGCTATATATACAGAGACACTTTTAATCCAAGTCGATGATCCACCCAACTGCCAATACACAATTAGGTTGATGATCCCGCTCGACGAAGGATTGAGGTGTGTATCAGGGGATCCTCGACTTAGAGTTCGGACAACATTTCGGCCGGACAATATTCCGGACACCCTGAAAATACCTCATTCCCCTCCAAAATACTTAAATGTACTTAAAGTGACTTCCGTCGCGAATCCAGTGGATTAGGCGGAGTGGCGGGATTGCATGTTGGGGTTGGGACGCACCAGGGGCAGGCAGCTTCGAGAAATTCGATTTTTAATTTCTGAACTTCAGATACCAGGGCCGCGTAAAATTATTCCACTTATGATTAATTATACTTCATCCCGTGGCAGCTGTCTCAGTGCTAGGCGATTTCCAAAGTCCCATAACTTTTTGGCTGCATAGGCTGGGGCGGCTAACATCGCGGTGAGTGCTACTTCTCCGAGGGGAGTAACCTCGCTTGTTAAAATCGAAAGAACAGATGTTAGTCCCAATATAGCGGTGGTCCCGCCGAGGCTGACTGCTCCATAGTAGCAAGCTAGTGTTTTCTGGGTTTCCAAGAATCCTCTGATGCCGCGCCGATTAAAATTAATCTCTTCGGTCAATTGAGGCTTCCCGGTTAAGCAACGGACAAGCGATTCGGCGTCATTATTTCCTGGTGCTAGCCAGGCATGGGCCAGTGGTGGCAGTAAAGCTTCCCAGTGTGCATCGCTTGAATCCTTTGGATCCCGAGGCAAATCAGAGTTCTGCTTGCTGCCTATTGGTCTCTGGTCGAACATAATTCAAGAAGTATACGGCTAAGCCTGCGCCGGTGCGAAGCATCCGGCCCGAGGCGTTTGTTATGCGTCTTTTGGATTCGGGTTCTTAGGTCGTTGAGGGAAAAGAAGAACCTTCATACCGTCCGCGTTAACTGCGGGTATGCCCGGTTCCTCTGGGAGTAGTACTAGAGCAATCTCTTCCCCATTAAGAGTCAAGGTTTTATCCGCATGCCATGATAAGACGGAGTCAGAAACTGGCTTGTTGTCGTGTCCTTGATTCATGCAATTCTGTACCTCAAATTTTAAAGTCTACTCGCAGACCGATACGCTACTCAATCCACATCTGCTGCAAATTGACGCATAACGGTTAAATTCTGCCGCAACGGGCGCCTCGATGCAAATGGAGTTGCCTCAGAGTTCTCGCCACGCCCGTTCTCGGCAGGAATTTTTTGTTATGCACGGCGGATTAGCTGCTAGAAAACTTTAAGCCCGCGACCATAAGGCAAACCAAAACCAAAAGTACCCACTGGCGAGCTGATAGACTCTCACCGTAGAAAGTAGCCGCGAGTAATGTATTAATTACCATCATCGTTGAAATAATTGCGGTGGCAATGGCTATCGGGCCCAATGTCATAGCCAACGCATAAAAACCGGTCCCAAGAAGCGTGGGGGCGCTAAATAATAAAATACGCCTAAAATCCCGCGCCGATACACGCGAAAGTCCAGGTTCACCAAAAAATTTTCGGCTCGATGCGAAGATGGCAGCAACTATTCCTATGATGAGTTCCCAAAGATACCCGACCAGAAAGGGATGCAGATCCCGCGACACGATGCCGACAAGCGCATATGCAGATCCGAGAAAAATTCCAAACAGCATACTGCTCGTGATCCCGCGTGTAACACTATACTCCTTGGGCAGTGGACCCGTTGAACGGCTTATCGCGAGAAATGAAACGCCTAGGAGAATCAGGAGGGCAAAGAAGAGTTGCCCAGAGGTCAATGTTTCCCCCACAAAAACAAACCCAATTAGAGCAGCAAAAATGGCGGCGAAGCTCATAGACATGGCGCTTGCTACACCAATTGGGAGGAAACTATAGGCCCGCGCAGCACAAAGATTGCCGATCGCGGCACAAACTGACGCCCCTAGAATCGGGGTGATATAGCTGGGAGCACGCAAAAAATCAGCGCCAGGAACGAACAGTAGAAGAGGCGACATAGAGAGTCCAAGCGACAATCCACGCAGCGCGACGGCAGAGAGCCGATCCATGCTGCGGTAATAGGACGCCATTAATGTGCTTTGAAGCGCATACCCAATGGTTGCTATAATTGCCGCGAGGAAGAACATGTGAATTATATGGGACGATTACGCCTAGAATCGGATACGTCAAGAGTGTATAACATTAGATTCTACAACAAGACTTCGCTACTGTTCCTCAATCCTACTCGATGAATCCGGGGCAATCAAATTGACTTATCAACGATATTCCGGACACCCAGAATACCACCAGCTCCCTCCAAACCACTTCGCCCTCGCACCTTACTTGAGAGTGCTTAAATCAACGTCCACGGCAAGTTCAATGGGTTAACTTGGGTGGGAAGGGGGCCTGCTGGGGTTGGGATCCACCAGGGCGCCGACTGACCTACTCTCAATTCAAGCTCTATTACTATTTAGTCGCCGCTATATGAGCAGAAAGGTCATTCACAAATTCTTCGAGACCATAAGCGGGGAAGGTTAAACAGTGATGGATGATGCCATCTAATGCAGGGGCAATTCCGGTTCTCAGTTCCCGCGCTCGGGGGTAACTTAAGAAGAGAGATAGTTCGAGATCATACCCATCTGACTTAGGTTGCTCGTACGCACGAGGGAAGAAAGTGCTAAGGTTTTCGAACGGCAAAATCTTGGTAAGGTGTTCATACAACATCACGCCAAGAGCCATTACGTCGGCCTTAGAACTCCAATGCGCCAATGGATTATACCAAGGTGAAGTAATTAGAGTTCCATTGAACGCACTCGGATGTGGCGACGGATCTAATATTTTTACCGTTCCATCAGTTTGAATCCAAATATCCTCTGGTTTTAGTGCGCGATGGGCATCAAGTGTTCCGGCATTTTTTAGACTGCTGAGTGTCTTTGCGACTTCGACAAACCAATTAAGATCGACGTGTTCGTTGGCACTACGAAAGTACTCCCTTAAAGTATGCCCAGGGGAGTACTCCAGTGCTAAAATAGGCATCCCTGCCAGTTCTAGGAGGTCTGGATGCGCAAGTTTTATTAGGTTTGGATGTTTTGCTCGGGTGAGAATCTCGTGCTGCATTTTGATTAGGTCACAACACTGAAAATGATCCATATAATCAATTAAGGGTTTACTATTTCTTAGAAACGCCGCTTCAGATGGAGTCTCATCCGGGCTTAGGTAGTGGGGTTGAGGGTTGCTGCTCACTTCAAGTAAACGTATTCTATAAGTTCCACCACCGCCGAAAATTGGTTCCTTAAGTGCAACCATGTTACCCTGGCTGTCCATCCCTAAGTAGGTATGAGAAAAACCACCATTACCCAAAAATTGTGTGATCGTATAGGGGCCAAAAGTAGAGCCTACACTTAAATTTCCTTCACATGGCCTAGCTGGCGGGACTAACGGCGAGCTGTTCATGCTTGCGTTTTTAGCTGGCTTAGGACCTTCCGCACTTGGGTTCATAGGAGCCTTTGGTCAAAAAAGTCATCTTGTCTTGCGCTGGGAATTTTACCCATAGATCAGAATCTTACTCAAATGCACGGCCGAGGGCTGGCGGGGGAGACTATGTATAGAGGATTTTTTTGAACGATATTCCGGACACCCAGAAAATCCTCCAATCACCCCGAAATTACTGCAAAGTGCTTGAAGTGACTTTTCCCGCAAATTCAATGGGTTAATTTGGGTGCGAAGTGGGGGCTTGGGGGTTGGGACGCACCAGGGGGAGGCACCAGGGGGAGGGCTAGGGCGAGATGCGGCAGGCCGCCAGTTGGCAGCAGGCGGCGGGCCGGGGTAGGTTACGGGAATGGTGGATACTGGTTTGACTTGCCCATATTTTGAAACGAATACGTGTCGCTCGTGTAGTTTGTTGCCTATGCCTTATGGTCAGCAGCTTTTGCAAAAGCAGGGTGCTGTTGAGCAGGCAATGCGGCAGGCGGGAATTGAGGCAAAGGTTGAAGCTTGTGTGGGTTCAGATCCAAATTTTGGTTCGCGCAACAAGGCCAAAATGGTGGTGGGCGGAAACACTGCGCACCCAAAGCTGGGGCTGATTGATGAGAATTTACGAGTACGGGATTTAACGGCTTGTCCGCTGCTCCTGCCGAGTATGCTTCCGCTTTTGCGAGTGCTGCGCGATGGAATTTCGCGGCATGGACTTAAGCCGTATGCGGTTCCTGAACGCACCGGAGAGCTTAAGTTCTGCATTCTGCGTCAAAGCGAAAGCACAAAAGAGACGATGCTACGGTTTGTGGCTAAATCTCGGCAAGATGAAGCCGGTTATCGAAAATTGGCCAGTGAGCTACAAAAGCAATTTCCTGAGCTAAAGGTAGTCACCTTAAATGTGCAGCCGATTCACCAAGCAATTTTAGAGGGGCCAGAGGAATATGTGCTTAGTGAAAAGAGCGTTATTCAAGAACAAATGGGGGACGTGCGTCTTTTCATTTCTCCCCAAAGTTTTACTCAGGTCACCAGTAACGTAGCACTGAAGCTCTACCAAACTGTGGCTAAGATTGCTGCGGCCAAAACAGCCCGCAAGGTGCTTGATGTATATTGCGGTGGTGGTGCTTTCTCTTTGTTCCTCGCAAGTCAGGCTGAGTCTGTTCTTGGTATCGAGAGGTCAAAGCAGGCGGTTGGTGATGCAATTCTTTCGGCTGAGTTAAATAAATTTGCCAATACCTCCTTTATTGCAACTGATGTTGAAGCTTGGCTACAAACTCAGCCCGATTTGCAATTTGATTTTGTAGTCGTAAATCCTCCGCGTCGCGGATTAGAGGCGGGGCTTCGAAAGTACTTAGTAAATTTGGGTGCCGCGACTATTGTGTATTCAAGTTGCAATCCAGAAACGTTAGCTCGCGATCTAAAGGATCTTGGGGTCGTGTACGAAATTGAGCGAATTGAGCCCTTTGATATGTTTCCGCTTACGGACCACGTTGAAACTCTGGTCACTTTAAAGAGACGCGCAGAATAGCCAGCCTCAAGCTGTTGCCTCTACTGCGACGAGCGAGTAGTTTGAGGCGGCGTTGACTGGAGATTGTGTATGAGCGATTTAAATTCTGGGGGCTATCTAACTCACCCGCTGGGCGACCTAATTCATATTGTGCTGGTTGAAACTGAAGAAAGTTTAAATATCGGCAGTGTGGCTCGCGCCATGAAAAATTTGGGCTTCACTAATCTGCATCTTGTAAAGCCTGTACATTTTTCAATTGAGAAAGCTGAAATAACTGGGCGCTGGGCCCTTGATGTGCTTCAGAATGCGCGTATACACGAGAGTCTTGAAGAGTGTTTAAAACCAATGACAGAAGTAATTGGTTTTTCCGGACGCGAAGGAAAAAATCGCGCAAATTTAATGCTCCCAGAATGGGTGCAGCATTTCCGTACTCGTCCCTTGGCGCCCACGGCTCTTGTCTTTGGCCCCGAAGACACAGGACTACGGCATGACCACGTTGAACATTGCCGCTGGCTGGTGCGAATTCCGACGAGTGCTGAGTATCCTTCATTTAATTTAGCGCAAGCAGTGCTTCTAGGACTTTTTGAACTTTCGCGCCAAGATTGGTCAGGTGCGTCTACTGGAAACGCGGAACATGCGGCAGATTGGAATCAGTTTTATCAACTAGATAAACTTGTGGATGCTGTGCTTGAAGAGAGTGGATTTTATAGAGTAGGAACTCCAGAGCCAATTCCAGGGCTGGTTAAAAATCTGTTTCGCCGCACTAATCCAGACAAGCGCGAGATGGGGGTGCTGCTTGCTTTATTTGCACGCATTAGAAAAACAATTGAGCGAAGAGAGCAGGGGCTTTAGCGCGGTAAACTATGAGTTTTTGCCTGCGCTGCGCCGGGTACGGTACGAGGCAGTTTGCCAAGTAATGGCGCTGCTTCGCGATTAATTGCTGAAAGCGAATTTCCAACTCCAGAACCAAAAGTTTTATCTAAATAGTCCATGTAGGCCGAGCCCACTTTTAAGTTGTGACTTGGGTTTTGAGCTTGCCAGCCACCTTGCCACTCAATGCTGGTGCCATTTAGTTGATAACGCCCCGAGCCAGAGTTTAAGGGTCTTAAGGAAAATGCTTGTTTTGAACTTGCTGCAATGTCTATCTGCGCATTTGGGTCGGAAGAAGCGAAGCCAGGATCGTAACTGCGTCCATCGCCATTTACGTATAAATATTTGCGGGCTTCAAGGCGCACGGGGCGCTGCTGCGCGTGTTCAACAATGGTGCGCGATTCTGGTTCGGCAGACACTTGGGTAATTTCTTGGGGCTGAGTGCTGGTTTCAGGCAGAGTCGCTGTTTGCGCGATACTTTCAGAATTCGACTCTGTATTTGTCTGTGTGACACTGCTTGCAAGAACCTCTGTCTTCGAGGAATTCTCAATTGCTGTTGCAGGTTCTACTGCGGCAACTTTAATGGAAGCAATTTGTGTATCGGTAGTTGGTTTAGAGAGCGACTCAATTGAGGAAGTGACGTTGACGAATATTATCATCGCCGCGCCAAGTAAAATGCCTGACACCAAAAATACCCAATGCCGAAAGAGATGTCTTGCGCGCTCTGCTGCTTGGCGTTCATTGCGTGGGTCGGTTAGTTCTTGAGTTTGTGCAACAACGGGAGCTAGATCTCCGGTGGCGGTCTCAAAGCGGAGACCTCCTTTTGATTGTCTGGCGGTATCTAGATCTGACATTGGATTACTTCCACACACGCACTATGCGGTTACTCTGAATGTTACAGCCTCTTATCGGCTTGGGCACGGCATTTGCTTCAGGCGGGGGGCTAAAATCTTGGCCTTAGCCGCTGCTCCTAGGGAATAGCTAACTAGCAATTCTAGTAATATCAGATAGTTAGCTTCGGGCAGCTTAGCTACGCCTTACTTTAATTCGTAAATGGCCCGCTCGGCCCTAATAATAGAGTCATAATACTCTGGTTTATCCGAGGCCAGTTCAATAAAACGGCGATAGAAGGTGGTTGCTTCTTTGGCTTGGCCCAGCATCTGATGAGCAACCGCAAGATTAAAATAGGCGTCCACATCTTTGGGATCGGCGGCTACGGCGACTTTTAGGTGGGTAAGTGCTTCCAGCGGTTTTTGTTCAGCAAGATAAAGGTGTCCTAAATTTCGGCGTGCTTCGCGATCTGCCGGATTTAGCCGAATGGCCAATTCATAACTTTGAATTGCCTCGGCGCGCTTGTTGGACTTTACATACACAGCAGCTAAATTGTTGTGGCCATCAGCAAATTGCGGCTCAATTTTTACCGCTTCTTTATAGCGCGCAATCGCTACTTCCATTTCGCCTTTATTAAATGCCACTACACCAAGATTGTTGGATGCAAGATAGGCGCGTGGGTTACTTTTGAGTGCTTGTTGCCATTCACTTGAAGCTTGTTCCGTTTGCCCTGTCATGGCTAATGAATAACCCAAATTAATTCTCGCGTCTGTGTCGCCTGGGCTTTTTGCAAGAAGGTCTTGTAGCTGTCTTTTTGCTTCGCCGTATTCGCCGGTGTTGATGGACGAAAGCGCTAAATTGTATCGAGGGTGTAGCAAGCCAGGGTTAATTCGCAGCGCGGCTTTGTACTGATCATTTGCTTCTCGATAGCGCTTTTGTTTGGCGTAACTTAGTCCGAGATCGTTATAAATTTCGGCGTTACTTGGTTCAATTTCGCTCGCTTCTGTGTAGCTGTCTGAGGCATTTGCGTACTGACCTCGGCGCATATACACCGCGCCAAGGGCTCTAAATACTGCTGCTGAGGTTGGAGTAAGGCTTTCGGCAGATTTAAGCTGTTCAAGCGCGTCTTCAAGTTGTCCACGCTTTAAATAAAGAACACCAAGATTATAGCGCGCCAAGCTTGAGCGAATATCTGCTCCGGCGGCTTTTTTCCATTCGGTTTCGGCGGCATTTAGGTTGCCTAGCTGGGCATAGGCGAAGCCCAAATTAACCAGCAAGGTGGGCTCGCTGGGGGTAATAGATAAGGCTTTACGAATTTCGTTAATGCCTTCTTGGTATTTTCCAGATTGCACAAGTTCAATGCCGCGTTTGCTGCCCGCAGAAACTGCTTTGATGTCTAAGCCAATAACCGTTTGAAAGTCAGGTGTTGGTGCGCTGCTGCGCGCTTCTGAGGCAAGCACCATGCCGTTGGCACTGCGAGTGCTCGATTTTTCCTGCATAGATTGAACAGCCATTTGCCATTCGCGCATAGCTGCGTTCAAATTTCCTGATTGTAAATAAACCGAGCCAAGTCCGTTATGCGAATCGGCATGTCGAGGGTCGATTGCAAGCGCTTGTTTAAATGCGGCCTCGGCCTGCTCCTTTTTGCCCTCATCTAGAGCTGCTACGCCTACGAGGTAGTGCAGCTGTGCTGAGCGTATCCCGCTCGCGATAGCTGCTTTCCAAACTTGCACTGCTTGATTGCGCTTCCCAAGATCAAGAAGCGTATTTCCCATTTGTAAATGTGCTTCGGCATTGCGCGGATTTAAAGCCGCAGCGCGCCGATATTGATCTAAGGCCTTTTCGGTCAGGCCCGAGGCTGCATAGGTGTTTGCTAAGTTAAGATGGGCTTCGTCCGAAGGTCTTAAGGTTATGACACGTCGAAAGTAAGAGGCAGCTTGTGGGTACCTTTGTAATTTGTACAACGCGAGGCCAAGATTAGTCAGCGCAATATGATCTGAAGCGTTTAGACGCAAGGCGGTTTGAAACGAGCTGGCGGCTTCTTCGAAGCGATTTTGCGAATAATAAATACTGCCTAGGTTAACGTGGGCTCTGCTGTCGCGGGGATTGGCTTGAATGGCTGCTTTGTAGTGTGAAATGGCTTTATTAGTGTCCCCGCTACCGTGAGCTTCAACGGCATGTTCGTAGGCTGCTTTTTTGGGGGCTGTGGGCGCACAGGCGCATAAGAGTAGGGAACAAAAGAGGCCTGAAGCTAGGGTGCTGCGCATAAGCTTATACTCAATTAATCGAATGAAGTCAGAGTGAATGGTATTAGCTTATTCAATTCGGCTGGCTTAAGCCACCGGGTAAGATTGTTAGTGCTGGTGGTTAAGGGGGCAGGGGCTGGTTACGGCTCAACGGAAGCAGAAAACTGGGACAGAAATTTTGAATTTACCACGAAGACCTCGAAGACCACTAAGTCAAAGGTCGTCCTAAGGGATTCCCACTTGGTGGTCTTTGACTTCTTAGTGGTGAAAACTTTCTTAGGGCTGCATGTCTTTAGGTGCCAGTTTGGGTTAGTGAGAAGTACTCCGCCCACAACTGACCTGCTATCAGCACCCGAACCCGGGTCTCTAGCACCAGATATTTGGTCCAGGCCCAGAAGGAATATTTTACCACGAAGACCCCCAAGACCACGAAGTGTATGATTTTAATGGCCCCGACTCTGAGTCCTTTGGGTTCTTCGTGGTGAAAACTTTCTTCAAGCAGCGCCTCTTTATAACTTAATTATCAGGGGTTTTGACAGGCTTTCGCCACAGTTCTAAAGTCTGGTGCATGACACCAGCCTTACAATCAAAAATTGCCACTGCGGTTGCCCAGCGCCGCACGTTTGCCATTATTTCTCATCCTGATGCGGGTAAAACAACTTTGACTGAAAAGTTGCTCTTGTATTCTGGCATGCTTCGCACAGCCGGAATGGTGCGTGGCCGTAAAGGCAGCAAGGCAACTAGCTCAGACTGGATGGGCATGGAGCAAGAGCGTGGTATCTCGATTACTGCTTCCGCTATGCAGTTTCCCTATAAAGGGGCGATTATTAATTTGCTTGATACCCCAGGGCATCAAGATTTTAGTGAAGATACGTATCGAACGTTGACGGCAGCAGACACAGCGGTCATGGTTATCGACGCCTCAAAAGGCGTTGAGGCTCAAACTCGTAAACTTTTTGAAGTGTGCCGCATTCGTGGCATCCCCATTCTTACGTTTATAAACAAAATGGATTTGCCTGCCCGAGATCCTTTTGAGCTGATGGACGAACTGGAACAGGTGCTTAAAATTAAGGCATCTCCTCGCAACTGGCCGGTGGGATCAGGGCGCGAGTTTGTTGGCGTAACAGACGTTGATTCAAAACAAGTTTCTTTGTTCACTCGCTCTAATTCTGGCGGCGCTGAAAAAGCCGAACAGCGTCAGGTGCCACACACTCAGCTTGGCGCAGAAGGTGTTGATGCTGATCTGATTAAAAAATTAAATTACGAGCTCGAACTTCTTGAGGTTGCAGGCAATCAATTTTCTAAAGAAGCCTTCCTTGCTGGAGAAATTACGCCGGTGTTCTTCGGTTCGGCTTTGACAAACTTTGGTGTTGAGCCCTTTTTTGACAGTTTCATTTCAATAGCTTCTTCTCCTCGCACGGTGTCGGCGCTTAGTCCGCAGGCTGAAGAGGTGTTGATTGAACCCAATGATGAATTTTTCTCGGCCTTTGTGTTTAAAATTCAAGCCAACATGAACCCCAAACACCGCGATAGTATGGCGTTTATGCGGGTGTGCTCGGGTCGATTTGAACGGGACATGATGGTCACCCATCATCGAAGTGGCAAAGATGTCAGATTGTCCCGATCGTATAGTTTAGTAGCCCAAGACCGTAACACAGTTGACGAAGCTTTTGCTGGCGATGTGGTGGGAGTTATAAATCCGGGAGTGTTTGCAATAGGAGACAGCATCTCTACAAAAGGCGGATTTAATTTCCGCCCTATGCCTTCATTTCCCCCTGAAGTTGTTGCGCAGATTCGCCCTAAAGATGTGCTCCGTCATAAATCGTTTGATAAAGGCGTTAGGCAGCTTTGTGATGAAGGAGCTGTGCAGCTTTTGCGCTCCTATGAACATCCAGATAGTAGCCCCATGATTGCGGCAGTAGGGCGCTTGCAGTTTGATGTGCTGCAGTATCGCCTTGAGCACGAGTACCAAGTGCAAACGGTGCTTGATGTAATGCCGTATCAAGAATCGGCCTGGATAATTGGAGATATTTCTGAATTACGTAAGCCTCAAAGTGCAGCTCTTGCTCTTGATAGCCAGAATAGAGTGGTCATTTTGTTTACTGGCGCTTGGGAAAAACGCTTTGTACTTGAACGAAATCCGAAGCTAGAGCTTAAGGATTTTATGCGGTGATGCCATGCGCACTAATCAGTTAGGGCTCGAAAAAAGCCCGTATCTTCAGCAGCACGCCGGGCAGCCAGTGCACTGGCAAGCTTGGGGCTCAGAGATATTTGAGTCAGCAAAAAAGGAAGATAAACTTATTTTTCTGAGTGTGGGCTATTCGACTTGCCACTGGTGCCACGTCATGGCCCATGAGTCTTTTGATGACCAAGGCGTCGCAGACCTTCTTAATCAGCACTTCATTTCAGTTAAATTAGACAGAGAAGAACGCCCTGATGTTGATCAGGTGTATATGCAGGCCTTGCATCTCATGCGGGGACAAGGTGGCTGGCCACTCTCCGTTTTTTTAACACCAGAGGGTAAAGCATTTTTTGCAGGCACGTATTTCCCAAGGCATATATTTACGGGTTTGCTAAAGCAGTTGGTGGATGCCTGGAAATCAGATAGGCCTCGAATTGAAGAAGTGGCAGAGCGCATTGATGCTGCTTTGCGGCACGCAAAAGTTGAGACAGCTACTTCATTAGCGCTAGATGCAAATCTCTTGAAAGCATTTTTATCTAGCTGCGCGGAGGTGTATGACGCTGAATACGGCGGATTTGGCTCGGAACCAAAGTTTCCTCCGGTAGAGAAACTAAGATTGCTGCTGCGAATGACCAACACCAATGAAGGTGCACCTTCGGCCCAAACCATGTGCGAGAATACCCTTCAGGCAATGGCCTATGGCGGCATTTACGATCAGCTTGGTGGGGGCTTTGCGCGTTACGCAACAGATGCCGCCTGGGGCACACCACATTTTGAGAAGATGCTTTACGACAATGCGCAGCTTGCGTCGGTATATACCGAGGCGTTTTTGCGTAGCTCCAATTCGTTTTACCTGCGCGTAGCTGAAGAAACTTTAGGCTATGTGCTTCGAGATTTGCAAAACCCAGAAGGGGGCTTTTTTTCGGCTGAAGATGCCGATTCGATGCGCGACTCTCACTTAGAGGAAGGCGCTTTTTATGTGTGGGATTACGCCGAACTAGAGTCCGCTTTGTCTCAAACTGAACTAAAGCTTTTGGAGGAGCAGTTCCAGTTATCAAGAGCTGGTAATTTTGAGCATGGATATTCAATTTTGCGGTTGGGTAAAAATAAAGCGTGGGAACAGCGCTGGGATGGTGCATTGGCTGCGGTGCGTCAAAAACTACTGTCTCTACGCGCAAAACGCCCGCGGCCACTACGTGATGAAAAAATTGTCGCAGGCCTAAATGGCCTTATGCTAGAGGCTCTTAGTTTGGCTTTGATGGCGACTGGTGCCGAGCGATATCGAGTTGCGGCTATGCGGGCCTTTGAATTTATCAAGCGCGAGCTTTGGCAAAATGGAATCCTTTTTCGTCGCTACTGCCAAGGCGAGTGCAAATTTGCTGCGACCCTTGAAGACTATGCATATTTAATTCGTGGAGTTTTAGGTCTGTATCGGGTGACCCAGGATGCCAAGGTGTATCAGTTTGCCGCGGAACTTCAGGCGGCTCAAGATAAAAAACTCTGGAGTGCTGAGCGGCAGACCTATCTTTTTAGTTCTGACGTAACGTTACCTCAGTTGGTTTCTTTTTATGATGATGCCTGCCCAAACCCTCAAGCGGTGTCGGCGTCTAATTTGATTGATTTAGGTTATTTAACTGCGAATGCCGAGTATGTGCAGCGGGCCCAAAAATTAATTCAACTCGCGCTTTCTAAAGAAGAAGCATACTGGCCAGCTTTTGCCTCATCAATTCGTAGCTGGCATCAGCTGCAAATTGCATCGGGGGTAGTTGTTCATTCTGATGCCGAAAAATTTACCAATTGGTTTGATATATTAAAATACTCCCATTTTGCCTCGCTATTATGGGCAAAGGCAGAGACACTTTGCCCTGGCATAGCAGCGGCCTCAAAAACCATGCGGGACGGGGAATTCCATTTGTGCACACTGAGTGGGTGCGGAGAGCCTAAGAGTGGGCCGGATGCCTTAGCAGAGCTTGTGAGGGCCACATGCCGTTAAGAAAGCCTTCATCGCTGGTTTCAGTTGAAGCTCGGCCGACTTGTTTAAAATGTTTTCGGCCTACATTTCAGTGTTTATGTGACTACTGTGAGCCTGTTCAGTTGCCCATGGATGTGTTGGTGCTTCAGCATCCCAATGAACGCGGTAAATATTATGGGACACTTAAGCTTCTAAGCGCTTTGGCGAAAAATGTGACTGTGCTGCGCGGGGTGCTGTTTGAGCGCAACCAAATTCTGGATGCGATTGGCGATTGTACTCCTTTTATTCTCTTCCCAGGACCTCAGGCGGTTTCACCCCAGGCGCTTACTCTTACTGGCAACGAGATTTTAATAGTAATTGACGGCACCTGGTCGGAAGCGGGGAAAATATTTCGGCGCAATGAGTGTTTAAGTCATTTTCAAAGCTTAAAAATTGAAGCCCAGCAGTCTGAATACAAAATTCGTAAACAACCCAAACCTGGTTGTTTAAGTACCATTGAGGCTACCCTGGCGGCTTTAGAGGCATTGCCCCAAGATTCTGCCCAAGGCTTACAGGCATGTCAGGCACTTAGGGGTGCTTTTCGCACTATGGTGCAGCAGCAGCTTCTTTTTTGGCCCCGCACGCAATTAACATTTTAGTAAGATTCAGCTTTTTGCTAGTCTTGCGGCTGTTGTATCGCGCCGTGGCAGATAGTCCCATGAGATTTCGATATCCTCTTAAGAACTACGGCGCTGTTCTGGTGGTAAATAACAGATGTCACGTAATACAAATCCTCAACTGAGCGACGGTCCTCGTATCCCCACTGCAACGGTCTCGCCGGTAATCGACGGGTGGCATCAGTTCCAAATCGCGCGGCGTGATGCTGCTCTAATGGGTGATGCTGGCTACATTGAAAATTCTAGACCCCTTGACCCTTGGCAGGCAAAAAAAATGGTGGAGCGACGCCTTAATGAGGGCGACCCCATCGCAGCGCTTCAGTTTGCAGAAGATAACGTCCTTGTAGCCCAAAGAAGTGGAGATCTTACGTGTCGGATTGAAGCATTGGCTCTCCTTGGTCAGTGTTATGCTTTGCTTCAAGACCATGAGACTGCTTTGGTTCACTTCGACTCAGCCCTAAGTCTATTGCCTACGAGAGGCACGCATTACGAAAATGAGAGAATTGAAATTCTTGCCGAGCGAATTGAGTGCCTCTGCATCGTAAAGTCAACCGATGACGCCATGGTCGCTTTTCGAGAGCTGCAAGCAGACTATCAAAAACTTGTCTCTCCGAAAGCAGATGCTGGAAAGGCATTGCGCAGCGCTGCTGAGACGCTTGGCTCCCTACTTACATTAGCTGCGGATAATATAGAAATCTCAGATGATGAAGAAAAGACGCTTGTAGTAGCAAAACTGTATGCGCAGGCGTCGGAGTTATTACGCCTTGCATTAAAGGAAGCTGAGCCAGGCTCTCTGACACAGGCAAATGTTTCGCTTTTATTGGGTAATGTGCTTGAGGCTGTTGGACAGCCAGAAAAAGCCGTGGATATTTGGCTTGAAGCTGCGCATGTATATCCGCCGAGGGAAGGCGCGGTGCTTCGCGTGCAGAATGAGCTTAAAATTTCTGCTGGTCGGGTGCTTATCTCTAGTGAGGAAGACGAGTCCTTTGCTAAAGGAGAGCGAGTCTTGCGCTCTGTGCATCAAAGTTTAAGTGCCCCTCGCAATTGGTTTGTCTGGAGCGACTCCCTTTTAGGTGATGCAACAGGCTTGCTCTTACAAGCGGCCATGCGGCGAGACGATTTA
This sequence comes from Bdellovibrionota bacterium, assembly GCA_044347745.1. Lineage (GTDB taxonomy): Bacteria > Bdellovibrionota_C > UBA2361 > UBA2361 > JAFLCA01 > JAIBBV01. Next base: position 77,980 of record JBIKUD010000013.1, read on the forward strand.
AGCGAAGCCTTTGAGTATTACAAAGAAATTGAATCGATGGTTAATGCTGGTAGGGCGCGTCCAAGCTTGCAGCTTGCCGTGATAGATTTTCTTACCTCCTGTGAGCTTCCTGAGGATGCCGCAATTTCGAAACATAAGCTTCTGGCAACTGCCGTCGAGCTTGTAAAAATGGAGTTTGGTACAGAGTCTTCCCAAGTAGACATCTGGCGTTCTCGCCAATCGGAAGAGTTAGCTTTGTCTGGAAAATTGAAAGACCAGGCTAAGTTATTGCGAGAATGGCTGGCTTTGTCTGGAACACCAGAAGCTAAAATTAATGTGCTTATAGACATAGCGCGCAACTATGCTGACCGCGGTTTCTGGCCACTTGTGCGCTTAAATATCGAAGAGGCTTGGCGTCAAGGTGCTAAACTTAAGCCCGATGAGCGAACAGTGCTGGTTGCCCTGCTTATTGATGCAGCGGATCACCTCAGGTTGTATGTAGAAGCGGGGCAGGGTTCTTCCCTCGATTCTGTCGAGAAATTACTTAAGCGCGCCTTAAAAGAGGCACAGAAATTTCCAAATGCTCCTTTGTTGGAAGCCAGAACTCGCTCTGAGCTTGCTCGATTTTATTTAAGTCGTGATGAGAGAGAGTCTGATGCAGAAGCGCAGCTACGCTGCATTGCCCCTTTGCTTCGCTTAGCCTTTGGGCCCAAGGAATTGGGGCAGGAGCATATGGCGCTTTCGTTGGCATTTTTTGACCTTCATGTCGCGCGTGGCGAAACCAAACCTGCCAGAGCAGAAGTTAAAAAAGCATTGGGGTATATTTCAACTTATCCTGAGCAGTTTGGAGCATACGGCACAACCGTGCTTTTGAATGATATTTATCTCGATGTGGTAGAAGCAGTATCTGAGCCTGATTATGAAGCCAAATTTGCGGCACTTTCTCGTTTAGATGCTGTTATAGAGAATGATGAGGAGCCCCTTAATTTTGAAGAGTATCTCTTGCAAATGAGGTTGCTTTTGGTGACTGGCCGCGACGTTGCTGAAGATATTGGCGATAACTTCAGGGCCGAGCGGTATTCAGAGTTGCTGGAGGCGCTTGACCCAGAAGCTGCAAGCGACGATGAGTAGCCAATCTTTTTGGCTTCGTTCAGTTGGGCGGATTTGCTAAGGGGTCGATTTAAATCGGGTTTCACAAACTAGTCATGTCCCTATCACGTGTCAGTGGGTTAGGTTTTAACATATTGATATTACGATATGTTTGAAGTTTTTTTGTAGCTCCCCTTTGTGTTTTAGCCCCAAGCTCGGGTATAACCATGGCTTCTTTGGTGAAGCGCACCATTCAGGTACTGTTTCGATTACGAAACAGTACCGGGTAAGTTTACATTCGTAAGTTTATATTTGTAGTTGATTGGAGATGGATATGGAGACTCAGGGCAACGTAAATACTAACACAGCAACTGAGACCGACGCCGAAGTATTGGTTGTCGTGTCAAAAGTAAAGAAGTTTATCCGCGCTAACTCTGGTCTTAACACCAGCCAATGCGCTATCGATGCTTTGAGCAAGAAAATTGCTGAGCTCTGCACCCAAGGCGCGAATAACGCTCGCACCGACGGCCGCAAAACTTTAATGGGCCGTGATATCCTCTAATTAATTGAGGAAG
>JBIKUD010000039.1:0-23996 GCA_044347745.1 Bdellovibrionota bacterium
TGTCAACGCAGAAAGGACTAAAACTCTGTCAGACCTCGCTACTTCTTTGGGCTTTGGATACGGTGGAAAGTTTGGGGCGAATTTTTCCATCCATATCCAAGGCCTTTTTACATCTACATAGTCTGTCAAGACGAGAGTGGGCTATGTCTGGCAACGCTGGCCAAGTAGTCTTGATGCGTAATTCTTCGATGGGTAAATCGAAACGAGATAATATCTAAAAACATTCTGATTGAGTCAGAAATCAAATTCACCTTAGAGCCAGCCACATTTCGCCAATTTATGGGTACTTCAGCTACAGTGAGCCCGGCTTTCCGTGCAATCAAAAGCAGTTCAACATCAAAGCTAAATCCGTCGCTGGTTTGATTCTCAAACAGAAAGCGAGCGACATCCTTCTTAAAGAGTTTAAATCCGCACTGCGTGTCCGCTATTGAGGGCAGAACGAGTACGTTGACCAGAAAATTAAAAAATCGCCCAATAAATTTTCGATGGGTATGGGCGATTACCTTGGTATCATTGGCAATTAAAGCCCTTGAGCCGATGGCGAGGTCGGCCCCGTCGGCCAGCGATTTTTCCAGGCGGTGTAACTCCCTAAAGGGGGTAGAGCCGTCGGCGTCGGCAAACAGTATGGCTTTGCCTTGGGCGCTCAACACCCCAAGCTTTACCGCATGTCCTTTTCCATAATTTCGTGGGGCACGGATAAGATGAATTTGGGGGCGTATACGCTCAAACTTCTTTACCACATCGACGGTGCTGTCGGTGCTACCATCATCAACCACCAGAATTTCGTATTTTTTCTGGGTGGATTCTAAATAATCTATGGCATCAACTAATGTGGGAGGTAAGCGCCACTCCTCGTTGTAGGCAGGAATGACAATTGAAATATCAACTTCTGCTGATCCCGCAGGCTGTTTATCGAGCCACTGGCTCACATGAGGTGTCGACTTGGAGTCTGTTGTCATCGCTAAGCTGTCTAATAGTTTTTTTCCAGGTGAATAGTACCAGCGCTCCAGGGATTCCCACCACACAATACTGAATTGCATGCTGCGCTATTACCATTGTTAGAGCAAGCTCTCTGGGGATTCCAACTGAAACCAGCACTGAGGTGGCTATGGCTTCAATAACTCCGATTCCGCCCGGAGCTGCCGGAATGAGGGAGCTAAAATTCACGGTGACCATGAAGAGTACGCAAATAGCGAGAGACAATTGCGCTTCAAAAGCTAATGAAATGGTGAAGTACACACTGAGCTCAATGCACCAAATAAGAACAGACCACAGAAGTACAATTGGAAAGGTTTCTCTTGAGCAAAGTGGTTTTAGACCGTCCAGGAATAAGCGTAGGCGATCAAAAAGGTAGTCGCTGGCTTTGTGGTCAATTTTAGCACTTACGGTCTCTGCGAGCTGGAGCAAAGGTTGTCTTAATATGAGAGTGAGCAGAACTGCGAGCGTGACACACGCAAACAACAGCGCTACATACGATAGACCTTCACTAAGCTGCGCATCTCCCATGTGAAAGCAAAAAACGACAAAAAGCGCACTTAAGGTAAGACCATCAGTCAGGCGCTCGCTCGCAATGGTCGCGAGGACGAGGGTTCGTGTTTGCCCCGTGCAGCGCGCTCCCATGTGAGCCCGCACCAATTCTCCAGCCCGAGCTGGAAGAATATTATTCATAAAAAAGCCCAAAAATAGGACTTTTAGAGAATGTGTGTAGCTTAGCCCCGAACCTGGGAATAAAAACTGCCAGCGCCTGGCGCGCATCAAATAGCTACAGGAAGTAAGTATAACCGAAAGTGCAAGCCAAGCTTTGTTTACGCCACCGAGGTGAGCAATAAGCTCGCTCCAATCTATGCCACGAAAAGCGCCATAAAGCGCAATACCGGTGATCGCCCAGGGAAGGAGTTTCAAAAGCAAACTTAAGAATGTTCGAACTGTTGAGGACACGTATTACCTCAGCCCGACCGGCCCTATACATAAAAGCCCTGCGAGTGAACGTCTATGGCGCACATGTCCTCAGGGCGACTGAGACTGAGGCCAGTGGGTTCTTCGTATCTCGAAGGTAAGAATTTGCAGAGTAGCAACTTACGGTAATGAGGCCAAGCGTGTACCACCGAAGTTTAGCGAGTTCTGCCTTCATTAAAGCTCAATTGAATCCTGTTTCGTATCGTGACGCTGGCCCTGGCAGGCAGTACGTTGGGTCGGTTCAGGAGTGGCGTGTGGATAGCGTCGCTAACTAATTGAAAATATGTACATTATTGGGTATGAATCTTCGCTTTAGATTCAGCTAAATTCAGTCGAAAATTACTCAGGCCCCGGTTTTCCTATGTCTTCAGGGCACTGAAGGCAATTGGAAGAGCGTGGTTCGCTCGTTTTTGGATCTGCCCTGCCAAAGGTGAGCATATTTTATGGATCGCTGCCCCAACCAGTTGTTGTAAAGGTACGGTGTGTGATGCAAGTAGGGAACGAATCTGCTTCCGTTCTGGTCGTGGATGATAATCCTCTAATCGTAAATGTGCTGCGTAGTTTGCTTGGTGCATCTGGCTACCATGTGTACTCCTCTGCAAATGGGGAAGAGGCGCTTTCGCTGCTGAAAGATAAGCATGTTGATGTGATCATTTGCGATGTCATGATGCCCAAAATGGATGGGTATGAGCTGCATAACTTGGTTCGAAAGCAAAGTGAGCTCTCACATATCCCATTTTTATTTCTAACGGCACTTGGCGACAGTAGTGAGGTGATGAGGGGGAAAGAGCTCGGGGCCGACGATTATCTGGTGAAGCCTTTTGACCCACAAGATTTGCTCGCAGTGGTACGTGGAAAAGTTCAGCGCTCCAAGGGCCTTAAATCGGTATCTGAAGAAAAGTATGATACCTATCGTAAAAAAGTAATTCACACACTTTCTCATGAATTTAGAACTCCGTTAGTGGCAATTAATACGGGGACTGAGCTGCTACTTGAGCAGCACAATAAGTTTGATCAGCACAAAGTTCAGAACCTTCTAGAAGCTATTCGTCGAGGCGGGCAGCGCCTCGAGCGATTGGTGAATGACTTCATGTTGCTTCAACAAATAGAGGCAGGAATTGCTCAACGCTTATTTGATACAAAAGCCGGGCCACGCCAGGTCTCCGAGCTTGTCTCGCAGTTTTTAGCTATTCGCGAGGCGTCTTTTGTTGAGGAAAAAGCAGCGGTGCAGCTCCAAGACCTGACGGATAAATCTTTACAGGTCCAGGTGTACGAGCCACATGTGCATGACGTCCTGTGGCGTTTAGTAAGTAATGCAATTAAATTTAGCCCGGAAACGCGAGAAGTAGAGCTTTGCGTGTATGGGCAAGAACGTGAGGTGTTTCTCGAGATTCGCGATCGCGGGATAGGTATGAATGTAGCCAAGGTGCGTGAGGCTATTGACCTTTTTGGTCAACTTGATCGCGATAGACTTGAGCAGCAAGGTGGGGGACTGGGACTTGCTATTGCCTCGCGTTACGCGGCAGTAAATAAAGGAAGGCTCGAGTTTCAAGATAGGGTGGGGGGCGGCACCTCTGTGGCGTTTGTGTTGCCGATATTGCGCTCGTGCACCTAGAACACATCCAAAAAACCCATCCATGGCATGTCTAAGCGTGAACCAAGATCGGACGAGGACCCTATAAAAGCCCCTTCCTCTGAGATGGATAACTAAATACTACGTGAGGCAGTTGCACCCTTTACGCAGCAGCACTATTCTTTTGCTCTGTTCTATGGCGATCCTCAAAACCTATGTCACTTCGTGCCATTATTTTTGGTGAACGCTCGAGACTCAAGTTCATTTCTTAGTCCTGATTATCGGAGGGCGTTTCATGAGACGTTTGTTATGTGTGTGTCTGAGCAGTCTCATACTTCTCACCTCAGTGCATGCCGATTCGACTACTGCTCGAAGTGTGCTCAAAGAAGTGAGCGCGAAAGTTCAATTTCATACCTTAAAAAATGGCATGCGGGTTTTGCTCTATCCGCGTGGAGACGCTCCAGTGTTGGCTGGTGCTGTAGTAGTTCGTGTTGGTGGTAGTGATGAAACTCCGGGTGAAACAGGGATATCTCACCTTTTTGAGCACATGGCGTTTAAGGGAACTCCAGAGATAGGAACAAAGAACTATCAGAAGGAAAAGAAGCTATTAGCAGAACTTGAGCAGATTGTGGGTGAACACGGACCTCAACTTGTTTTCAGTCCAGAGGTGCAGGCACGTTGGGATGCTATTCAGGCCGAGCTTGCCAGTGTTTGGGATCGCGACCAGTTTGTTCGTGAGCTCAGAAATCGAGGTGCTTCGGAGCTGAATGCGACCACGGATAAAGAGTTGACGCGTTATTTTATGAATGTACCGCGATCTGCCTTTGAGTATTGGTGTTGGTTGGAGTCTGAAAGGCTACTTCGTCCCGTCATGCGAGAATTCTACCAGGAACGTAATGTAGTGCTTGAAGAAAAACGCATGCGCTATGTGGATGATCCGGGTGGTCGTCTATATGAGGCATTGTTGCAATTGTCTTTTTTTGCTCACCCCTATCGCAATCCAGTAATTGGACACGATGAAGACCTTAAGTCGCTGACGGCAACGAAGCTTGAGCGCTTTCGATCAATTTACTATGTGCCTGGTAACATAGCGGTAGCGGTTGTTGGATCGGTCAAGCCTGAAGAAGATTTGAGAACTATTGAGAAGTATTTTGGTCGCATTAAAGCTGCGCCAATGCCCGATAGGCCTTTAATAGTGGAACCGCCTCAAATTGGGCAGCGAGAGCTAACACTTGAACTTGACGCAGCACCGCAACTTCTGATGTCGTATCATAAGCCGAATTATCCCCATCAAGACGATCCTGCCATTAGTCTGGCACTTGAGCTATTTGCCGGGGTGCGCACTTCACCGTTGTATACTGAGCTTGTACAGAAGCGTCAGGTGGCTGCCGATGTTGGCAGTTCTGAGGGGCCCGGCGGAGCGTATCCAAACTTGATTATGTTTTATATGACCCCACGTAGCCCTCATACAAACCAAGAGGTGTTAAAAGCCTTTGACGCAACCTTACAAAAATTTTTGCGCGACCCCATAAAACTAGAGGAGCTTGAACGCGCTAAGCGTCGGATTGCCGTTGAGCATATTCTACCACTCAAGAATAACCTCTCGATGGCGCTTGATTTGGCCTCATCGGAGCTTATTTATAATAATTGGGGAGCCGCCTTGGATTGGTACGATAAAGCTATGGCGGTGAGCGGAGAAGAGGTGTTGCGTGCCGCGCGGCGTTATCTGGGCACATCTAGCCGAAATATTGTGAAAATTGAAACCGCTCGCCTGTCAGAAAAAAATGGAGCCAAATAATGAGCAAAATGAGAGAGCGCTTTGCGAGCCAGTTTACCATTAAGATTGGGTACCCTTTGCCGTTTTGCTTTTATTTTTTGTGCTGTGTGGCGGTAGTCTTTACCGGCGGATGTGTGCCCACTTTAAAGGCGCCGCGTGATGCCCAGGTTCAAGAAAGATATAAGCCTACTCGTCCTAGTTCATGGACTTTACCCAATGGGCTCACGGTATTTTTTAGGCAGGATAGTGAATTGCCTATTGTTCAATCCGCATTGCTCCTTAAGGGCGGGGCCTTATGGGAGGATGCTGAAGATGTAGGCAGCACCGCTGCAATGGGTGACCAAATGCGTCAGGGTGGTGCAGGGCCACTCACGCCAGATGAGCTTGATAGAGCGCTCGAAGCATATGCAGCATCCATTTCTTCTGCTTTTGGTGCAGAGAATGGTAAAGTTAGCATGTCTTGTCTCAGTACCGATTTGGATCAGATCTTTCCTTTGTTTGCTGGCGTTGTTTTGCAACCGCGATTTGATTCCGACCGGCTAAATTTATTTAAGGGCCAGTCTCTTGAAGCACTTCGTCGCCGTATTGAAGATGGCGAGACCGTTGCAGACCTTTCTTTTGCCCAGCTGGTGTTTGCCAATTCCGCTTTAGGGAGGGTGCCCGTTGCAAGCCAGATTCAAAAACTGAATCGAGAGCTCTTACAAAAATATCACAAACATTTTGTGCGACCGGACGGTGCGGTGTTAGCCATAACTGGCGATATAACTGAGTCGCGAGCGAGGGTGTTGGTTGAGGAGTATTTTAGCAAATGGCTGCCGCGTGGCACACCGTTGCCAGAACCTGAACGGCCCCAGACACTCAGTCAGCCCGGAATTTATTTTGTTGAGCTCCCCTTTTCTCAATCGACCATACAAATGGGGCAATTGGGTGTTCCTCGCCTTAGCCCCGATTACGTGGCCATAGACGTATTTAATGAAATATTTGGAACGGGTGGATTTGGTAGTCGGTTGATGTCGAGAGTCCGTACAGAGCTTGGTTTAGCATATGGAGTCTATGGATTTGTCGCGCCAGGGTTCCCCATAGGGAGAAACATCATCTCACTTCAAACAAAATCTGAATCAACAGGGCAGGCGCTTGTTGAATCTCTTTCTGAATTGAGAAGGATGCAGACCGAGGCAGTAACCTATGCTGAGCTTAGTGAGTCTAAGCGAACTATCTCAAACGCATTCGTATTTAAGTTTGATTCGACAGAAAAACTTGTGCAGCGCCATGCCTTGTTTGAATTGCTAGGGTATCCCTCCTCCTATGATCAAACATATATCGAGAAACTTGAGCTGCTCACTGCGGCAGATATCCAGGAAGTGGCAAGGCGTCGATGGGATATCAATTCATTTGTTATAGTTGTTGTAGGTAATAATTCTGCCTATACTCAACTTGAGCAACTTACAAAGTCCGGCACTGGACCCTTAGCAGGTAAGCCACTACGAAAGTTGCGATTTGATCAAAAATTGATAATCGAATGAAGCTTGCGCATTGTCTCTTTATCGCATTTGGACTTGCACACTGTGCTGGGCCTACCCCCGGTCCTGATAAACAGTTCGCTGAAGCTGCTGGTGGGGCGATCTCTGGGGCCGGAGCGGGGGCAGTTACAGGATTTCAAGTTGGCGCCGGAACTGGAGCTGGGGCGTTAGTTGGTGCCAGCGTTGGCGCCGTCGCAGGGAGCATCCGTGGTGCTATCCAGGATACCGAAGAAGAAAGTTTTGTTGCATTTAGTAAACAAACATCGGCAGCTCGAGCCAGAGCCTGGTCCCAAGCAGTACTTCAAGAGCAGTTTAATCGCCGTTTAGAGTTACATCCAACGCGAGAGCTATACCCAGCAGATTTATTCTTTGAAGCAGATGAATCAAAGCTGCGTAAGGAAGCAGTCCCTTTGGTTCAAGAAATTGCGCGCTTAAGCAAAAAGAGAATGCCCTGGGCTAAACTCGTAATAGCCTCATATGTGAGAGCCAAGGAAGGAGATGAGTATCCCAACACGTTGGCACGTAAGCGAGCAATCAGCATCTTTAATCAGCTCGTCCAAGCGGGACTAGAACCAAGGCGACTTGAGGCGCGGGCAGTGCTGCTTGATGCGCCTATTTTATTGGACCCAATTGATGATCCGCTGCGATATAGCCAGGCCATTGAAATTATAGCGGTTGATAGGTAACAGAGAGAATATTGGCTTCTTTCGGAGCGCCAAAGCATCATATAAGGAAGTTATAAAGGGATTGTATGAACACACCAGCGAAATCCAAAAAAGAGACTAAGAAAGTAAAAACCCAAGCCTCATCTGAGGTTGAAGGCAGTGTTAACATCTCTAATAAGGAAGAGCTCAGAACCTTCTTGCTCTCGATTCGCGACAAAATGACTGAGCAAGTGGCAGCTCCAATTTACGCAGTTTCAGCCCTCAACTACGTTTTGAATTTACCCAATGTGTGTGCGCTGATTGATAATGAGACTAAGGAAATTGCCAGAGACATTTGGCTGCGAATTAAGCAGTCAGGAATGCAGGTCCGCAATCCTCCATTTCTGTTCTCAGCTGATGAAGTAACTCCTACCCGCTAAGCTTTGTACGCCAATTTTTGGGGTAAGTGAGAGGTGCTTGGGCCTCGAGCTATTGGTGTAAGTTCCGTTTAATATATCTACCCATGATTATATCGATGGCTGCGTTCAGAATGCAGCCATCAAAACAAAGCCCAATGCAGATTTAAATCTACATTGGGCTCACCAGCATGGTATATGACAAAACGACTTATTCGTCGTCAGCCATACCTTCTGTATAGTGTTGTCCGTTGATTGCACGACGCAACAACTGACTTGGCTTAAACTTCACCACTTTGCGCGCGCGCAGAATGATAGAGTCGCCAGTCTGAGGATTACGGCCGCGACGAGGTGGCTTAAATTTCACCTCATAAGAACCAAATCCAGAAAGCATTACCTTTCCATCACCGGCCAAAGAATCTTTAATAATTTCGATATAGTCCTCGACAATTTGAGCGGCTTTCTGTTTATCAACAGGAAGGGTCGCATAAATTGCATCGGCCAAATCGGCCTTAGTTAGACAATATTTTGCATTGCCCATAACCACCTTCAGCAATCCAACAAATAAGTTAGTTACACATTAAAACAAACAAACGTAGAGAGTCCGTACTTTGCGCCATCCTGGCTCATTTCAGGTCCGCTCATACATGCCCCAAGATCTTTTTGTCTTTCCGTGAGATCTGCCGTTACTCAAATTCAGTAACGGCGCAATTTACTAGCGTTTCCGCAAGTTTACTGAGCACTTGCTATATTAGACGTATAGTAACGGCAAGTGGATTTAAATCAATAGTGATTTTGAGCAACTAGCTCACTTTTGCCAAATTCATCTTTGTAACCTATTGATTTTATTGACAGCTAATTTTGGAATACTGTTTCGTTCTGGTGCTGGGGTCTGGAAATGCCGCAGGTTTGAACCGATGTTACATCAAAAATTGCCTAAGCAATCAAAATTACATCAGTTATTCTGGGTGCCGCGCCGACCTTACTCTATGCTGAGGTGAGGAACACACATGGCTCAAAATAATAACAAGGGGTCGGGCTTGGTCGGAGAGATGATGCTGAACGCCGATCCCAAAAAGAAAAAATCGTCAGCCGATTTGGTGGTGGAGCCAGAAGCTCAGGCTTCGGAAGCCGACAGTTTTGCGAAAGAGCTTACCCAGACATTGCGAGAGACTGAGCAGGCAGTTCGTTCATTAGAAATGGAGAGCGATGAGCTCGTGGCAAAGAGTTGGGAACGCGCTCGTTCGGTAATCGAGGAGTTTAAACCGGTTCCATGGTTTATCTGGCGACTTTCCAACTATGTGCTTGGTACTTCCGGCCAAATAAATAAAGCCAGTGAGGGATTGGTTTTTGGGTTACGAAGACTTTTATTCGCAGCCGCTAGTGATTCAGTGCTCGGCGTAGGGGAAAAGGTCAATAGCGTACATCGAGCCTTGGCTGTGCTTGAACCAGATGTGCTCGCCGCATCTGCGGTAATTCATGCAGTTTGCCGTCGGCTTTCAACTCGTCAATTCGAACGTATTTGGCGACCGATTTTGGATGATGCGCTCTTAAGAGCACAAATTGGTTTTTTTGTAGGGTCACAGCAAGCAGACTTTGGCGCTGGTAGGGGAATGTTGGCTGGATTTGCAGGTCGTTGTGGTCTCGCAATACTGATTGCGGGAGGCGAGCTAGAGCAAGCTCGAAATGCGCTCGAAATGTTGGCAACGGGTGCTGAAATTAAGCAAGTAGGACTGAGTATTTACGGATGTGATCCACTGCAAGTTAGCGCGATGACGCTTTCAGCTTCAGGATGTGGACGAGATAGCGCATTTGGCACTGTGGCTTACTCTGCTGCAGGGAAGTTAGGTAATGCTGTCTCCTTGACTGCGCCACAAGTCTCATGGCAGGCGGCATTTATGGTCACTGAGTGCATTCGTGTTGGTAAGATTGAGGATGTACCTGAAGAACACTGGAGTGCATTACAATTTGATTCGGAAGCAGCTCGTAAAGAGCTCGGCGATAAAGCAAAAATTGCATTACGTCGTGGGCATGGTTGGAATTGGCTAGGCGCAGCCGCAAAAGAGTAGAGAAACTTCTCGGAAAAGGGAAGCTTCAAGCGCGTGAGTCCAAAGTTTTAAAAACCTCAGAGAATTTCCCCACAAATCAAAACGTGGCGGGCGCGTTCGGTGCGATGTTGGTACATCGACTTTACGCACCCGCCAGCTTTGGTTGTTACCACCAAGGCCTGAGGGCCAGATGGCGACGGAACGCGGACGTGCTTTGACCAGCAGGAAGCTCAAGGCTTGCTGCGGTGTAGTACACGCCGGGTTCCCATGGTGTCCACAGAGCTGACAGTTCGTTCGTGAAGACTTCCATTTGCCAGGGTTCCCAGGCATTTGGGCCAAACACCAAGAACTGACCGCCATTGTGATCGACCTGTGAGTTTTGCATCACAAAGAACGTCTCCGTTCCTTGCCACGCATAACTGTCCCAGTTGGCAAAAAGACCTGAGGGCGGCAGCGGTTGTCCGTTGGCTTGGAACCTTGGAAACCGACTGCTTCCGAGGCTCAAGACATTTGCAGGCAACACTTCGATCTCCCGGATCGGAGACGGGAACCCGCTTCCTCTTTCCCATCCTTCGAGGGTGTAAATCCCCGGAGGAAGGTTGTTGAAGAAACCGAAGATGCCGTTTGGTCCTGTAATGCCCCAGTTGCCCGGAAACATATCTCTGCCTTCTGCATCAACGACAGCAAACTGCGTGTCGCCGATGAAGTCGTCAGTAGGTGCATTGCCGGCGGTCTCAACGAGGCCCAGCTCGATGTACTCGCCCTGTTGCCACGTGTCTCGCGTTACCGCGATATCCACAGCGTAGGGAAGGACATCGAATCTGAAAACCTCCGAGCGACCGAGGTCGCCCTCGACCTCCAGGGCCCACTCGCCAGAGACGATGGGGTAGGGAATCGCAGCTTCGGGCAGGACCTCGGCGTAGCCGAACTGATCCACCCGAACCTCAATGGGCCGACGCCCGTAAACATGCTCGACATCAGGAACCCAGGCGTACACCCAGGCTCCAGCGCCGACACGGCCATCGCGGTCAGTCACGTACACCGTGAACGGCGTGCGTGCTTGCACCGGACTGCGCGAGACGAACCTCACGCGATAGCCCCAGTCGTCGTCATCTCCCGTGCAGCTCGAAAGCAGCGCCAGAGAAATGAGAGCGACCAAGGCGAACACCTTCTTGAGAGTGGTCATGGTATTTTTGGGGGGTTGTGACCAAGCATTTTGTTAAGAATGTTTGGTCGAAGTTGTGGAAATAGAGCCAAAGGCTCTACTGAAAACCGTTCACAGACACTTTCTAAAAAGGTGAATTACTTTTTACAAAGTGTCTGTGAAACAGGATCCACGCGCTTGACAGCTTATAGAGACAGCAGCCCACTGCGGTCCGATAAGCTTACGAAAGCATTAAAACTACCCTGAATAACGGAGATGGAAGGAACAAAAAGAAAGAACCCCAATACTAACATTCTAAGAAAAGCTAAGCGAATTTATTGGAATTACTGGGAAATTGCTCGCTGCAACGGTAGTTCTTCGGGTTTGATTGAGTGTCGCTCTCTCCATTTCTCCCAAGCCACGACAGGACAAAGCTCTAAAAATTAAGAATAATTTTAGTGAGTTAAGGATTGAGACCTATCACGAGTTGGTTTATTTAAGCACATTCCAAAGAATTTAAGCCCTTAGACTTTAGTAGGTTTGTACTTCGCGATATTCTGGTGGCGGCGATTTTGCTCAAGGGGACTTGTTCTTTGTAGCGTAAGTGGTGGTGCACTTACCCGGCAGTTAGGTGTGTGTCTATGCAGTCTTCATCCTCTTCAACTGATCAGGAATTCGCGGAAGCGTTAACGATTGCCCGCGTGGTCGGAAAGAGTTCTCCTGCGGATCTTCTCCCAGGTACAACCCTCAACGGAAATTATCAAATAATAAAAATGCTTGCTTCAGGCAGCATGGGGACTGTGTATCTTTGTCGACACAACAAATTAGCTGATCGCCTGATAGCAGTGAAAATATTGTCAGCAGAGCTTGCCGCAGACCGTGCTATGCGTAAGCGCTTTGCTGATGAAATTTGTAATACCTACGATGTGTCCCATCCGAATGTAATTCGCACCTACGAATATTTTGAAGATGGAGACATGTGCGGATTTAGTATGGAGTACGCCGATGGTGGCGATCTTCTTTCACTAACCGAAAAACACGGGCAGCTTCCCGTTGCTGTGGTGGTAGGACTTCTGAAGCAAATGTGCAGCGGGGTTGCTGCAATTCACCAAGCGGGCATTGTGCACCGCGACATCAAACCAGAAAACATGCTGCTTACGAAAGAGAAGCAGATTAAAGTCTCTGACTTTGGAATTGCGTATTCCAAGGCACGCTCGCGTAAAGCTTTATCTGGAAACGTTGAAGGCGCCATCGACTATTTAAGTCCCGAATACATTGAGAGCGGCCATTTTGACGAGCGTTCTGATATTTTTGCATTGGGCATGATTGCCTTTCGATTGTTAGCCGGACGCACGCCCACAGAAACTGAGGATGTATTCGAAGCATTGCAGTCGCGTGTTAATCAAGATATTCCGGCTGTATCTGTGTATCGGGCCGATTGTCCCGCATTTTTGGTTGAGTTCGTGCGTAAATGTGTCGCGCGGGATCCAGAAAAACGTTTCCAACATGTAAGCGAAATGTTGGCTGCTCTTAATTTGGCTTTGCAGCCTCAAGCACAACGGCCCGTGCTTAAGCCAGCAGCTCCCGTGCAGCCCGGAGTGGTGCCGACGGGGCGTCGTCCTGGACATGCGCTTGCTGACCCAAGTACCCCGGGCTTGCTGAGTAGGCTTTTTGTTACCTTTGCTATCACAGCAGGTATGATGCGCATCGTGTATCTTGATGGATCCTATCCGCAGTATATTCCCCAATTGATGGGCTTTGGCACGCAACAAGAAGCAGCAGTCAGGCTTAAAAAATTGCCGGTGATTCCAGAAATTCCTGAATATTATACCCATAAAGTTCGCAACAAGGGTGAAACTTTGGCGGTAGTCTCATTTTGGTACACGGGTGAAGTAGAAAACTGGCGCACAATTGCCGAAGCAAATCCGCAACTTGATGTAAATCGAATCAGCATAGGTCAGGAGATTTTAATCCCCTATGGACTAGTGCGGCAATTCGGCGAGCTTGGAGTTCAAGAGCTTGAAACCGTACGAGAGATACTCAAAGCTCGACGAGCCCAGGCTGCCGCTATTCAAAGTGCAGAAGAGTTTCCGCATTCCTAAGCTTAAACCCGTCTCTTACCGGTAATGAGAAGGTGCGGCGCTTCTTTGCTAGAAGCCGTCTCAAATTTACGAATTATGAGATGGCTTCTAGTTTGTTGATTGTTGGCGTTTCGCGCACCTATTATAGTCCTCGTAAGCTTATCGTGCTGCTCGCGGCAGCTTTGGTAATTTCAAGGGACAACGTATGGCATTGGTAGAATATAACGAATATGCCCCAGGCTGCGGCCTCATTACTTTAAATGATCCATCAAACCTCAATGCCATGGGCGAAGACATGGCTGCTGAGTTTAAAGCGCTGGTACACTTGTTAAAACCAAATGCCCAGAGTCTGCGTTGCATCATAATTACCGGCGCCGGGCGTGCGTTTTCTGCCGGGGGCAATCTTGAAATGCTTGAAAAGAAAATTCAGCTTTCGAGTGAAGAAAATTATAAAAGGATGCGGAATTTTTACGATTCCTTTCTTTCAATTCTTGAACTGAACATTCCTCTTATCGCGGCTGTTAACGGACATGCGGTTGGCGCGGGTTTGTGTGTGGCTACAGCTTGTGACGTGCGTATTGCGGCTGAAGGCGCAAAATTTGGAGTGACTTTCACTCGACTTGGCTTACATCCAGGCATGGGGGGTACCTATTTTCTTCCAAAGGTTTTGGGCTATGCGGCTGCAGCAGAGCTGATGTTAACCGGAAGAGTTATTGATGCCGCTGAGGCTTTGCGAATTGGACTCGTTTCGAAAGTGGAAAAAGCCGAAAATCTCCTGGGGCAAGCAAAATTAATTGCGGCTGAAATTGCGCAATGTGGACCTTTGGCTAACCATCAGCTCGTGGAATCATTACGGAAGAGCCCGGATTCATTGGAGACCGCTCTCGGCCGGGAGGCGAGCTGTCAGAGTATAAATTATGCCAGTTCCCAGTTTAAAGAGGGGGTGCGTGCAGCAATTGAGAAGCGCCCTGCCAATTTTTCTTGAGTAAGAAACAAAGCAGTGCACATAATGCCCGGGAGCGTTCCGTTTTGTTTCCGAGTTGCAAGGGTTGCAACCGGTGGATTCAAAAAAGGTCAAGGAAACTGTGGGACAACCTGTTGAGCAGAAAGTTTTTAGTTGGCCCGAGTCAAGCCAGGTAAGCGCAAGCACTTGTGATGTTGCCGCTCTTCTTACCTTCCTAGAGCAAGCCGCCCTTCCGCTTGATGTTCGTTGTCCTAACGAGCTTTTCGATCCCGAAATGGTTTTTACTGCTTTGCGAAGCATAACCCAAAGGGCCGAGGCCCGTTTGAACGGGGTCGTTGGGGAAGAGAATTTTCTGTTGCAAGACTCATGGTACCAGCAATTTAGGGAGGCGCTATTGCCGCTTGCAAATGCACATACGACGGCGACGCCTTTGTATACTTTGACCTATGGTGATTCCAAAAATTGGCGTGATTCTTTGCGTGCGTTGAATAAGGCGCTTGCTCCACTTATTGAAGTTGATGATACCCTTGTGCCGGTTATTCAGGACGCCTTGGCCCTGTTAGCTCCGGAAAGATCACTTGCACGAATTTTGCAGCAGCAGCTAGATCGCTACTCTGTCAGGCGCAGCAACTTGCATCCGCACTCGGAGAGGTCAGGTTTCTTGTTTGCTTCTGAGTTGGAGGAAGTGTACGAGATTGCCGGGTATCGGCGGCCGTATCAAAGTACTGCCACGCATATTTTAGCGCCACTGACGGGACATTGTAGTCAATTTGCATGGGCAAATACTCGGGCTGAGTGGCCTGAGCCAATCACCGTTCCCGTTGTTGGGGCAAAAGCTCCAGATCTTGAGCTGCCTGTGGGGATGCCACTTTCACGAATGTCATCACGTCAGTTGGCACGGGCGAAAGAGCTTGTTTATCGAGATGCACGTAGTGCCTTTATTGATGGGGCCCCAAGTTTAGATAGAAACGAAACAGCTCCCTTTTTGGCACATGTTCTAAGTTCACTTGGCCAGGCAGCTCAAAAAGCTGGTGTAACATTGCCGCCGTATACGCAAGAGGCGCCAATTAATAGAGTGCTTGAACTGTTTAGACATATCATTGCAGATCACCCTCAGGTTGCACTCGAGAAGCAGTACTGGCCCCGTTGGCACAGGGAAACACACGATGTCCTCGATTTAGCCCTTCAATTTACCAGTGGCCACATTCCGTTCAGGAATTATATCGAAAGACTGCGAGCCTCGTATTATCACGAAGCTTTGGGTCCTATGGTGCATAGGACTAATCCGAGTACGTGAGTCTTAAATCATGTTTACGCTACGCCCGTATCAGCAAGAAGCTGTAAACGCGACACTCAAACATTTTAGAAAATCGCGAAATCCGGCTGTATTGGTGCTTCCCACGGGGGCGGGGAAAAGTTTAGTAATTGCGGAGCTTTCGCGTTTGGCACGAGGCCGGGTACTTGTGCTTGCTCATGTGAAGGAACTTGTTGAACAAAATTACTCAAAATTTAAAAGCTTTGCTTTAGATGCAGGTATTTATTCGGCTGGGCTGAACCAAAAGGATGCCGACAACAAGGTTATTTTTGGGAGTATTCAGTCGGTCGCCCGAGCTGAGCGCAGTTTTTTTAAAGACTTTTCTTTGGTGGTTATTGATGAATGTCACCGCGTCTCTGGCGAAGATGAAAGTCAGTACACTCAGGTGCTGGAGTTAATTCAAGCAGCAAGTCCTCAAGTTTGTATCCTCGGCCTCACGGCCACTCCGTATCGCCTCGATTCAGGCTGGATATACGAATTTAATTACCAGGGGTTTTTATGCTCTAGCCAGCCCCGAATCTTTAAAAAATGTGTCTATGAATTAAGCCTGAAGAAAATGATTGAGGCCGGCTTCCTCACGCCTCCAGTTCAAATAGATGCGCCGGTTGCAAGTTATGATTTTTCTGCGCTCCAGCTTCCCTTGGGGGCTCAAAGCTACAGGCTCGAAGACATTGAAGCGATATTGAAAGATCAAAGTAGAATTACGCCAGTTATTATCAAGAATATTGTTGAAATTGCAGAGCGGCGTCGGGGCGTACTTATATTTACAGCCTCAGTGAGGCATGCGGCCGAAATTTTGGCCATTTTACCGAAAGGCCAAGCGGCTATGGTCGTTGGAAGCACAGAGGCAGAGCAGCGTGATCACATCGTGCAGTCTTTTAAGAATCAGCAGATTAAATATTTGGTGAATGTGTCTGTTCTGACCACCGGCTTTGATGCGCCACATGTCGATTTAATTGCGATCTTGAGGCCAACCGAGTCAGTGAGTCTCTACCAGCAGATTGTGGGGCGAGGATTGCGACTTTTCGAAGGTAAACAGGACTGTTTAGTGCTTGATTATACCGGAGTGCCTCACGACATCTTTAGTCCTCAAATTCACGAACGAAAGCCCTATTCTGATGCCGTAGCAGTTAAAGTTTGTTGTCCAAGATGTGAACACGAAAATGATTTTTGGGGCCGCGCCGACGAGAAAGGTAAAGTCGTAGAGCATTTTGGTACCGAATGTCGAGGGGCAATTGAAGACCCTGAATCAGGCGAATTAGTGCCCTGCGGATTTAAATATCGATTTAAAGTGTGTGAGAGATGCTCAGTAGAAAACAGAATCGACGCAGAGAGTTGTGCTGCCTGCGGGGCACATTTTGTAGATGAGCAAGCTAAGATACGAGAGGCGATGTCTGCAAAAGATGCACATGTAATGAAGCCTGACTCAATGACTCTTGAACGTCGAGTCGATAAAAAAGGAAACGAAAGGCTCGAGGTGCGTTATTATGATCTCAATGCGCAGCATTTGAGCGAAGTATTTTTCTTTACGCACCCACAAGATGCAAAAGTATTTTATTATAATTTCTTACGCATGCATTTAAAACGCCCCGAGCTTGATCTACGCATTGAAAGCATAGACGCTGCGGTTGCAGCCAAAGAACAGTTCCGCTTGCCTATTTTTATTATAGCGCGCAAACAAGAGCGTTATTGGAAGATTCGGGAGAAGATCTTTATTGAAAGTTTTCCAAGTTAGGCAGGGCAGCTGACTTGCTCTTAAATTAACAGGCGAAGCTAGCGCGGTCTTCAAGCAACTCCTGAGCCGTGCCTTTTGCCCTACAAACGACGCGTACCCAGTCATTCGTCGTGTTTCCTGGGAAGCAAGTTCTTAAAAATTCTTCGAGATCAAGCTTAGGGCCGGGTTTAAGCAATACAGAGAGGCTTTCGCCCTGAGAGTGGGTATCTATTCCCCTTAGAATGCCCTTTTTCACCGAGTCTTTCGGCAACTCGTAACGATAGCCCCCATGAGCATTTTTAATTTTTGTCGCACGGAGACCTTTGGACTTAAAAAATGGTTCGGGTTCAAAGCGTACGGGAGATTCAAAAACTACCTCTTCTGGCTCCCATTGAGGCGGAGCAAAGCCCAAAAGGTGACCCCATTCACTAATTTTTTGATTTACCGAGGCAACAAAGTGCGGATCGGCAAGACGTTTTTGTAGGCTGCTGAGAAGCGGCTTTGACCACAAAAGTGTCAGAACTTCTTCGCCAATAATCCAGCAGGCTGGACTCTCTGTAGCCCAAGTTGAGCGGGCAAATCCCTGGTACGCTGGAATAAGTTCTGGCGCGATTTGCATGAATGCTTGAGCCAGAGCCACCGCATACATTTTGCGCGGTGCTCCGCGAGCAGCTGCGTGGGTGCGAACTAGTAGCGAAATTTCTACTCGGTTATCTCGAGATTGACGAACATGCGCTTTAAATGACTCAAGTGAGTATCCGCGAGTTTGTTTGGCCAGGACTATGTCGCGAATGTGAAACTTAGATGGGCAACCGCCGCAGCGAAAACATTGTGCTTTGACCCAACTGCGACCCAAGCAATAGTCAATTTCGGTGTATGCTCGTGCCCTTTGGACTTCCGCCCATAAAAATTCACGTCTGACCGTCGTTTCAATCAGGGCCCATGGTTTGAGCGAGCTTTCTTCTAACGTATGCCCCTTCAGTAAGGTTTCTGGGTCAAGACCCAGTGTTGCGAGCCGTTTTTCAAAGTCATTTCGAAATGAATCAGACACTTCCCGATAATAGACAAAGCCTGTTGCCTTAACTGATTCAATTAAGACAGCACCGATGCGAGGATCTGAGGCGCGTACGAGTACCTGAGACGTCCAATATTCGGGCAGGCAAGCGGATTCACGAAATTGAAACCCTGCCTTCTCAACTCTAGCCCGTACCTCGCGTAGAATTTTTTCGTAGCAGGACATGGGAGGGGCATCTTCAAATTCGAGTGGAGTCCAGGGAAATCGGACCAGCGGAGTCATAGAGAAAATGACGCGGGTTCCTGCAAGCGTTTTGGTATGAATTTCACGCATATGGCCCAGAAGATCTTCGAGAGCTAGAAAATCTTGATCTTCCTCGAGTCCGGTAGCTATTAAAAATACTTTTAATTCACGCGCTTTCGATTTGAATATCGCGGTCAAACTATCGTGTAGTTGTTCATTTTCCAGGTTTTTGTGCAGATATTTGCGCATGCGGGGGGAGATGCCTTCGAGTCCACAGGTGATGCTGGCCTTCTCGATGGTGTGCTGGAACTCAATCATGGCAGGGTCATGAGCCAATAGATCAAAACGTTGGCTCTTTAAGCCGATACGACGAAATAGAGGTACCAGATCCCAAAGCACCTGATAAAAATCAGAGTGCATATTGAAGTTAAAACTGTAGATGTCGATCTCATCTAGCCCCATTCCGGCTTTGAGCTTTAATGCAGTTTCTTTAAGTTTATCTGCGCGGCGTTCTCGGTATGGTTTCCTATCCCAACTCTCGGCGCAAAAACTACAAAAGCAGGGGCAGCCTTCACTGATTTGCAAGTGGCTACTGCCTACCTGATCAGCCAGGTAGTATACCGGAGCCTGTTCGAGCGACTCACTCTCTCCAAGATTAGGGATAAAAAACTTACGGGTACGTCGAGGCTTGTCTGGTTGAAAAAAGCCATCGAGAGACTCGAGCTTATCTAATATTTCTTCTTTGGTGGCACCGGCATTTTTAGCTTCTTGAGTAATGCTATATATACTGCGAATACCGACGTCGCTTTCACCCACAAAAATACCGTCAATAAGGGGATCAGGATTCCAAAGGACTGATGAATAAAGCGCATTAGCTCCCCCCATCACGAGCAAGGGGATTTCAGGATCTTGCATGCGCTCAGATTTACGCAAGGGAATTCCGCTTTGTGTAAGGAGCGAGGGGATATTAATGAGCTCTTGCACTATTGAATTTGAAATTCCAATGAGATCGAAACCTTTGGGGCCTAGTTTGCTTTGCGTTCCTAAAAGCCACGGAACGCCGTCTGCACTAAATAGTTTGGCGTCGTTAAACGGCGGCAAAAATCCAAGGTCAGGAAACACTCCAGGAAGCTTTGCTGCAATTTGATATAAAATTTGGTGAGTAAACGAATAGCCGGTATCAAAATAGGTAGAAAGCCGCACCAAGAGCACGCGAAGAGTTGCCGCTTCGTATTGGCTTATGGGTAGGCGATTAATTTCTTGGCCTCGCAGCCAGATGCCGTGACCAGAAAGTAAATGGTATTTTTGGTCGTACCAGTTTTGGTAGTTCATGTAGGGGCGCTGGTGTTATGAGTTCGAAAAAAGAAAACCGAAGCCGATATTCTGGTTAGAAGCCCTATAGTGCCTGAGCAAGCAAAGCCAGTCAAAACCAGGACGAGAGCCCATTCGGTTCGTAGCGTTGATACAAAAAGGCCGTATCTCACCTATAACGGGAGATACGGCCTTTTCTATGCACTTAGTCCAAGTTTGGTCTAAGAGACTACCGCAGTAGCGACAAACGCTCTTGAATTTCTTCAGGCTTGTTTTCGTACATTCTTAGGTTCTGCTGGAGGGAGAGGGGGTCAAGATCGAGGTGTAGGGCAACCCAAGCGAAGCTAAAAGGCTTTTTGGGGGTGAGTTTGCCAAATAACCACTGTCTGGCGCTACGTACTACATGACGCTCGCAGTGGGCGGTGCCAAAGGCATCACAAATCGCGCGAGCAAGAACAGCAGCAAGTAAATTGCGCTCCGGCTTAACTGGCGACGAGGCCTCGTTATCATCTTCGCGTTCGGGGGAGAAGCGATTGCCAGGCAACGAATTACTCATAAATAGTGGCTCTCCAAATTAAATGAACAACTTAAAGACACGTCCTTACTCAACTACCGTAAGGGCAGACCAGGAATACTTAGGCTAAACCTTCGTGATCTCTCACGAAAAAAAGCAGTTGCTTTAACACACCTAAAGCTTTTACTTACTTAAACCTAACGCGTCAAGCAAGAAATGCCGCAGAAGTATTTGAAATTGATAGTTTTTTGCCAAAAGGCGTATTTTGGAGCCTAGGTGACACCATGTGGCTTAACTGCGTTTTAACAGGCATACCAACAAGAGAATCAGCGGCATAAATCAGCACATTTGACTCTTCTGCAGCGCTTATATAAAGTCTTACCCTCACGCAGGAACCGAATATTTGGCTCGGTTCTGCCCTTAGTAACCAACTGATTTAGCAGGAAGAGCGCGGTTGGTCAGGCTCAGTATAACAGAGCTTGGGTACCAAGGTCGTGTTTGTGAAGCGCTCGGTAAGTAGAGGATATGGCAAAGAAGCTTTTTATCAGCAATCTTGATTTCGAATTCCCCCAAGACCAACTACGCGAAATGTTCGCTGCTGCTGGTAGCGTAATTAGCGCAGTTATCGCAACAGACCGCGAGACACGCCGTTCAAAGGGGTTTGCCTTCGTTGAAATGGAAACTGACGAAGATGCGCAAAAGGCAATTAATGAATTGAACAACAAGGTCATTAATGGTCGCCCAATGAAGGTATGCGAAGATCGCGGCAAAACAGGCGGCGCTCCTGCTGGTGCCCCACAAGGAGAAGGCCGTCGATATGAGCCACTCCCTCCAATCCAACGCATGCAACTTTTCCGTCGTCGTAAGAAGATCGATCCATTTATGGAAGATCCTACTAAGACTATCGACTACAAAGATGTGACAATGCTTTCCCGCTTTGTAAGTGAGCGCGGTAAAATTCTTTCCCGTCGTTTGACTGGTTTGAATTCATACAACCAACGCAAGCTTGCAAAAGCCATTAAACGTGCGCAGAACTTAGGCCTTATGCCGTTTTCGAACGTTTAGTTGAGTTGCTCTGCTAGCAAAAAAAGAGCTGCCACGTGGCAGCTCTTTTTTTTTGGCTTTTTTGGAGTTCTTGGTAATTCGGTCGATTTTGAGATCGTCATCAAGCGAGGCAGTATTTTCTGCTTCTTGTCAAAATGGTCTAAGATGCACCGGGACTACTCTTCGCTTTCTCCCCAAGGCTTGTCGCCAGGAATGTGAAATACTTTCTGGTTTGCTTTGTGCACTGACTCCATGTGCACTGCTTGGCAAAGCTGATCAAGTACATGTTTGATACGTTTTCCACTCGACTCGACTAGTTCTGCTGCCTGCTTTTGTTCTGCAGAAGCGCTTTGGTGGGCTTTGAGCAAGTACGCAGCTCCCAAGACGGCACCAAGGGGGTTATTAATTTCATGACGCAGCGTGCCGACCAAGGTTTTTACGGTATCTAAAACCAGAGCATCGGTTTTAGATTTACTGAGTTCTCGTACTAAGCGACTCCGGTCAACAATGCCCAACACTAATGGTTTAAAAAGTGGGTCCGATACGCAAGTTTTAGGAAGAAAATACATGGCCCCGGCTTGAATTGCCGCACCAGGAATTTCTGGTGCAGGGTCTGAGCTCATTGAGAGCACAGCTACATCTTGAAACCAGCCTTCATTTAAAAAATCTAGACCAAGCCCGTCTGGCAAATGCTGATCTAGCACCACGAGGTCTAGGCGAACATTTCTTGTGATTTTTAGATATTCTCGGGCTTCGGCTAGGTTAGGGAAATAGGTCACCGTCATTTCAGGCAGGAATGACTTAAGTCTCATTTCAAGAATGCGCTTGAAGGCTTGGTCGTCGTCGATAATAAGGGCTTGAAAAGTCATAGTGAAATTATGCGCTTTTTGTTATTCGCTATTTGGTTATATATGTCGCTATCAGGCAATTTTTGAAGCCGTTCCAACGACTAAGCGCAGTCTACCTTTCTTTCTGATTGTCGTTCAACCAGGTTTCTATAGAGGCCAGAGCCCTTCATAAGCTCATCATGTGAGCCTATTTCAACAACCTTGCCCGATTCAAGCACTATTACCTGCTGTGCGCTGCGAATAGTTGAGAGTCGATGAGCAATGACCAATACCGTGCAGCGTTTGAGCAAGGGCTCGATGGCCTTTTGAATTAAAAACTCATTTTCAACATCAAGTGCTGAGGTGGCTTCGTCTAGAATAAGAAGCTCTGGTGACTTAAGAATGGCACGGGCAATAGCAAGGCGTTGTCTTTGACCAGTACTAAGCTGAACCCCACGCTCGCCTACTAAGGTATCAAAACCCAGCGTTAGAGAACGAATAAAGTCTAAGATTTGTGCCTGGGCGCACGCCTGTTCAAGTTCTATTTGCGAAGCATCAATTTTTGCGTACAGGAGATTCTCTTTAATGCTGGTTGAAAAGAGAATTTGATCTTGAGGCACAAGTGCTATGCGGTCACGTATCGATTGGCTGGAGAAAGAAGCCGCTTCTTGCCCGTCAAATGAAATGTGTCCTTTTGTGGGGGAATAAAGCTGCATTAAAAGCTGCACAATAGTGCTTTTTCCGCTGCCAGATTGTCCCACGAGTGCGGTGACTTTCGCTTTCGGAATCTCGAATTGAAGGCCCTGAAGCACTACATTCTCGGGTCGACTTGGGTAAGCGAAATGCACCTGATTAAATTGAATGTTTCCAAGCTGGGTGATTGGTGTTTTGCTCGCCGAGGGTTGGGGAGTGTGGCTATCGAGTACCTCAAAGATACGCTCGGATGCGCCAAGAGATGTTACAAGCTCGGTATAACTGGAGGCCACAAAAGAGAACGATACTGCCACTATTGCGCCATATAAGAGAAATGCTGTTAGTTCGCCAGAGGTAAGGCGATTGCTGCTGACTAGGTAAATGCCAAAGAGTAAGACTAGAATTATGACCGTATTGAGGAGAAAGCTGACAAACGATTGAAAGAACGCAGAGACCTTCCAGCGATCTTCACCAACGCTGCTCCAGGCGGCAGTAAGGCGTCCAAGAGAAGAAATTTCGTATTCTTCACGGTTGAAGGCTTTAACTAAGCGAATTCCATCAAATGCTTCTTGAACGCGGGCGCTGGCTTGGGAGAGCAGCTCTTGCTGGGCACGAGTGAGGCTACGAAGTTTTTTGCCTAGGGCGATAGAAAGTCCGACCAGTACTGGCAAAAGGAGCATTATGGTTAAGGTAAGTGGCCACGAAAGGGTAGCCATAAGCACTACGCCTACAACTACTTGCAACGCGTAGCGAATGAGGACGGATAATTTAATACTCACTGTGTCTTGCAGTAGTTGTACGTCATTGGTTATGCGAGAAACCAAATCGGTCGCTTTGGCGGAATCAAAATAAGTAACCGGCTTTTGGATAAGGGCGGAAAAAAGTGCTCGTCGGAGGTTTGCGACTACGCGCTGTCCGATTACGCCAAATGCGAAGGCTCGTACATAAAAGCAGAGCCCTTGGAGCCCAAATAGGAGCACCAGTCCAAGACCAATCTGGATATAGTGTTGCTTAAAATAGTCGAGTCCCCCGGTGTCGAGAAGGAATTTAATGATGTGAGGAAACAGAAGGTTAATGCCACTCGCGGCACCTAAAGCGATAAGCGCTACGGTAAAGAGAAACGTATGGGGTAATACGAGGCTTATGGTTCGCGAGAAGAGATCGCGTCTAAACTTTGGTTTTTTTTTGGCATTATCG
>JBIKUD010000083.1:0-6744 GCA_044347745.1 Bdellovibrionota bacterium
GCTGCCGAGGCTGGCGCACAAAAGTTTTGATGCCTTCGCGTTGGAGGCACATACCCATTTCGTAAGCTTAGCGCTCGGGGAACTTAGAAAAGCTGAAGCCTCGCAGGAGATACACAAAAAAGTCGTCGCATTAGGAGACAAACCCGCTGAAGTCTATTTTTCTGGGCTTACAGAACTTACGGTTACAAAGCCATTGGGCAGCGGATATATTGAATTTTCAACATTTCCTATTTCCGACCGCCAAATACAACTTACTCTTGAGTTTCTTGAGACCTGCCGCTGGCAGCATCCGATGCTCGAAATTTTAACCGAACACGCGACCTGGACTATTCCGCCTCATGAAGTTGAGCACTTCAAATGGCCCGGAGACAACTTGGAACTTCAAGATCGATAAGACCAACGCTACGCAGGATTGCAGTTATCTACTCTGATAGTCCCCATTTGGGGCGGTTGCCACACAAAAACCGGCCATACAACGTATGGGTCCGGGATCAAACTTGGGGCATTCTGGACAAACCATCATGCAATTTTTATTGTAATTTGAAACAAGTGTCATTGCAGGATCCACCGAATTTCTATGCAAGGCAGTCACACAGTCGTACGGGCAACTTAAACGTACGAAAGTACAATCAGAATCAGTCTGACAAACTGCCAATTCATGCAGCCTACTTTTTGCCTCAACCTCAAGTTTCTGACAGGTTTCTGAGTGCGAAAGAAGAGAAAATTTAACGAAGGCCACAAAGCCTAAAATAACCAAAAGCCAGACTGCAAAACGTTTCATGTCTACTTGCATTAATGAATGATATTTACGAATTTTTTGACCGTGATAATACTTTCAATTTAGCCTCTGCACCGGAGAGCATCTTTCGTAGATGCTCGAGCAACGCGACACCTCGCTCATAAGAAGTAATAGACTTATCTAAACTGAGCGAACCTGACTCTACCTTCTCAACCAGTTCATCCAAAAGTTTTAGTCCATCCTCAAAACTCAGGCCTTCGATTTTAGACTCCGCGTTCTCCTCAGAGAGTAAATCTTTTAAAGTGATCGTTTTCTGATTCATAGCGATTCCTTTCCGGTTACAGAAGCTTTTACTTTACCATCTTTAAAGGTAATTGAAATTGAGTCGTCTTGCTCAATATTTTGGCTTGAACTGAGCACTCCCTTAACTCCCTCGACAATTGCATAACCTCTGGTGAGCACAGACTTGGGGTTTACTGCTTCAAGCCGTTGCGCCAAAGTTTCCACAATTTGAACGGTGCGCATTTGATTGGTTCTTATCGCTCGCTCTAGCCTTTGATAGGAGGTTTCGAGCTTTTCAGAAAGGCGCGGCAATTCGCGTCTAAAACTCGAATTCTCAAGACGGCTCTCACAGAGTCGCAGCATATTCTGCCAGGTATCATAGGCTTTTCGTTGACGACCGAGCAAACGCTCTTCGAGCAATCGAAGCTTACTCTGTAGGTGCGCCAGTATTTCTCTCGGCTGAATTGCAGCCACTTTGCCTGCTACCGCCTCTACCTGCAACGCTAGTGCATCCAGACGTGTTTTAGTGACATGAGTAAGCCGTAGCTCGAGGTCATCCACTCGTTGCCCAAGTGGAGTTAACCAGCGATCCGTATCCGTAAGACGACGACTAAATTGGTCTAATTCTTTGAGCAGATCTTTAGTTCTTGGCGCTACCATCTCAGCGGCTGCGGTGGGCGTAGGAGCTCGCATGTCAGCGACAAAATCGGCAAGCGTCACATCTACTTCGTGCCCCACTCCACTAATCACCGGCGTGCGGCATGCAAAAATCGAGCGCACGACTATCTCTTCGTTAAAAGACCACAAATCTTCCAATGACCCGCCGCCACGCGCCAAGATAATCACCTCACAAAGTCCAGAGGCATCTAAAAACTTAAGTGCCTCTGCAATATCTTTGGCAGCCCCTTCGCCCTGCACTTTTACATCAACCAAAAATGTCGGTATCTGGGGAGCTCTCTCCTGGAGCCTTACCATAATATCGTGAATAACTGCCCCCGTTGACGAGGTCACAATTCCAATACTTCGGGGAAGAAATGGAATTTTTCTTTTACGTTCTTCAGCAAAGAGCCCTTCAGCTTCAAGTTTTGCTTTTAATTCGAGGAATTTTCTGCGTAAGGCTCCTTCTCCAGCGGGCAACATCCGACTAAGCACAATCTGAAAACGCCCATTTGCCTTGTAGATGTTGGGGCGTCCATGACACAACACTCCCAATCCCTGTTCAACTTTAAAATCGAGTGCGGTAGCCATACCGGCCCACATCACGGCTGAAAGTTGTCCTTGCGCATCCTTGATGGTTAGGTAAAGGTGCCCGCTTCGTGCCTGCATCCACTCTGCAATTTCTCCAGAGAAGCGGATCTCTGGAAACTGCCGCTCTAAAGCGGCATTCAGTTGCCGTGATACCTCCGAGACTGTCGGATACTCGGGGTTATGAGGAACGGGGATTTTCACCATGTGACACGTTTATGCCGTCTTTTTTGTGGTCCGCTTGAAGGGTTCAATAAAAATAGAACATTATTGCATAGTTATACGCAATACACCGCTCGCAAAACTGGCGTATATGCTACACCATCCGGCTTGTTTTTAGCATAACATTCCTGACCGTTCACGTTGTGCTTCGCTTGAGGGATGCACTTTGATTAAAAGGCTGACCAAAACAACCACGCATCAGGGCGCTGCCTATGTGCCACCCGTAGCGGCGAAGTTTCGCGAGCAGCGAGAATTGCCCATTCGTCTTGGGAGCCGTTCGGTATTCTATTTTTTTAACAAGGCGTGCTGGCTGTGGAATACATTAGCCATCTCGCTCGTTATCGACGCGCTCATTTTAGGGTTTGCAGTTGAGCTACCGTTCTCGGTTCAATCAACTAGAAAATTTGAAGCACTGGCCTATCTTTTTCTCTTACTTGGATTGTTCGGTTTTGCCTCCGATTATGTGACAGCACTTTTACACCGCGCGCGTGCTGTGCATGCTTCACTACTGCAAAAAACCCAAGGATATGCCCACTGGGGTATTGGCTTGGCATTGTTTGTGCTCATAGCTGAATTTGTCTGGAAACTTGAACAGTTTGGTTTGTATGTGTTCGGAGCTGCGCTGGTTGTTGGATATAAAAGTTATACATCGCTGAAGCAGGGAATAGCGGCGCACAAAGAAAAAAGAGATCTTATAGCGCGAGATAAAACAGTCCTCCTTGATGTGTTAAATGAGGAGCAGTTTGTGTTGCTTTCTGCGCCTTTTATCTCAGCTCGGCTAGCTTGCCTCCTTTTTTGTCTGTCGAGCATGCATCAGAGCAATCAGGTTTTTGAGGCCTTCACTGCTGCGCTGCTCTTTTTGGTCCTCCATCCCCAAAAGACTCAATTCTTAGGAACATGTCCACGTTGCGCGCGGTGGACACCACGGACCCTAACACATTTGGGATATTGCCCAGTGTGTGCTCGGGAAAAATTCCAACTCTCGCAATCGCAGTAAAAATCGGTCGCTACTCAAAGAGCTTTCCGAAAAATCCCAATGGTCCTTTTGATAAGGATTGGCGTTGGGGTAGCAATTGAGTGCTACAACTTTTTTCTACGATAGTCATTTTCTCAGGTTGAGAGGCCGATCCTTTAAGTTCAAAGTGCTGATGAAGCGTTTGAAGAAGCGTTCCAGCCTCCGAGAACAGCATGAATTTTATGGCATACATGCCAGGCGTTGGAATTTGGCCCGTTGGGCCTCTCAACTGATCCGACACCTGCAATACCAACTGGGTACTTTGGCCAGTGAGCATCCCCAACTCTGGGCCATACTCAATACGTTCTAGCTGACCAGTCAATCCAGGAGTTGACCCTATAGACTGATGCACACTGGTCCCCTGCATGGTCACTGCTTCATGGTACAAACTAAATTTTCGTGACGGAATTTCTTGAGGTTTTAACGTGATTGTCACTTCCGAGCGAAGCAGCAACCGCCCTTCCTCGGGCTCGAGCTGAATCCGCTCAATTGAAGCAGGCAGAGAGGCAAGCGTATTCTCAGCAGGTAACGATGCTAAATCAGCTTCAAATGTTGGCAACGGGGCGAGTTTGGTTCGATTGAGAAGCAACACTCCGGAGCCCGAATAAACTTGAATTCTAGCGAGAATTCGTTTGGCGTTCACCCGAGAAAATCCAGAGGCAACTAATTCATGATGCGATATATGCAAGCAACCCTGAACTGAACCATCGGCTCGAGGGATAAAACTAAGAGAACGCCGGACCACCTTGGGCGCCAAGGGAGAAGCAGCTAGGCGCTCATCAATATAATGTTCAATGCTACAAAGCACCTGCACTTCCTGACCAATAAAAGGTTTGAGTTGAAGGTCAAACGCCACTCGGAGCTGTGGCATGCTCAGCCACCGAGCATACGGCTCAATCTCAAATTGGTTCAATTTCGGTCCTTCAAAGAGAGGCGCATTCGCCTCTTCTTGTGGAGAAGACACGGCCTGAAGTCCCAGCCCAGGCACCCTTAAGCCAGAGCAACGCACCTCGTGAGTTACGGAGTCGCCACACACACGCTGACCAAATTCATCAAGCACCACAACTTCAGAAACCAAAGTATGTTTTGCCTCTGCGAGATCAAGTAGGTCGATAGGCACCTCGAGACGACGCAGCCCTGTACTGCTGTCTTTTGATATGTCCTTAAGTGAACGCAGCAGGCAAAAGGCTCCACTTGAATCAGCATATGTTGCATCTCGGGTCTCTATGCCAAACCCGTCGGTGGAGCTGAGGCGCCATTCGACAAACATGCGACTTTCATCTTCCTCAAAAGAATTTAAGCTAAACTTGCATTTTAATAGGCCCATGCTCTCATCTGCATCAACATGCAAATCACTTAGCTGAGTTGCACTGACCGGTTCTATCGTCCAGAGGCCTGTAGACTGCGGGGAAGCTGGCACTTTCGCCTCGCTACGAGCAGGGACTCGGCATTGAATTTCTTGCCTTATCTCATGAATTAAATCTCCCGAAGCCGAAAGCAGTGCGCACTCAATTTGAAGCATCCTTACTCCTGGCTCTAGCTTCAGAGCCCCAGTCGGCACAAAGAGGTGAGCGGAGTCGATGAGAGAGCGCTCGGGTCCTGCCACAACGAGCAACATGGCAGCAAAGGGCTGTTTTAGTTCAGTTTCGGCGCCACAAGAAAGAATTCCCGATCGCTCAATCCATGTTTCAGCACCCTCAGCTGGCAGTACGAGGCAGGTATCTTGAAGCACCCGAACCCTTAACCAAAGGGTTTGTGAGAATCTCTCCGCCAACTGCAAGGCGCAGCGCACCTCGACGGCCTCGCATCCGGAGTATTTCCGGCCAGCCTGGCACTGCATTGAAAATATTCTGTCCCCTTTAAGATTGCCGCGTGATTCTAATTCAATTAAATTCCGACGCCGACGCTCATACCATTCCACAATCTCTTCAAGTTTTGAAATTGAGTCTTGGACTGACAAAGGAGCCGCAGCGGTTGATTCAAGCACTTCAGAGCTACGCTCATAGAGCGATTGAAATATGCTACGGATGCCGGGTGATCCCCATAAGCGTTGAAACATCTTCTGAATGGCGTCTTCACTCGCTCCGGCCTGAGACTCTTCACGAATGAGTGCACGTAATACTGATAAAACTTCTCGAGCAAACTGTTTGGGTGAACTCTGTTGAACGGCGAAGCGATCAATTTTGGAATTTAAACCGGCAACAAAACGCCTCAAATTTTGAATTGATTCCTCCGTAGACTGGGCAGCACCGGTCGTGGTTCGAAGACCGGGTGGATTAGAATTTGAGGAAAAGCCAGAAGTCATGTGCTGATACAATACGTCCTAATGAATATAACCCCTGCGCGAATGATTTTTGAAAAAAATCATGAGGCTGGGTTTAACTTCCGCACCTCGCTGCATCGCCTTTTTAAGCGCAGGCAAAGCGAATTCAAGCGGTCTTACTATAACATCGTAATACCTTTTAGGCTAATTTCGCAGAAAATATCACGTATTTTCAATGAGTAACCACACCAGGGGAAGGTATCGGGCTCATGAGCCTTGGCACACTACCTGCAATCTTCAGCGCTAACCAGAAGAGATATACTCCTATGACAAATGAAGTTAAAAAGCAGTTTAGAGCACTCAGCGAACATCGCTGGAACGAGCGTATGCTTAAAAGCGAAATAATCGATCTAAGGCGAGAGCACGCCCATCTCGCCCTCAAGCAACAGCAACGCTCACTCACAGAATGGGAACGACAAAGAATTGGAGAGCTTAGCAAAGAAATGCGCTCTCTTCTTGGTAGACTAACTCATGTACTCAAAGGAAATGGGCTTAGCAAAAATGGGGTCGGCATTTTATAGCGAGTAGGCCCATAAAGCACGGTGGATACCCGGGTGCAAAAAATAGGGGTTCAGCTTCTATTCTCTTCTATCAACAATCTGCATTGAAACTAAATATCTCCTTAAGTACGCGAGGTAAGCGGCGGCCTACTGTCCGGGGAGGAAGCATTCCAAAAATCCTAATGACTTAGGGGAGATAATTGAAAATAACCCGGTCCTAGTGTAGAAAGTCTCTACGACTTAGCCTGCTCAATCGTCCCTCACCCCAAGTCCAGGAGAGTAAGTAACTACTTATGGCCGCCGAAATTAAAATGCCCCAACTAAGCGATACCATGAACGCCGGCAAAATCCTTTCCTGGAAAAAAAATGTCGGAGATAAAATTGCCCGTGGAGATATTCTGGCTGAAGTTGAAACTGA
>JBIKUD010000084.1:0-6741 GCA_044347745.1 Bdellovibrionota bacterium
CCCCTGAAACAACTGCTTGGGAATAGGGGCCGATTGCTTTTGGCGCATGTGGGGCATCGGGGCAGTATGTTGGCATAGTAAGTCCTCCAAACGATGGAGTTGTTTTAGCGCAGAAATGACAAATAAAACAGGGGGACTCGGAGTCGCTCTAACACAAAACTTACATTCTTCTAACCGGATTTAGACCCCTTTGTTAGCAAATAGTGAAGCTCGCATGCTAAGTTTCTTGTAGAGCACTCATAGACTATCTCTCGCTTAGAGGAGGCCCATGGCTAAAGAGTCGATACTCGTAGTTGATGATGAAGCGGACATTCTGGAACTCATTCGCTACAACTTAGCGAAAGATGGGTATCAGATTACGTGCGTGGGTAGCGGCGAAGAAGCGCTTCAGAAAGTAAGGAGCGAAAGTCCTGATCTCGTCATACTCGATTTGATGTTACCGGGGATTGACGGCCTTGATGTCTGCCGGGGCATAAAAAGCGATCCAAAAACGAAGCATATCTCGGTAATTATGCTCAGTGCGCGAGGCGAGGAGGCTGATATTGTCAGCGGACTTGAACTTGGTGCAGACGATTATCTGGTGAAGCCATTTAGTCCTCGTGTTTTGTCGGCCCGAATTAAGTCAGTGCTCAGGCGTAATCGCAGTACCCCTGAAGATATTACGAAGCCACTGGTGATAGATGAACTTTCAATTGATCCCGGACGCCATGAGGTGCGGATTGGCAAAGAGCTGCTTGATTTAACGTCCACAGAATTTAAGGTACTTCACTTTCTAGCGCGGCAACCTGGATGGGTTTTTACCCGTCAGCAAATTGTTGATGCGGTACACGGTGAGGACTATCCGGTGACCGATCGTTCGGTGGATGTGCAAATTGTTGGTTTGCGTCGCAAGCTAGGTGACTATGGCGCTTTTGTTGAAACAGTGCGCGGGGTTGGATATCGCTTTAAAGGATGAGGCGTCTATAAGGCCGAGAGCACGCTTCTCTGCCGAAATCAATTTTTGAATACGTATGAATATTCTGCGGCGCCAACAAATAGCATTCTGGCTTGTAGTGCTCCTTTGTTTCGCTAGCTTTTTTCGCTTACTCCTTAATTGGTCGCCGGGGCAACTGCTTTTAAGCATGGGGCTGCTGGTGGCTGCTTTGGCTCTATTTAGCGCCAAGTTAAACCGCAGCCTCATTGAAGAATGCAAACTTGCTTTCCTCAAGGTGCAATCGGGAGATTTTGCCACGCGTTTGTATATACCTGATACAGAAGACACGTATGACGTGTCCCGCAGTTTTAACGAAATGATGGAGGCCATCCAAGAACGCGAACGGGTTCTTGAATCGCGAATTCGAGAGCAGGACTCGGTACTGACGAGTATGACAGAAGGGGTTATCGCCTTGGGCCCACATGACCGCATTTTACGGGTAAATGAGGCAGCCGCTCGATTGCTTGGATTTCAGTTTTCTCATGCCTTAGGGCGAACATTCCAGGAGGTAGTTCGCCATGCCGATTTGTTACAATTTTTAGAGCAAGTGCGACATGCGCCCGAGAAAATTGAAGCCGATGTCGTGTTGCAGCTTGGCGGAGAGCGGATTTTGCGGACCTATGGAGTGCCGATGCATGATGCTTCTGGGGCCTCAGTCGGGAACTTGCTGGTGTTTAGCGATGTTACTCGTATGCATCACCTTGAAGTAGTCCGCCGAGAATTTGTGGCGAATGTATCACATGAGCTCCGCACACCTATTACCGCGATTAAGGGGTTTGTTGAGACACTCGACGAAGGCGCAATCGAGAATCCTGAGGATGCCAAGCGTTTTATTGAGATTATAGGTCGGCAGGCCAATAGACTGAATGCTATTTTTGAAGATTTGCTGACCTTGTCGCGCGTAGAGGAAGGTAACCGGCAGCGCAGCATCATAAAAACGCAGGCGAAGCTTGAAGAGGTTGTAAAAGAAGCCTGTGCACATTGCGCGCATGTAGCTCAGCAAAAAAATATTTCAATAGTAAATTTAATTCTGGGTTCTTTCCCTTGGCTGCTCAATGCAACTTTGCTTGAGCAGGCAATCGTGAATCTAATTCAGAACGCTATTGCTTATAGTGATGCGGGCACCACGGTAACGGTGTCAATTGAGGAGAATGACCGCGAGCTGTGTATTGTGGTCAGCGATCAAGGGGTAGGTATTGAACCAGCCCACTTAACGAGAATTTTTGAGCGGTTTTACCGCGTAGAGAAGGCTAGAACCAGGGCCACAGGAGGAACTGGGCTGGGTCTTTCAATTGTAAAGCATGTAGCAGAGGCGCATGGTGGCAAAGCTTCTGTTACCAGCAAAGTAGGCGTTGGAAGTCGCTTTGTAATTCATTTGCCCCGAGGTGTGGAGAATAATACGTTATGATATACACTCAAGTTGCTCTTAGTGAGGCTCAAGACGGCAGATATGCTGAGCGTGATCTCGAATCTAGTGTTGAGAACAGGGGACGCATGAACGAAACATTTGCTGCTCTTCCAAAGGCGGTTGAAGTTGATCAACTCAACTTTTTCTATGGTGCGAGCCAAGCACTTTTTAATATTTGTATGTCGGTTCCTGCGCGCCAAGTCACCGCTCTCATTGGCCCTTCGGGCTGCGGCAAGTCGACGTTTCTCAGAACCCTTAACCGCATGAATGAGTCAATCGAAGGCACGAGGCATACCGGAGGAATTCGCATCGGAGGTCAAGACATTTACGACTCGCTTACTGACCTGGTTGCCTTGCGAAAAAGAGTAGGAATGGTGTTCCAAAGGCAAAACCCATTTCCAAAATCTATATTCGAGAATGTTGCCTATGGGCCCCGGATCCATGGACTTACCGATAAAAAGAAATTGGCTGAAATTGTGGAACGCAGCTTAGTAAAAGCTGATTTATGGAACGAGGTCAAAAATAGGTTAAGTTCAAGCGCCACGGGTCTTTCGGGCGGGCAACAACAGCGTCTTTGTATTGCCCGTGCCTTGGCCGTTGATCCAGAAATTCTTTTAATGGATGAGCCTGCTTCAGCCTTGGACCCTCGTTCTACCGCAAAAATTGAGGAGCTTATAGCTGAACTGAGATCGCAGTATACCATTGTGATTGTGACCCATAATATGCAGCAAGCAGCCCGTGTTTCTGATTATACAGCCTTCTTTTTTGAAGGTGAGCTTGTTGAGTTTGGTCCAACGAAACAAGTTTTTACGATGCCTGCGAAGAAGCAAACTGAAGACTATATAACAGGTCGATTCGGATAAGTGTGAATTAAGATGGTTCGCGTATTTGAAAGTGAAATTGAAAAGCTCAAAGCTAAAGTCCTAACGCTCAGCTCGATGGTTGAGGAGGCTGTTTTTAAAGCAGTAAAAGCTGTGCAAATGCGGGATATCGCGTTAGCGGAGAGTGTGAAAGAAAATGACTCAAATGTCGATAATATGGAGGTGGAGATTGAGGAAGATTGCCTTAAGATCCTCGCTTTGCATCAGCCAGTTGCAATCGATTTGCGGTTTATTGTTGCCGTACTCAAGCTCAATAACGACTTAGAGCGTATAGGCGATTTGGCGGTGAATATCGCGCGCCGGGCCAAAACACTAGCTAAACTTGAAGATACGCCCGAGCTTCTTGATTTTCACGGAATGGCGGAAAAAGTGAAAGCCATGCTGCGAAGATGTTTAGAAGCTTTGGTTCACCTGGATGCAGATATCGCCAAAGAAGTTTGTGCAGCAGATGATGAGATTGACACACTGAATCGCCAAATGTACGAAAAGGTCCATCAAGCTATTAAGCGTAACCCAGACCAATCAGATAAACTTATTCACCTCTTTGCTGTTTCGCGAAATTTAGAGCGTATAGCAGATCATGCCACAAACATTGCTGAAGATGTCATTTACATGATTCAGGGCGAGATAGTGCGCCACGGGAAAGGGTTGTCGTACTGAGTTTATGGCGCGACTACGGACATCCTGTCCTACATCGCGCTCGCTCCAAGCTGCGCTGGGGCCCCTGAGTACCCCAGCGTCGCGTCGCTCCAGCCGCTTCGCGGCTGCCCGGCCATCCGTGGCCGGGAGATCCTTCGGCTGTCATTCTTGGTTCGATTACAGACATCGTTTATGGCGCGACTACGGACATCCTGTCCTACATCGCAGTGTATATTGCTTGATTTCGGACATGCTGTCCTGCATCAACTAGGCTCCAGGCTGCGCTGGGGCCCCTGAGAACCCCAGCTTCACGTCGCATCAGCCGCTTCGCGGCTGCCAGGCCATCCGTGGCCGGGAGATCCTGTCTTCTGCGAGCCTAACTGCGGTCGTTAAAGTCGTACCAAACTTGATTAGCAGCAGCTTGGTCTTTGCCTTTGAGGAGTCGCCAAAAAAGCCACGGTCTTAACACAAAATGCCAATCTCCAAAGCGGTCAAATTTGCGGCAGGAGGTGGTGATGTGGGCTTTGAGAAGATGCCGGTACTTTCGACCAGTAGCTTTCCCGTGGGCACGTAAGCGTTTTGCAAAATCTATATCTTCAGCGCTGAAAAGTTTTTCATCAAAGCCGCCAATTGCGTTAAAATCGTCTTTGCGAAAAAAGAATAAACCCGCTGATATTCGATGATAGAGCGCAACAGGTAAGAGCATTAGTCCACTCATTAATATTCCTAATGAGTAACGTTCTGGTTTAATGAGTACTCCGCCGCCTACATTTTTTCCAGAAGAGAGCTCTTCGAGTACAGCAGTAAGCATATTCGGAGACATCACGCTGTCCGCATCGATGGTGATAATCATCTCGCCGCGGGCGGCTCGAACGCCGCTGTTGCGAATGTGCGAAAGATTTTTGCCTCCCGCTTCAACTACTGTGCAGCCAAACTCTTTAGCAATTTCGGCCGTTCTATCAGTGCAGCGATTTAACACCACTACTACTTCAATCGGCACCTGAACGCCGTGCGAGGCAGCTTTAATGGCTTCTAAGCACTTCGGCAAAAACTGCTCCTCATTACGGGCAGGGATAACAATAGAGAGGGAAGCTAGAGAAGGAGAGGGTGATTTGAAATCTTGGGAACACATAGGGTTTGCACTCATGAAGCTATCTTTCTTATAGTGTGATTGAGTTGAACTCGCCAGTCTGCGGCTTTAGCTGAGTAGTTTAAACTATCGCGTTATTTGTGCTCTGTTTTCGCGAAGGGTTGAAAGCTATTGTAATAGGCAAATCTTCTATGTTTGACCGTAACAACGAAACAGCTAAGAACAAGTGGCTACTTGCCATGTATGCTGTCCCTTTAGTCTGCTTTTTGTGCACGCTCACATCTATTCTGGGTGATAAACCTTTTTTCACCCGAGGAGAGCCTCGCGAGGCCTTAGTTGCCCAATCTATTTTGGCAACCGGGAATTGGGTGCTTCCGTTTGGGTATGGTGGTGCCGTGCCGTCGAAGCCGCCGATGTTGCATTGGTTGATAGCGCTTGGATCTCAAATTTCCGGTGAGGTGACAGAATTCTGGTGTCGATTCCCTTCAGTTTTTGCGTCGGGCATTTTTCTCCTTGTCTTCTTGTTGTTTTTGCGAAAGCGAGTTGATTCATCTGTTGCGGTTTTATCCTGCGCGATTCTTGCTTCTTGTATTGAATGGTACCGAGCAGCAGGGGCATGCCGCGTTGATATGTTACTGACTGTTTTCACAGGACTCTCTTTGCTTGGGCTATATCGCTGGTACGAGCGGGAGTATTCTGGAATTCCTCTTCTAGTGGTTGGCACCTGCATAGCAGCAGCGCTCACAAAAGGCCCAATTGGTATCGCGCTTCCTGTGGGGATAAGCGGACTGATGGCGCTGTTACATGGGAAATTGACTGCACGGGTTTTTGCTCGCCATGTGGTGCTTGCGCTGCTTTCAGCTCTTGGAATATCAATTTGGTATTTTCTTGCATTTCAAGAAAGGGGAGCAGCCTTTGGCGCAAAAGTGTATTACGAGAATATTGCTCGGCTTACGAGTTCCATGGAAGATGAGCCCCATAATCACCCATTTTGGTACCTTTGGGGGACATTATTTTTGGGCTTTATGCCTTGGGCGTTATTAATTTTGGCAACAGTTGAACGCAAGGCACTTGCTGCTGTTTTTCAGAAGCTAAAGTCTCCTATAACCTTTCTGCGACAAATATCCCCACTTTCAAGTTTCGCGCTTCTCGTGGCGGTAGCTTATCTTTGCTTTTTTTCAATTCCTTCAAGTAAGCGCAGTGTCTATTTACTACCAGCGTATCCTTTTATTGGACTACTTTTGGCTCAGGTTCTTCACACTGCTCTGCAACAAGAGCGCAAATTATTTCTCGTCACCAGTAGATTTTTGGGATGGCTTTTATGCGCGGCTGCAATTGGAATGATTGGCGTTGTTGGATTTCCAGCCCAGTATAGCGAGCATGAACTCGTACAGCGAATTCAACAACTTTTTGGCGATTCACGCTCTATGTTTCTGCTGCAACTATTTGCTGTGTCGGGATTACTACTTGTTGCTTGGAGTAGAAAGCAGAATGTGCAGCGCGTCTTCTGGGCTGGTGCATTCTTATGGATGGCTGCTTTAGGATTAGGGGATTCAGTATTTACGGGGCGCTATGCACAAGCACTTTCTCCTCGAGGTTTTGCTTTTCAATTTAATCCGCCTAAGGGTGGCGAAGTGCTCTATTCTTTCAGGCAGGAATTTTATTCTCTAAGTTTTTACCTGCAACAAATTATGTATCGCCTGGAAGATTCAGTTCCGGCGACAGGCGGAATTATTTTTCTATTTGATTC
>JBIKUD010000085.1:0-6471 GCA_044347745.1 Bdellovibrionota bacterium
AAATCCCCAGGCGGTACTGGGTTTGGCAACGGGCAGCACCATGCAGGCGTTTTATGCCGAACTTGTAAGATATTTTCATGCCGGAACGCTCAGTTTAAATCGCGTGACCACTTTTAACCTCGACGAGTATTACCCGATTGGCGATGGAGCGCAGGGAAGCTATCGGAGAGAAATGCTGACTAAATTTTTTCAGCATGTCGATCTTACTCTTACCCCAGCTGAGGGAGCACGGTGGGGACAAACGCATGTGCCAAGCACCAATTCAGAAAATATTGCACAGTTTTGTCTTGCTTATGAGCAAGCCATTATACGGAATGGCGGAATTAATCTGCAGATGCTCGGCATTGGGCGTAATGGCCATATTGGTTTTAATGAACCCGGCACCTCACTTTGGTCGAGGACAAGAGTTGTGAAGCTTACTCAAGAGACTCGCGAAGATAATGCGGTCCATTTTGGCAGCCTCGAGCTTGTTCCCGAGTATGCAATTACCATGGGAATTTTAACGATTCTAGAGGCGCAAAAGATTGTGCTGATGGCATGTGGTGAGAAAAAAGCCGAGGCTGTCGCTGCGGCCCTACGTATGCCCTATAATCCCAAAGTGCCTGCATCGGCCTTGCAGTTTCATCCGAACGTGACGTTCGTATTAGATTCTGCCGCTGCTTCGCGTCTATAAAACTCATCTCATACATGCCATCCCTTGCATGTATGGGAGTGCTCCAAGCTCGGACGGGGACCCCATAAAAGCCCCGTCCTTGCGTCGCACCGGCTTCCTCGCAAGCTCGGTCGCCGAGCACGCCATCCTTGGCGTGCCTAGAAGCCATCTCAAATTTACGAATTATGAGATGGCTTCTAGTGAGTTCGCGGCAAAAAGCTCAAATTGTTCGGAGGTCGGGAAGAGGGGAGTCTCCGCAGCCTTGAGCTGGTCATGATAACATCCATAGCAGGCCGGGAAATATTTTTCTTCTGCTCCAAGATCGACGCTTGGTCCCTCTATAGTTGCTCGCCCGTTGCTGTGTTTTAAATTCATGGTCGCTTTTTTATTGCAAAAGGCACAGGTCGTTTTTACCTCTTCAATCGTGTCAGCAAGTTCCAGCAGTCGCTTCGAGCCTTCAAAAAGGTGACTACGAAAATCTGCGCGAAGCCCATAACAAATTACGGGGATATTCTTGTGCACGGAAATTTCACGTAATTGATTTATTATTTGCACTCCTAAAAACTGAGCCTCATCTACGAGAATGCAGCTTATGCCAACGAGTGAGTCGCTTGGTAGCTTGGTAGTGGGGTGAACCAGAATGTCGGCATCCTGTTCCAAGCCTGCCCGGGATTTAATTTTATGTACACCAAAGCGAGAGTCGAATGCAGGCTTTAAGAGCAGCACTCGTTTGCCCTGTTGGCGATAGTTATATGCCACTGCCAAAAGGTTCATAGTTTTTGCGCTGCTTACTGCGCCGTAGCGAAAATAGAGTTTTGCCATGGGGATTATGTCTTTAACTATATCTACAACCAGTTACCTACTCTGAATCTTAGCATAATCAGTGTCAATTTGGTTCTGGAGTTTTGCCTCCTTTTATTCGATCATGGCTACAGAAAGAAGCTGATTATGGATCGCACCTCTCACTTGCATGGCTGATTTTTCCCCCAGACGGTCACATTTTTTACGAGTAAGTCGTAAATCGCTTCTTGTAACGTCAATTATGCTTGCGGTGCTTGTTGCCACGTCTCTTGGAGTCTACCTAGAGCTGAGACGCATAGAGGTCATAAATCAAGATCGTTTTTCTAAATTTGCAATTCGCCTCGAGAACGAAATTGCGCGCCGGCTAAGTCTTTATGGATACGGGTTGAGAGGGACCCGGGCAGCTTTATCGCTCTTACCGAAGCCTTCAGTTGCAGAATTTGAGAGTATATTTCGTGCTCGAAATTTGGAGACCGAATTTCCCGGGGCTTTGGGGTTAGGCTACATAGAATACGTGGAAAAAAATGACATCTCAACCTTCGTGCAACATGAGAAAGTCGCCCGAGCTAACCAATTCGAATTGAAGACTTCCGGAACGTATGATGACTTGTTTGTTATTACGCGAATTGAGCCTTTAGAGATAAACAAAGAGGCGCTTGGGTATGATATCGGCCAAGAATCAAATCGCCGCGAGGCTGCGCTTAAATCTCTTGAAATTGGTGACGTTGCATTTACCGCGCCCGTTAGCTTGGTACAGGCCCCACTAGAGGGGCCCGGTTTTTTGGCGCTTTTACCAGTCTTTAGCAGTAACCCAATTCTCTTAAGTCTCTCTGAGCGCAAAGCGCAGTTACAGGGATGGGTTTATATGCCTCTGTTAGCAAAAAAAATTTTTCATGGTCTGACTGCACAACTTGAGAATGAGATTGATTTTGAAGTATTTGAAGGGGCCCAGAAACTGCGCCAAAGTCTGATATTTGATGCCGATGGGCATCTCCCCCATAAATCTGGCCTAATTGAGCAAGCTGACTATTCTGGACGGGCATTCTTCGGTGCATTTCCTATTCAGGTGGGAGGTAGAGATTGGACCGTTGCCTATAGCAGCACTCCACAATTTTTGATGCAAAGTAAGATGCCTGCCTGGCTTTATGGTGCAGCAGGGCTTCTCATCTCGGCACTTTTGGGCATAGCTACGTTACGACGAGAAAATAGTTTGGAATTTGCAGAAGCTTTGGCACTGGCTCAAGCCACGGATCTTCATGCCTATGGCAGCGCGCTTGATCAACATGCGCTTATTAGCCGCTTGGACACCTCGGGTAAATTCACCTTTGTAAATGAGCAATTTCGTCAAGTGAGCGGTTATTCCAACGCAGAATTATTGGGACAAGCACACAGCACAATTCTATCAGAGCAATTCTCCAGCGATGCTTGGCAGGATCTCTGGGAAACGATTGGAGAAGGGCGATCTTGGAAAGGCGAGATCTGTCTTCGGCGCAAGGATGGCTCGCTTTTTTGGCTGTCTACAAGCGTGGCACCGTTAAGCGGGCCAGGGGATAAGGTACTTGGATTCCTATTTATTCAAACGGACATTTCAATACTAAAACAGCAAGAATCGAGGTTGATTGCGAGTGAACAGCGCTACCGTATGCTCGTTGAGGGTGCTGATATCATTTTGTGGGAGTTTGATCTTTCGGCCTCAAAGTTTACCTATGTTTCGCCACAGGCCCTTCGTCTTGGTTACCCTATTGAAGAGTGGTTGGATATTGAGTTTTGGAAAAAGCGATTGCACCACGATGATTATGAAAAAGTCATGAGTGCACGTGAGGAGGCGCGGCAAAGTGCGCGAGCTGCTCAGGTGCAGTATCGAATGAATGCAGCCACCGGAGCTCAAGTCTGGTTTCAAGAAAGCATAGCAATTGAAGAGTTAGTAAAGCATGGGAAGCAGATTCTACGCGGCGTAATGCTTGATATAACGCAGCAAAAAAGTGCTGAAGAATCGCTCACGTTTGAGAAGGAGAGGTTTCAGAATGTTATCGAAGGCACGAATGCAGGTACTTGGGAATGGAATGTGCAAACTGGGGAAACGAGATTTAATAATCGCTGGGCCGAAATCGTTGGCTATTCTCTTGCGGAGTTGGAGCCAATTTCGATTAAAACTTGGGGATTTTTGGCTCACCCAGAAGATTTAATTGCCTCGGGTCAGGCTTTGACGCGTTGTTTTAGCGGCGAAGCTCCCTTTTACGACGCGGTATGCCGCATGAGGCATAAAAATGGTTCATGGGTGTGGGTCCATGACCGAGGGAAAATTGTGTCACGCACACCCAACGGGGAGACATTGTGGATGGCTGGCACGCATATTGATATCACCGAGACCAAAGAAAAAGAACGAAAGTTAGCTCTTGCGCTTGAGCAAGCCCAGGAAGCAACAAAAGCAAAGAGTGAGTTTTTGGCCAATATGAGTCATGAAATTCGGACTCCAATGAACGGGATTATTGGTATGACTGATCTGTTGCTTGATACTAATTTAAATTCAGAGCAGCGGAGCTTAGCCGAAATTGTAAAATCTTCCGGGCGCACGCTGCTTGCAATTATAAATGACATACTTGATTTTTCGAAGATAGAAGCTGGCAAGATGAGCATTACGCCAGTCGCAGTTTCTATTCGTGATCTATTAAAAGAACTTGAAAGCCTATTCGCAAAAGAAGCGGCTGACAAATGCATTCGTCTGGTGTCAGTGGTGACAGAGGATTTGCCCGAATGGATCCTTCTTGACCCTCTTCGAATGCAGCAGATTCTTACCAATTTAATTGGGAACGCGCTCAAGTTTACTCCCCAACACGGAGTGGTCTTAGTCCAAATGAGTGTGGTTGAAAGCAACAATAAAACCAATCTTATTCACTGTTCTGTAAGTGATACCGGTATTGGCGTACCCCAAGAAAAACAATCAAGAATATTCGAAGCTTTCACCCAAGCCGATTCCTCGACCACGCGTCTTTATGGAGGCACCGGGCTTGGGCTTTCTATTGCGGCTAGTTTGATTAATGCAATGGGTGGGCAATTACAGTTAAGAAGTATGGAAGGAATTGGTTCTCGGTTCTATTTTGAGCTGCCTTTGATTGTGGCGCGCATGCCCCTGATTGAATTAGATCAGCAACAGATAGAGAGTGCTGGGCAACAGCTTGATATTTTGCTTGCCGAAGACAATCTGATTAACCAAAAACTTGCTTGTAAGTTTTTAGAGAAAAGTGGACATAAGGTGACGATTGTCGACACTGGCACTGCCGCTGTCGAGGCAGCTTGCTCTTATCCCTACGATTTAATTCTGATGGACATGCAGATGCCCATTATGGGTGGTGAGGAAGCAACTCGGATAATCCGCTCTCGAATGAAGGAGGTAAGGGTTCCTATTGTTGCACTTACCGCGAATGCCTTATCGGGAGACCGCGAGAGATGTATCGCAGCCGGCATGGATGAGTATTTGAGAAAGCCCATTAAGCGCGAGGAGCTTGTGGCCGTAATTAAAAAGGTCTGTGGGCATAAATGTTTATTGAAAAACTAAAATTGCTGGTGCACAAAAAAGAGCGGTTCAATTCTTTTTTTTGCAGAATTTACTGAGTACTTGTGCTAAGGTCTCACAATCTGCTTTGCTCTTAGAGTTCTGACTTTTGGCAAAGCAGTCCTTCGTGTGCCGGCCAAGAGGTAG
The DNA here is from genome assembly GCA_044347745.1 of Bdellovibrionota bacterium. Classification (GTDB taxonomy): domain Bacteria; phylum Bdellovibrionota_C; class UBA2361; order UBA2361; family JAFLCA01; genus JAIBBV01. The sequence continues at coordinate 5,154 of JBIKUD010000085.1, forward strand.
TACGCTTTCTCTTGGCCGTCTGCACGGATCGGAAGGAAAAGGTTTGTGGTCTTTTCTTTACTGAATAGACCTAAAAAAAATTTGTGCTCAATAACGTAGGCCCTTGCTACGTGACGGAGCACGCTGTTCGGTGGAAGCGCGAGTGCTGAGAGTCTGAAGTGTCATCGTTGAGCCCAGCTGAAGTGTAGGCATTTAAGTATAAACGCAGTTGGGTGAGATGATGCGAGGGAAGACGACGGTGAGGGCGCGCTCAGTTTGCGTGGCGAGAAGTTCCTCGTCGGAACTTTGCAGACTGAGTAGAAAATCCTCGTAGGCTGCTTGCGAGGTCCGCCGCAACATGACTAGGGTCCGCGTGTGTTTTAGGCGAACATACGTGAACCTGTTTAGGTTTCAAACTTCTGGTCTGTTGCGGCGGTTATTTTTTGTCCTTAGACAAAAAACATCAGGTATTCTTAAGACCTAAGAATTTGTAATAAATGTGGAGTGGCATAGCCAATGCCAGCCTCCAAGAAGCAAAGCACTGACTGCCAAGGCTCCAAGAGCGGTAGTTGCATGAGTCTCAAAAAGCTCAATGCCTATTCCAGCACATAGAATTGACGGCAGTGCAACCTGCGCGATGCCTCTTCCATATCCTGACCTTGAATCTTCAAAAGGCGAGCTTTGAGAAAAATCTGGGGCTGAGTGGAGCATTAAGTGCCTTTGAGTGGCAGTCGCTGCTATAAGGCCTGTGCCGCCGGCTGCATAAACAGATATGTCTGCTGCAACAGTAGAAGCAAGTTCCGGTGTTGCTGCAAGGTAGAGAGCACTCGCAGTGCCTAGTCCCATGCCAGTTGCAGTCACAAAATGGAACCGTGCAAGCGAGGCATCAAAGCTGTCAGATTTTGGATCTGGAGAACTGTTGGGCTGTTTTGAGTCTTTTAGGTCGTCTACCGGGGTGTGCCAAGAGATCTCGCCCATTGATTGCCAATTTCGCGCAGTGCTTTCGCTTTATCGTCAGCATCTGGCGCTTTTAATTGAACTATTTTGTTTTCATTTTCCGAACTAGGCTCAGTTTGCCCAACTTCAGAGTTTGCTTCAGAAACGAAATGTACCACAACCTTCTCCTGTTATTTTCTCCCAGGAGGCCTGCTCATTTATTAACAGTAGGTCGGCGGGAGTAACCGCGAGCAGCGGTATGCGCCACTTTTATTGCTTGGCAAGCTGACGGTTCTGGGGAGCTGATATTTATTTAATAGATTCAAAGATCCTAGCGAAGCGCGGTGCTGGGGTGGAATTAGGCCCGACCCGGATGCCGCTACGCGCCATCCTCGGATTTCCC
>JBIKUD010000086.1:0-6459 GCA_044347745.1 Bdellovibrionota bacterium
TCGGCTGATCCTTTTATTCAGGCACCAAAGGACCTGCAAAGTTACAACCGCTATTCTTACGTGCTTAATAATCCTCTGTCTCTGACTGACCCTAGTGGCTACTTCTCTTTTAAGAAGTTTTGGAAAAGCTTTAAGACGGTGGCAAAAGTAGGCATAGCCATTGGTGTGGCGTACTACACAGGAGGCGCCTTGTCAGGGTGGCTAGGAAATGGTCTTTTTGGAAGCACTTTCCTTGCCTCTGGAGCTAGCGGGCTTGGTGCCAGTCTAGCATCCACTATGACAAGTTCAGTCCTAAATGGAGGAAACTTCTCTGGAGGATTTAAAGCGTGGCTTAAGGCAGCGCCAGTAAATTTCTTAAGTGCAGGCATCGCCAACGATATTGGACACGGCAACATCAAAGAATTAATTGGTGGTAGTGATGGAGCCAGGGCTTTGGCTCACGGCATTAGCGGAGGAGTGTTTGGCGTGGCAGGAGGAGGAGACTTTGCCTCGGGCTTTGCTAGTTCGCTAGTTGGTGGCTACACAGAAAACACGCATAACTTTGCGCTTACTGTTCTTGCAAGCGGCAGTGCGGCTGCATTGACTGGGGGAAAGTTTGGTGACGGCGCTATGCGCGGCGCTTTTGTGTATATGTATAATCTGATGGGCAATCCTATGGCAGATATTGCTGATAGGGTCGCTGGGGTTGGCTCCGGTCCCTATACCCCTGGGGCAGGCACATCTGGCTGCAATAGGATCGATTCGTTGGTGCCTGAGGTCGAGGAGGGCACGCCGAGTTTGATTGGCATATTGTCTAAAATCAACAGTAGGCTAACGGGGGCATTTAGCCTAAAGCAACCGCCCCAATCAGCCTTCAGTCGAGGGTGGCAGGCGCAAGATCGTTGGTGGCAGGAATTTAATAATGCAGGGGCTGTGAGCCTCTATCATGACAACTTTCGGAGCTACGAGTTACGCCACAACGATCCCGGTGCATATACAGGTGGCGCAGGTGGATTCCCCTATAAGGGGTTGAATAGTGGGAACAGTATCCATGGACCGTTCTATGACTAGCCCACGCAAAAAACATGTCCCACCAGGGGAAACTTTCAAGAACGCCATTCTTACCGCGGTTCTAATTTGCGGACGGTTGGCGCCATGTAAAGAGGAAGGGTCCAGGTTTTGGTTTGCGCATCATACTCTGGCAAACGGTTTGCAAGTTTTACTGCCAATCGAGGGCTGTATCGCTTAATGTATGCTGCAAGACTTTTTGATTTTGTACGGGTGGATGATTTCACTTCTATCGGAACTAAGCCATGAGCGCCTGTGTGTATAAATTCAATTTCCGATTGGCCCTCCATCCAGCATGCAGGGTAATCAAGATCATCCGCGACCAAGCCTTGAAGAGCAAGCGCTTCGGCGAAAAATCCGCGACTCATTCCATAATCGTTCGCGATAATTGATGCCGGTGGAAGTCGCAGAAGGGCTCCGAGCATGCCAATATCAAAGTGGTATAGTTTAAAAAAGTTATCTTTACAAAAAGCACGTAGTGGAATTTCTGCTTTGTTTGCTATGGGAATTCGATAAATCAGTCCAGCCCTGACAAGCCAATCAATAGGCCCACGTAAATCAGCATAACCAGAGCGATTTGGAATGACTTTGCCAAATGCATATTTTTTGGAACTTCGGTCTTCAGATGCGCTTAGTTGTTCGGGGATATTTTCATACACCGTACGAATATGCGATGCGTTAAGCTTTTCAGTGTATTTTGAAAAGTCGCTTGTGTAGTCACGCACCAAGCCCAGTTGAACTTCTCGAGCGGCTTGAAGGCCAATAGAAATGTTCTCTTTATGTTGCGTGTAGGCAAGCACTGCATTTGGAAGGCCCCCGGTCATGGAGTACGCTTTAAATAACTCCCAAAGACGTTGATGCCCAAAGTGAGAAATTTTCAGATTTTTCTCCGCTTCTTCAAGTATTTCTAGCGCCCCACTCTCTTCGGTACCACTCAGAAATTCTGAAAAAGTGAGAGGCCCAAGCCAAAGGTGCTCAACTTTGCCAACTGGAAATGAATAGCTTGGAAGGCTAACTCCAAGAAGTGACCCTGCTGCTATTACTGGCTGAGACGGAAGGTATTCTGCAAAATGTTTAAGTGCGGTGATTGCGCGCGGGCATTCTTGAATCTCATCAAAAAAGAGTAGATCGTCTCCTTTAATTTGAGTTCCAAAGACCAACTCAATCTGGCGTATGATCTGCTGCGGGTTTAGATCAGAGTCAAAGAGGGAGCGAAGGCGCGGGTCGGACTCAAAATTAAATTCATGGAGGTTTGGGAAATATTTCGAACCAAATTCTCTCACAAGATATGTTTTGCCGACCTGTCGAGCGCCTTTAATAATAAGCGGAAAACGCCTCTTTTTAGAGCTCCAACTAATTAATTTTTCTATGTTTATTCGTTTCATGGGGTAATTTTACTAATTATAGGAAAAATATACCACATATTATTGTAAGGTTTGTCAAAATGTTAGCATGTAAGCGTTTGGCGATGTAACCATCGGTAATTGCGAGAGTTTATATGCCGCTGTATGCATGCTTTTCACCGATATTCGGCTGCAGTAAAAGGTTGGCTCTAAATTGTGCCTACTCCTGCGCCAAAATTGGCGGGCCCTGATTTACGAGAAAATCTCCTCAAACCTCTGCCAGGGTAGGTACTCAATCTTATCCTTGGTATACGGTTTGTCGCACATGCAAAGACCAACAGTCCTTGCCTTTGGGTACTCTGCTCGAAAAGATTCTAGTCCTTGAAGATCTGAAAAATCGGGGCTGCGAGAAGATTCAATTTCCACAGCGATTGGCTCTTCGTATTGACTACGACTTAACACGAGGTCAGCTTCCATGCCCGTATGAGTGCGCCAATAATGCTATCGGTAGTTTAGCGCGTGATAGTCGTTGTAGTGGAGGGCTTCTAAAAAGCATGTAGGTTTCAAAAAGTTTGCCGAAACCTCCGGTGGAGCCGCCGGTTGGTAAATGTAGTTCGCTATTTATGGCATTCAAGATTCCGCAGTCAAAAAAGTAGTACCTGGGTCCAATAACAAGTTGCTTTTTGACTGAATGCGACCATCCGTTAAGTCGATGAACAAGAAGTGAGTCTTCAAGAATGGAGTAGTAGTCTTCAATAGTGGAAGAAGCGACGCCGCACTGGCGACTCAATTTTGAAAAATTGATATTTGTTCCATTCAGCTGCGCAGCGAGGTCAAGAAACCTAATAAAGGCCTCATATTTTCTGACAAGCGCCTCTTGTTTAATTTCCTCACATAAATAGGTATCAAACTAAGAGTTAAGAAAAACGTTAGGCGCCTCAAGTGGTAGAAAGGATTTCAGTAGAGTACCAAACTGCAAGGCCTGATGTAGATCAATCTCTACCTCTTTTGAGGTGAGTGGATGAAGAGAGAGTGGTTGCCCTTCCAGGCAACAATTTGAAGAGTGGTTCCTAAAGAAAATCTTAACCCAGCCGGTACTATTAAAACTGGTAAATATTCCCAGAAAGCACAACTAAAGTCGTAAAGATTGTCAGAAATGGGCAAATTTCAGATGGTTGTTGAATAACTTTTTTGAAGCAGATACGAAAGTCGAATTGGCTAGATGTGCGAAGTAGTTTTTTTGCATATACGAGGGAGACCCTATGCGTTTTGTTGCTGCTTGCATGTTTGCTTTGGCAGTTTTGGCAGCGCCTGTTCGTGCTCAGGCACCTGTTGGGTCTATTGGTGGGCAGTTTGAGGTAAGCCCACAAGGTTCCGCGACCTTTAATGTGCCGCTCTTAAGTGCTCCTGGCTGGGCAGGTGTAGAACCGAAATTAGCATTGAGCTACGACAGCAACGGCGGAGACACTCTCGTTGGTCAGGGCTGGAACTTGTCTGGCCTACCTACCATTAGTCGCTGTGTCGCGATTGAAGCCATCGATGGTTTTACTCAGCCTATATTGTATTTGGCCCCCGGTATCTCGGTTCAGCCTACTGATCGATATTGTTTAGACGGACAGCATCTTATCGCTGTTCAGGGTGCCTATGGTGTTAATGGTACCGAGTACCGCACCCACTTAGATTCATTCGCGCGCATCTTTTCTTATGGCGCCAGTGCTAGCGGCCCCGCCTATTTTATCGCTGAAATGAAAAATGGCATGGTGTATGAGTTTGGGAGAAGTCCAGAGTCTCAACTTCGATCACAATCGGCCAATATTCTGGCCTGGAACCTAAATAAAGTTAGCGATCGGCAGGGTAATTACTATCTGGTCAATTACAATCAGTCGCTGGGAATCGGGTCGAGTATACCAGCTGAAATACAATACACCGGTAACACGACGACCGGCCTAGCACCGTACAACAAGATTACTTTCGAGTACGAGAGTAAGATCTATCCTAGAAATAGGCTTGTATCTGGAGAGCGCTATTCATATCAGCACCGAATTAAGAGAATTTTAATATTCGCCAATAATGTGCCCGTACGCAGCTACAACCTTCAGTATCAGAATAATAATACCACCAAAACGGAACAGCTTATTAGCATAGAAGAATGCAGTGCCACCAACAGCTGTTTACCGAAAACTACTTTTAATTGGGGAAACACTAGTAGCACCGATTTTACGTTGGGGGCAGCATATAACCTGACTGGAGTAGGAACGATATATGACAATTTTTTTGTTGGTGATTTTAACGGCGATGGGAAATCAGATATCGCGAAGTATAGCAATGAGGAGATCTCTACCTACCTTTCCACAGGCAGCGGATTTAATTTTGTCTCCTCAATGTATGACTTAACCAATGCGCAAGGATACGACTGGCGTTATCCAATAATCGCTGGCGATTGGAATGGCGATGGCTATACGGATATCGGGAGGGTTGCACCAGACCAAATTGGGCTAAATTTTAAACTGTCAGATGGGCAGGGAAATTTCATTAACGGATTTTCCCCGTTGCATGAATCTTCTTGGACCCCAGGAATTGGATTTACGCAGGGTGTTGGCGCCCTTTCGCCGATTGTAACTGGGGATTGGAATGGAGATGGCAGGACTGATATTGCGCGGGTAATGGGTAACAAAACCCAGTTAGCCAGCACAATAAATTTGTATGTTTCAACTGGCAATTCCTTCGTTTATTTTTCAACCCTCCAGTCACCGTATCTCGTTGATGTGTTCCAATATAACCAGGGCGGAGTTTTTGTCCCAACTGGGGAGTCCCTTGAAACTGGTGATTTTAATGGCGACGGGCGCAGCGATCTAATTTGGTACAAGCAAGGTGCTGGACCAATATTATACGTTTCAAACGGAGCCGGTTTTGACCCCTGTGAGGTAGGTAATTCCAACATTCTAAATTGCATAGGCAATAGTTCAGGCATTCCTCAAGTTGGTGGCTATCCGTACGGAATTTTTACGGTAGGTGATTGGAATGGTGATGGGCTGACTGACTTCGGTGAGTTAGGAACTACTTTTTTCAGAAGTTGTCTTTCAACCGGCAAAGGCCGCTATTGGGACTGCTCACACTTTTCTGGGTTTAACGCTACTCAAGCTTTGGAGGGGCCTATTCTAACAGGAGATTGGAACGGAGATGGTCTAACCGATATTGGGCAGATAGTGGGGCCGAATCTTAAGTTATTTACTAGCTATATTCACTATGGTGGGCACGATTTTGTAGAGAGCACCTCACTAGCAGATTTTACGGCTTACCATCAGGGTTATGAACGCTCTTTGATTCAGGGAGACTGGGATGGCGATGGAATTACCGATTTTGGTAGGCTTAAACAAAACGCAGTACGTTTGCGTAACCACAATCCAGTTGAATCATCACGTATTTATTCTATTTCAGAGGGTTTGGGGAAGGTTACGCAGATTAGCTATGCACGGCTTTCAGATGGAGTTGTTTACGCTAAAGATACTACCGCAGTTTATCCCCAAGTTGATCTTCAAACAGCAACTTACGTTGTCTCTAATGTGGCCACCAGTAACGGCATTGGAAACTATTCATCAAGGTCCTATAATTATGCTGGATTAAAATTCGACTTTGAAATCAGAAGTATTGCAGGATTTCGGCAGATTAGTGTTAGTGATACTGAAACTGGATTAGTCACCTCTACCCACTACAAGCAAACCTTCCCCTTTATTGGCGTGCCATACTTAAGTGAGGTGCGTTTATCAAACGGCACTTTGGTATCGAAAAAGGAAGATACCTGGACGTCTATCACCACTAACCCAGGAGTAGTGTTTCCGTACGCAAGTTTAAATGTAGAAAGTAGCTACGAGCTTAGCGGCAATCTGATTAGTAGCTCAATCACGCAGAATACCTTTGATTCTTGGGGGAATGTACTTACGCGGACGACCAGCCGCAGCGACGGGTCTAGTGAAACGACAGTGAGTACGTATGACAATGACGTAGGGAACTGGCTGATAGGACAATTAAGAAGCACGACAGTAACAAAGGTTGGGTCGGGGAGTCCTGC
>JBIKUD010000040.1:0-22592 GCA_044347745.1 Bdellovibrionota bacterium
GTATCTTCTGCTGCTCACCTTGGCTAACGCCAAGAGTTCGCTAGCCCAGCTATTCTCATTCATTTTTTGTCAAAAATGAATGAGGCTGGGTTTATCGCTCGGCGCAGTAGCTTTCATTTTGTTACGCGCTCTTAGTCTTTTGCCAGACAGCGTGGCTAATGCCTTAAAATAGCTGAGTAATTTGCCTGGCTCTTTTGTTATCTTGCTTGGAGTATTCGGTGTGCTGCTAAGAGGGGCATTAGAGAGGGGAATTAGAGGGGCGCATTAGAAGAAAGGGATTATGAAGAAAGGCAGGAGTCAACCAGAAAGGGGCTGAGCATAAAAAGGACAAGACACTCACACACCCTTCAAAACAAAAAGAAACCTCCTTAACGTAGGGTAGTGAACAAAACCAAGAACGCCTTGGTTTTGTTATCGTGCCTGTCCTTTTCCTGTCACCTGCTGGTCAGCTCTTGAGCGACTATTCGACCACGCTGTGAGCTTGTTGGCGGACCTTCTTGCGAAGTTCCACCACTTCTTCCGGTTCCGGCTGCCGCAGCACTCTGAAGGCTGAAGCAACGATCTCAAGACAGGCAAGCAGTTCTTTGAGGACCGCTTGCTTGACTTCTGGCAGCACCGCGAGTTCCTCCACCACGAGGGTGAAGAGGTACACTTGGTAGCTGCGGGCCGGGTTGAACCAGACCTTGAGGCCAGGGATGAGAGCCGTCAGTGCGTCTCCTTCGTTTCTCCAGGAGTGCTCTTGCGAGTACCTTTGGTAGAAGTCCTTCCAGAGACTACGCACAGCCTGTAGCGTCTGGCTTGCAGAACCGATGTTCTCCATCAGCTTGCGTCCCGGCGCTTCGGAGCGTTGCATTTGCTGCTGCACGGACTCCGTCAGCTGGAACGTCAGCTGATTGAGAGCCAGCGTACGGTTCTGCTGAAGGCGAGCTTGCAGATCGCTCGAGGGATGGCTCAGCGCTTGCTGAACTTTTCCCAGGATTGCCGCCTGAAGGCGATCCTTAAAGAGCTGCTCGTTGGTCTTTGCGGCGTTAGCAGCAAAGCCTTCCAGCTGCAGCAACGCGCTGCTTGGCTTGGTGTTTTTGGGAGTGGTCATGGCATGGAACTAGCACCTAAACGGCATACTTTTTTACCTCGGCGACGTGCCGGGGCTTAAAAGATGTCTCTCCTCCGTTATGGGTGTAGTTTCAAAAACAGTAAAAAATTCTTGAAACTACACCCACCAGAGAATTTGGTCTAAAAATGCACAAACCTAAATTGATGTGTGAGCATCTCGCTTGTTCTCTTAGAAGAATTAAGCCAACAAGTGAGATGCGTCACTATACTCTTCTACTCAGACTAGAATGAGAAAAATCGCTGGGCAGGGCTACTCGCGCAAGTGTAGAGCGACCGAATAAATAATGAAAAAATTAACAATTGAAACAGCGAATAACGCTTATTTCATCACCACAGCGGAAGTTTACAACAGAAACCTACCCAAAGCTACTCTAGGCAGCTTGGCGGCATAACGCCCTGTACATTTTAGAAATTCTGCTTCAAAGCAGCGGCTGTATGGGCTAATTTACTAGAAGCCATCTCATAGTTTGTAAATTTAAGATGCGCTCTAGGTTCTGAACGAGCTTTTAAACCCGACTCTTATGCTGCTTCACTCAATTAAAGGAACTCCTGAGCTTCTGAGCATACGTACTCCGCACATAGACGTTAGTGTTGCTCGTACACTTACGCCCACGTGCTCTGTTGCTGATGGTAGAGAAGCTAAAACTGTAAGGGAGGATGCCCGCTCGGTGACCATTGCGACTCACGGCGTCCTTTTCGCTAGACCACTCCAAATTGGTGGACTCAAGCTAGAATCGAGTGATGGAGTATTTGAAGCGCTTAGTTTGCTTGCAACACTTCCCGGCATTTCCCAAAAAGGCTGGGAAGATAAACATAAAATTTTAATTGAGACAAAAGAGATTATAGCAACTGCCGATGTGCTGTATCAGGAAATTCGTACGAATCAAAGGTTGACCTCTCTTGTTTCAAATAAGCTTCGTTTGATGCTTGAAGATTGGAAGTCCGATTTATATCGCAGCGCGCTTGTTGCCGGAGTTGTTGCTACTGATTTGTTGAATGAGAGAACAAGACATTTTTTTGAATTAGGGCTCCGCGATATCTCGCTGCTTACCGGCTCTGGGCTGCCAAGCATTTCAAGTGGGGAGGCTTTAGTCCTGTCTCAAGCTTTTAAAGACAGAGGTGTTCATCTTGAGCCATGGCATATTCGAAAAGTAAGGAACAAATGGGTTGCCCTCGACTTACAAAATCATCCATTTGTGAGAGGGGCTGTGCGTGAGCGTTTGCATGAAATTGCTCAAGAACACGGAATTGATAACGAAACCAGCGTTGCAGGTTTTAGAGCCCTACTGCCTCATCTGAAAGGTAGTGCGGTACGGTTTCGTTCTCAAGGGCACCCAAAGGGAGACCTTGCTGTGGCTATAGCGCATACCAGTAAGGCGGCTTGTTTTGCGATTGAGGACGTAGTGCTTCATCATCCTGACTTTACAGCAGTTCGTAGAAAGGGATTTTGCGCTGCTGATTGTCCTGAGTTGCCCCAGTATTTTTGGAGAACAGAAATAGGGGCTCCTTCAGCCCATGCCCTTCAGGATGTTGAAAAAGCGTATCTTGCAATTGCTAAAGAGGAGCAAGTTGCAGCTCCTCTTACTCCAGAGGGCTTGGCAGAATTACATTCGAAATGCACTACTCGAAGATTCTTTCGCACGCAGATTTCATTCTGGGGCAGAACTGCTACCTCAGCCTTGCGGGAGGGGTACGCGTATTCGGCAAAAGACGCACTTGAGGCGCTGGTTCGTGCACATGCAGCAGAGTTGAAGCAGTCATCTTGTTTTGGACTTGCAAGCCCGTATCCTCGAGTTCCAAATGGTACCTGGCAGAGTAGGGGAGTCACTTCTGAGCATTCAAAAGAAGCGGTCACAAGGATGTGCCAGGCACTGGCCGAAGAAAATGGAATTACTCTGGAAAAAGCATCTGATTTACAAAAGCTACTGCCTTATTTGGTTCGAGATAAGCTCAGAGCATCAAAAAACACCGAAATTGCCAAAGGACGAGAAGCTTTGCGGAGAGGATTTTTTGGGGATAAAGCTGCAGCTCTTCGTGAGGTGGCGCAGCGTCTTAATTTTGTTACTCCAGGCGACCAAACTACAGACGCTCTTTAGTAAAGCTCCTAGCGTTTCAGAAAAGCATCCCACAATGGTTTCAAAAATTGTGGCAGTGTTTTGGCATATTGCACAAAACGTTCGAGTCCCATTCTTGCATCGGGCCAATGGCTGAGGACAGAATTTTTAAGCTCGTGCACTGACACTCGTTTTGATGGCTGACCCTTCAGTTCATCTAAAGCGAGTATTACTGCATAGGCTAGTCTTTCTGTCGGAGCAACGTCGGTTCCGAGGCCCGTCAAAAATTGCATGCGATGGTTGAGTACATTTGTTTTTTTAGAATGCAGCTCGTCTGGACAGCAGGAATAAAGAATGCTGAGCGCATAGGCTCTCACGGTGTCTCGAGGATGCTGAAGTAAGGCGATGAGATTCTGAGCCAAAAGCGAGTGCGTATCAAACCTTGATGAATCTGGGTTATTAAGTGATTCGGCGAGCGCAGGGCTTATTTCCTCTTTTAAATTTTCAACGCAACGTAGTGCTGCGCACACTGCCCATGTTTGGTAGCGAAATTTATCCTCTCTGACTTCATCAAAAAAGCGATTTGTATAGCCAATTGCCTCTGGCGAAAGATGTGAAAGCGTAAGCCAAATAGTGCAGAAAGTTTTCCCTTCGCTCACATTTGCCTTTTCTCTATCAACATTTAAGGACTTTGAATGTTGGTAAAGAGCTTCTGCTAAAGCTTCACGGGCTTCTTTGATGTGAGAATCATCTTGTCCGTGGGTATGGCGCGCGAAAATGCATATTCCGTCAAGTGCTGCTTCTAATACTCGATTATCAGGATGATCCCTTATTGCCGAAATTAAAGGCTGCACATAGGTGGTGTGAGGAACTAAGACAGAAATGATACGGGTAAGAGCTTCTTCAATAAGCACATGCTCTCGTTTTACATCTTCAAAAGCATCGAGACGATTTGGATGTTCTGCCGACCAAAGTTGCACGATGCGAGTAAGGTTTGTTGCGAGGGTGGCGGGAGTATGCAAAGCCGCACGAAGTCTATGCAATAACTCGGCGGTAATTGGTAAAGCCTCTTCAGCCTGGCAAGCATCCGTCACAAACTCCAGCTTTTTACTTGACCAGCCAGTGAGGCGTTTTCGAATAGCATCAGGAGTGCCTGTAAGTGTCTCTCTCCCTAACGGCACAAGAACGCGGTACGCTGCGGTAGCTTCTAGGCCATCTGTAGGTACAAAAATGCTGGTGAGTAGTTCGCCCAATTTTTGGTGAATATGTGGGTAAAGGTCTGTACTTTTATCGAAGCGATGTTCCCGTACATAGTCAATTAAATCTGCAATCGAATCAGCCCAATTTCGAAGTACTGGCTGCACCGCTATTTGGCTACGGTCCTCTGGTCGGGTAAACGGAAGCAGCAGCTGCTGAAGAGGCATAGCTTTTTTGCTTCCATCATCGGGAGATGGTGAAGAGGCCGATGATGGACCGTCGCGGGAAATCATGAAAGAGCTCAGAGTGTACGAAGGTACTCAACAACCTCAAGCGTTTATGCCACAGCAGTGGAGCTTGAATTCAGAGTGCATTACAAAATGAAAACTATTGCTCGGCATAATAAACCGGCCTGGAGGGCTATGCAAGTTACGGCCTCCTTGATTGAATGGCTATTTAGCTGATAATGCTTATGTTTTTGCCCGTTTTGACTGGCTTTTAAAAAGGAGAGCTAAGAAACATCTTGGCGAGTGAAGTGCTCAAGAGTCATATCTTCTAGCTGGATGCGATTTGTAAAGCTTGCATAGAGCAAGAAGGCGGCGAGTGCTGCACGATTTTTTACCCAATCGGGAGCGTAGAGTGGGGGACTTATCCAACCTTGGGAGAAGAACTCTTCTAAGAGCACGATGTCGCTTAGGCTTAAACGTCCGCAAAATAAGTAGGTAGGGAAATTTGTTTTGCCTTCTTCGATAGATTTTAGGAGAAAACGCTCTAGAAATACGAGCCCTTCCAAGTACACTACGTCTTTAGTGCACACGATGCGCCCACGCACATCTCCACCTCTAAAAATGCGCATGCTTGAGTAGAAACTTTCAATTTCGTCTTGGCCAGCTTCAAGAAAGAAACGAAAGAGCTCGATGAAGTTTGCGCCTTGCATTGCCAGATGAACGCCCTTTACTCGCAGAGCGACTCGTCGCAAACGGTTTAAGTCGATAGAGCCGGTAATCAGTTCAGCGAATAATGCCAGCCCTTCCTGAGTTCTGGTGGTACATGGGGCGCCGAGACCTAACGATTTAAAATAGGGCTGCTCGCGCCCATTGAGGCTCGTGACCGTGTGGACAAGGGCTTCATGATGAATGAGCTGAGGGATATCGGCCCACGAAAAACAGGAAGTTCCGCGAATTCTAATTTTGCGAGCTCCAGCCGCAGCTTTCGACGCGAGGGTCGAGTCAATGACAACTTCAACTGGATGATTGGTAAAAAAAGGAGTTATCACTTTGGATATTTCATCGGCAACCACTGAGGGCAAGACGCAATGATCGGCATGTGTTGATTTTACTGCCGGAATAAAACGTTCAGTTTGGGTTAAAAAATGCTCAGCTGCATCGAGCACCGTAATGCCGCTGTTGCCAATCTGGGCAAGAGGCGAGCTGTAGAGTGAACATGAAATTTCGGTAAATGCAGCCGTTCCCATACATTCAAGCATAGTCGCGGCGAGACAGTAGCTGTCGGCCGTGCGGAATAGGTAGGCACCCAGAGGGTGCGATTGATCACATTCTCGCATGATTTGGCGTAATGCCATTTGTGGGGAATTAAAGCTTTTACCTTTGTGAGTGATGGCAGGCAGCACGGGATTACCTTTTTGCCAATTCTCGAGAAATTGATTCAGTAATTCAGGCGGCCAGGCCATCGCGCTTAATACCTTGATGTGTTTTGCAGCATCAACCAGCCGCGCATCAAGCTCAGAGAGCCTTGTTCTCGTAGCAACAGAGTCTTTCATGCCTCTTTTGCCTTCAGCAGCGTAAATTCAATTACTTTCCCAGCAACATCAATATTGGTCGCAGATTCTATGCCTTCAAGTCCCGGTGAAGAATTTAGTTCCATAACCAGAGGACCATGGCTGCTTTCTAGAATATCAACACCAGCGATGTGCAGTCCCAAGGTGTTTGCCGCACGTATCGCAATTTCTGCGGTATCTTCGTCGAGCTTGCACGCTTCAACGCGCCCTCCGCGATGATAGTTGCTGCGAAATTCATCACCTTGGGCAAGGCGCCGCATAGCTGCTACTACTTGGCCATTTACTACAAAAGCTCGAACATCTCTTCCGCGGCATTCCCCAATGTATTTTTGTATTACTACTGGAGTATGGGTGAGCTGCATTGTTTCAAAAATGGCTTCCGCAGATTTTGCTGATTCAGCAAGCATCACGCCTATGCCTTGAGTGCCTCGATTGAGTTTTAGAATTACGGGAGCTCCGCCCAATTGCTCGATGGCTGCGCGGGCGCCCGCGGCATGTGTGACGCAACATGAAGGAGGAACAGGAACGTTTGCGGCAGTCAGCATTTGCAGCGTGAGGAATTTTTCTCTGGCTCGACAAATTGCTTGAGCTGAATTGGTAACGGGCGTTTTTGCGAGCTCAAAATGGCGTACTATGTCTATGCCCTCACTGGGGCTGCCAGCTCCTAACCGGGGAATAACCACATCGAGCGCGGGAACAGATTTGTTTGCGAGGCGACTGCTTAATTGATTCTGAGCGCAAATAAGAGAAATCTGGTTTGCATCAAGGAGCTTAGACTGGTGATTTCTTGCAGTTATGGCCTGCCTAAGTCGCCGGACGCTGAACGAGTCGAGCGCAAAGCTTAAAATGCCTAATGTAAATGCGCGCGTCATGGAGCTCGCAATTAAAAAGTTCCCATACTCATTCGGGGAGGGAGACAAAATTGCAACCCTGCCCACTTTCGTACCGAAGGTAACAAAGCTAGTCTATAATATCGGAACACCTCATGTTTATCTTGATTTAAGCCTATCTGAGTCTGTTCCTGATGTGAATCTCAATTCAGTATGCCACCAGCAGCAAAAGCCTTGAATGATCAGTTAACTCCCTCACTTAGGGCGGCTAACCGCGATGGTATGGCCTGGGCGATTATGGTTGGTGCCGGGGAGAGTTTTTTGAACGTCTTCGGCGTATTCTTAAATGCCACTCATGTTCAGTTAAGCTTAATTACGACACTTCCTCAGTTTTTTGGCGCCTTCTTTCAAATGTTATCTTTATGGGTTTTGCAGATTTTTCATAATCGGCGACACCTGATAGTAGTCTCTTCGCTCTTTAATGCCTGCTCGTGGGCGTTGTTGGCCGTATTGGCATTTTGGGGCCCGGGTGCTTTTAGTGTGCCACTCATGATTGCAATAGTGGCCTGTTATCATGCCAGTGGAAACTTTGCTGCTCCCCCTTGGAACAGTCTTATCGGAGATTTGGTTCCTGCTGAAATTCGAGGGCGCTATTTTGGATTGCGTAACCGCTGGATTGGACTTTGCACATTTACTTCCGTGATTTTTGCTGGGCAAATTCTTGACCTCAGTAAACGTTTTGGTGACCCGCGATATGGATTCTGCGCCATATTTGTAATTGCGTTTCTAAGTCGGTTAGCTTCAGTTTATTATTTAAAACAGTATGACAATCCGGCCCACGATGTTGGTCGCGCTCATTATTTTAGTTTTTGGCAATTTATCAGCAGAACTCACCGTTCAAATTTTGCCCGATTTGTTATTTACGCTGGTATTGTGAATGCAGCGGTGAACATTTCAGCACCATTCTTCGCAGTATATATGCTGAATACGCTTCACTTCTCCTATATCGAGTTCACTATCGTGACGGCCGCAAACACGATTACGCAATTCCTTACTCTTCAGCATTGGGGAGCAATAAGTGACCAGTTTGGTAATAAACGAATAATGAATGTGTGCGGTTTTGCAATCGCACTGAGCCCCGTGCTGTGGGTGTTTGGAACCAGCATTCCTTACCTACTGTGTATTCAAATTTTTGCGGGCTTTGTGTGGGCTGGATTTAATCTTGCGGTTGTAAATTTTATTTTTGATGCGGTTAGCCCACCTAAACGAGCTCGCTGTGTGGCCTATCAAAGTCTTATAAACGGCACCTTAGTGCTCTTTGGCGCGTTATTTGGGGCTTGGTTTATTGAGGCTGCTCCGAGCACTTTTTCAGTATTTGGATGGTCTTGGACTCCCATTTCTTCACTTCATTTTGTGTTTGCATTTTCAGGGGCAATTCGCTTGTGCGCATCTTTGCTACTCTTGCCATTATTTAAAGAGGTTCGAGACGTTACCCCGGTGAAACATGGCGAGCTTATTTTGCGGGTAACAAGCTTACGCGCGCTTACCGGTGCTACCTTCTCTTTTATCCCTGGGGTTAGACGTAGGCCGTAGGTTACTGGATACAATCTAAAAGCGTATTTCTGCACCAAAAAGGTGGAAGAAAGGCGCTAATTTCAGTGGGTTAGCTCGATTCTGCTCAAGGTATTTTGGCGCGAGGTCGACTGTACTGTAAGAGAGCCCCTGACCCTTTGCATGGATGCACACTCAAGGCTTTGTATGCGTATTGGTAACGGATTACCAGCTTCACTACAGTCTTTACTCGTTGGCACTATTCCTGGTGCGCAAAAGACGAGCACCCCCTCGATAGGCGACCTTGAAAAGCACCTAGATGACTACAAAAAAGGTAAGGGGAATTTATCGTTGGATACGGCGGCCAAGCTTAATGCGAGCGAGTCCAATCTTACCAGAAGTTTAAGTTCGTTCGATCCATCGGCTTTATCTCAGTTTGGACAATATGCCACAGCCTTTAGCTATTCACAGAGGGCCCGTTTTGTTAGCAATGTGAACGAGTTGTCCCAAGGAATCTCCCAAGTGCGCGAAGCCTACAAAACAAATAAGATTGTGTAAACGCGCCTAACCACCTGCGAGCGACATACATGCAATTGCAATATTGTACCTTCATACCCTATGTGAATGAACGAGCGCTTTTGGACCAAGCACTTCATAGTATTCAGGCGCTGTGGCCCTCTGTTGTGGTCGTTGATAATAGCCCCTTGAGCGAGAAAGGATTAACTGGCTTGCCTGTTTCTGTGTATCGTCCCCCAGTTCCGCTCACCTTCTCGCAGACTCAGAACTTATTTCAGCAAATAGCCTACGAAAAAAACGCTGACTTTTTCTTTTTCATGCATGCTGATGCCGAGGCTCAAGGAGAGGCGGCTGCAAAATTTGTAGAGTACGCAAGCGCGCAGGCTGATAAAAATTGGGGTCTTATCTATACCCATTATGATGCATTTTGTTGTTTTAACACCAAAGCCACTCGGCAGGTTGGTTATTGGGATTGGAGACTTTTCCCCTGGTATTACGCCGATTGCGATTATTATTTGCGAATTCGCCGGCAGGGGTTTGAGATTTTGCAGTCAGATTTGAAGGTGCTGCACCATAATGAGGGCAGTAATTCGATGAAACATGACCCTTACTTGAAGCAATTGAACAATTGGTACATGGAGCGTACCCATATTTGGTATCAATATAAATGGGGTGGGGTGCCAGGGAGGGAAATTTTTGATGTGCCCTTTAATGGGGCCTTCAAAGAGCTACTATAAACCCTAAGCGCGATGTCTGTGGATTAGCCAGCTCTTCTGTAAGGCTTAACTATGATGTTAGTTCACCGTTAAGAAGTCAGTTTTGGCAAAGCCTTGAGGCGAACTCAGCTTTTTGATGCTTCTGTTCGTCGGTTTTTATCGGCGAACGTGCTAGTCTTAAGGCTATAGCTATCTATTGAGGCTAATTATGCAAACCATGTACATCATGCTTGAAGGCTGGCTCGTGTTGGCCATAATCATGGCCGTTTTGTGGGTAGTTCAGCTTTGGCGGGAAGAAGCGGATATTGTTGATGCTGGTTGGTCAGCCGGTATTGGTTTACTTGCAGTCTACTATGCATTGTCGCTACAGGGCTATTTTGCTCGGCGTATGCTTGTAGCCACCCTCGTGGCGGTTTGGTCATATAGACTGGCTTCATATTTAATTCGTAGCCGCGTGATGGTGCCCGGTGAAGACGGGCGTTACGTAGCACTTCGTCAAAAATGGGGAGAAAATACTCAGCGCAATTTTTTTATATTCTTCCAAGCCCAGGCTGTGCTTGCCGTTATATTTTCTTTACCTGCGCTTATTATCATGCGAAATCCGGCTCCACATTTTAGCATCTGGGAAATGTTGGCTATGTTTGTGTGGATTGGTTCAATTCTTGGAGAAACGCTTGCAGATAAGCAGCTTGCGCACTTTAGGCAGAACCCAGCCAATCATGGAAAAACATGTCGTGAAGGTTTATGGGCTTATTCAAGGCATCCGAATTACTTTTTTGAATGGCTGCACTGGTGGGCCTATGTGCTTATGGGGATCGGTGTAGCCTATGGCTGGCTGACTTTAATTGGTCCAGCTCTCATGCTTTACTTGTTCTTAAAAGTAACGGGTATTCCACCAACTGAGGCCAGAGCACTGCAATCACGTGGCGATGATTACCGCGAGTATCAGCGTACGACGAGTGCATTTTTTCCCTGGTTTCCTAAAAAGTAAAAATCATGGAATTTGTTCAGAAGTTAATTGAAGAAGGTAAGCTGCCTGATGCTGCATTGCGCACTCTTGTTCGCCTGCTGCTGAAGAAGCGATTGTACTCGCTTAAGCGTGGACCGAGCGTTGAAGCGTTTGTCGAGGAAATTAAAAAGGCGCCATTGGCAGTCTCAGTCGACGCAGCAAATGAGCAGCACTATGAGGTCCCTTTCGAATTTTATGAGCGCTGTCTTGGTAAGCGCATGAAGTATAGTAGCTGCTATTGGCCTACGGGCGTTTTGTCTCTCGATGAGGCTGAAGAGCAGATGCTTGAGCTTACATGCAAGCATGCTGATTTAAAAGATGGACAAGATATTCTTGAGCTTGGATGCGGCTGGGGATCTTTGACTCTTTGGATGGCAGAAAAATATCCGCGCAGTGCCATCATCGCAATTTCAAACTCAGGCAGTCAGCGCGAGTATATTGAATCTCAATTGCGTCAACGAGGACTTAAAAATGTGCAGGTTCTGACCTGCGATATGAATGAGTTCCAAGTGTCGGCTGAGTTTGATCGTATCGTTTCAGTAGAAATGTTTGAGCACATGCGCAATTACGAAGAGCTTTTAAAGCGCATAGCAGGCTGGTTAAAGTCTGATGGGCGACTTTTTGTACATATTTTTACTCACCACAAATACGCTTATCTTTTTGAAACTGAAGGCGCAGCGAATTGGATGGGACGCTACTTTTTCACCGGTGGCATGATGCCCTCTCATGATTTGCTTTCCAGATTTCCTTCCCATTTGAAGGTGGAGAAAGATTGGGTGTTAAGCGGGAAGCATTATCAAAAGACCGCGGAAGCGTGGCTCCAGAATCTAGAAAAATACAAGATGCAGCTTTTTCCTGTGCTTGAGAGAATTTATGGTTCAGGAAACCATATGCTTTGGTTTATGCGCTGGAAGCTTTTTTTTATGGCCTGCGCAGAGCTTTTTGGTTTCAAAGACGGTCAAGAATGGCAGGTGTCGCATTATTTGTTGCGGAAAGTATAAAAGCAAAGTGCTCTGTTTTTCAGTTGCCGGCTCCTGTCTTCTGTTCCCGTTATGTCGTTCTCGGTCAGTCCGTAATCCGAACCCGACCCAGACCATCGGGTCTCCGGCACCCAACTCAGCGACTTTGACGACCTAAATAAAAATTTTACTACTGAGTGAGAACCGAGAACACGACGACAGCCGGGGGTAAGATGACGTACTACAACAATCTCAGTGTGTTTGTTTTTTTCCCAAGCGCTGCCCCAGCCAACTGGTGCTCCGGTCTCGGGACCTGGCCCGGGTCCGACTTTCGTCCCAGGGAAAGGCTGCTCCGTCGAAGCTCTATATTCCAAAACTTTTAAGCTCAGCTTTTACTTTGGGAAATAAATAAAGGCAGGCAATTAGATTAGGAATGACTAAAAGTCCTAAGCAAATGTCAGAGAAGTTGATGATTGCATCCAAGCTCCAGAGAGCTCCAATAATTGGACACAAGGAAAAGATGCCACGATATATCGCCACCGCTTTTGGTGAATTTGAAAACAAATAGCGTGTGCCCTGTTCTCCATATAATGACCAAGAAATAAGAGTGGAGTAAGCAAAAAGAAATACCGCGCAGGGAATAAACCAAGTTCCAAAACCAGGGATCGTTGAATTGAGGGCGTACTGGGTCATGGCGACTCCGGCTTTGACCTCGGTGGCCCATGCCCCTGTTACGTTCACAATAAGTGCTGTCATGGTACAAATAACTACTGTATCGATGAAAGGTTCAAGCAGCGCTACCAAGCCAGACTGCACGGGGTGTTTTGTTCTACCCTGTGCATGGGCAGTAGCGGAAGTTCCTAGTCCAGCTTCATTACTAAAAAGTGCTCTTCTCACTCCAGCGGTAAGCGTGTCTTTAAAAAGTGCACCAGCAAAACCACCAACGGCGGCAGTACCCGAGAAGGCACCCTGCATAATTTGTGAGAATACAGCCGGAATATCTGAAATATGAAGCCCAATAACGGCCAAACAACCCAGCACATAGCCACCAGCCATTACTGGAACAATTAAAGAAGCTACTTCTGCAATGCGAGGGGCTCCACCAAAAATAACCAAGCCGGTTAAAATTGAAAGCGCAACACCAATGTACAGAGGATGTAGTCCAAATGAAACGTCGAATGCTGAAGCCACTTGATTGGCTTGAAACATATTGGCTGCGCCAAATGATGCCATAATTAAAAAGAAGGCATAAAACGCCGCTAACATCAAACCAGCGCCTGGTACGAGTTTAATGTAATACATAGGCCCGCCACGTACGCTGCCGTCTGCATCAACCTCACGATACATGCGTGCAAGTGTTACTTCGTGAAACTTTGTAGTCATGCCAATAAGCCCAACTACAATCATCCAAAAAGTTGCACCAGGACCGCCAAGGGATATGGCAATCGCAACTCCACCAATATTGCCGAGTCCCACTGTAGCCGATAAGGCGGTACACAAAGCCTTAAAGGGATGAAAACAGCCGCTCGAATTTTCATCGGCGCAAGACTCTTTGCCGCTGACTATTCGACAAGCACGCGCAAACCCTCTAATTTGGATAAAGCGATATTGAAGGGTAAGGAAGATGCCCGTGCCAAGTAGCAGCACTACAAGCGGCATTCCCCACACATAAGATGAAACGGTCGACAAAAGCTGATTGAGTGATCCCATCAGTTGATAAAATCACCTTTTGGAGCTTATTTCCAGCTAAGAATATGAGGACATATGTGAGTAGAACGAAATGTTAACTACTACGAATGGAGAGACTGCGCCTTTCTGGTACGTTTTGTAGACAGCGCTGGCGTAGCACTTCTTGCTCGCCCTTCGGTGTTATCTCAACTGCGCCATAGTCACTGCCGGCAAGAAAGCGCCCATATAAATCTTTAATTTCTGGGAGGCTCATCATTTTACCGCTCGTACCCACAAACTGAATCAAACCTTTCTTGCTTAATTGAATAAGTCCCCGAAATAAGTCAGCACGCTCAAAAGATTGTAAGGAGATTTCTACCGAGTGCGTTAATTCTTTGGTATCTCCTCGTTTCTCCAAAGCTAAGCGAAGCAGCAAGAGTTTAATTGAAATACCCCGTTGCTCGCTGAGTCCTGTATTTTCGCTGCACTCATTCTCAATCCAATAGAGTAATTTCTGGTCTAGTGAGGGCTGAATCATAAAAAGTTCACCTCATTGATTTCCGCACCGAAACGCCACTCATTTTGTATGCGCATCTTATTCGAGTAGAGTGCAGGGTCCATGCCAAATAGGGCACTAAATGCTGATGAAGCTAGTGACCAACCAGAACTACTTAATGCGCCAGCATATTTTGTCCGTCCTCGTCACTCAGCAATTTTCGTAGAATTAAGGCCACAGCTGGTTTTGCTCACAAAGGCTTCGGACTCCCTAGCTAGGAATTGGGTGACAACTTAAGGTATAAGGCTAGCATGCAAGCAACTCAGGTTCATAAGCCACTGAATATTGCCGTGGTTGGCGGCGGCATTGCCGGCATTCTTTCAAGCTATCTTCTTAGCCAAAAACATAAGGTGACCCTGATTGAAAAGAACAGCTATGTTGGTGGTCACACCAACACGATTACTATTCCGTCTGGGGCTGATGCGGGTTTAAGAGTTGATACGGGATTTATAGTACTTAACGATAAAACGTATCCAACTTTGCACACGTTTTTGGAGAAACTAAAAGTTCCGTGGCGCTGGAGCAATATGAGCTTTGGTTTCTACGATTGCAATTCAAACCTTCAATATGCGGGGGTTAACCTCAATGCCCTCTTTGCGCAGAGGAGTAACGTCTTTTCAGTTGCATTTTTGAAAATGCTTTTGGAAATTAAGCGTTTCGCCCAGACGGCGACTCGGGAGATACCAAAGCTTAATCTTGAAACGAGTCTTGGTGCGTTTTTGAGCCAACATAATTTTTCGAAAGAGTTGGTTCATTACTATATTTTGCCAATAGGAGCCGCAATTTGGTCTGCTCCGGACTCGAAAATTTTAGATTTTCCGGCCTTAACTTTTCTACATTTTTTTTCTAATCATGGCCTCTTAAGTTTACAAAATAGACCTCAATGGCAAACCGTAGTGGGCGGAAGTAAAAGTTACGTTGAAAAATTTTTACAAGTTTTCTCTGGCTCAGTTCGCACCAATAGTGCCGTTGCGCGCATTGAGCGAAATGCCGATAGTGTCAGCCTCACCTTGAATTCGGGAGACGTCCTTCATTTTGATGCCCTAGTACTTGCTACTCATGCTGATGTCGCTCTTAAACTTCTTGCCGATGTCAGCCCACAAGAACAGCAGGCCCTGGGCGCTTGGGACTATCAAGATAACTTGACTATTTTGCATACCGACGAGAGTTTTTTACCTCCCTGCAAAAGAGCTTGGGCCTCATGGAACTATCGCCGAGAAAGAGGGGAGCAAGGAGCGCAACCAGTTTCGGTCACCTACCATATGAATAGACTCCAGGGCTTTCACAGTACGCAACAATATTGCGTTACCCTCAATCCGAGGCAGCGACCCCACCCTGACAAAATTATCTACGAAGTGCTCTACCGGCACCCAGTATATAGTAAAGAAGCGGTACAGTCCCAAGCGCTTCTCCAGAATATTCAGGGACAGAAGCGCACTTGGTTTTGTGGGAGCTATCATGGGTTTGGCTTTCACGAAGATGCGGCTAAAAGTGCAGCAACGGTCGGGGCTATGTTTAACACTGCGCTATGAATGAATCATTTATATACACGGGCAAAGTAATGCATGCGCGGCTTTGGCCCACACAGCATGAATTTCAATACCCCATCTATTTTTACGCATTAAATCTCGATGAGCTTCCGCACTTAGGCCAGAAATTGGGAAATTTTGTATTTGGCTATAATAAAAAGGCTCTTATTTCAGTGTGGGATAAAGACTACCTAAGTCGTGATTCCGGTAGTATCCGCCAAAAGTTAGAGAGTTACCTTGAGAAGAACGGCTGCTCTGAAAAGCTTGGATCTATCTTTCTGATCACTTCGGCTCGTTTTCTGAATTACGTCTTTAACCCGGTAAGCTTTTATTATTGTTACAATATTCAGGGGGAATTGGCCTACGTAGTAGCTGAAGTGAATAATACGTTCCACGAGAGGCACCTCTATATTCTTCACGCTCCTCAAAGCGCGCCGAAGGGATTCGAGGCTCGCTATACAGTTCCCAAAGAATTTCATGTCTCTCCATTTAACGACATGAAAGGTGACTACGATTTCTTTTTTTCAGCTCTCAATGATACTCTCGACGTGCGCATAGACATTGTAAGAGACGGAAATGTTGTTTTTCGCTCTCGACAATGGGGAAGCGGATCTGTGTTAAATCTCGGATCGTTATGGAAGGTATTGTCTCGCTATCCCTTCAGCGCGCTGCTCACGATGCCCCGCATTTTGTGGCAAGCAGGATTGTTGTATTTTAAAAGGCGCCTGCCCGTGTTTCATAAACCGAGCCCTAAGAGCGATCTGACTATTCGTGTAAAACCCGCAAGCTTTCTTCAGCGCTTAGCGCGCAGTGTAGTTTTAAAAAGTTTGAATGGCCTGTCAAAAGGCAGGCTCGAAGTCTTCTTGCCTGAGGGAGAGTCGGTTGTATGTGAAGGCCAAGAGCCTGGCACCTCCGCGACCATTAAAATTCGTGAATGGTCGTTTTTTTCGAAAGTTCTCGCCTCGGGAGGCGTAGGTCTCGGAGAAACATTTCAGCAAGGCCTTTGGGAATCTGACAACCCGGCTGCTGTGCTTAAAGTGTTCATCGAAAATCGAGCGCATCTTGAATATCTGAATAAACGTTTCTCTTGGCCAGTGCGGGCGCTGAATCGGCTGAAGCATACCTTGCAGCGCAACTCAAAACGTGGAAGTTCCAAAAATATTCAGGCGCACTATGATCTCAGCAACGATTTCTTTCGTTTGTTTCTGGATAAGAGCATGACCTACTCATGTGCTATTTTTAAAAGTCCAAAAGATAGCCTTGAAGAAGCGCAGATGCATAAAATTGATGCCATGATCTCCAAAGCTCGCATTGATGCCAATTGTCATGTGCTTGAAATTGGCTCGGGTTGGGGAACATTGGCTATAGAAGTTGCCAAACGAACTGGCTGCAAAGTCACTACTATCACTCTTTCGAAAGAGCAACTTGCCTATGTGAGAGATCGCATTCAACAAGAAGGCCTTGAACATAGAGTGCAGGTGAAGCTCTGTGACTATCGAGACGTGAGAGGCAGTTTTGATCGAGTGCTCTCTGTCGAAATGCTTGAAGCAGTAGGGCACGAATATTTGGGGACTTTTTACGCTGCTATCGAGCGTGTATTAAAGCCAAACGGCATCGCGGTAATTCAGGTCATTACCATGCCTGATCATCGCTATGAGACTTACCGTCGCGGTTGCGATTGGATTCAAAAGTATATATTCCCGGGCTCCCTTTTACCTTCCCTCACTGCGCTTGGCGAAGCCGCAACATCAAATTCTCATTTGCTGCTTGAAGCTGTTGAAAATATTGGTCCCCATTATGCCCACACGCTCCTTGAATGGCGTCGGCGATTTATGCTTGGAAAACTTAATGTAGAGCGGATTGGCTTTGATTTATACTTTCAAAAAACCTGGGAATATTATCTGGCCTACTGCGAAGCGGCATTTGCAACACGGACCTTAAATGTGCTGCAACTTGTATACAGCCGCGAGGCCTGTCAAACTTTGCTCGAAGAAGATAAAGCCCTAATACCCCATGGGTTAGCGGAAGTGCGGGAGTTTAGTAAGCGTGCCTAATTTTCGTGTAGGGGCAGTACTGATCCTTCTCCTTGCGTCTACTACCCTGATTGCATGTAGCCCCAGCCAAATGCATCGCGAAAAGTTAGGGTGCTTTCGTTCTCAGCCGCTTCCCGTTCGCAGTATTCTACAAGACAAAAAGGAGCTCTTTTGGCCAGTAGCACATCGTGGAGGCAGCGAGTTCGGTGTCCCCAATAGCCTGACTGCTTTACAGAAGGCGGCACGCAGTGGACTTCCTTTTTTAGAGATAGATGTAAGAAGCAGCAGTGATGGAAAACTGTATGTATTCCATGATTCGAAAATACGTATTGAGACGGTGCTCACCACTCCTGAAGCATACGGGAAATTTTTTTCGGCGCTGAGCAATCAAGAAATTCAGCAGTTAATGCTTATTGGCAGCTTTGAATCTCCGCCAACTTTACAATCTGTATTTCAGAACCTTTCGCCATTTAATTCAATGCTTTTTTTGGACGTCAAAGGGGGTTGGTCAATAACTGGACGGCAAACGCTTAGTCTGGCCCATCAACTTGGCTGGGGCTCTCGCATTGTGTATCAGTGTTACTCTGCGGAATGTGTGCAAACCCTCAGCAAAGAATATCCGCAAACCATTTTTTTAATCCGTGTTAAAAAAGCAAGTAAAGTTGCGGCTGCTTTACATAGTGATGCACAAATTGTTCAATTTGACCTCAACGATCTTAGTCTTGCTACCGTGGAGGCCGTGCATCGGCGCGGAGCAAGAGTGCTCGTAAAAACATTAAACAGCGAAGACACTGAAAAGACCTGGAAAACAGCGCATGAACTTGGAGTAGATTTGGTACTTACAAGTTTTCCCCGCAAACTTTGGAAAAAACATAGTTGTTAAGGAGCTACATGGAAGTTAAAGAAATGAGCGTCCAGGAACTTAAGCTTGCGCTCGATTCTGGAGCACACATAACACTTCTTGATGTGCGTGAAGAGTTTGAACGCCGAGAAGCCAATATCGGGGGGCATTTTATTCCGCTAGCAGAATTGCCCGTTCGTTGGGAAGAACTTCCCAAAGAGTCAAAGCTCGTGGTGTATTGCCGCAGCGGCGGACGAAGCGCCTATGCCATTGAGGCTTTGCAGCGCGAATGTGGATTTCAGAATCTCTACAACTTAAGCGGTGGGATGTTGGCTTGGCTTGAAGCAGGGTTTCCAACAGAAAGGTAGGGAGTAAATTCATAGAGACAGAAAAACCAAGAGTGTAACCTCTTAGAAATTGCTTCGACTCCTGAACGACTAGACGCGGCTTCGCTTGGGGTGAACCAAACGAGAGCCGCGTCCGCATCGTCCTACCTAGGCTAGCCTTTCGGCTCGGCCTTGGGCTCTTCCTTCTCCTTCGCAGCGTCCGTGGCGGGTTCGCTCTTCTTGGACTCGGCCTTCTTCTTGAGGTCGGGCTTCTGAAGAGTGATGGTCCGCTGGACGAAACGCTTGGGGAAGGCGTTCAGCTGGGCGACCAGGTCTTCGATGTACGCCAGGCGTTCATCGAGTTCCTTAATGCCAGCTTCGTACGCGGCCTTGTGATCCGGGTAAGCCTCCATGGCCTGCGAAGCTTCGTCCTTCTCCTTCTGGAGCTGACGAGACTTCGCATCCCAGCCGTTGAGCTCGGTCTGGATCACAAGATCGGCGTTGTCGGCGATCTTCTCGCTGATCTCGGCAAACTTCGGGTCTGAGACCTTCAGCTTGCCGCGCTGACCGAAGAGCGATTCACGCGCCTTCAGCTGAGCGAACGAGAAGTAGAGCTCGCCGTGTGCAGGGCCCCAACACATGTTGGAGTCCTCCTTGACGAGCTCGGCCATCGGGTGCAGAGGGTTGGCCTCCAACCCCGCCTTGACCTCCTTCTTCTGCGACGAGGTGAAGACATTGCCGACGTCGGCCCAGGACACCTCTTCCCCATTCAAGGAGACGCAGGAAGCCAGGAACGACAGGATGACGATCGAAACGAGGAAACGGAGCATGTTGACCCTCCTTAGGGGTCGGGACACCGGCACAACAAAAAAGATCTAGGCGCAAGCAACCCTGTAAAGGATGCGCTTAAAACGATCTCTCTTTTTGTGCTTGGTGTAAGTTGGAATGGATTGCTTTTGCTTAAGCTGCCCGCTGCATAAAATGCAAACGGTAGGCTAAACCAAAAGCAGCCCATCCCAACAGGATTAAACCTAATGCTCTATGAATCTACTACCCATATGAAATTGTTGAGGAAAAAGAGCCCATTCCGGCACCTGACCTCTATTCAGTGTTATGGTTCGAAGATAGTAGGACGATGCATAAGTATGGCGTGGGTAAGGCGCTGATTTTATTGGATAAGCTGGTTGGTGGGGCTGGGCAGAGTCAGGGCAGAGTCAGGTCACAGGCCCGTGAAATGCGGTCCAACAGGAACAAAAACCTGCCTACTCAATACTCAACTGTTAATTCGCCAAATTTCGAGGCAAGCCGATTCTAAAAGGGCTGCGAGCGTTTTAATTCAGCCGGATGATTAATACCCTGCTCAATATAATTTTTTGCCTGTGTTGGGGTATCTCCCGCTTGGGCCCAGGGCTGAGCGATGAGCGCAGAGAATCCTGCTAGAAACCACTCGCGAGCTAATGCAGGAGAGAAATTTCTAAATCGCCAGGGGCCAGCTAGGGCTGCACCAGGAAAGCCTTGTTGGATCCAAACTTGGGCTTCTGCGGGGCCTATTCCGTAGGCGCGCCAATAACCAGCCTGCGCGGCCGCAAATCCTAAGCTCGTCCACTGGGCGGCTTCTTGTTCACTTGCTCCCATTTGTGCAAATCCAAATCCGCCGCTGAGAGAGGAGGTCAGCTGGTTGATGTCATGCACATGGGTGCGAAACACACAGGGAAGTAGTAGCGTGTTTTGCCGTAATGCCCCTAAAAAAGCGCCTAGGTTGCTGGGGGCTCGCCTATACTCCGCTGCCATTTCTAGGGCCAACTTCTCTTCTTGGCGACTATTTTCAATTGCAAGCTCGAGCTGCTCTTTAATATCGGTGTCTTGGTTTACCTTGGCGTATTCGGCAACGCCTTCAACGTACCGTGCTTGGCAAGCCGCATGGCGGATAAATGCTGCTAGAAGCTGCTTTATGTTTTGAGGTTTTTGCGGGGTGTCCTTGTCAGCGAAAATGTGAACAATTTGATCTGCAAGCGCATTTAATTCTGGGCGCAAATTATGCAGGGCTTCAACTGTGTATTCAGACTCGAATGACGATGGGCTCGTCCAGGAGGAGGAAAAAAGGAGTTCATGTTTCCAGATGGTAGGCATCCACTTAGCAAATCTGTCACAAGCTTTGCGTGAGCGTTCAAGCTCTTCAAGCGGGGCCCCCTCAAATTGAAGGTCATCAAGTGCGGTGTAGTAGGCAATGCGGCCCTGAAAAGAGGCGAGGCCATAGTTAATGAGGCCGTGGGTAAATTTGAGGTCTTTAGCTAGGGTTTCGTTCATGTCGCGTAGGGGGCAAATTGAAAAGTGTTTTTAAGCTGAAACGGCAGTCATCAAGCTTTATTCGTCCTGCCTTCTTGTTATGGCGATGTTATCCACAGTTTGTGCACAGCATGCAAGGGGAAATGCTAAAAAGCACAATTGTTTCAGTAGTTTATTGTAAACAGTCTGTTGTGAATTGTTCCTGGGCTGTTGATAACTGAATTTGTGGTCAAATTTAGAAAGTGATTTGAAAATTGCTCTTCTAGTAGTTACGCAGACTTAAATAGCTAGGTATAAGAAAGTTTTATCTACCTACAAGTTTCTAGTGGACAGTTTGGGCCTGTATCCATATACGTTGTAGGTAGAGGCGTTGCTGAACACAATATGTAGTGGTCGCGGCGCACAAGGCATCCATATTCTCATAGAAAATGAACAGAGTTTGTTTCCTAAGCTCGAGTAGGAGGGGTGTACTTATGCGTCGGCAAAACGATCGTGATGGTTGGGGATGTAATAGAAACCTCATTTGATTTTTCAAATTGGTGTGTAGCTTCATTTTGGGAGAAGTAGGCTATGGAGTCAGCAGTAGGGGGAAGTATTGAGTCAGGATCAGTTCCTGCCGCGAGTCGTAAGACGAGCGCTGTAAAGACGGTTGAACTCAATCTAAATGGGGCGAGCCAACGTGATGCCTTGTTGCGTAAGCTCACCATTGTAAAGCGAAACGGAATGCTTGTTCCTTTCCGCAAAGATAGGGTAGCAAGTGCCGTTGAAGCAGCATTTCGCGCTACTCTTGGTATTCCTGTTACCGCAGTGCTTCCACAAGATAGCTACAGCAGTGTTCAAAAAGTAACCCAAGAGGTTATTGATCAAGTCGCGATTGATGCGAGCAAGGGAGCCTGTCTTACTGTTGAGGGTATTCAGGACATCGTAGAAGCCAAGCTCATGGCCAGTGGTCACCATGAGGTAGCAAGAAACTACATCGTTTACAGAGAAGAGCGTAAGCAGCTCCGAGAGGATTCTCCCCGCAATTTGAAGGTGCAGCGCCGAGATGGTCGCGGAGAGGTGCGCTTTAATCCAATGAAGATCGCATCGGCGATTGAGCGAGCATTCCGAGCTTCCAAGCAGATTGAAGGCAATACACCACAGGATGTGATTGATGCGGTAAACCTTCTTTCAAATAAAGTTGTGCAGAGCATTGTCCAGCAAGCAAAAACTGGGATCGAAATCCATATTGAGCTGATTCAAGACGAAGTTGAGCGTCAAATGATGGCCGAAGGATTTTATCAGGTCGCCAAAGATTTTATCTTGTATAGAGCTCAACGTGCTGCTGCTCGGGTACAGGACACAGTTGCAGCTGAAGTTAGTGAAGACGTTGTCGCGCCTACAGATACTGAGGCACTTGGCAAGGAGTTTGTTGTTACCGGTCTGGATGGAAACACATTCAAAGTTTCTGAGCGAGATTTGCGTCGAAAAATCCAGTATGCCTGCCGTGGTCTTGATCATGTTGTTGGCAGCGAAGAGATTCTTCAGGATTCTCTCCGTAATTTCTACGACAATATTCGCGCGGATGAAGTTGATACTTCGAATATCATGGCTGCGCGGGCTAAAATTGA
>JBIKUD010000087.1:0-6347 GCA_044347745.1 Bdellovibrionota bacterium
ACCACGGGCCTTGCCTCTTGGGTTGTCCGCAGATCCTGGTGGAATTCCTCTTTATAAAAATGGGGACGTGGTTGGTGGACTGGGCGTTGAGCTTGACGGCGTTTATAAAATTGATCGAAACATATTCGACGTAGATGCAGATATTGAGGAGATTGTTGCTGTTTCCGCTGCTCGTGGATTTGAGGCTCCATCAGAACGAGTCGCCTCCGTAATTTTTGCTGGTGGAAAGTCATTACGATATTCGGATGTTCCGTACTCGGCCCTTGGGGAAGAAGTCAGAACGGCTTCTCTACAACCATCAGCATTCGTGCCCGTTCCTGAATTTTTTGGTGGACAAATTCGTTCTGGTGCAACTTTTGGCTCAGTGGCTTCTGGCATAGCCCACACCTTTCGACGCGATGTTCCGGTCAGCGTGCTCGTTAGACCTGATGGAGGCTTACGCTTTCCGACGCGTGCCGGTGCCCCTGTGGGCAGCGTTACTGGATTAAGCGTTACAGAAGTTGATGCACTGCTTGACTCTGCTTTGTTGACTGCTCAGCGCACTAGAGCGGCCATTCGTCGCCCGCTCGATACTTCGGCTCGGGTTTCTATTTTTATCGTTGACTCCCTCGGCAATCCTCTGGGCTTTACTCGCTCACTTGATGCGCCAGTATTTGGTATCGACGTTGCGCTACAAAAGGCGCGTACTGCTGCTTTTTTTAGCTCAAAAGACGCTTCTGCAATACTCGAAAGACTGCGTAATGCCCAGACTGTTGGAACTTTTAGCGACTATGTAGACAGGGCTCGCGCACTATTGGGGCCAAGCACCTTTGCAAATGGAGTAGCTTTTGCAAATCGTTCAATTGGAAATATCGCGCGGCCTTTTTTTCTGGACGGCATTTCTGACAGGGGCCCTGGCCCACTAAGTATGGCCTTTCCGGGAACTACAAGCGGATTAAGCTGGAGCCCTTTTAACACAGGTCTTCAGCTTGACCTTATTTTTCAACGGTTGGTGGCTCCCTTGGGAGTTCCATCAGCGCCAAGTGCTTTGCCCGATTCGTGTGTCAACTCTGGCGTTGCTGGATCTCGCCTAAAAAATGGCATTCAGATTTTTCCTGGCTCGGTTCCTCTTTATCGTGGAGACACGCTTGTGGGAGCGATTGGGGTCAGCGGCGATGGCGTAGATCAAGACGATTTAATTGCTTTTTATGGAGCAAGCCAGCAGGGACTAAATTTTGCTGGGCACTCAGGAATAGGTGACGAGTCGCTTGGATTTAATGCTCCGCTTAACTTACGCGCTGACGAACTTGAACTGGCAGAAGCAAATGCCCGTTTGCGGTATGTGAATTGTCCTGAAGCGCCGTTTATTGGCAGTAATGAACAAAACGTATGTGATGGGTTATAAACATGCGTGCTTTGGCTTCATTTGTAATTTTGTTCTTCAGCGTGGCAGCGGCACTCGCGCATGCTGAAAATGCGGAGACTCGACAAATCCCTGGTTCAGAACCCAGGCCCATACAGTTTCCGCCTTTTGTTTTTGAATCAGTGCCCGACATTAAATCCACAAGCTCCGCTTTTGTGCCCGTGCCCGACAGATGGCGCCAGTTTTATGCTGGCAAAATATATGACCCCTATAATCAAAATGTGCTTAAAGGGGATATTCCTGTTTTTGGTGAGCCGGGCCACGAATGGTTTTTTGAGACAACACTCATTTCTGACACTTTGCTTGAGACACGTTCATTGCCTTTGCCCGTAGGAGCAGCCTCAACAAATGCAGCTCAGAGCACCGATACTTTTGGTGAGCGGCAGCAAATAATTTTTAACCAAAATGTACTCACTTCTTTTAGCCTCTACCAAGGTGCAACTTCCTTTAAACCACCGGAGGTTGAGCTTCGCCTCAGTGCTGCATTTAATTACAATAACGTCTCACTTGAAGAGACGGGCATCCTGCGGGTAGACCCAGAACGAGGCAAAGATAGAGATGATAATCATATGGGGCTGCAAGAAGCCTTTATAGATTTGCATCTTGCGAATCTTTCAGAGCGTTATGATTTTATTTCAACCAGGGCCGGCATTCAGTATTTTTTAAGTGATTTTCGAGGTTTTATTTATAGCGACAACGCCCCCGGACTTCGCTTCTTCGGGAATTTCGAAAACAACTTGTATCAGTATAACCTGGCCTGGTTTTCTAGGCTTGATAAAGACACAAATAGTGGCCTTAATACTTTTGACGCTCGGCATGAGCAAGTTTTTATTGCCAATCTCTATGCACAAGATGCTCCAGTGCTTGGACACACGCTTCAAGCAAGTGTGGTGCACCGCATCGATAATGCAGGAGACTATGGCTTCGATTACGATAATAATGGATTTTTAGTTAGGCCTGCTCCAATAGGAGATCAAAGACCAAAAAATCTCTACAGCACATATTTGGGACTAAGCGGCGACGGGCACTTTGGCAGAATCAACTCAACGGGAGCCCTCTACTATGTTACTGGATCTGAATCGCATAATCCTATTGCCGGCAGGCAAGTTGATATCAGCGCCGGTATGGCGGCTCTAGAGCTTTCATATGATATAGATTGGATACGACTGAGAACCTCTTTTTTCTGGGCCTCGGGAGATAGAGATCCATTTGATGGTAAGGCTCAAGGGTTTTCGGCAATTGCTGATAATCCAAATTTTGCTGGTGGAGATTTAAGTTATTGGCAGCGGCTTGGCATTCCACTTATTGGTGGCGGCGGTGTTGGGCTTGTTGGTCCTTTAAGTTTACTTCCCGAATTAAGAGCAGGCCGCGAAGAGGGGCAAAGTAACTTTGTAAACCCTGGGCTGCGATTATATAACGTGGGCATTGATTTTGAATTAACTCCCACTTTGAAATGGGTTAACAACGTCAGCTTCTTGCAATTCGATTCTACATCAGTGCTCAGAACCCTGCGCCAAGATGGTTCGCTTGATCGCAGTATTGGCTACGACTTTTCGAGTGGCTTTTTGTACCGGCCGTTTTTAAACAATAACGTCCAAATTCGCATTGGAGCTTCTGCGCTGCGCACCGATTCAGGCTTTGAAAATTTATTTGGTGACAAAGTTTTGTACGACGTATTTAGTAACCTTATTTTGCAGTATTAATTGGAATGAAGGCTGTAAGACCACAAAACGGTTTCTCAGGTCTAGGTGGGCGGGTGCTGCCCTTGCGTGCCGCGCTTACTTTTTTCTTAATACTCAGCACTTCTATTACCTCATTAGTTCTGGCAGATGATTGGACGCCGGTATCTCCAGGAATGACTGAAGCTGATGTGCATGCAGCTAGTGTTGGTTGCCTTGATTGCCATGTAAATACTGATGCGCCAAGCATGCACAAAAATACAGCGGTTCAAATTGGCTGTGCACATTGTCATGGAGGTAATCCGGAAGTAAGAGCGGAAGCTGTGGATCCTGCCAGCAGCAAGTATCAAGAGCTAAAACAAAAAAGTCATGTGCTCCCAAAACATCCCGAAAATTGGCCGAGTAGCGCAAATCCTAAAAACAGTTATGCAGATTTGCTTAAGGAGCCAGCAGAGTTTGTTAAATTTATAAATCCTGGAGATTTGCGTGTAGCTCCCGAAACTTGCGGTGGTTGTCATGCCGAAGTTGTTCGTTCAGTTGAGCGTAGTCTGATGACGACTTCAGCCATGTTATGGGGTGGGGCTTCATACAATAATAATATTTTACCCTACAAAAATTATGTGTTGGGTGAAAGTTATGCCCGTGATGGAAGCCCCAGGCAGGTATTAGCTTTTAAACCGCCTACCAAGGAAGAAAAATTGCGAGGCGCTCTTGAACAGCTTTTGCCATTGCCGCAATGGGAAGTCACGTCACCTGGGGATGTATTCAGGGTTTTCGAGCGTGGTGGATTATTTATAAAAAGCACCTTTGCAGAGATCGGAATTCCTAACCCCAAAGAAGACCCAGGTCGTCCCGATGTACGGGCATCTAATCGTGGCCCTGGCACCGGAGCTCGAATTTCGGTTCCCGTCTTGAATATTCATAAAACTCGCCTAAACGATCCTCATCTTTCTTTGATGGGAACCAACGATCATCCAGGGGACTACCGCAGCAGCGGTTGTACGGGCTGTCATGTGATTTATGCCAATGACAGGGACCCCCGTCACTCGGGGCCTTACGCCAAGTTTGGCCATGAAGGGAAGACGCAGACGCTAGACACTACTATTCCGCCTGACGAAGAGGGCCATCCTCTGAAGCACGAGTTTACCCGCGCTATCCCTTCAAGTCAGTGCATGGTGTGTCACATGCATCAGCCAAATATGTTCGTAAATCCTTTTTATGGATATACGATGTGGGACTACGAAAGTGATGCTGCCTCGATGTGGCCCAAGGAACAAAAATATCCGACTATTGAAGAAGAATTTGCCTCACGCTCCCATAATCCGGAAGGAGCTGCTGTACGCGGGCTTTGGTCCGATACTGAATTTTTAAAGAAAGTAAGTGAACTTAACCCTCAGCTCAAAGACACCCAGTTTGCAGATTATCACGGACATGGATGGAATTTTAGAGGAGTATTCCGCCGCGACCGTAAAGGTAATTTATTAGATAAAGACGGCAATATTATTCCTGAGGAAGGACCAGAGAAATTTAAAAAAGCAGTACTGCTGTCAGATATCCACGTTGATAAGGGTATGCACTGTATAGATTGCCACTTCGCACAAGACTCGCATGGCGATGGCAATATATATGGTGAAGTGGCTCAAGCCGTAGAAATTGGCTGCGAAGATTGTCACGGCAGCGTCGACGGGTATGCAAATTTAAGAACTTCAAGCCCGGCAGCTCCTGAAGGAGGCAATGACTTAAGTATGCAGCGCACGCCCTTTGGTGATCTTAGATTTATTTGGAAGGCTGGCGAACTCTATCAACGTTCAAGCGTAACTGAAGGGCTCGAATGGAAAGTAAGTCAGGTGCGGGATAGCCTTGATCCGTCTAAGCCAGAGTATAATAAAAAAGCAGCCGCGGCCAAACTGACGCTTAAGCTAAAAGATAATCAAAAAAGCCCGCATGCTGGCTCGTTTGCTGAACTTAAGTCAGGAGCGTTTAGTTCTGCAGACCTAGCCCATGATAATTCAAAAATGTCATGTTTTAGCTGTCATAGTGCCTGGGTAACAAGCTGCGCGGGTTGCCATTTGCCAATCGAAGCAAATTGGAAATCAGAGTCAAAACACTACGATGGAAAAGTTGCACGAAATTGGGCAACCTATAACCCCCAAGTTGCAAGAGACGACATGTTTCAGCTTGGGGTGCATGGCCCTGCTAAAGATCACAAAATTTCGCCGGTACGATCTTCCAGTGCGTTAGTGTTAAGTTCTACCGATTCAAATCGTCAAAAAATTTATGTGCAGCAACCTCCCACAGCGGCGTCGGGACATAGCTCGCAGGCTTTTGCACCCCATTTTCCACACACGGTGCGTAAAGTAGAAACTAAGGACTGCGCTGACTGTCATGTGTCGGCAGCAAACGATAACAATGCCATTATGGCCCAGTTACTGTTACTTGGTACCAACTTCGTAAATTTCGTGGGGTATCATGCCTTTGTTGCCACCGGTGACGCAGGCTTCGAAGCAGTTCAAGTCACTGAGTGGGACGAGCCGCAGGCCGTGATTGGTAGTTATCTCCATCGCTATGCCTATCCAGATTATTACCAAAAGCATGAAGCCGCGAAGCGTGAGCTAGCAACCAGCCACACTCATCATGGTGCCGGAGGGTCAATTAACAAAATTCAGCTGCGTGGTGAGTACATCTTTACGACAGCAGGAGAGGGTGGTTTTAGGGTGTATGATGTAGCTAATGTCGCTAACAAGGGATTTTCTGAACGCATGGTTACGGCGCCCGTGTCTCCGCTGGGTCAGGACACACATGTGCCGAGCAGAAATGCCACAAGTTTTGCTTTACCAACTACTATGCCTATTGCCCCATTTAGAGAGCAATTGCCGCAAAATTTAGAGACTCCTCTGCATGCGCTTTACCACTATGTAGCTATAGTTGACCGTGTTGAAGGGCTTATTTTGGTGAATGTAGATACCTTAGCAGACGGAGAGCCAAGAAATAATTTCCTTAAGCGTGCCCTCACTTGGAATCCAGGGGGAGTGCTGACCGGAGCGAGAACTATAGAGCTTGCGGGGGCACATGCGTTTGTGGGCACTGAGACTGAGTTGATAATTCTTGATTTGCATTCACCCTTAGAGCCGCGGGTGTTGAAGCGCTTACCTTTTAATAAAGTGACTGGCATTGCCATTCAGTTTCGTTATGCCTTTGTCACGGATGCAGATGGGTTACATGTAGTCGACATAACCCATATTGAAAATGCACAAGAAGTTAAAAAT
>JBIKUD010000041.1:0-21974 GCA_044347745.1 Bdellovibrionota bacterium
GGAGGAGAATATACTGCGGCGTTCAGATACGGCGGCGCCAACTCTAAGCTCTTTGCCTAAACGCTGGCTTACTAGGCTACGATAGACTTTTAATGCTTCTCGAATCGTGTCCATATTATCCCCCCCCCCATAGATAATGACACTTATGATCCCTTGCTCAAAATCTTACAAGATACCGATTTTCTTCGATCATTTCGATCACTTACACCCTCAGTAAGTGGCATTCTTCTCAGAGACTTTGAGTAAGCTAACTACCTGATTCGCCGTGGAAGCGATCTAAGGTAGATTGCATAGCTTTAAAGTGAATTGCCTGCTGCGCTAACTCGGCCATTTCCTGAAATGATTCAAAGCTTTGCAGCACCATCATGGGCCCCCCAGAGCAGGTCACTCCAATAATTTTATGCTTGAATTCAATATCAACTCGAACTTCTTTCGAGTTGTTTTTGAGATGAGTTAAAGTGATTACCGAATCGATCTTGTGCATAAATACAGCTCCTTTCAAACTTTTTTTCGTCTACTTTCTATTCGCAAAAAGTTCGAAAAAGTTGCTTCTTCAATCGTTATTTCGCTAAATCGGTAATTTTTGGGCCAATCCAGCCCGTTATTTCAGTAGCTTAGATGGCTACATAGTCTCAGAGAACTGGGGGAAGTTATGAAGGGCTCCTGGACTTACAATTCCCTGGGAGGGTTAGTTCGAGGCTGTGCTTGCATTTAAATTATGAAGCTGAGCATTTACGCGAGATTGAATTAGATCTTTCACTGCTCGCGGTTTCGCTATGCCACGCATAATAATAGCCGGGTGGCCTTGGTCAGCAACGCCTAGTATGGCGACATCTCCGTGCCCAAATAGCTGCTGCAAAAAACTTTCGTCAATTTCGATTCCGCGCACATGTACATAGTTAATGCGCACCGACTTACGAAACAGTGACCAAAGACCACGCACTTCTAAGATATAATCGTCGCAGAGGATAAAGCGATAATCGTAAATGTTATGAATGACCTGCATCAACATCGTGAGAGGCAACAAGGCAAATAGAGGGACTGCCAAACTAAATTGATTTGACCCTGTGAGAGCAATGGAAATTTCTTGAATACTCCAGGGAAACACGCCGCTGAGGTAGATTGATAAGACCGTGACCGCTGCTGTGGCACAGAAGCCCCAAAATTCGCTTAGTGGGCTGCGGAAAATGACTATGTTGTTGCTATGACATTCCTGGGCCGATATGGGCTGCTTTTGATTCATGTTCGCCCCCCTTTCCAAACTAATAATGGCAGTTATCAAGTTTACAAGTAAAGTGAAATTCGCTGTGGCTCAAGTTAGTAAGCGGCCTTAACTAGAGTAGAAACTTCAAGAAGGCAGCGGGCATTTTGGAGTTTAGTAAAAGGAAGACTGCAGAAAGAAAAGAGAGAAACAAAAAAATCCGGCGTACGCGGGTTCGCCTAAATACATTGAGGAACGGTGTTGTGCGCGGGGTTGCTTATCCTTCGCGCAAACATCGATTCTTCTAGAAAAAAGGTGGAACCTCTAATATAGCGCACATAGTGGCATATGAGAGGGTTCCAAAAAGCGGCCTCTCGAGAACGAGATAAACCCGGAGAAGCCGCGAAGGGGGACATGTCGCTCCTGAACAGCATCCACGATTTGTGGTGGTGTGGCTGCCGCCCAGCGGATTTATCTATCGGACCTCTTGCAGATGTGAAATTACGTACTGAATCCACAGCTCCAAGAGGTCCGATAAACAGTGATGTACTGGCGGCGTGAAAAAATAGTCGCATTATTATGCAGACTACTCTTTGAGGCCATGAAGCGTTCACGTCTCAACGCGGCAGAATGTCTCCAAGCAAGATGCCCGAGCATCTGCAGGGCCCTGAGGAAAACATCCGAAAAAACAGAACCTCTAAAAATGACCAACTCTTTTCTTCTGCAGTCATCTGAATGCGGCACGAAGCCTCAGCCAAATGACTGCGAAGTAGAACTACCTTCTACACAAATAGAAATTTGAAAGATCTGACCGCCACTGGGCGTTTATAAACCTAATAATATCAGAGTCTTTGACCAAAGATAGTCTGCTGAGGTTCGATTTTCTTCAACATAATTATTATGTTACAACTAGTTGCGAAAACGGCATTGCTACATAACGTTAAAATGCCACATTTCTCGGAGCTTTTTCACCATGTCAATTTCTATCTCGGGGCGGTATCTGGGTTCAAAGAAAGTGGAACTTATCCATGGTCCCACTGGGGCACTGATAGGCACCGACGCTCCAAAAGACAACCAAGGTGAGGGCTCTCGTTTTTCTCCTACAGACCTACTGGCGGGTGCGCTGGGGTCCTGCATGCTGACGTTGATTGCAATAGTAGGCGAGCGCGACGGTGTAAATCTTGAAGGCATGCATGTGCATGTCGAGAAAACAATGGGAACTAATCCGCGGAGAGTGTCGCACTTGCCAGTGTCTATCCACCTTCCCAAAACCATCGCCGAGGATCAACGAGCAAAGCTTGAGCGCGCCGCGCTTACTTGCCCCGTGCATCACTCTTTGCACCCAGACATTCAGTCTCCGGTAACCTTTCATTATGATGTGTAGCAGGAGTGGGTATGTTGCCTTACACAATCACAGCATTTTATAAATTTGCGCCGCTTGCTGCAGAGAAACTGCCCGAGATTAAAAAATCACTTGAAGAATGGGCGGATGAGCATGAGCTTTGTGGGCTGATAATTCTTGCGACGGAAGGATGTAATGGCACCGTAGCTGGTTCTCCAGAAACAATTTCGCAGTACAAAACACTCCTCCCAAGTTTGTCGGGAGTAGGAGAGGTTATTTTTAAGGACAGCGCTGCGGCCAAAAAGCCATTCCGTCGCTTTAAGGTTGATATTCGTCCAGAAATTGTCACTTTCGACGGTTGCACCACTTTGCAGGGAGAGGGAGTAGCAAAACGACTTAGCCCAGCGGATTGGAAACGCATGATGGAAACTGATCCTGACGTGGTCGTACTTGATACCCGTAATATCTATGAAGCCGAAGTGGGTAAATTCAGAGGGGCAGTAGTGCCACCTATTAAAAAATTCTCCGAGTTCTCTCAGTATGTTCGCGAGAGCGGTATCCCTAAGTCCAAGAAAGTTTTGATGTACTGCACCGGCGGTATCCGCTGTGAAAAGGCGAGTTTAGAAATGATGAATCAGGGGTACCAGGAAGTGTATCAGCTCTCTGGCGGCATTCTAAAATATCTAGAGGAGTTTCCTGACACCCTTTTTGATGGCGAGTGTTTCGTGTTTGATCATCGTGTGTCTGTTGATCAGAATTTGCAACCATCACGTCGTTATAAGTTGTGCCCTCATTGTGGTAATCCCGCAGAAGTGTCAGTTACATGCTCCAAGTGCAGTACAAATGCCGTAGTTTGTGCTGGCTGCCTAAAAGCACCAGAACATCATACGTGCTCAAAAAATTGTGCAGAGTATGTAAGACGCCACCAGAAACAAGCATCAGATCAAGGTCAATGCTCGGCTTAGTTTGCCTTAGATGCTCAATTTTTCGTGATATGGCGTAAATTGACTTTAGCAAATGGCCTGAAGTATTTTTGCTAAGAGCTTGGTCCTTTTTGCTGAGGGACCATCGTAATAGCTGTAATTAAATTTGATTCTATTTAACAGTTGTCAGTAGGTGATCTGATGAAAAAGTACATGGGGATATTCCCAGGCCAGGGCTCACAAACGGTTGGAATGGGCAAAGCGCTTTTTGATTCCTCAGAAAAAGCCAAAGAAATTTTCTCTCTCGCCGACAAGGTGCTTGGTTTTTCGCTTTCAAAGCTGTGCTTTGAAGGCCCTGCTGATCAGTTAACGGCTACCGCTGTTGCGCAGCCCGCTATTTTAACGGTGAGCACCATTTGCTACGAGATTGCCAAAAGTCAGAACGGTTCTCAGTGGAGTCTTGTTGCAGCAGCAGGACATAGTTTGGGCGAGTACACTGCCTTAGTTGCGGCCGGTGCCATTCGCTTCGAAGATGCGGTTCAATTAGTTCACAAGCGCGGACGTTATATGCAAGAAGCCGTGCCGGCGGGACAGGGTAAAATGCTTGCGGTGCTTGGTAAAGAAGTTGTCGATCTTGAAGCTGCCTTGGCAAAAGTTACGAGTGGTGTAGCTCAAATTGCCAATATAAATGCTCCGGGTCAGATAGTGGTGGCGGGGAGTGTGCAGGGCATGGATGAGTTCCTCTCTCACCTGGGCTCGGCCAAGAGTATCCCACTTCCTGTCAGTGCACCGTTTCATTGCGCCATGATGAAGCCAGCAGAAGAGAAGCTTGCTCTCGATCTAAAATCATTATCTATCCAAAAGCCCTCCTGCCCAGTCTATGCCAACTATTCCGCCAAGGGGCTTACCAATCCAGAGGAGATTCGAGAGGCACTAAAACTTCAAGTATGCGGCCGAGTGCGTTGGGTTGAATGTATGCAGAATGCAATTTCAGAAATTGCTCCAGAAGCTATAGTTGAATTTGGCGCTGGGAACGTTTTAAGTGGCATGCTTAAAAGAATTGATAGCAGTCAAAAACGGCTCAATGTACAATCCGCCGAAGATTCTGCTCAGTTATAGAGCAGATACATACATTACTTTGTCGACTTAAAGCGTGTCTCTATGGGAACTCATAAAGTACAAGAGCAGTCAAAGCTTTGGGTCCAGGCGGGCATAATTAGCCAGACCCAAGCTGACGAGATCGTGACTTTTGAAAATCAGCGTGGCGGTAAGTCGTGGATAGCTTTTGGTGTTTCAGCCGTTGGCGTGACGGCAATTGTAGTGGGGATAATAAGCCTGATTGCAGCGAACTGGGATCAGATTCCGCCATACACTAAACTTGCTTTATATTTTGTTTTGCAATCCTGTCTCGGATTCGCCTGCATTCGACATGCTGAACGAGTTGGAGTAGCACGCGAGCTCTTGTTTTCTGCCTTTGCACTTCTCTTATTTGGCGGAATAGGTCTCATAGGGCAAATATATCATCTTGAAAGTGACGGCCTCAGTGCGCTGCGATTTTGGTTGATTTTGACCTTTCCGTTGGCGCTTGCAGCAAGACGTTTCTTGTTGCCAAGGATTTGGTTTTTCATTTTTGCCTGGACTTGGGCTATTTGGTTTACCAGCGATACTTACCTGCATAATAGCGGCGCCGCGCGTCAGTTTATGGAATGGTATCGAGGCATGTTACTGCTGGCTGTTGCTTATGGTGCAATAGCGGTAGGCCAACTCAAAAGACATTGGCCTTCGAGCGCCTTTTTGCACACTTCAAGTGCCTTTGGGTGGCTCGGAATTATGGGCATTTTGGTTCCGCTTACGAATATGCTTTGGGCATATAAATCGGAGCATATTGATTTGCCTGTAGACGCATTAATTGCTCCAGTACTGGTTCTTGCTGCAGCAGCTTACCTATATGTGAAGAACAACGGGACAAAAAAAGAGCAAATAGCGGCAAGGTTACTCGCGCTCCTCGTGCTGACCAGTTTTGTTCTATTCATAATTCCCTGTATCTTCGATGTAGAGAAATCAGACCTGATTGGCGGACTGATTTTTGTGCTCCAATTTGGAATTGCAGCTGCCGCAGCTGCATTACTGCAAGCAAAACGTCTCTTTGATATTGCCACCTTTATTCTGGCGGCGCGCTTTGTGGTCGCCTATTTTGAAGTGTTTGGTAGCCTTTCGCTCACCGGCCTTGGTCTAATTGTATCTGGGGCTGTAATTCTTGGCGCGGTTTATGTGTGGGCAAAAGTCCGCAAACGAGTTGGTGCCTATCTCGGAGTGGAGCTATGAGGAGCTGGATACTTTTTTCGACGGTATGGGCAATTGTGCTTCTTGGCGCCTGGTGTGTTTGGGAGGATAGGCTTTCAAAACAAGGAGAAGAGGTTGAGATTGCTATTCGTGGTTATGATCCTCGCGATTTGTTAGCCGGCCATTTTGTAACCTATCAGCTCGATTTTGGCGAAACATCTGTTTGCCAGGTGGACCAATACAACCCAGCCCCTCGCTGTGTGTGTTTGCAAGTTGCACCAGAAACAAAAATTGCTAAGGCTGAGTATTCCGACTTTTGCTCAAACTCACGATTTGAAAGCTGTACACTTTGGATCAAGGGGCAATGTGATTACAGCGGGCGCTTTGAGGCAGGCATCGAGCGCTATTATATCCCTGAAGAATACGCTCCTTTCTTAGCCACCGTTCCTGCCAACAGCAGTGTTGCAGTTCGTATCAATGCACGTGGAAGAGCCAGTTTGCAGAGCTTAAAAGTGGCTGGCAAAGGGCTGGCTGAATTTGTTGCAGAGCAAAAGAAGCTGCCTGCCTCACGATAGTGCAGGCATTTTGCGGCTCACCGCTAGAGGCCAAAAAGCACTCCCAAACTGTCTTTATCAAGCCCACTTTGTAGCAAGTGACTCGCAAACGAGACCCGAAGGGTATGGTGAGACACTTTAGTTCTTATTCCAGTTGCATGAGCAGCTTGGCGCAGAGCTGCAAGTAAAGTCAGCCTCGGATCTGCACCAAAATGCAAAGAACTAAATAACTTTAAAGAACGCAGCTCAAAAGCATTTAAATGTTTATCTACTGCACAGCGCTTGATGTGGGCTTTGAGCGCCGATTCTAACTCTTGAGGTAATAACACCCTACGAATATTGGCCGAAACACTACTACGAATAGAAATTTCTCCCCGTGAA
Organism: Bdellovibrionota bacterium; assembly: GCA_044347745.1. Lineage (GTDB taxonomy): Bacteria > Bdellovibrionota_C > UBA2361 > UBA2361 > JAFLCA01 > JAIBBV01. The sequence continues at coordinate 6,685 of JBIKUD010000041.1, forward strand.
AAGTCTATATCTTGGGCCCTAAGCTGCATGAGTTCGCCAAGGCGCATGCCAGTTCCGTAAATAAGAGCCGCCATAAGTTTACTGGCTCCGGTCATCTGCCCAAGTAAACGACTAATTTGAAGATGTGTGAGGGGAGTAAGAGGCAGAAGCTGCCTCATTTCCTTTGAGTTTGCGGGCGTGAACCCTCGGGATGGGCGAGGGGAGGCGGTCTGGTGTTGCAGAAGGGTGTTTGTTCGATGCGTCATTTATATAGAAGTATACTAGAAAGAGAAGGACGTCAAGAGTTTTGGGAGGAAGGACACCTCGTATTAGTTGAAGACTGGCAGCGGATAAGTTTTCAAAACGTATGTGTGGGGTCTATCTAGGGAACTAAATTCTGGCACAGTTATCTCAGAAAATGCTTACGCATCACCTGGTCTATGGCGCGAATGACGTAATCAACTTTAAGTATATAGTCGCCGTCGCGGCTGACCGCACGGGCGGGATCGAGCGCAAGACGCAAATACTGCACATCTTTTTCGGGGGCGGTGATAATCGCCGGTAGCGTAATAGGAAAATTATCCCAACGTGCGCTACCTAAATTTCTTGGTTTTGCGAGTTCTCGTCGAAAATCAGCTGCTGAATTTGGGTAGTCGCGAAGATGGAAAGCCACGATACTGTCTTCAAAGCTTGCGCGAATTTCTGGACCAGGCTCAAGCACCCTTATGCCTGGAATTCCTTTTAATTTATCGACAACGAAGGTACGTAAACTACGCATTAGGGTGTACACTTCTTTAGGTTGCGGAAGTTGCCGCAACGCAGCTGATAATGACGCAATCTCAGGCGTTTGAGCAACGCCGGGTGCCGATCGATTGTGTTCACGTATGCGTTCGGCATCGTCTGAAACAAAGGCATACTGCCTTGCCCGATACTGTAGGGGTCCAATTCCCAGCGGAAGCTGACGTTCTTTGAAGGCTTCCTTATTAAACACGATGGCTCCGGAACCCATGAGTGCTCCGGTAACTTTTGCACCAGTAAGTAGAACTGCATCAGCAAAATTCCATAGTGAAGCGCTTGAGCCATCTTTGCGGGTTGTATAACGGTCGGCGCTCATTCTACCAAGACCCTGCGCATCATCTAAAATTACGAGAGGCGAAATTCCTAGTTCATTTGATTTAGCTTTAATTGCTTCGCACAACTCAATAAAGGCAAGCCTTCGCCCAGCGCGAGTCACTGTGGGGATAACGATAACTTCTGGTCGGAGATCGTCCAACTTTTGTAATGTTTCTTGGAGGATTTCAGAATCTGATCGGTAATGATCGGTATAGTGCTCTATAAGTGAGCAAGGTTTCCAGGCGCATAAGTTTACAGATCTATTACGGACCCGTTCGCGGTTTCCCCACACATCAATAGCTGGATGGAAATTATCAGCAAGAAATTCTGGGTTTAGACCTTGGAGCGCTTGCGGCATAACTCTTCCGGTATCAAAGAAGGTTAGCGCTTGGCGGTCTGGTTCACGCTTCAGCATACCTAAAAATTGAAACAAGGCCATGGTTGCGTTGTCATCAAAAATTGCTTCTGAGGCGTGAGTGTCTACCCGATACCGCGAACATAATTCCTCGAAGGCAGTGCGAGAGATGTTTGCCACTAAGCGTTCAGTTTCAGCGGTGTCACCCTGTAGTGAGTGATAACTTAATAAACTTGCAATCGCATGCGCGGCCCTTGCAGCTGTTGGCGAAGGGGGCGAGAGCGTGGCCGAATTAAAAGCCAGGGGTAACATTTCTTGGTAAGGCACATACCGAATTCCCTTGCGAATGCCCTCTTCTCTATTCGCAGTGAATTCACCCAAAATAGAACCGTGCCAATTAAAACTGTGTAGCTCGTTACCCGAAAATGTGCCGACATAGGAATTGCCTCGGCAGGAGGTAACGTGGTGAACAGCTTCCGCTTGATTGTTCGCTGGGAAATTCTCTAGCTGGAGATAACTCGCGGCTTCAAGACGTTCCATATCGTGACTTGGATTATCGCAACACGGGAAATTAGGGGTCTGATCAGCCGCCGAACGTAGAGTGTGTATAAGTTGCTCAAAGGGAGTAGAGTTCATGTTGCCTGTCCAAGATGCCGCAATTTCCTACCGTCGAAACCTAAGCGTAGAGTATCTCAGATCTAGAAAAGTTATGCGCGATTTTCGCCAGATGAGGCAGGAGGAGGGCTGGACGCAACTACCTGAAATTATTTACTAAAAACGAAGACAACATAAAAGTGTATGAAAATCATCACTCCAAGTACTTTGGATATTCGGCTTTATATTCAGCTCCGAAAGACTGGGCAGTTGTGTGAGTAAAGAAGAGCCAAAGCGCTCCTCAGGCACTAAAATCCAAGTGGAGCTTTGTTCCCCCTTTAATAATTCCCCTTTGTTTTTAATTTGATATGCGGGCCGGTTAAGCGCTAACGCTGACGCGGCCACCACAGAAGAAAGATCCAGATGTAGATTTGATACATGCACCAGCAGCATGCCCCCAGGTTTCAGTTTGCGTGCATACAGTTGAAAAGCTTCGGCAGTGAGAAGGTGCACCGGCACTGCGTCCCCCGAAAACGCATCAATAACAAGCACATCGTAAGTTTGTTCGCGTTGTGCAAGTGTGATGCGCGCGTCGCCCAAAATATGCTGGATGCGGGCTTTTGATTTATTGAGAAATGTAAAATATTTGTCAGCTAAACTTAGAACGTGCGGATCTATTTCGAAGAAATCAAAGGCATCTTCAGTTTGTCCGTAAACGGCAAGCGTGCCGGTTCCTAAGCCTACTACTCCTATGTGACGGGCTGTGCCAAGGCGAAAGGTGCTTAGTACCAGACCAACCCCAGACTGCGGCCCATAATAGGTAGTTGCGAGCAAAGATTTGTCGGGTGCTTGAAACTGTAGTCCATGCACCACTGGTCCGTGAAACATGCGGTAGAAGTGAAATTCTGGAACTTCTTTGTTTTTTTCGCCAACCGAAATAACCCCATAAAAACTGCGCTTAGATTCGATTAGATCTGCTTCGGGTAGCGCAAGCTGAAGAGTCACATATAGAGTAAGCGCGGCGCTGGGCAATAAAAAAATAGGACGTTTTGTTTTGTATATTTCAACCAGAGCAACAATTAAGAGAGCAATAAGCAAGAGCGGAATCTCTAAGTATGAATTGAAAAAATGCGGCGCGACAAGCGCCACAAAAAGTGACCCAAGCACTCCGCCGCTTGCGGTGATCAGGTAAAACAGAGTTGCTTCTGAGGCCGGCGGACGTTTGCGAGCCAGGGATGCGTGACAGAATAAACATGCTGAAAAAATATAGAAACTTTCAGCGGCAAGGTACCACAGTGGACTAGCGTTTAGCAGTTTCGAAAGGATCGCAATTTTGCACACTGCTGCGGCAAGTAGGCTCACAACGAGCAACACAAAAGGAATTTCAACCGCAAAAGCCAGAGCGTAGCTTGCTAAGTATAGACCCAATGGAAGCAGCCAAATAAAGGGACTAGATGCAACCGATTGTGCCAGTTGATTGGTTTCTGCGAGTAAAGTTGCATTGCTTACCGCAGCGAGCAAGAGCCACATACCAACATGTTCGTTTGTAATTTTTGATCCAGTTTCGGCGGAGGCAGATTGAGGATTGCCGGGATGCCGAAACAGTTGAAGTAAAAGAAGCAGAATAAAAGCAGCAAAAAGAGCCGTCCAAAGTTGCCACTGGAGAGCGAGACCTATAATTGGTTCCACTACAGTGGGATAGATCAGCAGGGCGACAAGTGAGCCAAGATTTGACCAGGCATAGAGCTTATACTGCGCAAGGCCAGCAATTTTACGTGCGCCATTTATTCCCTGAAGTAAGGGGGTAGTTGAAGCCAGAGCAAAATAAGGTAGGCCGATATCAAAAAGTAATTTAAACAGTAGCTTTGCTTCGACTGAAAATTTCAATTGAGGCTCTATAGTTTCGGGCTTGAAGTATAAAGCTCCAAAGGCAGCACCGAGTACCAGCAAATGGATCCAAAATCGAGAACGAGAGCTACATTTGGTGACTAAAAAATGTGCATACGCATAGCCCAATATGAGCAGGGCTTGAAAAAATAGAAGTGCGGTAATCCAAACAGATGAAGACCCACCGAACTGAGGCAGGAGTTCTTTGGTGACAAGAGGCTGGATTGCAAAAAGCAAAAATGCACTGAGAAGAATAGCTAATCGAATCATGGTCTTCTCTCTTAACAATTCTTTCACTTTGTGGGTATGGGACATCGGGCTAGGCCTGCAATTTGCCCTGTCAGAAACTTGACTCTTTTGTATGGAACTTGGCCAGCGTCTGGCTAGCAGGCCTCATTAAATCAACTAGTTAGCTTTTAATTCTTGGGCATATCTCTTGCTCCATTAGGGTCTGAGCTCGTTCCATTTGGAGGACGGGTGTTTGTAGGCGCTTTAATCGGGAGCGGTGTCTCCTTTTTGTCATGGCAGAAACTTCAACCCCAGAAGAAAGGACAGAGGAACCCACATCGCGGCGCATGAGTCAGTTGCGTCGCGAAGGGCAAATACATTTCTCTGTAGACGTAGCCCAGGTAGCTACGCTGCTTACTGGTTTTCTGCTGCTTAAGTATATGAGTGGCCTCATGTTTGAGGACATGCGCCAAGTCTACATCAAAGCTTTTAAAATGATTGGGAGCAGTGAACCCCTCACCATTCATTTTCTACATGAAGGGGCAATTGGGCTCTTGGCCTTAGTTGGTCCAGATCTGGCGCTATTTGTATTCATAATTGCCTGTGTCGCTACACTTGGAATTTTTTTGCAAACTGATTGGAACGTAAAAGCGAAGAAGATTCATTTTAATTGGGGCGGTTTAAATCCAATAAACGGAATTCGGCGAGTCTTCTCAATACAGGGTTTCATTACCACCGGCAAAGCGCTTTTAAAGCTGTGTATCATTCTTCCAATTGGCTACTACGCACTTAAAAATTACGCCTCCTCAATGGTGCAGCTGGTTCATTTTAGCATTCCAAACATCATGGCGTTTACCTTGGACGCCATGAGCTATGTTTTCTGGAAAATTTTGTACGTATTAATCGCAATAGCGATAGTTGACTACTTCTGGGGAAAACACCTTTGGCTCAGACAAAACAGAATGACCAAGGAAGAGGTAAAAGACGAACGTAAGTCGATTGAAGGTGATGAAGCAACCAAACGAAAGATAGTGGCAAAAGGTCTTCAGCGCATTATGCAGCGGCTGAAAATGAGTGTGCCGAAGGCCGATGTGGTGGTGACTAATCCGACTCACTATTCTGTAGCACTTCAATACGATCGAAGTACCATGAGTGCGCCTAAAGTCGTTGCGAAGGGTAAAGGATATATAGCACTTCGTATTCGTCAAATCGCACGAGAATCTGGGGTGCCAGTACTCGAGCGTAAGCCGCTGGCCCGCGCACTCTTTGCCTCGACCGAAGTAGGAACTCAAATTCCCCATGAACTTTTCCGTGCTGTTGCCGAAGTGCTTGCGTACGTTTACAAGCTCAAAGGCAAAAACCGCGGAACAACGACGCAGCAGGTGGCTAAATGAGCGCAGATCTCCCTAAAAAAATGCCATCTCGCTTCATGCACCTCCTAATTCCAGTGGCATTGGTCGCTATCATGGCGATTCTATTGTTCCCGCTTCCAACGCCTGTCCTAGACGTTTGTTTAGCGCTGAATATCACTATCTCCATGGTGATTATGTTCGGGTCTCTGTATATTGCCCGCCCGCTCGATTTTTCAAGCTTTCCAGCCATATTGTTGGTTACTACCCTTTTTCGCCTGGGTCTAAACGTAGCTTCTACCCGTTTGGTGCTCTTAAACGGGCAAGAAGGTCTCTCAGCAGCCGGTGATGTTATCCGCGCATTCGGAGAGTTTGTAGTGGGAGGCAACTATGCCGTCGGTATTGTTATCTTTTTGGTGATTACTTTAGTGAATTTGAAAGTAATCACTAAAGGTTCCGGACGTATTGCTGAAGTAGCTGCTCGTTTTACCTTGGATGCCATGCCCGGTAAACAAATGGCTATCGACTCTGACCTCAATACCGGACTGATTAATGAGGATGAAGCTAAAGAAAGACGAAAGGACCTTGCCCGAGAAGCTGAGTTCTACGGAGCCATGGACGGTGCTGCCAAATTCGTATCTGGAGATGCCATCGCCGGTCTCTTTATTACTGGAATCAATATCTTTGGTGGCTTCTTCATCGGCGTGGTGCAGCACGACATGGATTGGATGTTGGCTGCGTCCACCTACACCATTTTGACTATTGGTGACGGGCTCGTCAGTCAAATTCCTTCAATTATCATTTCGACCGCATCAGGTCTTATTGTAGCTCGTGCCGCATCCGGAGATGATCTCGGAAGTGAAGTTACAAACCAACTTGGTTCTTCGTCGCGACCACTCTTTATTTCTTCTGCCGTGTGTCTTGGTTTTGCGTTAATTCCGGGCTTGCCGTTTTTACCATTTATGGTGCTGGGTTTGGCAACCGGTGGCTTGGCTATGCTGAAGCGCGGCGCAACTCCGGCTGATCCAAAACAGAAAGCCGAAGAAGCGAAGAAAAAGAAGGAAGAGGCGGATAAACCAAAACCAGGAAGTAAAGAAGAGGTAACCAGCTTGCTTGGAATTGACACCCTCGAGCTTGAAGTGGGGTACGAGTTGGTATCCTTGGTGGAAGGTGGCGACCTTGTTGAACGCATTCGGTCCCTGCGTCGGCAATTTGCTACCGATTATGGGTTTATTGTCCCCCCAATCCATATTCGCGACAACGTGCGCATCAAACCATCCCAATATCGCCTTATGTTGCGCGGCGCAGTTATTGGAAGTGGGGAACTTAAGTCGCATCATTTATTGGCAATGGATCCAGGTAATATTTCCGCACCAATTAACGGCATTCCAACAAAAGAGCCGGCATTTGGACTGGATGCAATCTGGATTCCAGATGGTGAAAAAGAACGTGCTCAGTTCTCTGGCTACACCGTCGTTGATTTGCCGACAGTTATTGTCACCCACTTAACTGAGTTAGTACGAAGTAATATGCACGAAATGCTTGGACGACAGGATGTTCAGCATCTGCTTGATAATTTACAGAAAGAGTATCCAAAGGTGGTTGATGAATTGGTGCCAAATTTATTGACGCTTGGGCAAGTTCAACAGGTACTGCAACATCTCTTAAGAGAACAGGTAAGCATTCGTGATTTGCGCACTATTCTCGAAACCGTTGCTGACTGGGCTCAGAATGTGAAGCATCCAGAACGTCTTGCCGAATACGCACGTCGCAAACTTTCACGCGCAATTACAGCGAAATACGTAAGTGCAGAGGGCACCTTGCCACTTGCCAGCCTTAATCCTGGCCTTGAGCGAGCACTCAGTGAAGCGGTGCAGCAAACTGATGAAGGATCGTATTTGGCCCTTGAGCCATCTCAAGCTCAGGTACTGATTAGTCGTTTGGGTAAAATATCTGAAAAATTTGTTGAAATGGGGCAAACACCTTTATTGCTTGCTCCAACTCATTTGCGTGCAGCCTTATCGCGTTTTGCCGAACGTTTTGTTCCAGGATTCGCCGTCATTAGTCATCAAGAAATTGCGCCAAATACGCGTGTGCAATCACTGGGTGTAATTTCAATCGATCAGTAAGGGAGGAACTGTGCTAGAGGAGCTTTTAGTAAATCAAAGACTACACCCACGAGTAATTCAGCAGGTGTTGGGCGGATTAACGTATGAGGAGGAGAATTCTGCCCCGGCCGAACGATTGGTTGCGGGTCGCTTGTCGCAATTATTGAAGTTTGACGCTCGCATTTCAGCCAAACGCAGAATTTTGGTTTTTGTTGGTCCCCATGGAGCCGGAAAAACGTCTGTAATCGCAAAGCTTGCCTCAAAACTGCAAGAGTCTTTCCAGTTAAAAGTTGGGCTTGTTGAAGTTAATCACACATCTTTAGAGGCACCATTTCATCTTGGCACTTTTGCAGGATTAATGAAGATGCCCTGTTGTTTTGTGGACAAAGTAGCCTACCAACGCGGAAGTAAGGCGTATCAGATGGCGCTTGCAGACTTAGATTTATGCGATGTGGTTTTGGTAGATAGTGATGGACGCACCAAGGTGCCATCGGTCCGCGAGGATGAGATTGAGCCAATATTGGTGCTTCCAGCAGCGTGGAGAAGTGAAGAGCTTATCGCGACTGCACGGCAATACGAGAGCACTGGCTATCGGAGAATAGCGGTAAGCAAAATAGACGCTTGCGGATTTGCTGGACCGCTAATCGAAGCCTTAGTTGATCTAAAAAAGCCATTGGCATTTTTCTCTAACGGACCGCGAATTCCCCAAGACCTTGAACCAGCGTCAGCGCGCAGATTAGGGCGAATGTTAACCCAAGTTTTACATTAAACGGATGTACTCATGAATACTGGCAAATTTAAACACGCACCTCGAGCAGTCACAAAGGTAATGAGCTTTACGAGCGGCAAGGGTGGAGTAGGCAAAACAAGCACAGTGGTAAATACCGCTATTGCATTAGCTCGCATGGGACGCAGTGTTTTGGTTCTTGATGCTGACTTGGGGTTGGCAAATGTAGATGTACTTTTGGGAATTGAGCCCAAGCACACAATCTTTGACGTGCTGCAAGGGCGCTGCACCTTGGAAGAGGTGATGATTGATGGCCCAGCGGGGATATCTATTATTCCGGCTTCTAGTGGTGTGGAGCACATGGCCAGCCTTTCAGCACAGGAGCGCGCAAGCCTTATGGAGGCTATAGAGGGTCTGGCTTATGACTTTGACTATCTGCTTATCGACACCAGCGCCGGAATTGGTGCCGATGTTATGCATTTCAATTGTGCCTCTGAGGAGATTATCTGCATCGTAAATCCTGAGCCTACATCGCTTACCGATGCGTATGCGCTAATTAAAGTACTTTCAAGTACTTACGGCGAACGCTCGATAAATGTTGTGGTAAATAATGTGAGGGCCGAGGGCAAATTAGGGGAACGCGAAGCTCAAAAGGTGTTTGAAAGGCTGGCTCAGGCAGTAGAACGCTTTTTGCAAATCGAGTTGCGCTATTTGGGTTATCTGCCCTCCGATTCGTCGGTGGTGGAAGCTATTCGGCAACAAAAGGCGTTAATGGAATTGTATCCAAGCAGTCCCGCGGGCTTGGCTACAACAGCATTAGCAAAGCGAATTGAGCATGAGTTCAGTGAGTACCGAGTGAAGGGGGGAATGCAGTTCTTCTTTCAGCAATTATTGGAATTAAGTCATGGCTAAAGTGGCTCCGAAATTAAAGAGAAAAGTGAGTTATGCGGGCGTGCATCGCCTTGCTGCTGCAACTTCTTTAATTGCGTTTCTCGTGGTGATTGGCGGTGGAGTCATGGCTCAGGCCAGCGTCTTTTCAATTGCCTATCGTGCCTTTTTGGTAATTTTTGTAATCGGTTTTGTAAGCAGAATTGTAATTCGTATTCTGGCTTCATATGAGGAGATGAACAGTGGCAAAGCCTAAACGCTCGGCAGTAGAAGCCTATAAAAATATTGATGAGTTTCAAAAAGAGGAACTCATTAAAAGTTATCTCCCCCTTGTAAAGAAGGTAGTGCACCGTCTTTCGGGTCGCTTGCCTAAGGACGTCGATTTAAAAGAGATGCTTAACTCAGGCATAATTGGCCTGGTAGATGCGCTTGAGAAATACGATCCAAGGCATGAGACAAACTTCTCAACCTATGCGCAGTTCCGTATTCGAGGAGCAATTCTTGATAGTTTCCGTTCTCAGGACTGGCTCCCGCGTTCCCTTCGATTTAAGTCGCATAAGATTGAATCCGCATATCACCGTATTGAACAGAAGCTCGGTCGCGCGGCAACAGATGAAGAAGTTGCGGTGGATCTCGGAATTGACATTGAAGAATTGCAGCGTTTACTTGGTGAAGTAGGCAGCATAGTAATGCTGAGCTTTGAAGAGCTAGGCTTTGGCCATGGAGAGGAGCGCTTTCAAGCTGAAGAATGGCTTGCAAGCAAGTCTCATGATCCCCTGCATAAACTGCTCAGTGGCGAAAAGGTGGGGTTGATTGCTCGTGCATTAGATAGATTGCCTGAGAAAGAGAGGTTAGTCATTTCGCTTTATTTCTACGAAGAGCTCAACTTGAAAGAAATTGGTGAAATTCTGGGGGTAACTGAATCACGCGCTTCGCAAATTCGATCACGCGCTTTAATTCGCCTCAAGAATTACCTTAAAAAAGCGGTATCTTAACTATACCTTAGGGTGAATAGTGCATGGGTAGCTATGTATGGATTCGTTAGCCGAGCGGCCCCATGAACATATTCTGCTCCTTGATACCAATGTAGACGATCTGCGTGCGGAGCGTGAGTGTATCGCGAGGCAACTTCCGCGAGCGCGCATCACACCAGTTTCAAGCCTCGAGCAATTTCATAAAGAACTTAATTCAGAGCATTTTGACCTGATTGTTGTTGACGATCAGCTTGCCCGCCGTAACTCGAGCGAGCTGATACATGAACTAAAACTCCGTGAAACCGAACCCGGGGTGCTGGTTGTATCCAGCGCCGCCGATCCTCGATTAGTCGCCGATCTTTACAACTCTGGCTGTCACAAATGTTTGGTAAAAGAAGGTCGTTGGCTCGAAGAACTTGGCCCCTCGGTACGTCATCTTCTACGCTTAAAACGCCTCGAGGAAGAAAACCGCAAGCTTGTAGCTCGTTTGACTGAAGCGAATATGCTGCTTCAGGAAAAAAATAGACGCCTCGATGAGTTTAGTGCCACTGTAGCACATGATATTCGAGGCCCTCTTGGGGGCATTTCTATGAAACTCGAGTATATGCTCGAATATCAAGACTCACTTGATGCACGGTATCGAGAGCTTATTGCCAATGCGTTGCGTTCCACTCAGCGGCTCATGGGTTTAGTGCAGTCTATGTACTCCTACGCCAAGCTTGGAGCAAAAGCAGGTCGCATGGAGCCCATAGTACTTGGGCAACTTGTCGAGGAAGTTATTTCGGACATGCATTTTAACGATTCAGTGCAAATTAAAATTGGCCTTGGCGACCTACCAACAGTATGGGGCAGTGCCGATCTTTTGCGCCGACTGTTTATTAACCTTCTTTCTAATGCAGTAAAGTATAACGATAAGCCAGAAATTATCATCAATATTGGCGTGCGTCGTATTATTGAGCGAAGCCTTGGGAAGTTTGTAGAGGTTTTTGTTGAGGATAACGGCCCCGGAATTCCTGCTGAAGAATTATCAGGAATATTTAGCATGTTCACCCGTGGCGCTTCGGTAAGAGGAGATCAAGAAGGAGCAGGAATTGGCCTAGCTGTCGTGCAGCGTATTGTCGAGTTGCACTTTGGCGATGTGACTGTAGAATCTGAAGTGGGTAAGGGCACACGTTTTGTTGTTTCCTTGCCGACTGAGCGCCTCGATTTTGTAAGCGCTCGCTAATATGCTCCAATCTTTTCTTCTTGTTGGTTTTGGCGGTATGACAGGAGCTATGCTGCGCTACGCTTGCTACCTGGCATGTGCACGTTTTTCGACTACCGCTCTTGCGACCATTTTTGTCAACATCCTCGGCAGTTTTCTTATTGGCTTGATAATAGGACTGCATGAAACTAAATTCCCGCTCACCGAAGCATGGAAGCTTTTAGCCTGCGTAGGGGTGCTGGGTGGATTTACTACCTTCTCGGCATTTAGCCTCGATATGCTCTATTTTTTGCGCGAGGGCCGTGTAGCCCTCGCAGCTTTGTATGCTGGTGTAATGTTGATGCTTGGTCTGCTCGCAGTTTATTTTGGTTTTCGCAGCGCAGCACTGTTCTGAGATTTTCTAAAAGAGTTGGGATCTGGTTGCATTCTCAGATTTTCCCGCCCATTTTGTACTCTCTAGCCCTCAATTATTTTAATGCCATCCACTTCTATTTCCCCTTTGTAGAGAATATGTGGCACCCATTGAAATAATAAAGGATCAGCGTCCGCCCGCAAGCACTCTTCGAAGTACCGGATAGTTTCGGCAGGGACAGTACCTAATTTTTTAGCCTCTTCAGTTGTATACGGGATAAAGTCGTCACGGTTTTTCTTGGGGTCAACATCTTCGCGAAATGTATGGAGAAAGATGCAAGCATTTTCTCTGGAAAAATTGAGTCTCTCAGGATCTATCTCAAACCATTTTAGCGGTGGATACTGGAAACCTACCTTGCGTAAGGCTTTATCAAGTACGAGTGGATGCACAGGAGAGAAGTGGATAACATCATTCCACAAACAAGAAAGGGGAAATACCTCACATTCCATTACAAATTCACGGCCAATATATTTTGCACTGAGTTTTTGATAAAGGTTTGGCCACTCTTTTTTTATCGTACTTAAGGGAACCAGCCGCCTCCCGTGCATTTCAGTTGGCACTCGATGATAGAAGCGTAGGTTAGTCATAGGGGGTGCTGTTTTCGTTTAGGTGAGGCAGGGGTGCGCTTCGCGAATTCCCAGAATTTTTAAACGCTAAATCGCCCGGCAGTGTATAGCTCAATAAGCAGAGCGACTAGCGCTTTGTATATACCGTATGTAATTCAGTTTTTAGCCCTTAGGCCTCTTCGAACTCTTTTTTCTTGGCTTCCAATACTTTGCTGGCAGCTTCTAACTCGTCAAAATCTTTCTCTACTGCTCGCTGAAGCTGTTTGTACCTTAGAGACAGAGAGCCAATACTTTGTGAATTGCCCTCCGATGAAGCTTTCGCTAGGTCAGTTTCAACTTGTTTAAGTTCGAGCTCGTTTTTCTGAATACGCGCCTCAAGCTGTTCAACTTTTTGGGTAAGCGGTTTTAGAACTCGTGAACGTTCTTGAATAAATTCTCCACGAGTGCGGCGATCATCTTTATCTTGTTTGCTGCTAGAATTTTGATGGGCTGATGGGGCCTCAGTCCCATCGTCTCCCCAGCCGCCTTGTTCAAGAAAATAGGCATATTCATGCTCGAACACTTGCGGGTAGTCTTGCTGAAATACCACCAAGCGAGTGGCCACTTCGCGTAGGATAAGTTCAGAGTGAGTAACAATAATCACCGCACCTTCGTAATTCTTAAGGCTCTCAATGAGTGCTTCAATCGAATCCATGTCGAGGTGATTGGTTGGCTCATCCAATAATAGGAGGTTTGTAGGTTGAGCCAAAATTTTCCCCAAAAGCACGCGACTTTTTTCTCCACCAGAGAGTATTTTTACCTTTTTGAGCGCATCATCGCCCTCAAACATCATGGTGCCACAGATCGCGCGTACTTTAGTTCTATGGAGTGCCGAATTCGAATGGGACACCTCGTCTTCTACCGTTAAGTTCGGATCAAGGCGCGAAATATTGGTCTGACCAAAATATCCAATACGAGTGTGCTGATTAAGCTGCACGGTGCCGGAGCCAGGAGAAAGTTCTCCGGCAAGAATACGAAGTAGGGTCGATTTTCCTTTTCCGTTTTTTCCGATAATGCCGATTCGATCCCGTTTGCCTATGTTTAAACTAAAGTTTGAAATTAGTTGGGGGGCATTTGGGTAAGCAAAAGTTACCTCTTTGGCCTCTAGCATCGACTTGCCCTCAAATGCTGCTGAGCTAAATCGAAAATCAAGCACCGCTTCCTGAGAAAGCTCCTCTTTTACGCCCATGCGTTCGAGCGCTTTTATTTTGGATTGCACCAATGTGGCTTTGCTTGCCTGTGCGCGAAATCGGCTGATAAACAGCTCTAATTCGGCGCGCTTTTTGCCCTCACTAATTCTGGTTTTTTCATATACTTCTTCGTCTACTTTAAGTTGTTCATATAATTTTGCAGTGCCGCCTGGCATTTTTCGTAGGCCGCCGCGATAGAGGCACATAGTATGGGTACAGACGCTATCCATAAACGTTCTGTCATGGGAGATGAGTATGAGTTCGCCAGTCCATTCTTTTAAAAACTGGGTGAGCCAACGTACCGACACTATATCCAGGTAGTTGGTGGGCTCATCAAGTAAGAGTAAATTTGGTTCTGAAAGAAGCAGCTTGGCTAAATTCAAGCGAATTTGAAATCCACCAGAAAATGCAGAGGGCGGCTTTGTAAAATCTTCCATGGTAAAGCCAAGACCGGTCAGAATAATTTCTGCTCGATATTCTTGGTCGCGCTCTTCAGGTTTTAAACCAAGGCAAGCTTCAGCTAAAATAGTTGGTTCGGTAAAAGCAAGATGCTGAGCTAAGTGCCCAATTGAGTAATGTTTGGGTATGGTGATACTGCCCGAGTCGGGAGTTTCTGAGCCAAGAATAATTCGAAAGAGAGTAGACTTGCCGCTGCCGTTTCTTCCGACGAGCCCCACACGTTCTCGAGCAGTGAGGGCAAAACTCATATCCGAAAATAATTCTCGGTCTCCATATGATTTTGAGAGCCCGTTAATTTGCAGCATGGCGAAAAGGTTCCAAAAGTAAATTCAGTGTCCATAAGCCATAACAATTTATCGATTATGTGTTGGCTTATCGGCGTAATAGGCGGCGACATTGTACCGCAATGTCATTGGCATTTCAAAAGACGGCAGTTCGCCGGGAAAAACCGAAAAACGCTTTTAATTGCCGGAAGTTGAGCTCGTAAGGAACCCAAAATAATTGCAAGGTAAAAGCGATTTCGAGCTCAATTCTAGGCAATTCTTCAAGCGCTTTAAATATTTCCACCCCAGCCGCGCGATGCGCGGCCCCCCTTAAAGGGGTGTGCGTTCATACTTTGTTCCGAGGCTCGGGGCCTCCCTGCGAGGTACGACTACAGTAGACAAGCAGTCGGCCCACAGAAGGACTCACAAAAATAGCCAGCAAGCGAGGCCTAGCGAAACTTGAGCGAGGCAAGGATGCAGGGGCAAAAAGCGCGGAGCTGTATCTATAGGGATACAGCGAGCACGTTTTGACCCGAAGACGCAGTATCGCTCGAGTAGCAGCAGGCCGGAGCAATGGATATTTTTGTGAGCCCTTCTATTCCTCGCGCCTCGTCTGAACGCATTTTGCCGACGAACAGAGACTTAAAAGAGCTGAGTGCAGCTCAAGACTTTGCCCAAACTTACCTCTTCACGGTGAACACGGGAGATTTAGGGAACGCGAAACTGAATAGCTTCGGAGTGATTGCCAAGCGTAATGCGCATTTCGCTGGAAAGAGTTTTTGGCTCATGCGGAATGAGGGAGCCGTTTTCGCCGGTCCAAGGATCTACGTAAAAGGTGCCATTGGTTGACCCAAGGTCTGTAAACTCGAAACCTGAAGCTACTCTTACGACTCGAAGGTGTTCACGGCTGACCATGGGGTCATCAACGCTGACATCGGCGCCTGGGTCTCTCCCT
>JBIKUD010000014.1:0-73388 GCA_044347745.1 Bdellovibrionota bacterium
ACATAACGCTCAGTATATTTGCTCCTGGCTCGGCTCTGCCTCGCTATATACCGCTCACCTCAAGTTTACAGTGGCTAAAGACGGAAATTCATTTCGTGAGCGGTATAAGCGTCCTTGTAGACAATATCAGGAGGATGTAAACTAACAGTAACTATTTTGTGGGCTATCTCTATGGACATTTCAAGCTTACCAGCTAAACAAAAGCGCCTTAAACATTGGAGCCTACTGCTTAGCCAAGTTAAAGATTCAAATTTGCAACAAAACCTAGCCAGTTCCCTTGAACTCTACAAAGCGACCATAGCGCGCTGCTGGAAAACCGAGCACATCACCAGCGAAGACGAGATGGAACTTAAAGACCTTGAACGCCGAATTGAAAAGCTGCACGAACTGGCGCGCTTTGCCGTCTGTGGCTCCGCTGTTGCAGAACACTGCGAAAAATAAACTGACCAGCACCCATGGTCTTCGATTTTTCCGCTAGTACGCCCATAACTCAACTCACTCAAGCATTTATTGCAGGACTTGGAACCAGCTTTACTCCCTGCGTGTATCCGCTCATCCCCATTACTTTGTCCGTAATTGGAGCGCGCGCCGCCCGTTCAAGGCGCGAGGCATTCACTGTTTCAGCGGCCTATGTTTTTGGTATTTGTTGTACCTATACGATACTCGGAATGGCCTCCGCATTTACTGGCGCGCTTTTTGGCTCAGCCTTGGGTAATCCATACGTCGTATTCGCGTTAAGCATACTCCTGTTTCTTTTGGCCTGCTCAAGTCTTGACCTATTTTCTTCTCAAAGCCTTTCGAAATTACAGAATGCAGCAAGCAAATGGGGAGGTTCGGGGCTACGCGGCGCATTTGTAATGGGCACCGTAAGCGGCTTAGTTGCCGCCCCCTGTGTGGGACCAGTGCTGGTATTAATTTTGGGCGTTGCAGCCACCTCGGGGCAAGCGCTTTGGGGGGCGCTATTGCTTTTTGTGTATTCACTAGGTTTTGGCAGCATCTTTCTCTTATTGGGAGCATTTCCGCAGCTTCTGAATAAGCTACCTCGGTCAGGGAACTGGCTGATGGCCGTCAAAATTATTATTGCAGCAGCTTTGCTTACCGCCCTTCTGTTTATTTCAGAGCGTTTCACCTTAGACAAAATTAGTCCCTCCCTGTTAACGCGGACTCAACTTATTATCTGCGGCGCGTTTGGTGCTCTTCTCTCTACCTACCTGCTTTTAAAAACTTCAGCAAAATCGCTACGCCTTTGCCTCGCTCTTTCTTTGGCAATTTTTATGAGCCCCTTTGCTTTTTTTCACCCCGTGCCGCTCAACCAAGCTCTCGTCTGGCGCACCAGCATAGAAGAGGTACTCGCTCTTTTACCTACTGCAAAAAGCAATCATCAGGCAGTAGCCATGATAGACTTTTCGGCAGATTGGTGCGCTGCGTGTAAAGAACTTGAGGCAAAAACTTTCCAAGATCCTACCGTGATTGCTGAGCTTCAGAAACTCTTGTTGGCTCGAATTGATTTTACCGAGCCTGATGAGGTTTTGAGCGAACAATATGACATTCAGGGATTACCTGCGGTGCTCTTTTTAGATGCCGAGGGTAAGGAAATTCCGAATTCTAGAGTGTCGGGATTTATGGGTCCTGAGGAATTTTTAGCGCATATTGCGCCATTGATTGGGCGAAAAACTAGTTAACGCATCGGAAATCCATTAATCTGCTCGATAGCTCGTTTTATTTCAGCCCGAACCTCCGGGGCCTCCTCTTTTAAAATGCGAGCATTTAAGTAGCCGAGCGCTCGTCGGTCTCCGAGTTTCCCTAAGGTAATAGCAGCTTCTTTACGCACCAAAGGATCGTGGTCATCCATACTTAAAAGCATTTGTGGCACAATACGCTTATCACCAAGCTCAGCCAAAAGCCGTAATGCTTCAAGGCGCACCAAAAAAGAATCATGTTGAAGCGGAACTACTGTGGCATCCACCAACGAAGGCACAGATCGCCTGCGGGCCTCGCGCATGGCTTCAATAATAGTTTCTTCGTTCACTCCGCCTCGTACAAGCACGCCCAGCAGCTCACGGTCGCTCATTTCGTGCACCGTTTTGTTTGCTGGCACAGGATCAACCGAAGGAACAACTAATTCTTCTCCAAGTTGATTTATCGGAGCAACCACTATGGGCTGATCAAGCACAAGCTGACGCGCATCTTGCTGCTGATTCAGGGCCAGCCAAATAAACCACCCTGCTCCGCCCAAACAAGCAAGCGCCACGAGCAAGGCTATTTTTCGGGCTGGACTTTCCTTGTACCGGATAAACTGCTGCTTGTTACCTGGATTTTGACTCGGATTTTCGAAAAGCGAACCAGGCGTTACCTTCGCACCACGGTGGGCGCCAGAGTAAATGGGGTCATCATACACGCCGCTACTTCGAGGAGACTCCCACGGAGCGCTAGCCCCAGCTCCCACCGGCTGCTTTGGTTCAGTTATTACTGGGGCTTTGCTGGGACCTTCTTCATTGCCCCAGACTTTTTTTAAAGAATTCCAGGCTGAAATTTTTCGAGTTCGGACTGGCGCCTGTACCCCGGAAGCTCCAAGCTGAACTCCGGCAGCAGAGGCAAATGCGCGCACCATATGCTGCGCTGAGTCAAATCTGTCCTCTTTCTTTTTAGCCAAAGCCCGCTCGAATTCTGCCTCGAGCGCTAACGGAAGCTCAGGAACAAGCGCCGTCAAGCTTAAGGGTTTCGAATTCAATATATTACCAATAACGGTAGTAAAGCTGTCTCCAGGGAAAGGTCTTTGCCCCGTTAAGCACTCAAAAGCAACAACTGCTAAACTAAATAAATCAGTGCGGTTATCTAATTTTTCATTACTAATTTGCTCTGGCGACATGTAACCCGGAGTTCCCATAATCGGCGCAAAGGTACCGCTGCTCTCACTGCCGGGAAAACTTTCATTAATACTCGCGATTCCAAAATCAAGAATAAAAACGTTACCAGATTTATCAACGAGTAAATTGCTCGGCTTAATGTCACGGTGAATAACTCCGCGAGAGTGGGCGTAATCGAGCCCGCCCGCAATCTGATATAGGTATTGCACCATTTGAGAGGGGCTAAGCTTACGCTCCTTCTCAATCACCACATCAAGACTTTCACCCTCAACATAATCCATTACGATATAGGGAGTGTCTTTGTCATGGTTAACTTCAAAGATAGTGATGACATTCGGATGACGTAAATTTCCAGCCGAACGGGCTTCAAACTTGAAGCGCTTTACGGCAGCTTCTAAATCGGCCGGATCTGCTGAAATTAACTTGCGTAAGGTTTTTATCGCGACATCGCGCCCAATTTCTGGGTCTTTGGCCCGATAGACAAGACCCATCGAGCCACGCCCAAGCGGCCCCAAGATCTGGTACTTGCCTATCATGCGAACTTGGGAGTCTAGATCGTTCATGTAAACTAATCTTTTATACGGAGGGTGCACTCTGATAGATCTCTATCAAGATGCACAAACTATGCCCGATGCGCCCACAAACTGAGCAAAACACGGGGTACAGCCTAATCTGCTTTTAAAAAGCAAAAAAGGGGCTAAGTGCGGCCTCGGCTAGGAAGTTTAATGGCCTGTCTGTAGGCATTATTTGGATCAGTACGGCTTTGGGCCTCAAAAACTTAAGATGCTCAAATTTTGGACTTTTACCCTTGCCATAGTTTACTCTGAATATGAACAGCTTATCGTAGGCTTACACAATGAACCCACTAAAACTTACCGAAATCAGGCGTCAGGCAGAGTCAGGGCTACTGCTTACTTGGAATGATAGATCTCAATTTGAACTTTCATATCGGCTGCTTCGAACCGAGTGCCCTTGTGCCGAGTGCCGCGAAGCTCGCGGCGACTCGTCACACGCCAAGCCCCTAACAAGCAAGAAAAATACCCTACGCGTTATCGATGCCAGCGCAGATGAGCAGCTAAAACTGACCGAAATATGGGCCGTGGGCAACTACGCAATTGGGCTCGCCTGGGGAGACGGGCATAAAACGGGGATATACACATTTGAGTTGTTAAGAGCCTTGTGTGAACGAACAAGGGCAAGCGAAACAACAACTGTTCACTAGTTTAAATCCAACAGTAAAAGGCTCTATCTAGGAGGCTTTTTTTGCTCCAGCTCCGGCAGCGCCGGCTCCAGCTGCAGGCGTCGCTCCAGCAGCTCCTCCTTTTGCAGCCCCCTCGCTTACGCGGCGCACGATGCGGCCCTTTGTTAAATCGTAAGGAGAAATTTCAACCACTACTCGATCGCCCGGAAGAACGCGAATGTAAAAACGCCTCATTTTCCCAGCCAAGTACGCAAGTAGCTCGTGCCCGTTATCACACACCACACGAAAGGTTGTGTTCGGAAAACACTCCTTAATAACACCATTCATCTCAATTCCGTCTTTACCCATAGGGCCGAACTCTCAACCAATTAATTAGAATTACCTTTGCACAGCCTTTTACCGTACAATTTCTGTTCACGAAATACGCTTACTCTATACCATAACTCTCAATCTAAGGCGTTACACCGTCATAACACCCCTAAACCGCAGCTTAATTTTCTCCGGAAAAAACGCCAATAGAGCGAAATTTCTTGTATCTTTGCTCCAAGAGCTCCTCGACACTAAGACGCCCAAGCTCATCCAGATGTCGCACCAACACCGTGCGTAAAATTTCGGCGGTTTCTTTGTGATTACTGTGCGCCCCACCGATTGGTTCGGGCACTACCTCATCCACAATTCCCTTGGCTTTAAGGGAAGCAGCCGTCAGTTGCAACATCTCAGCTGCCTTAGCAGCCTGCTCCTGTGGGGGCTCATTACGTTCATGATGCCACAAAATTGAGGCGCATCCTTCCGGGGTGATAACTGAGTAACAGGCATTCTCAAGCATCAATATTCGGTCGGTTACCCCAAGCGCCAGCGCACCTCCGCTACCACCTTCACCAATTACCACAGAAATAAGGGGAACAGTCAGTTCGGCAAGCTCTTCGAGGTTTCTTGCAATTGCCTCCGCCTGGCCTCGCTCTTCGGCTTCAAGCCCCGGATAGGCTCCTTGGGTATCAATTAAATTGATGACCGGTAGTCCAAATTTTTCGGCTAAACGAAAGAGACGCAAAGCTTTGCGATACCCTTCAGGCTGAGGCATTCCGAAGTTACGCTTCAGTCTCTCTTGGGTGCTGCGTCCACGCTGATGGCCCACGATCATGACTGGCAACTCACCTAATTTCCCTGTGCCGCCCACTATTGCCGGATCGTCGCGGAAGAGACGGTCGCCATGCAATTCGACGAAGTCATTAATCATGAATTTGATAAAATCCAATGTAAATGGGCGGTCAAAGTGCCGCGAGAGCTGCACACGCTGATATGAAGTGAGGCGCCCATAAATTTCCTGACGCACTTTTGCAACCCTGGCTTCCAGCTTCGCGTACTCATCTTTACGGCCAAGATTTCCACTGGCAATTTCATCTTTAAGGGCTTCAAGCTGAGCTTCAAGCTCAATTAAAGGGCGCTCAAATTCAAGCGGGTGGGTTATTGTTGTCATAAAAAGTTTACCAACGACAAAGTCTTCGCATGCACACGGACTTTATACATCCTCTGAAACCGGCCCCGAATATAGTGTTTTTTGGCTCTAAAGACAAACGGGAGAAAAAACAAGCGGGATGCCTAAAAAGCGCTACAGTAAGGCGGCATCCAGGTACCATACTTCAGGCCTTTTTAGCTCATCTCTAAGTCTTAATTGCAGCTTTTGAAGTAATTCTGAGAAGCTGAGACTCAGAACCTCAAACTCTTTAAGAGCCAGCTTCCCCTTTGCTGGCTTGCCATTGATTGCTTGCGGCGTTTGCTGGGGAACGCAGCTCCATCCCCTCTTGAGGGGCTCGTTACGCCAGTAGGTCATTTGCCGCTTTGCAAGTTGGCGAGTAGCGCTGCAAATCTTTTGAAAAAGCTGGGGCTCAGATATTTTTTTATCCAAGAACATGCAGGCTTCAAGGTAGCCAACGGTTTGCAGAACCGCGCAGTCTGGTCCAAAGGTTTGGCGCAGTCTCTGTGTCTCTTCAACCAGACCCTGAGAAAGCATACTGCGAGTTCTGAGTTCAATTCGCTGGTGCAAAGTTTGCCGCTGAAAACAGAGAACCAAAACAAGCGGCGCTATATTTTCACGAAGCTGCGAACCTTTAAGTGCCTCCCCCATAGGGCGCCCTGAGCTTGCATACGCTTCAAGCGCTCGGGTGATACGCTGGGCATCGTGGGGGTGCAGCTGTGCAGCGCGCAAAGGATCCTGAACTTGCAGACGTCGGTAGGCTTCTTCCAAAGGCAAACTTCGAATTTCCTCACTTATCTCCGGGGAAGCAGCTGGCTGACTTACCAAGCCATAAACCAACGCACTAAAATACATGCTCGTGCCCACACATAATAAAGGCAGCGGCGGTACGGCGCGATGTGCCCGAGCGTGCATTTCATGCAGACAAGCTGTCACCATTTGAGAATAGAGTGCGGCATTACATGGCTCTTCAGGTTCAAGAGCAGCCACTAAATGATGGCGAACTGAAGACAATTCTTCGGGGCTTGGCTGCGCAGCGCCTACACGACAGCCACGAAAAATCTGCACTGAGTCGATATTAATTATTTCTCCGCCCAGCGCCTGGGCCAATCGTATGGCCAAACTGGTTTTGCCACTGGCCGTCGGACCAGCAATTGCCAATACCGGACTCAAAGGCAAAACTTCGTGAGCACTAGCAGTCACGTCCGAACCATGCCTCAATATCTTCCCGGGCGAAACGCACAATTACTGGGCGACCATGAGGGCAAGCCGCACTAAATTCGCTGGAATCCATAGCTGCAAACAAAGCGTAGACTTCTTCCTTTTCCAGCTCGCGTCCTGAACGAATGCTGGCGTGACAGGCGAGACGCGCCGCAATGTGGTCAACTTCCTGCTCAAAAGAAGCCGGGGTTAACTCAGACGCAGCCAGGGCTGCTATGTCCCTCAACACCGAAACTACATGTGCGTCTTTAAAAAAGCTCGGCACCGCACGCACCACAAGCGCTGTCGAGCCCAGAGCCTCCCATTCAAAACCCACAGTTTGGAATTGAGGCAGCAAATTCATACAATGCTCAACACCAAGCTCACTAAGTTCAACCACCATGGGCACCAAGAGCTGCTGCGAATCTGCTTGTTTATCGCGCAATCTTTGACGAATTACATTATAATTGTAACGTTCGTGGGCCGCATGCATGTCTACAACATACAAGGCCTCTTGCCATTCGCAGACAAGATAACAGCTTAAAACCTGTCCGACATAACGCAGCTCTGAAAATCTTGGTTCGCTCGGTGTTTTTTTCGATTCTGAGTGAGCTTCCGCTCCGCTACATATGGCAGGGTGCGCTTGGGTTCCCGCAGCACTCTGGAATGCTAATTTTGTTTGAGGTGCGGGGGCGCCAAACCCGCTTGCGCGATACACATGCTGAGGCACTTCATTTGTTTCTCTAGAAGGCATCGGTTCTGTAATTGACCGATAGCCAGGAAGAGGAGCTTCGGGCCCAGAGGGTCTCATAGGAGAAGAAAAACTACGCACCGCGCGCAGCACAGTTTCGCGCACCAGCGCAAATACCCTACCTCCATCGCGAAATCTCACTTCCGATTTTTGCGGATGCACATTTACATCAAGTTCGGCACTTGGAATTTGAATATGAATAAAACCAACAGGAAATTCGCGCTCTTTGAGCGTAGAATCGAATCCATCTTTTACTGCCCGCAAAATCATGCGATCGCTGACGAGTCGTCCATTAACCAATATGACAAATGCACTCGAATCAAACTGTGCTGCCGATGGATGCCCTACTGCACCACGCACACTATGGGAACCCGTCTGCGATTCAAAAGGAACAAGAGCACCCCGAAAAAGAGCGTGTGCCCTGCGTTGTTCGTCTGCTACTTTCGGAAAATTGAGCGCCTCTTTGCCGTCTACAAGCAAGCGGTACCGAACCTCAGGATGCGCGAGCGATGACTGCGAGAGCCAGGTTTTAATTCTAGTTACTTCCGTTTTATCGCTTTTCAAAAATTTCTTACGCGCTGGGGTGTTCCAAAATAGACTATGCACCTCAATAGTTGTGCCGAGTGCTGACGGTGACGGCCCTACACTTCTCACCACTCCGCCTTCAATCACCAATTCAGTGCCCATCTCCTCTTGAGCTGTGCGGGTCAGCATTCTGAGGCGAGAAACTGCCGCAATTGAAGGCAAGGCCTCGCCGCGGAACCCCATTGTTGCAATATTTTCTAGGTCCTCTGCACTACGAATTTTGGATGTGGCATGGCGCAGAATTGCGAGCTCCGCATCCGCGCGGCTCATTCCCGATCCATTATCGCACACGCGAATGAGCTGCTGCCCTCCTTCCTCAATTTCAACCAAAATATCGGAGGCTCCCGCGTCTATGGCATTATCCACCAACTCACGCACAACACTCGCTGGACGCTCAACAACCTCGCCCGCAGAAATTTGGTTTATAACAATATCGGGAAGTAGCTGAACTTTCATGCCTTCCTTTATTGAAGTAT
Organism: Bdellovibrionota bacterium; assembly: GCA_044347745.1. Lineage (GTDB taxonomy): Bacteria > Bdellovibrionota_C > UBA2361 > UBA2361 > JAFLCA01 > JAIBBV01. The sequence goes on from JBIKUD010000014.1 coordinate 8,555, forward strand.
AGGCGTCACACGTACCTGCCGCTCGGGGCCATCGAGACCACCACGTCGCACAATAAGCAATGACTCTTTGGCGCCGTTTTTGGCTATCAATTCCTCTACCTCATCTTTGCTGCGCACGCGCGTACCGTTTACGGAGATAATTAAATCTGCACGATCCACATCTCGCACATACCCCTGAAGAAATACATCTTCAACTCGGCGCTCTAACGGCTGTAAACCGGCTTGCGCTGCTGGTCCATCACGCAGGATGCGGCGCACCATGGGACCCTGAGTAGTATCTACAAGTAGCCAACCAATCCGCGGTCTGAGCACTTTTCCTGTCGCAATCAGCTCTGGTAGAACGCGGCGCACTTGGTTACTGGGCACGGCAAAGCCAATCCCGGCAGAATCACCGGACTGACTAAGGATGGCTGAATTAATTCCTATTAATCTTCCTGCCATATCTATAAGCGGCCCACCTGAATTGCCGGGGTTAATTGAGGCATCGGTTTGTATTAAACCTCGCATCATGACGCCCTTGGGGTTTTTAACCGCACGATCAAGGCTGGAAATAACACCTGTCGTTAATGTGCGATTTAGACCAAATGGATTTCCTATGGCTAATACTCGCTGTCCTACTTCAAGCTGAGCGGAGTCCGCGAATTCTAAACTCACAAGCCCCTTGGGTGGCTCATGTAGCTGCAACACAGCTAAATCAGACTCTTCGTCGTAGCCTAAAAGTCGCGCTCGATAGTTTTTACCGTTTGCCAAAGATATTTCTATTTTATGTGCATCTTGAATGACGTGCAGGTTCGTTACAATTATGCCACGTGGGCCATCAACAATAATACCGGAACCAGTACCCTCACGTGGTTGCACTTCAGCAAATAACTCATAAGGATCAATTGCGAGCGTAATGGTGGTAATAAACACTACCGCTTCATTGGCGCGTTTATAAATGTCGATAACCTCTTGTTCTTCTATGGTGCGGGGAGCGCGTGTTTGACTGGGGGAAGCTTCAGCTGCATGTTGTTCGCCGATTGAAGGACAAAAGAAAAACGCGATGCCACTTATAGACAGAGCCAGCAAAAGCAAGCCTCGCAACTTGTTATTCTTCAGCATGGGTCTCCTTTTGCGCTGGCAGCTGCTTTATGCGCTCTACTTTAATTACTCCGGGAACCATCTCAATTTGACGTTTCACCTTATCGAGCTGTTTAGCGTCAGACACAGTAATCTCAAAAGAATTTACTGCTTTTCCACTCTCCGTTGTTTTAATTTGAGCGTTGTTAATATTTGCGCCGCAATCGGTGATGGCTCGGCTTACGTTAGCCAATAATCCCATTTGATCTTGGGAATGGACGGTGAGGCGAATTCGCCGCGGTGCCTTTACTGAAACATCCCAATTTACCTGCACTTGACGCAGAGGATCACTTTCAAGTGCCTGCGGACACTCCGCATAATGCACCGTGACACCACGTCCGCGGGTAATAAAGCCAACGATACGGTCACCCGGCAAAGGCTGACAACACTTGGCAAAACGAACCAATATATCGTCAAATCCACTAACCGAAACACCCACTTTTTGACGCGAAACTTGAGCCGCGCGCTGAAAAATCCTATCGAGCGCGCTTTCTGGCTTTCGCAGCTTCTCTTCAATATTCGTATCTTCCGGCAAAACCTGAGCCAGCACTTTGGTTGAGCTTACCTTTCCATAACCAATTCCGGCATAGAGATCCCCCTCAGTGCGAAGCCCCATAGACTGCGCCACTTCAAGCAGCTTTCCATCCTTTTCGAGTTTTTTAAGACTGAGCTTTACTTTGCGCAGATCTTTTGAAAGGAGCTCCATGCCTAGAGCTAACGAACGGGAATGTTCTTCGGTTTTCAAAAAGGCGCGCACTCGTTGTTTGGCTTTCGAAGATACCAAAAACCTCAGCCAGTCTTTACTTGGCACATGATTTTTCTGAGTGATGACTTCAACGGTATCACCGTTTCGCAATCGATGCTCTAGGGGCACTATCTGCCCATTTACTCGAGCACCAGTGGTGCGGTGCCCAACATCGCTATGCACCGCGTATGCGAAATCTACTGGCGTGCTGCCAAAAGGAAGTCTGAGCAAATCTCCTTTGGGAGTAAATACAAAAACTTCTTCTGGAAAAAGTTCGCTTTTAACCGACTGAATAAACTCATCCGGGTTTTTCAAGTATTGCTGGGTTTCGACAAGTTCCTTAACCCATTGGAGATCGAAACCAGGTACCGTGGCGGAGGCATCTCGACCAGCACCTTCTTTGTAGCGCCAATGAGCCGCAATACCCTCATGCGCAATCTTATGCATTTCGGGCGTGCGTATTTGCACCTCAATGCGCTGGCCGCCTGGACCAATTACCGTGGTGTGTAGAGACTGGTACATATTGGGCTTCGGCATGGCGATGTAGTCTTTAAACCGCCCGGGCACCGGCTTCCAGGTGGAATGCAAAATGCCTAAAGTCTCGTAACAAGCCCGTAACGTGGGCACCAGCACACGAAAACCGAGTACATCGTGTACTTCCTCGTAACCCAAATTGTTGCGTTCCATTTTTTGCCAAATGGAGTAGAAATGTTTGGCCCGGCCGCTAATTGAAGCCGAAACTCCAGCCTCTTCAAGCACCTTCTGCAGCGCTTTAATGGTGTCTTGAATATAGCTATCACGCTGAAACGCAGTCTGCTCAAACTTCTCTTTCAGCACTTTGTAAATTTCAGGCCGAAGGTAAAATAAACAAAGATCTTCAAGCTCAGACTTTAACCAGTGAATACCGAGGCGATTCGCTAGTGGTGCATAAATTTCTTGAGTTTCGCGAGCGGTTCGTCTTTGTTTCTCGTCTGAGACAAAGCCAAGTGTGCGCATGTTATGCAAGCGATCACATAGCTTGACGATAATCACCCGAATATCTTTGGCCATCGCCAGTAAGAGTTTACGAAAGCTCTCAGCTTGCTTTTCTTCACGAGATTCGAACTCGATGCGGGTAAGCTTGGTGACACCTTCTACGATATCGGCTATTTCATCGCCAAATAATTTAGAAAGCTCTTCGCGTCCGACCGCACAATCTTCGATAGAGTCATGTAAAAGGCCAGCGACCACCGACGGTACGTCTAGCTTGAGCTCGGCCACGAGCAAAGCCGTTTCAACTAAATGCACAAGATACGGCTCACCCGAGGCTCGCACCTGAGTGCGATGTTTTTCGGAAGCAAAATCGTACGCTTTTCTAAGTAAATCGATATCAGGAGATGGGTGATACTTTTGAACCGCTGCAACAAGACGCTCAAAGTACATACAGGTCAGGAACTCCCAAGCTCCTTAAATAGACCGCGCAGCGCAAATCGCAGAAAGTTATTCTTCGTCTGCAATGCTGTTTGCAGCAACAGGCACACTTCCGCCGTTTTGACTGCTTGAATCGATTGCAACAGGAGCTTTAAATAATGAATCTGGTCCCTGAAGAGCTGCCTGAGCACGGGCCTCAGCTTCTGCTTGCATGCGAGCCTCACGCTCACGCTGTGACTGCTCGCGAGCTTCGCGTTTCTCTTCCTCAGTCATAAAACGAACTTGGCCCGCAGCAATTTCGCGCAGCGCCACTACCACTGATTTGTTCTCACGAGCATCCACAATAGCTGCGCGAGACCCTGTTAAAAGTTGTTTCGCTCTCTTTGAAGCTAGCTGCACCAAGGCAAAACGGTTCTTTTCTTTGGTTAAGCAGTCTTCAACGGTAATACGGGCCATGGTTAATCCTCAAAAAATACGGACCCTTATGCTACGAATTAAAATAGGATTTGTCAAAGCTGTAGGAAAACTGAGGCTAGCCTCCCGCTCCAGAGACTAAATTTCCGACTAATAGACAATTTCCCCTCGCTTAACTCCCTTTCTGGTCCGTCCCAACCCAAAACAAGCAAAACACCAAACTACTCAAACCTCTGATCTTACCCACGAACCCGCTTCAAACTATTTAAAGGACCAAGCGCAGAGCTAGCCCATAAATGCTGGGTGTCCGCTATTTTCTGCCCTTCTAGATGGTGTAGGCTTCAATGAGCACGTTTTAGAAATGTTGCTTTTGTGGAGAAAAAAAGATGTACAGCGGAGTTTCCATACCGGCAGATGCCCTACAGAGAGCCCCTCAACCTGCGCCTCACCTAAATCCTCATGAAACTCAAGGCGCCGTGCTTCGCGAGCTCTACCGCACCAATGATTTACTTCGGCCTTTCCGCACGGCGGAAAACATTCAAAAACTTGCATTTTGGCCCGAGTTACTTGAGGAAAATGGGATCCCAGTCAACCGAGAGTACCATAGCGAACGAGCGCTCATAAATGACGTGCCAGGTTCGAGCAATTTGGTGCCCACCATTCCGACTATACTCCGGGCGCTTGGTGCCCTCCATCAGAAAGGTTTAATTATGGCCGACAAAGATCTGCACCAGGTGGCTCTGACTGAGGCTGGCAGAGTGGTTATTGACCAGCTACCAAGTGAGCAGCGTCCGCAACAAGCGCAGCTGGTCGTATGTGGCGGCTTCCGGGAACGGGACTAAGCCGAAGCAACTCTGGTCCGTAGTCACGAGAATGAGACTTTGCACTTACGTAATTTGTTCGGCGTCAAAATGCGTGAAGACGAGGCGCAGACTACCGCCTCTCACTCAGCTCAGCATCCTGGGCCAAAATATAGCCGCTTTGTCCGCGCTTTGAGCGCAGCTTCAGCCATGGCCCCACCTGTGCATCAACTTTTACCTTGTCCCCTTCTTCTAGCTCGGCCAGCGAAGGAGCCTTAAATGCGGGCCTTACCATTACTTTGGTGCGCACGATGATGCGATAGGTCTTTTCGGAGTCAAATTTGTCAACCGCGTAGCTGCGGGCTGGTCCAGCTTGAAGCTCTTCGCGCGGATGCGACACCCCAAAAAGTTCGTCGGCTCTTTTCATGGGCACTCCAGCTCCTTGCGGTGTTTTTTCACCTTTGCCATCACGAATATCGGCACGAATTGCTGCGAATTCTGGTCCTTCGATTGGACTTGAGGTGTTGACCACCGGCCGCTTCACTTCTCCGCTTACGGCAGGCACGTTTTCGGTCGTGGAAGGCTGTTCCGGCTGAATACGCGGCTCAGTTGATGCACCCAGGGTTTCCGGCGCTGAGCTTCCCTGCGCAACAGTACCTTTAGGGGCACTGACTTGAGATGCAGAATTAAGACCATATAAAAGCGCATCAAGATTGCTCATCGAGGCGACCCTCGTCACCTCTGGCAAACGAAGAGAGGCTTTAAGCTGACTTGTTTGAGTTTGTAGATTTACCACCAAGGGCTCTGCGCTCAAACCCGCGAGGCGAGCAATTTGCGAGCGGATCCCTTGAATTCCAAATACAACAATAATTCCAGCTAAGGCGATTTTCGCTAGGTTTGCATAAGGAATAGTTCGGGTGAGTGGCTGTATAGGTTCTGCTTTGGGTTCTTCGGGGAGTACCTCTACTTCACGTGCGCGGGAGGCAGGTGCCCTGGGCACATCCTTTTGAAACTCTTTAAGGAGCGCTTCATAGCGCTGTTTTTTTATTCCCAGTTTTTTATCCTGCTCAATAAGTGGATGCGTATTTAATTGTTTCAGTTCAGCATCCAAAATTTGGCACAAAGAGCTTGAGTATTCAGAATCAAGCCTCGCTGCTTTTTCGATATAGCTTAGGACGCCCGACATATCGGAACTTTCTCCAGCGCGTTCGCTAAGTCTACTTAAGATTAATGCTGCAAGCTTACGAAATTCGGCCTGTGCCGGCTGCTGCATTAAAACATCGGCTGCCGATTCAAGCGGAGCCGCCAATATAGGCAAAGGCAGATTTCCAATTTCTAATTGAGCGGCAACCCACCATAAACGAGCTTCAAGATGCTCGGAGCTGGATGTGGAACTAAGATCTGTGGGCAACTGTGATTCACAATACTCAAGTAATTTGTCCCAGGCTTTTTCTTCCGCCAGGGCTGCAAAGACGGAGAGAACTTTAGGAGCTGCCTGAAGTTCGGCTTCCGCTGCCAAATGTGACGACTCAGACGAAGCGGGCATTTCCGTGTCCAAGCTAGTCTCATGAGAAAATGCTTGCGCTGATTCCTGCTGAATTTCACCTGAATTTTTTAATGGATCTTGATGTGCAGAAACGAGCGCACCCAACCCTAGATCGAGAGAGCTCGAGGCAAAACCTGTAGCGGTATTTCGATTTTTTCGAGCCATGAAACTGTAAAAAGACCTCTAGTATGCTGCGCTTAAAGCTGGCGAACAAAGCACCGAAAAACTTAAGTGCCTCGCATTATCCCCTCGCATTATCCAATGTATGCCAAGATAAGCAGATTGACGACCGCCCAACTCAAATACTCTCTTCTCAAGCAAATCATCCCTCAGGTAGGGTTATGACTAAATTGGCGTGTCGGGTTTCATAGTTTTTAACAATAATTACAGCTAGTTACTTTGGCTTCTCTTTCTCAAACTCTGATTATAGCTCCCCAGGTAGCCCAGCGATGGGCAATTCTGGGATTTCTTGCAAATTTGGGCGGTAGGTACTGTCTTTTTTTGCTGTTGCTTTGTGGCTGCCAAAGTAGCTCGATTGTAGCCGGTGAGCTACCGCAAGAATTATACGCATTGGCTGAGGAACGCGAAAAAACTATTCACTACTCTGTTTCATCTTCAATCGCGAACCAGGCTATAGGCTACCAGTTTATGCTGGTATTCATTCCTTTAGGTCGGGTAGCTGCCGGTGATGTTCAACGGATGGCCGAGCAAAAAATTTTTAGCCAACTAACCTTATGTGGATATAAGCCACTCATGGCTCCTGCTGGCACTAAAGGCGCACTTAGATTTGAACTCAGCAGCGCAGGCGCTTCAGCCTATGACCTTGTGGTAACTCGGAAGCTTGCATGCTACGTCGAGCTTCAGGCTCATACGCAGCATTATGCCCAACCTATAAGCAGCTACAAAGAAGCGTCGTTCTATCGTTCTAAGGGATTCAGCCCAGAGCTCAGTAAATGCATGGATGAAGCTTTAGATCTTAGCGTAGTCGATCTACTATCCAAGCTTGGAGTTTGCAGACTGTAACCAATGATGGCTCTTGATTCTCTTCTCATAAAAGCGCTCAAGCCGATTTTCGGATATACGCCGCTACCCGCTGGGCTTAAAGATGCGGTGGAGGCAGATGCTATTTTGGTAACCCAAGCTAAGGGTGTAGTCATTCAAGCTTTACTGGCATCTTTTGCCTCTCGCCTTCAAAGTGAACAGGCTCAAAAGCAGGACCCAACATATCAACTCACCACGTCCTATCTTTCTCATAGCTTAATCGCTGGTGCCCAAGTTTCAGAGATAGCCGGAAGCAATGCTCGCGCACTCAAGGAGACGCGCCAAGCGACATCGGCTCCTTCAGGTCGCATACTGCGTTGGGTGTCCGTGCATGATCGCGAGGCGCTTGAACTCTTGCTGAAAAATGAACCGAACAAAACTTTTTCAACTCTCAGTATTTTTTTCGCGCGTGGCCCACTACGAAGTAACCCCTCGCACCGGATCTCATTTTTAAAACAAGTAGCTCTGGTGTTGAGAGCGCGCCACATTGTACCCGTAACAAGTGCCCCTGTTGCAGCACCAAGCTCACCCAGTATCGGAAGTTTGCAACGCTTTTTAAAAGTCGATTTTTATCGCACCCTCAAATTAATTCGAGGCACGCCCCTTCAGCCACTTGATGCCCAAATGCGTGCCATTTTATCCGGCGCCGAATTTGAACGCGAACTGAATGTGGTTGCCGCCCGGGGCAAAACTTCGAAAGAAAAACTGTTTGGAGCTGCTCAAAGAGAATTCCTTTCAATGGCGGCAAACCCTCGACTTTCAGTTTTTTGGCTGCTTGCCCCATTGGCCCGCTTTATCATTCGCCGACTATTTGCTGCAGTAAAAACCAGCGGGCTCAAAGAACTCGTTCCTGCTGTGCGCGAAAACACGGTGGTGCTGGTGCCCATGCATCGCAGTCATCTCGATTACATCATTGTGGGTTCAACGCTGTACGATGCAGGCATTAATCCTCCGCTTGTGGCGGCCGGAGTTAATTTAAATTTCTGGCCGATTGGCTTTTTTATTCGTAGTGTTGGTGCCTATTTTGTAAAACGTAATGCAAAACATGACAGGCTGCATGCATTGCTATTGCGGCGCTACGTCACCTATTTAATCAAGCGTGGCCAACTCCAGGAATTTTTCATAGAGGGAGGACGCAGCCGTAGCGGCAAAATGAGGCCTCCCAAGGTAGGACTTCTAAGCATCATGACCGACGCCTACTTGAAAGGTCTACGCCGCGACATTCTTTTTGTGCCCGTCTCCATCACTTATGAAACAGTGGTAGAAGACAAAGTGTACGGAGACGAAAACACCGGAAAGCGTAAACTTAAAGAAAATGCCTTTTCGCTTCTCCAGGCCTCAAAAATATTCCGTAAAAGCTACGGCGACGTCATGCTGCACTTTGGCAACCCCATGTCAGTGGCCGCATTTAGGCAAAATTATATCGAGCAGTCTAATGAAGAGAATAAGACTGTCGTTGTTGAGCTCGCACATGAGCTCACTAGAAATATAAGGCAGCAATCGCATATATCCCTGACGAGTTTAGCGGCCACCGCACTATTGCTTGCTCCTCGTTATGCCCTGCCCCGACAAACATTAGTGGCACAGATTCGTTCGTTTGCACTCGCAATTGAACGTTTGCGAAAATTTGACCCCTCAACCGGCCCTTTTACTCCTTCTTTGGTTCATTTTTTAGAGGGCCGAGAGATTATTTTAGATGACCTTACCCGCAGCGGCTTTGTGGGAGTACAAGAATGCCTAGGCCAGGAGCTCTTTTTTGTGCCAGGCCAAAGACGCTTCACGGCAGACTTTTATAAGAACTCCTGCTCACACGTGTTTTCAGAACTTGGGTTTCTTTCGCTTCTAGCGCTCCTTAAAGTAGAGCTCCGTAGTAAAGAAAGTGAGTGGCTCTACGATTTGTGCGCCTTCGACCTTCTCCTTATTTCAAAACAGCGGTTCTTTAATAGGCTCGAAAAACTAATAGAGTCTATGCGGCAAGAAAATGAGCTCTCCCCCGACTCGATTCAATTTGCATCCACACAAAGCCCTCTTTTTATTCCCGGAATCTTCCTTACCCAATTTCAAAGCTTATGGTGGGTACACCTGAACCTTGCTCATTTTCTGGCGCATAACGAGGGGAAAACCGAGCTACGACATGCAACCTTTGTAGATACTCTGCAAACCAATGCCAAAGCTGGCCTCTATTTGGGGCAACTTGCGCGTTCCGAGGCGAGCTCGCAGGCAGCATTACTTGCCGCTCTCGATGGCATGCAGCAACGGGGTCTTGTTCAGATTATTGAGTCTGGGGGAAAACCAGAAACGCTAAAAGTTGCGGCTGATCTCAGTGCAGAACGAGCATTCGTGCGAACCCTAAACGAAGCTGTTCTGCGAACCCTTGTTCAAACATCTCCGGCACCGGAATCTTAAATCTTGCGTCAAAAAGAGAGTAGACAGCTACCCCGTTGGCAGCTAAAGATGTGGAGAAGCTGTCGGGGATGCACCAGCAGCGTTAGCTTGAATCTGTATTTACTCTCAAGGATTCCAGTTGATTTCATTTAGCCTAAAGTACCCTTGTCCCCGCCCTCAAAGGCAAGGTCTTGTTGGTTTTAGGCTTTTTACCTTTTTTGTCGCCTTAGCGTTTTGTGTAGCTGCGTTTTTAGAGGCGGCTCAAGCGCAACCTTTGAGAAGGCCAACCAACGGAAAATCATTACGTGGAAACGGCGCCTCAGCCAGCGACGCAGCCTTATACGGCTTTAATCTGAGCTCAGCTGTCGATAAAGTGCTTACCGATTCGGCCAGTACCGACCTCTATGACCCAATGACAATTCAAGTGTTAAAACGTCTACGGGATGAGGCGGTACCCAAAATTAATCCATTAGATGTAGAGCCAGACCTCAGTCGCCGAGTAGCCGAAAAGGCGCTTGCCATTCAATCCGGTCGCTCAATTTCCCGACTGGTCCATGAATCTGAAATCCGTGGAGTCTACCTTGAGGTCCTCGATTCGCTTCGAGGTATTCAAGATATGTTTCGATACAGCGTACAAGACACGGGCGAGAAGATTACCGTTACTAAAAAGCGTAAAGGGGAACGCCTGGTTGAACTTAGTTTAGAGTTTAACCTTAAACAGGGCATAGACCCTCAATTGCGTTTAGGCGATAACGTCCGCTTCCGCTACGACTATCTTGAGCAATCCCCTCTCCTTGAGTACACCCTTTCATTCTAAATAAGTGCACAGCGCCATCAATTCTGTTAAGTTCAGGGGCAGTCTGCCGGTACGCGATTTATTTACTTCGTGGAGCACTCATGTTTGCTGTGTTAGGTCGTCGATTTTTAGTATTGCTTACTTCCTTTACCCTGGTGCTTTTTGTCGCCTCCTGTAACAAAGGCGAAAAGGCCTCTCAAGGTCTCCTTGACTCGGTCTCGGCACAGCGTGTGCCAGGCCAAGCCATTGCTTTTTTGACCTGGGACTCTTCCAGACCAGCATACACAGCATTTAGGCAAACAGCTTGGGGAAGTAGCGGAAACGTTGCCTTACTCGATTCAGTGAGAAAACTTGGCGAGCAGTCAAAACTAGCCGAAGTAGAAAAACTCGTAGAGATTTTTATTAAGTCGGGAGTACTTACCACTTCGGCTGGTGAGCCAGAAGTGATTCGAGATGGCGCAGCCTTCTTAACGCTAGCGACTGGCAACAGCAAGCCAAGCTTCGCGGTATATGCCCATTCCGACCAAAACTCAAATTTAAAAGATAAACTTACCGCAATTGAAAGCCTGTTAAAATCCGAGGGCTTTACGCCACAAAAGCGCAGCCAGGCGCCCGAAGGATTTTCGGTAAGCATTGGGGGCGAACAACCCATAACCTTGCACTTCGCCGCCGTCATTGATGCTTTGGCAATCAGCTCGAGTGAAGAGCTACTTGCCGGCGGATTTGCCCAGCCTAAAGGTGAAGCAGTTAACCAACTTCGCCAAGACCCTGCCTTACAGTCGACCCTTGCAAGTTTACCTTCAGCGGAAAGTCAATTTAGTTTCGCCTATGTAAAAATTGACCAGCTTGTGCAGACCATAAAAGCGTCACTGCCACAAACCGAGCAAACCAAAAGCACACATGAAATCTTAGCTGCTTCACCAGCCAAGGCTCTGGTTTTATCTCGGCATATGAGCAGTTCTCTCAGTGATGCGATCCGACTCACCCTTCTGCCCCAAACTGAGGATCAGAAGCGTTGGATTGACGCCTTAAGCGGCAGCGGCAAATTATTTTCTTTCCAAAAACTGCCAGGAGATGTGCTTATTGGATTAACTATCGATGGAAAACTTCTTGAGAACCTAAAAAATACCGCATTATCTGAGGCAAGCGCTGAAATGAAACAGGCACTTGAGGCTCAGCTTCGCATGTTTGATGGCCTTGAAAGTTTTTCAATTGCCCTTCGATCGGGATCGGCAGGTTCACCGTTTCCTGAGTTAGTTTTAGCCGCAACCGGAACCAGTGTTGACGCGATTGCAAGCGGATTTAAAACAGGAGTCGAACAAATTGTTGGCTCTATGAATTTAAATTTGGGAAGCTGGCAAAAAAAGGAAGTTGAAAAATCAAACTGCGAATATTTGATGAGCCCGCTTGGCATTGGCGCGTTTCTGGCCAAGGCACCTGGTTCAGTAGTGTTAGCCTCCACAGAAGCCTCGGTTGCTGAGGTTCTAAAAGCACAACAAGGTAAATCGCCGAGTCTAGAAAGCAATTTACCCAAAGGAGCGAGAGATCTCCTGAAATCGGGCGCAAGCTTGGGCTTCTCATACGCAAACTTTCACCGTATTGGCTCACTAATTGAGCAAGTACAAGGAAGTTTGGCTCTTTTTACAGGCGGTCAAGGCGGCGCAGACGCGAGCCAAATCAAGCAATTAAAAGACATGGGGGTAGTTGCTTCGCGCCTCTCGAGAAACGGCGAAACGCTCGCCGTTGATTTAAATTATGAGCAAGGACAGCCTTAGTTTTTTCCATAACGGCAAATTGTGCGCCTCTGTTTTTGAGAAGCTCACGTGACTGGTGTCCGCAGCGAATATTAGGCATAAACAAAACGCCGTTTCCTTAGTTTTTGGAATCAGCCGCCCGGCTACCCTCATCGAAATTTAATGAGTGTGCAGAGGCACGCCCTTTTTTTGGCTAAGCTGCCCCGTGCTTAGGGGCCACTTACATACTAACAGGTTTCGCCAGGCTTAATTTAAATAAGAGGTTCTATGGATACGTTGGCTAAATTAATGGAAATTTCATCCCGCCTTGAACACCTAGAAGGCGCCGCACAATGGATTACAAAAGAAACGGTGCATACTGATAATGTAATTTCTCAGACCGGTACACTTATTTTGACCATTGCCGATGACCTTCGCGAAAAAGTGTATCAGATCGTTAAAGAACTCGAGCTTCGCGGGGCTGAGAACGAAAATTTCCACTAGAAAAGATTTTGTAAAATAAGCATTTCCAGCGCGATTAAAATCTCAGCCAGTGAAAGAGCCTACTAGGCATCTTTCGTCCTAAGGGTCGTTTCCATTAGTGCTGACAGGCATGCGGCAGCCGCCCACCCTGCCCCTACGAGGGCCTCATTGTCTTACGCTCAGAAAGTATAAAAAAGACAATAATTTTAGCTATCTACCATTTTTGGTGGATCAGTTTACTTATTCAATCGGATTAGGGTATTAGAAACAACTCCCTTTTCTTGGTTGAGTACAATGGGTCAGGCGGCAACACCACTATCACAAAAAATTACGGCAAGCGTAGGTCTTGCGCCTGCAAACCGCAGCGAAGCGCTGCGCTTTACCGGCTCTAAAGAAGTAGCTGTTTTGGGCTTAATTTTGGCGTTTTTGCAAATCCTTGATGGGGTACTTACCGCTGTTGGGGTCAGTCATTTTGGCACAAGCATTGAAGGCAATGTTTTAATCCGCCACCTTATGGAACAAGTGGGATACGTAGAAGCTCTCATTCTGGTCAAGGGCTTTGCGCTCTGTGTTATCGCAGCTCTTTGCACACTTGCTGGGAAAGTTCGGTGGCTCGGTTTGGCCATGCGCGGTATCGCAGTAATATATGTTACGGCGGCAGTTATTCCCTGGTCCTTCGTAATTGCTAAACACATCTTATAAGTTAGCTCTTTGAGCTAAGAGTTCCTCGTACCTAACTCACGGCTCCCGATACAACGGCACAGATTGTGCTTATTTCAGATTTATTCAGGGCCCCATACGCCATGGTGCCGTTTAAGGCCGAGCCTCTAGCCTCTTACTGATTTCGAAGACGGGATATATACTCATGCTCATGCACAAAAACATCCTTGCCCATTGGTCAAAACTCCTCATAACTGCCGTGTTTTTGCTTGGCGTTGTCGCCACAGCAGAGGCCGCAACCAAATGGCGAGGTATGCAAGTGGCTTCAGATATTGATGCAGCAGGGATTGCCGTATTGGAATCATGGAACGTCAACATTGTGCGTTACCAGCTTATTTGGGGGGCCCCAGCCGACACAGCATCCTTAAGTGAGTATCAAGTGTGGTTAGACGGGGAACTAGATAAACTTGAGGCCCTCATGCCAAGCTTTGACAGCGCCGGAATCAAAGTGCTGGTAGTGCTACAGTCGCCACCAGGAGGACTTGCAACCTTATCACCTAAGATGTACCGCATGTTTAAAGAAAGTTGGGCTAGCGATGCGTTTTTGGATACCTGGGATACCATTGCAACACGACTCAAAGACTACCCTGCTCTCTTCGGTTACGATTTATTAAATGAGCCCGCAGCCGATCCAAAATACGTGACGGCAGGAATTAAAAAGTTAAATGAAATTTTCCTTGAAGTAGCACAGAGAATTAGAGCAATCGACAGTAACCCAGAGCATTACTTGGTGCTTGAGCCCTATTATGGAGACCAAGCCAAGCTGCGCTACCTCGACCTACTGCCAGCCTCGATTCCAGGAGTGCTCTACAGCGCACATTTTTATTATCCTTTAAGCTTTCAGCATCAAACGCCTACTAAACCCAAAAAGTATCCGGGCCCTGGATTTACAAAAAAGAAACTCGAGAAAAATTTGGCTGGAGTTGATAAATTTATGAAACGCCTCAAAGCGGCCGGACAACCAAAGGCGTTCCTTATTGGTGAATTTTCAGCACCGCGCATTGCGCCAAATGAAAGTAGCTATCGCTATCTTAAAGATGCAGTCAGTATTTTTCAGAAAAAAGGTTGGGATTGGATTTACCATGCCTTTCGAGAAGGGCTTGAGTGGAGTCTTGAGCATGGCTCAAACCCAAACAATACGACCCCAACATCTACTCCAACAAAACGCTTGGTCTTTATGAAGAAGCAATTCGCTAAAAATACCCCTTAGCGATTCTGATGTTGCTGGACTCAGCTAGTCTTACGTTGGACCACAAACTTGTGTCGTTCTTGAAGCTTTAGATCTACAACCTCGCCGTGAATGCTTAGGTCATCAAAAGAAGAAATTTTTAGCTTCATGCCATCTCTTCCGCATTCAATATCTCCGCCCTTAGCCACAGCACCTGAACGGCAATGGTCCATTCCACTCCAAAACTGAATCCCCTCTGGAGTCACGGTCAAGCGTAATGGCCGCTTAATATTCGTGCCGCCGTACAACTCAAGATTCCCATGATACTCCCCAGCGAGTAACAGCGGGGCCTCAATATACTTTTGGACACCGAACACGGCCCCGAGCAAGCTCAGCACCAGGCTAGTGCCCAAGATAACCCAGCGCATCAACTTGCTTCCTGAGGACTTTTTCTCCAGCAGCGCGCTAGATAATGCGCTTTTTTCACAGAATCTCTGAGTTTGCGTATCTCGGCTTTTTTCAGCGGCAAACTCATCTTCGGGTGCCGGAATTGAAGCAAAGGCCAGGCGCATTTCTTCGGCAGTTTGAAAACGATCAAGCGGATTTAAGGCCGTAGCTGCGTCAATAATTCCCAAATACTTCCGGGGTAGTCCCGTTAAACTAATTCGAGGCAATTCGAATCGAGTGCGAATCAAATACTCGAGGGCCTCATTTCCAGACTTATCACTTAATCGGCGTTTACCAGACAAAACTTCGAATAGCATCAAGCCAACTGCGTAAATATCTCCGCGCTGATCATACTGGCTATCACGCACATACTCGGGCGGCATATATTGCGCTGTGCCCAACAAGATTCCGGTCTTGGTAAGACTCTCAAAGTTACCCCATTTCATGAGACCTAAATCGCTAATTTTAGCCACACCATCTTCGCGAATGAGGACATTTTCAAGTTTCATGTCGCGATGTACCACATCTTGGGCGTGCAAAGCAGTCAGACCAGAAAGCACTTGCATGAAGATGGAATCAATTTCTGCATATTTAAACCGTTTAGTGCGGAAGAGTTTACCTAAGTCCGCGCCAGGCACGTACTCCATGGTAAATGCGATGCTATCTCCCAAATGAATCAAATCATACGCTTCAACAATCTGAGGGTGCCGCATAGTTTGACAAATCTTTAGCTCACCCAAAAAACGTTCAAGCGTATTTTCATCGAAAGCCGAGTTGTTCATCAGAATTTTGAGTGCAACCTCTTTGCCCTCGTTTTTTTTATCGCGCACTAAATACACCGCGCCGGCCGCTCCCTCTCCCAGAACGGAAATCATCTCGAACCGATCCGCTAAGGCCGGTCGAGATCTCAAGATTTGAGTTGTTCCTGTTTCCTCTAAATGCACGATGTTAGCCTTCCCTCGGGGTATAGTTCCCTAGGATGCTTATCGGCAGTTTTAAAAAGAAGGTTTAAGCTCTGCTCTTGGGCCAAAGAAGCTAAATAAAACAAATAATTATAATAGGTTAAGGATATCAGCCAAGCCCAAACTTCCTTGCACCTAAGTCTACAGCGTAGAGAGTAGAGTTAAGGCACAAACTCGTAATTAAGTAACATGGGCACACCAGCTCGCTTAATTTCAATGCTCGGCTTTTCAACCTGCGAGATAAAACTAAGAGCATATGTAGGAAAGCTGTTGGGGTCATACACTATGAAACCATGGGCAGCCACCAGCACATCGGCCGATTGAATTCCAAGAAGATCATATACGCTTTGAGAGCGGATATCGAATAGTCGATATTCCGGCAAATTGCCGCCGCCACCAGCATCTCGCGGACCTCTAAACACGGTTACCATGCGAATGCTATTCACTTCGCCACCACGAGCGACTGCAGCATCATACTTAGCTTTTGAAACTTGAATGTTGCGGGTCGTTTGTCCTAAGGGAGTTCCGCCGCTGCGGACAGAACTAATAGGCACCCCCTGCTGCATTTTCGAAGCCGCACATCCAGTGAATAAAAGCACGACTAATGCGATCAGAATAATTCTCATGGGTTCCTTATTTGAGAAAATACCGTTGAATCAAGGGTACAAAACCGCTTCACCTCCGCTTCATCCAACCGACTGAAACGCGAGCGCTCTGCTTCAAAAATAGATTTTACTCGCGAATATGTATGATCAAGGGTGTCATTTACCACCAAATAATCAAGGAAGGCACGTTTATCGACCAAAGCCTGCACTTTTGAAAACTCCCGTTGTGCAGTTTCTAGCCGCGTGCGCAGTTCGCCTTCGCTAGCAGAACCACGGGCTTTAAGCCTCCGCACAAGCTCTGCACTCGATGGCGGGGCCAGAAAAACAATAATGGTATTCTGTGGAAGTCTCTGTTTAAAATTTAACGCGCCGCCAATATCGATATCTAGCAGCAAATCGTGTGTGCCTGCGAGTGTTCCTGACACCGCTGAATTTAGGGTACCATAGCGGTTGCCATGGATTTCCTCCCACTCAAAAAAAGCGCCTTCGTCTATCTTTTGCTGAAATCCTTGATGACTCACAAAAAAATAGGAAAGTCCCTCTCTTTCGTTGGGGCGAGGGCTGCGCGTCGTAACTGAAATTGAGAGAGTTAATCCATCGGGATAATCCGTAAGCAAGCGATCGGCGATAGTAGTTTTACCGCCCCCTGCTGGACCTACGAGACAAAACAACAATCCCGACCTGCGTACATTCATGGTTACCACTCGCTTACCTGGAATTACTCCAAATTTTGAACCTGCTCTCTCATTTTTTCGAGCTCCCCTTTGGCGTCAACTACCAAATGCTGAATACCCGCATCCTGAGCTTTGGAGCCGATGGTGTTAAACTCTCGGCCCAATTCTTGGAAAAGGAATTCTAACTTACGTCCCGCGCCCTTAGTTTGTAAAACTGCGCGAATTTGTTTGCTATGACTCACAATTCGCACAAGCTCTTCGTGGATATCGCTCCGATCAGCAAGGAGCGCAACCTCTTGAGCCACGCGAGAGGCATCAAGAGATGGACCTCCTGACAAACTTGCAATTCGCTTTTGCAATTTTTCCCGAAGCGCCAGGACTACTTTTTTACGCTCACGTTCAATTGTTGCCTGTATACGATCAACAGCCGTAAGCCGTGCTGCAATATCGGCCCCCAACCGTTGGCCCTCAAGTGCACGCATACGACACAATTTGCCTACGGCAGCAGAAATACCTCGCATCAAAGGCGCATGCTCAACCGAGATGCTCGATTCAGGCTCTGCAACATCAAGAACCTCTCTGCGTGCTAAAATTGCGGTCAACATTTCCTCTCTCTCTTCTCGGGGCGATAAGCCCCCGCGCTTCCAAGCGGCCTCATAACGTTTGAGCAGCGCATCAAAAAGATCTGAATCAAAACGCACCCGTGCGCCTTGAGTTTTTGCAGACGCACGGAATACGGATATTTCTACCCGTCCGCGCTCTAGCTTTGAGGAAACCATCTCTCTAATCTCGTTTTCAAATGCTGCATACTGCCGAGGTAATTTGAGGGTAAGATCTAAGTAGCGCGAATTAACCGATCGAGCCTCAATTTCTATACTGACGCCAGCGGACTGTACCTTACTGGCACCAAACCCCGTCATACTCATGAGCGCTGCGCCACTTCGACCTTTTTGTTTTGCCATATTAAGCAGCCCCCTTTTGCACTGTTTGGCGCTCAATTTCGCGACGCAATTTAGCTTCGGTAATGGCAACCGTACCAACTTCGGACACGACAACACCGGCAGCAATATTTGCAAAGTCGCCGGCAAGCACGGGAGAGGCTCCGACTGCCAAAGCTGCCGTAAATAGCGCAGTTACCGTATCTCCTGCACCACTTACATCAAATACTTCTTGAGCTATGGTTTCGATAAATACCGGCGATTGCTGGGCACCCACAATAACGAGACCGTCTTCACCCAAAGTTATTACTATCATTTCGCTCCGCCATTTTTTAAGCAGCACTTGGGCGGCTGTCAGCGCAGATTCGCGACTTGTAATACTTACTCCTGATGCCAGTTCGGCTTCTTTGCGATTTGGTTTTGCTACGGTAAAACTTTTATACAAAGAATAATTAGCAGGATGAGGGTCAACCACGAGAGGTCTTTTCGTAAGCTGAAATGCTCCTTTTTGATTATGCGCCTCGATCAGCTCTAACACCGCGGGGCACACAACTCCCTTACCGTAATCTGACAAAATTACTGCCTGCGCTTTCGTCAAATGGAATTCTACTTGTTTGGCGATTTTTTCTTGAAGTTCGGGAGGCAAGGAAGTGCGATCTTCTCGGTCAACTCGTAGGACCTGCTGTTTTTGTGCAACAACACGGGTTTTAAGCGAGGTTGGCCTCGAAGAATCTGAAACGACGCCGGTAGCATTCACCGCGTCTGCCTTAAGCAGAGCCATCACTGCTTCGGCTTCAGCATCTCGGCCAGTTAAACCCACGAGATCAACCTGACACCCAAGCTGCCTTAAATTACGCACGGCATTGGCGGCACCACCTAGTCTATCTTCTATGCGCTTCGTCTCTACAATCGGCACCGGAGCTTCTGGCGAAATACGAGAGACCGAGCCCCAGACGTAGCGATCTAAAATGACGTCACCAACTACCAGCACATGTAGCCCTCGAATTTTTTCGATAAGGTCAAAGAGATCTTTTTGACTGCTACGCACAGAAGCTTCCTTTCATGGTGCCAATTAGGCCGAGGCTTCAATACAGTACCGAAGCTTCGGCAATATTCAATTCATTTAGGGGCTTACGTGGCTTACTGTAGTAAGAAACGAACGGTACATCAAGAACCTAAGCCAACATCGTCGCTAGCTCAGGACTCGCCCGCTTAATCGTTTCGGCGACAAGCTGCGGCGAATGGAGACGCATGCATACATTTCCCAGCCCTGGACACCTCCTTCGATAACAAGGAGCGCAGCCCACTGGTGAGCTTATAGAAAAAGCTTCCATGCCGTAGGGAGCTACAAGCTCGGCACTTGTAGGACCAAAGAGACTTACATAAGGGGTTTTTACTGCGGCAGCAATATGTGCGGGTCCCGAATCAGGGCCCAAACATAGCTGGGCATTATGAATAACCGCCACAAGCTCAGGTAGAGAGGTGTTCCCCAACAAATCAATAACCTGGGGAAATTTTTTAACGAGAACCGCTGCCTCTTGACGCGAGTGCGCGTCTCCAAGGAGTACAACACCAACTTCAGGCTTAAGTTTCAGTTGCTCCAAGACACGTTGATACCCCTCAATTGGCCAACGTTTACTTTGCCAGGAAGCTCCGAGAACAAAGACGAGATACCGGCTGGGCAATTTTTCTCTCAGGCTGGCTCCATGAGTATCAAGCGTCACATGAGACAAACCAAAATCTAAATCGCTCGTCGGTGTAATTCCAATTTGTGAGAGAAACTTCAAATATTGGCTTAACTTCGCACCCTTCTCATTCCAAACGGGAATGGTCTCAGTTTGAAATAGCCAATTTCCCTCTTTTGAGTCACTTCGATGAAATCCTATCCTGCGTGCTGCACGCGAGATTCGGCAGAGCACGCCAGACTTAAAGTGCCTTTGTAAGTCCAAACAGATATCAAAGTTTGCCTTCCGAAAAGAAGCGTTGAGAACACGCAAAGAATAAAGTGGTTGTGAGCGGTCGAATTCAAAGATCTCATCAATTTGTGGGTGCAGCGCCACAATTGATTTCCACTTAGAATCGATAAGCCATGAGACTTGCGCTTCAGGCATCGCCCGTTTTATTTGCGCCACCAAACTAAGGCCGCGCACTACGTCTCCTAAGGCACCCATGAGCACGATTAAGATACGCGGAGCTTTCATCGAAGACTCTCTTGCTCAAAACGCTTTCGCAATCCAGCGCTCACAAACTCAGCCAAAAGTTCTGGAAGCTTATGTTTAATTACCGCCCGACGCCATCGCCTTAAATAAAAGTCACGAAGCTGATGTAAACTTCCCTCCCAATAATGAGCCTTATCAAAATCAATCACGGCGACTTGCCCAGTAGGCGCTACTAAAATATTGCCTGGGTGAAGATCAATATGAGTAATACGATTCAAAATTAATTTTTCAAGTGCAGCCACCACCTCAGCCAGCACTGGTATCAGGGCATCACTTGGGGTACGCGCCAATTCCATCAAATTTTTATAAGCTTCGAGCTCCCGCGTCACGAGCCAGGTTTGATAAATCCATTTGCCCCGATATGCAAATAGAATAGGTTCTGGTGCTTGCACACCAATTTTACGCACGTGCAAAAGCGTATTAAATTCTATTTCAGCGCGAATAGGCCCAGTTCGTACAAAGTAGGAATCTACAAACTTACCGAGCAGCCCGCCCCGAGCATAATGTTTCACCACAACAGGCCCAACAGATCTTAAATTCGCAAATACTGCCGATCGACGCCCCTCCAGGACGCCTTGATGCGCCGGACGTTCTAACTCCATCAAAGTGCATGCATGCTCAAGGGTATCTGGTGTGAGGGAAGAGAGAGAGGAAATGGTATATCCATTATGCTCACAAACAAACAAAGTGTTCGACATAGATGCGTCCTAACTCATTTTCATCTGGGCCATAGCGGTGACTGCGACTTCTGCTTTCAATTCGCGCATACAGGCTTCGGTTCCTGTTGGGCAAATCCGACTTCCATGACGCCGACAGGGCTTACACGCCAGATTTTCAACTTCAATTACTTTGGCATGCTCGTTCTGCCATGGACCAAATCCAAATTGTGGAGATGTTGCGCAAAAAGCCGCTATTGTATTTCGCTTAAACGCTGAGGCAACGTGCAGCGCAAAGCTGTCATTACATACAACCCATGAGGCAGCTTTTATAACGGCCATAAACTCGGCAATACTCGTTTGACCTCCTAACGGCAAAAACGAAGTATCGGCGCAAACTTTCTGACAAACCTCAGCTTCTTGTGCAGCGCCAAGCACTGCTACTACGCGTCCCATTTTACTTAATTCTATGCCAAGTTCTCGATATCGTTCCCAGTGCCAGGCTTTTGTATGCCAGGCACTTCCGGGGACAAGAACCGCAAACTGAGGCACCTTAAGTAGCTCGATAATTTTTGGATTTTCAATTTTACTTTGATCGATAAAAAGCCTCAATTCATCTGAAGCATCCGTATTCTGCGCCACAGTCTGTAATAGACTAAGGTTTCGCTGCACCTCATGCCCACCAGTGTTTCTGGTTACACGGTGTGTGTATAAAAATGAGGCTCGTGCTTCACGAAAGCCGATGCGGGTTGGAATCCCTGTGAGCCAAAGCAGCACAGAAGTACGTAACGAGCGATGTAAGGAATACACCCTATCAAACGCATGGGCCGCGATTTGGTGCCGCATCCGGAGCAAACCCCAGATTCCTGCGGAACTGCCGCGCTTATCGAATATAATGGTGCCTGACAAATGAGGGTCAGCAGCAACAACCTGCACCCCAAGGCGGGTTCCCATAAACCAAATTTCAGCCTGAGGATACAGCGCCCGCAGCCGCGCTATCACCGGGGTTGAGAGCACCACATCGCCTAAAAAGCTTGTTTGAACAAGCAAAATTTTCACGCGCTTACAATCTCTTTCATCCAGGCAATTTCTCGCGCAATCCCATCTTCAAGGCTCACTGAAGGTTTAAACCCTAAGTCAGATTGAGCCTTGCTCGTATCAGCGCTTGTTTTTCGGGCATCACCGAGTTGCTTTTCCATGCGCAAGACGCGTAATGGCCCGATGTGGCGCTCAAACACTTGCAGCACCTGATTTACGGTAGATTGTGTACCCCCACCGAGGTTGTAAATTGCTCCATGGGCAGCTCGATCAACACAGCGCATGTTTGCTGCAACGATGTCATCAATATAGGTAAAGTCTCGGCTCTGTTCCCCATCCCCATAGACTACTATCTCTTCACCACGCAAAGCTGCTTTGGCAAATCGATGGAATGCCATATCGGGGCGCTGGCGAGGTCCATACACAGTAAAATAACGCAGAGAGACCGTCGGCAAACCATATTGACTCGCATACAACGACATCAAATGTTCCGCCGCTAATTTAGTGACCCCATACGGACTTACTGGCTGTGGCACCAAGGTCTCTCTTGTTGGATACGTTTCAGCATTTCCATATACAGAGCTACTTGAGGCATACACGATGCGCTTAAGGTGCTTGGCCTTAAGGCAAGCTTCCAATAGTTTTTGGGTGCTTAGAATATTGTGCTCGCAATAGCTTCCAAAATATTCGCCCCAACTTGCCCGCACTCCAGCTTGTGCTGCCTGATGAAACACCACTTCGGCGCCATCAAGTAAGCGAGGCAAATCGGCCTGCATCAAAGAGGCATCCAAGAGCGAAAACTTAGGGTGCGTAAGTGCCCCTTTTAAGTTTCTTAATTTATCTTCCTTCGGATAATACGGGACAAAACAATCTATTCCTCGTACCGTGGCCCCTTGTGCAAGCAAGGAGTCGCACAGGGTTGATCCAATAAATCCGGCTGCGCCGGTGACTACACACAACATAAGCTCGTGCTTTAAAGGAGGTTCCAGGGCACTTTACGTACTTCATTTGCCCAAGAACTTGAGTAGATGTAGACAATATATGGAAAACACTCAGGAAACAACCTCACGAACCGAGCCAAATCAGGTTTAAGGAGTTTAGGTAAAAGAGCCGAAATAATATCCAGTGAATCCGCATGAATAACGCCAGGCCTCGTATCCCAAGAATAGCCCTCTTAAGCCCGCACGAAGATGAGCGGCCTGCGACTCTTGCGCTCTTTCAACGACATGAATTTAGCCTACGGACAGTTTCCGATTTAGCTGCCATCGAAGATTTAGTGGCCGAAGAAGAAGCTCCGTTTGACTGCGTGGTAATTCCACCCAAAACCCAGACAAACCAAAACGCTGTGGGCTTATTGTTACAACTAAAGACCCACGAAAAGTTGAAAGACGTGCCTACGTTGGCTCTTTGCCATGCTAAAGACAAAAGCACCCTTCACACGCTCTATGGCGCGGGGCTCGATGTCGCCTTGCTTGAACCCTTCGACCCCGATCATCTATACCAACAAATTCTTTCGCTCTGCCGCCAACGACAGAACTATGTCGAACTGATCCGCACCCATTACGAAGACACTGGCATGCGCCAGTCTCTGATTAATGCATTTAATGCCATTCGTGAGGGGGTAATTATATTAGATGCTGATCAAGAACTCATGTTTATTAATAGCACCGGGGCAACTCTGTTGGGCATAAAGCCCTCACACACACTCGAACAGGTGCAAACTCTCATCACCCAATTTAAAGCACTTGTGGTGAAGCACGAAAACTCGGTGCAAGCTCAGCAACGAAACAAATCATCTGCAACCGAAGTTTCGCAGTTTTCAAATTTAATTCAGCGCCTCGACGGGCGTAGTTTTAAGGCTGAAGTGCGAGTCACTCTATTGTATGGCGATCAGAACCAGGTGATTGGCTCTTCCATTGCGCTCAGCGACTTAAGCGGCATACTGCAACTTTCTCAATTACTCATTCAAGCACAAAGAACGCGAACCTTGGCGTTACTTACGGGAGCAGGCTGCCTCCAACTCCTCGGGAATAATTCAACACTTAATCCGCTTCAAATGCTCGAGGAACAGCTAGAAAAAAGCCAAGCGGCCGCCTCAGTGGGCGACACTATGAGCTATCTTTTAGAATTGCTGGATGTAGTTATATTGCCCGGTGTTGAGGTAAAAATTAAAGCACGTGGAGACTGGATGGTTGCAGTTAGGCCGGCAGATCTCTTCCAGCTCCTTGGAAACATCACGCTTTTGGCGGTAGAAAACGCAATTTTAGGCGGAGAAATAGTACTCGATGTTGAAGATAGTGAGCCACGGGTGCTCAAAATTATCGTACTTTCGCGCGCGGAAAGTAGAATTAGATTTCTTCAAGACGATCTTGTTTCACAGATAATTGACGGAAGCTTAAGTCATGTGCGCGGCGAGCAACAACAAAAGGTAAGCCAAACTTTCACAACAGCTCAGCGCATTGCGAGTCGCTACCGTGGCACCGTGCTGGTTGAACGTGCTTCAGAGTTGGAACTGAAAGTAAGTGTGGATTTGCCACTTCTTGGGCTCTAGCCAGTTCGTACACCCTCCCGCCTTCGCACAAGGCTACGGCGGACAAGCACTCGGTCCCCTCGCCTCGTCTGAACGCATTTTGCCGACGAACAAAAACAGGAGAATACTCAGCTCCACTCATGACTTTGGCAAAACTGACTTCTTTTGGTGAACTAACCGAGGACCCACCAGACGACAAGCACCAACAACGTCACCACCAAAAGCCCACCGATAATCAAGATAACTTTATCTTCAAGAGCCTCAAGAGATACGCCGCGGGACTGGTCATCTTCATCATACACCTGCCCAGGACGACGATCATAACGGGCAGTGTTGTGACCGAACGAACGAGGATCTATGGACTGTGTTTCCTCTAGCTTGCCGGTATCCTCAATTTGTCCAAAAGGCATTCTGCTTTGTACTTTTCCGGCGTTAAGGCTATCCGACTCTCCATTTCCCCACTCTCGCACTGAGGTCAGTTTGGAGGTCTGCTCAACTGCTTTCGCAATACTTCCCGGGTCCCGCTGCGGAGTACCTGGCACGGCCCCTTGCACCCGACGCTCTGACGAACTCGGATCGCTAAATAAAATGGTATACTGTCCTACCCGAATCTCATCGCTATCTTTTAAGGCAACAAGTTCTGCCATTTCGCGATCATTAATCTGAACTTTTTGTTCATGCGCCAACCCGAAGGCACAAATCCGCTCACCACGACGCTCAATAACTAACGTCGGTAGTTCAGCAAGGTCGCCGTCGAGCGCTAAATCTGCACGCGATCCACCAACCACAAGTGCGCGGCCATATTCTGGCACTGACACTTCTTTGGCAAACTCACCCTTCGCAAAAACGATTAACGCGCGTCCACCCAGGCTGGTATTTTGGGAGCCGAAAGATCCGGAAGATTTTTCAGTTATTCTTAAAACTGAATCAGCCAATTGCAGCAAGTCGCCATCACGCACGATGCGCCAGCCCTCGCTCTTCACTTTTACTCCGTTATGCCAGGTGCCGTTGGTACTTCCTAAGTCCTTAAACAGCCACTGTTCACGACCGCAGAAAAAAAGGCCGTGCTGCCGAGACACAGCAGAGTTATCAACCGTTAATCCACCATCTCCCGGCTCTCTTCCAATAAAAACCTCAGCACTCTCAACCACCCCAAGCGGGCTTAAGGTTCCATCAGGTCCAAGGAGCTCTAACGCTAGCTGCTTCATGTCTGGCTCAAATAAATACGACTCTGGTTCGCTATATACAGAATAAGCTGAAATCATGAATAAAATCCCACACAAAGCCTGCCTGAGCAATAGTGCAACATCTATACCAGGGGTGAACGAGGAGGCAGCAACAGATGGAACCAAGCCTTATTTTATCACTAAGGACGCGGCTTTACCTGACCAGAAAGTGTCGTGAGTGAAGAAAACAGCACAGCCACTGCCCGATACAACTCAGGTGGAATAATATCGTCAACTTCGTAATGCTTGAGCGCCTGCGCCAAGGTCTCATTCTCGACCACAGGGACACCATAACGGCGAGCAATGCGCACAACTTCGTCAGCCTCAAATGACTCGCCATGTACTCCAATAGTCGGCGCCCCATCAGTGGGCTGATAGCTAAGTCCAATTGCCCGTCGATATTCTGACCGTTTCATCGTTTCGCCTCACCAAGCATATGGGGCCCACGTTTTTCAACGAGGTGTAAGCGCGGCAAATCTCGCGCCGACCGTGTAGCGTCTTGGCCTTCAGTTTGTACCTCTTTGCTCAAAGTGGGAAAAGCGCGGCGCACGGCAACCTGGAGAGCCCAGACACTGACAGGGCGCTCAAGAATAAAGAGAAGCTGGTGAGCGCCTAAGATAGTGGACCACTTTTCAAGATCATTACAAAGGCAAAACACTCGCGATTCAGGTGAAACCGAACGGACTTGCGCAACAAGAGAATTGGCATCCCCTGATACCGAGTCGAGGTCGAGCACAATCAGCTGCGGTTGAGGCGAAAGCGCACTAACCGAGGGGATAAGTGTACCCTGTTCGGCTAACGTAACCGATTTAAACCCAGAGGTTTTGAGTAGCGATTCAATACTCTCGCGCTCTTCAGTTTCGTGCACACACAAGAGTGCTTGCCGGATTTTTTCTGGTACTGGAGCATCCTCTGCATGCGGCGCCACACCGAGCGCAGCAAAAGGCAAATAAATACTAAAGATAGAACCCTCACCAGCGGTGCTGCTCACCGTAATGGCACCTTCATGGCTCTTAATAATTGAATACGCCGTAGAAAGGCCGAGTCCTGAACCACTAAATCCAATTCCAGTTCTGGCATCAACATTTTTGGTGGTAAAAAATGGCTCAAAACAACGGGACTGCTTCTCAGCGTCCATCCCTCTGCCGTTGTCCTGCACATCAAGACGCACGTATTCTCCTGGCGCAAGATCGGGGTCAACTTCGCCTGCAGCAAGTCGTACTTTCTGAGAAGCCAAGCGCACCTGCGGATTAGCCCGCCCTTCGAGCGCTTCCTTGGCATTTAAGAGCAAATTCGTCAGCACATGCTGCATTTTGCTTACATCAGCACGCACCTCAGCCAGCTCATCATTCAGTCGCATTTCTAGTTCAACGCCAGGCCCAAGCACAGAGCGATATAAATCGGCTGAATCTCGCACTAACCGTGCTAAAGAAATCTGAGCTTTTGCAGCCGGTCCAGGCATAGAAAAACTTAAAAGCTGCTTGATGAGCGAGGCCCCTTTATTTGCTGCCTCTACAATCATGCGCGACGACGGCAGCAGCGGGGATCCTTTGGGCAACTGCATTTCAATCAGCGAAGCTTGGCCCATGACCGCTTGCAACATGTTGTTAAAATTGTGGGCAACACCTGAGGCGAGAAGACCTGCAACACGCATCTTTTCAGCTTCAGAAATCTTAGCTTCAAAACGCCTGGATAAAATAACTGCCGCAATTTCGGCCGCCATGCTCGCCAGCCCAGAGATTTTGCGCTGTAATAAAAACGACGAGGGGAAGGCAGGTTCTACGATAAGCAATCCCACCACCTGGCCCAAAGAGACTAACGGTACCAGCACAAAAAGCCCCAGTTTAAGGCGCTTCAGAAGTCGTGTAAGACGACCACACTCGAATTCTTGACCAGCTTTGACTACCACCGGTTGTTTTTTCTGCAACGCTTCACTGAGGAGTTCAAAAGACTCGGAAAGGTCTATATGAAGTCCGGTAAGTCGCGCCCGTATACCAGGACCAAAGCCGGCTTGGCCCACAAGATGAGTTCCTTGCTCATTCAATACACCGAGCCACATGCGCTTACAGGCAAGTTCGCCCTGCACAATAGGAAAAGCATGTTCAGCAATTTGCTTTGGACTACTGTGCTTAGTGAGTTCGTGACTCAATCGATACAATGCGCCAAGGGTGCTTACTTGCCGCTTTTCAGATAGATAAGACTCAGCTTGACGCACAGCTAAACAAATTTGGCTGGCGGCAGCCGACACAAGATCGAAGTCTTTGGCCGAATAGCGGTTTGCTTTTTTGCAAAAAAGCACAAGCGCGCCCTGCACTTCATCTTTCACCAGCAGTGGCATAATAATAGTAGAGCGCAGGCCCTCTTTTCGTGCAATTTCAACCGCTGCGCGACTATCTTCTTGCACGTTATTAATCAGCAATCCCTCGCGCTGCATCACGGCCAACCGCACCAAGGAATTTCCACTCAATATCTTAGACACTTCCTCGACGTAGGTATTTGAGAGTCCCTCAGAGGAAACAAGCTCTAGCTGGTCTTGATCTCGATCATACAAGCAGACAAGTCCCGAATTAGAGTTGGTTGCGCGAATGACCGCTCGCAAACCACGCAAGGTGACCAGGGCTGGATCCAAATTTACTTGCAAGGCTCGCGATACCTCATACAACGCTTCAATGCGTTTACTCTGGTCAAGCACCTCATCTCGGGCTTGATGTTTATCGGTTATATCAAGACCAAACCCCTCCCAGCCTTGAAATGATCCTTGAGCATCAAAGAGGGGCAAGGCCCTAATCATGATCCAGCGGTCCGACCCACTCGCCTGATGCTTAATTCGCACTTCCGCCTGAAGTTCGCTTTGCTCATCTTTAAGGGAACGAACAGACCGCATTAATACACGGCGATCATGGGCATATATGCATCGCATCCAGACGCTAGAATCATGTAGTAATGATTCCTCCGAAACTCCCAGCATAGTTTGGCAATCACCCGAAACAGCCACTATCTCTAATAGAGAATTAGTACGCACCATCAAGATGCTGCCGTACTGCACAAGACGAGAATATTGATTCCGCATCTCGCTCAGCTCAGCCTCGAGCGCTTTACGCTCACTCAGCAGTTTCTCTGCAACTTCGAGACGCTGCTGTTGCGCATACCCCAACACCTCCGCAACAGACTGCATGGTTTGAACTGCTTCACGAGTCCAATAGACTGGCCTGCTGCTTGCTAAAAGTTCTATCCACCCACTCAGCGCACCACGAACATAAACTGGAACCACTAGTGCGGCTCGCACCCCTAAGGCGCGAAGGTAGTCGTGTACTACCGCCTCCGCGCGTAGGCGGGTTTCATCGCTCACGGCAAGTGGTACGGGTAACACCGTACCCCGGCATTTAAGCTGTCCGTCTTCGAGTTGTAAAATTACTGGCGCAGCATCGAGCACCGAAACCATTTCGGTGCGGGACTTATCAAATAGAAAAACATTTATTTTATCGAGCTGGAATGCATTTTTGAGCGACGCTTCTGCCTGTGAGATAAGCGCGGAGGTAGAATCGGCCCCAGACAAGGCGCGCCTCACATCGTCAATTATATCTCTTGGCTTTCCCAGCATCATGCTGCACTCGTTTATTGCTGCCGCTCTACGACTATTACCTTGGAGTTTTTCACCCGCTTAACTACCTCACCGTAAGTCATCGCTCGTTGCAGCGATTGCCGATGTCCCTTCACCTGAGGGTCCCCCTCATCATCTTTTAATTCCCGTCGAAGCTCCTCATGCGACATTCCAAGTTCTCGCCGAAACTTGCGTAGTTGCATCAGTAAGTCACTGGCCCCAAAAGCGAAGGCTGCTCCTAAGACTGCCAAACAAAACTGCTTCCATACTGAAAGCAAGCCCGTTACCAGCCCCGACTCTAAGGCACCACCCCATCCCAAAGCCGCAAAGAAACTGCTCGAAAGCAGCCAAAAAGCGAGGATGCCCCAAAGGACTACCCTTAGTGGAGACACCCACACAGACTTTAGACCAGTTAGAATTCTCTTAAAGCCGCCCCCCAGATCTAGCATTGAAGCTTTTGGCAGCAGCACGGCAGGCTCAAACCGCAGCCCAACTTGAAGGATTTCCAAGAGTATCGAACTAAGTGTCCCAAAGATCAAACAAAAGGCTATGAGCTTCAGCGCCTGCCTCAGCAGTAAGCCGGCAATTGGGAGCGGATCCGCATAACCTTCCGTCAGGAGGTATTCTAACAGTATTTTATATTCAACCCAACTGAATGAGCAAAGTACGGGTAGTCCAGCGAATACTATAACTATTGAAAACAATTGAGTAAATAGGGAACTGCGCGCCACCTTGCCATCACGCCGTGCCTTTTCAAGCTTCTTTTTTGAGGGCTCAAATGGTTTTTCCTCCGACATAGGTCCCCTTTCACCCGCAACTCCCGCGCAGCCCTACATCTCAAAAACTCGCCATCTCTGGTACAACTCGATCAAAGACTCCTCTGCTCCAGTTGCAACAAGCACTACAAGGGTCAGGGTCAATATTGCGCTCTTCACCACAAAAGACTCGCCATTCAGTTTCCCTGCAGAAAATAATTTCCCAGCAACTCCGAATGCCAGCTCCACCAGCAAAAATAGATACAAAACGGGAACTACCAAAGTTGCCAATAGCTCAAACATGGCAAGCAGTCGCTCTAAGATAAGCGGTCCCATTCCCGAAATGTGGGCACTAAGGGAGGGCATGCGGGTATAACTTTCATGATAGGCGAGCAAAAGCTCAACCAGCACCCCTTTCCACAAAAGATAGGCGACGCCTCCGACATAAGCCAATTTCGCCAAGGGAGAATTTTGTTGGTAAAACGGATCGATGAACTGGGCTGCCATCTGTCCACGCCCAAGGTCAACGAGTTCCCCCGCCATCTCGAGCAACGAAACTACGAGAACAAACGGGAATGCAATCATGCCCCCAATCATAACTTCCCGCGCTAATAAACTTAAGGTTACCTCAGCGGCTGTAGGAACTGAGTACGCAGAAACAACAAATACCAATGCCAATGCAATTTTTATTGAATAGGAAACTAGTTCTTGACCAAGAGGCAAGAGCAGCACCAACGGGATTGCGCGAGCTGCAAGTACCAAAAAATGTGCGCTGAGTTGTTCCAAAACTTAGGCCCTCCCTAGCGCGGCTGCCAACGTAACTGCATCAATTAAAAGCTGCGAGAGTAGTTCAAGCGCCCAACCTCCACAGAGAAGTGCGAGCATAACAAAGGTAAAAAAGCGCGCTGCATACTGAATGGTCTGCTCCTGAATTTGCGTGGCTGTCTGTACGACGGCCACAATACCAGCCGTGCATGCACAGGCGACCAGAGGCACTCCACTTAAAAGGAGCGTCAACATAAATGAACGCATCAAAAGATCTGCATATAACATATTATGGCGCTCCGTATGATGCGATGAGCCCACGAGAAAGCAGCAGCCAACCATCAGCCATTAAAAAGAGGAGTACTTTCAGTGGTAGAGAAATGAGAGTTGGGCTTGCCATCATCATTCCCAAACCCGTAAGAATATTTGCCACGATCAGATCGACTACCAAAAACGGAATAAGCAAAGCAAACCCCATGGCAAAAGCTTCTCGTAGTTCTGTCAACAAAAATGCTGGCAACAATAAACTAAAACCTTGCGTACTCACGTCCGCTCCCGGATGTTGCAGTTTTCTTAGGTCCTGAAGTGCCTCCCGTTCACGCTGCCCCGTGTGCTGACTTAAAAAGTCGCGCCAAGGCTCGGCTACAGGAGCGAATTCATTTTTGAATCCCTGAAGTGGAGAATTTGTAAACACTGACACATCGATTGCTTGGGCCCGCACAAGACTCTCATCCAATACTGGCCCCATAACAAAGAGGCTTAAAGCAGTAGAGAGCGCCATAATAACCATCGCACTCGGAACCCCCTGCGCACCTAGTCCTGAACGCAGCAAATTCAGTACTATACTTACTTTTAAATAAGCGCTGGCTGTACCAAGCAATAGCGGCAATAAAGAAAAGAGCAAGCCTGCAAGTACAAGCCACCAAGGATGCACCTGGCTACTACTGATCGGCTGGGCAAGGCCAACCGTTGGCAGACACAAACTACAAAAGCCAACCAATAATCCTACAAGTGGTTTTTTCATACCGGACCTGCTTCATACTCAAAATGCACCTGTGCGTTGCCGTACCCCGCCTCTTTAAGTGCCTCAAGAATTTTCCTTTTCTCTTGCCAAAGCTGCCTGCGCTCACGTTCTGAGTGAGTACGGATGGCAACACGCAAGGCTCCTTCCGCATTATGGATAAGCTCAATCTGTAAAGGGGCACCTTTATCAATTGAATAGGCAAACTGCATCCGCACCCCCTGCATGTCTCTTTGGGTTACTAACTGAGACACGCGAGCTGAAGATTCGCCAAAGAGACTGACATTTTTATTGGTGGCTAGCTCCGCCTGTACTTCAGCCTTGGGCTTAAACACCGGCTGCGTTGCTAAAGGTATTTTCAAATCTGTGCTCTGCAAGACAGCAAAAGAACTTGTGTCATCTAATTGAGCAGCCGACTTATGCTGCATACAGCGCAGATCTTCAATTTCCTCTGATGCCTGATTTTTGATTTTGCTGGCGATATGATGCGAAATACTTTCGATTTGGGCTTCTACGTTGCAGCTTAATTTCTCAAGGCGCCGACATTCAGCTACCTCTTGTTTTAATTTCTCTCCAATATCACTAAGTTCTTTTTCTGCTTCAGCTCGGGCGGCAGCAAGTTGTTTTGTCTTCGGCAAGATGTGTTTTAATTGCCACAACGCAATTGGAGCATCTTGTTTAGTTGCGCTTAGTACCTGAGCTACGCTTTCTTGTAAGGTTTTATGCGCGGTCTCGACATTTTTTTGACAATGCGAAAATGCCGAGCTCGCTTGGCCTACCCGCACATGGGCTTGTTTGTGCGCAAGATCTGTTTCAACCTGTTTAGCCAAGAGGAGACGAACGGAGCTCATTGGTTCCCCTGCAACTTGCGTAAGGTAGCTGACATACTCTCAGCTACTTTTGAGACTAACTCGACACCCATGGCATAACGTGACACCTGAATTTGGTAACGCAGAATCTGTTGCGGCTCGATGTTCTTATGCGTGCCGAGTTGTGTCTCAAGACGCTGCATGTTCTTAAATATTTCATCAAAGCCAGTGCCTAATGCCTTAAATCCTCCTGATGGCGCATTCGTTTTTGGCAATGCCACACTTTCAACTCGTAAATCTTGCACTTTCATATCAACTGCCCCAAAAAAAGCTCTTTTCTCTCATTCGCAAAAAAAGACTCAAAGTTGCGTAAAAGAGGACATTTTGTTCAATATTTCTGCTATTTCTGGCTAAGTAGTCGAAATCACTAACTCTCCCAAGCTCACATCTTCGAGAGAGGAACGCATAACAATAGATGTATGGAGTCTTGTCAGACCAAATAAAGGGGGTCTGATTAAGGCATTTTTATATTGAGGGTTTTATGAGCTACACATTTGAGCTTGTCACAGTCGCTCTGGTTGCCGCAATTGCGAGCTATCTTAACTACATAGGCATGGTGAATTTAGGAAGTTTTATTCACTAATTCAGTCGCTATATTAATTTGCCGCTTTGGCGACGATGCCAGTTTGCTGCAATAATACTCAACCATATGGTTGACAATTGAGTGAGCCCGCTCTATGCTCAACCATATGGTTAAGCATTCAGAAGCCCAACTCGATTTAGTTTTGCACGCGCTCGCGGATCCTACTCGCCGTGCGCTCTTACGTCGTCTTGCGCGAGAAGAACTTTCAGTTAGTGAACTTGCTGAGCCGTTCAGCATGTCTTTAGCAGCCGTCTCCAAGCACCTTAAAGTTCTTGAGAGCGCTCGTATTGTGGATAAAACAAAACAAGGGCGAGTCTATCGCTGTCGCGCTAACCTTGAACCACTAGCACAGGTTTCTGCTTTGCTCGAAGACCTCGGCGCCTTCTGGCAGGCACAATTGAATTCACTTAATTCATTACTTAGCCCAGCAGATCAGTCTACAAAAATAAAACCAAGAGCGCGTATCAAAAGGAGTACGGGAAAATGAACCCAAGCGTGACGGTAAGAAAAATTATTCATGCTGAACAAACAAAAGTGTTCGATGCCTGGACCAAAGCAGACCTTATGAATCAATGGTTCGTGGGTGGTCCAGGTAAAGCCGAATGTTCAGTCGACCTTCGAATAGGAGGAAAATACAAAAATCGCATGTGCATCGAAGGCGAAGCTACTTGTGCATCTACTGCAAAAACGGTGGACGGTAAAAATTATTACGACCACCACGGTGAGTATTTGGAAATATCTCCCCCGTCACGCCTCGTATTTACCTGGAACTCCCCTGCGGTTCAAAGTACAAAGGTAACGGTAGAATTTCGCGCAGTGTCGTCCGGCACAGAGGTAACTATTACCCATGAGCTTTTAGACAAAAAAGATTGCGAAGGGCATATCGAAGGATGGACCTTTGCTCTCAGTTCTTTAGCAAGCTTCCTTGGCTAAGAAGGCCAAGTGCGCAGAAATGGGAAAGGAGCCAGTAAGCTAGATAGAGCCTGGAAAGCTCCAGGCTCTGCCCGCTCCCTGAGGGTTCTTAACTTTTTTTGGAACGCTCGCTTAATAACGTACCCAGCAGCGCGACGGTAGCTGCATTAAAGTCGCGTTGCTGGGTGACAAACTCTTTAAAAAAAACGCGCAACACCCGAAACGCAATTTGCTTCACAAATACAATAAGCGGTCCAATAAAGGGCCTGTGGGAACTAATTTTAAAAGGCCTCAGGTCTACGTCCCAAGACTGGCAAAGCCTGCGGATAACGGCCATTTCCTTTTCATTGGCCTCAAGTGTTCCCGAAACGAGTGAAAAATCGAGAGAAGCAATATGAGCTACATTGCGAGAGTCAAACATGCCTGATTGAATTCGAGCCTTAATGCTTGAAGCAATTTCTTCAGCCAGGCCTTGGTCTTCTTGTCCTGCAACGATAATCCAGCTTTTATTTGGCATAGGGCAAAAGCCTAACAACGTTCAGGAGAGGCTGCAAGGGGATGGCACGCATGCCTAGAGTTCAGTTTTAGCTGCCTACCATTCGTATTCCCGAAACCCGAACTTCAGCGCCTTGTGTAAAGTCTCATCGTTCGCAAAAACCCTTAAATTCTTCTTGGGTGCAACTAAGAACCTGCGTTATGCACACCAAAAAATGCAAGCATTTAAATCTATTCAATAATCGCTTACCGTTCAGGGCATTGTCCGCGATCTAATACTGAATCGGCATCATGAGGGTCTTCAGCTAAAAAAAGCACCAACCAACCAGCCTCGTTACCATAGCACATTTCAATTAGAGCTTGTGAGCGAACGCTAAACACCGCTTCCTGCCCAATTTTAAGAACTCGAGGCAAAGAAATGACTGTCGGTTCTGGAACCACATTCTTCAAACAACCACCCAACATATTAATTAATTCACGTAACACATCCTCAGAATGCGCCTTATTGAGTGAAAATTCAGCACCTGAAAACATAAGCCCACGCAGATGCTCGATAAGCCCTTCAGAAATTAATAGACAAAGTTCGGCGTTGTATGCACCACTGAGTCGAATCATGCCCAGCATTTGCGGCGAATCAGTTACGGATACTTGTGCTAAATAGTGAATGTGAGAACCAAGCATATCTCGCCAAATAGAGCACATAACTCTATCTAGCTCCTCACGCATAGATTGCACTCGTAGTTCCATTTAACCAACAACCTGAAAACAGGAGCCTTTCTGCTCCACAATGCGGCGGAATGAATTGTCGATCCCCAGCGTAGTTTCTGCAGATCCAAGGAAAAGATACCCGTCTGGGGCCAGCACCTTTCTTATTTTGCTGAATATCTGTTTTTTGGTTTCTACATCAAAATAAATAAGCACATTGCGAATGAGCACAATATCAACCGGTGCAATATGATTAAAAGTTTTGAGGAGATTTAATTCTGAAAATTGTATCAGTTTTTTTATTTCGTCTTTGATGAACCAAGAGCTTCCTCGCTTTTCAAAATATTTTACAAGATACAGAGCCGGGAGTCCGCGGTTCACCTCATGTTGCAGAT
This sequence comes from Bdellovibrionota bacterium, assembly GCA_044347745.1. Lineage (GTDB taxonomy): Bacteria > Bdellovibrionota_C > UBA2361 > UBA2361 > JAFLCA01 > JAIBBV01. The sequence continues at coordinate 44,311 of JBIKUD010000014.1, forward strand.
ACATACCCGCTTTGGCTTTTGCTAAAATCTCACTACTAATATCAGTAGCAAATATTTGAACATCCCAGCTCCCAAGCTGGGGGAACGAATCTTTTATCAGCATGGCTAGAGAGTAAGGCTCTTGGCCACTCGAACACGCAGCTGACCAAATTCGCAAACGCTTTGTATTCCCTCGACGTTCAATCATCTTCGGCAACACAACACTTTTCATAATTTCAAAAGGCTCAATGTCACGAAAAAATGAAGTTTCATTGGTAGTTAATGCGTCTATCACCCCGCGCCAGAGTGGATGATTCGCGTCTTTTTTAAGGGCAGAGACAAGCGCACTGATGTCACTCAGCTTATGGGCACGCACGATCGGCAACAAACGACTTTCAACGAGGTATTCCTTACCAGCCTCTAAATGGATTGCCGTTTCGCGCTTAAGCACTTCTCGAATAAACTGAAAATCGGTCGGCGCAAGTACAATGTTCATGCTCATCTCCCCTGCCCTATCTGACCCAAATCAGTCTGTGGCTTAATCGCGCCAGTAAGCACATTTATTCTCTGTGCAATTACATTGAGTGGGAGCACCTCATGTGCGAGTCCGGCTTGGGTCACCGCACCCGGCATTCCCCAAACGACACTGGTCGCTTGGTCCTGAGCTAAAACTATACCTCCAGCACCAATAACCTGTTCGCAACCAATTTTACCGTCTTGCCCCATCCCGGTAAGTATCACTGAGAGAATATTCCCTCCGTAATGCGCAACAAGCTCACGCAACATAAAGTCAACCGCGGGCCTACACGAATTTTCTGGTGGAGCATCCGATAGACGAACTTCAATAGCTACCCCCCTACGTTCAACACCAAGATGCCATCCTCCAGGAGCCAAATAGGCGCATCCATTCTCAATGCGCATACCCTGTTGAGCTTCTCGAACTGGCATCCCGCCACGCTGCGTGAGTCGCTCGGCTAACATTCGGGTAAACATTGCGGGCATATGCTGTGTTATAAAAACAGGACAAGAGATACCCTTGCTTATCTGTGGAATAACCTCAGCTAAGGCATTTGGTCCACCTGTAGAAACGCCAATAGCCACCGCATCAACTCGAAGCTGCGGCAGAATGCGCGTAGGCGGCTGCGCCGGAGCTTGACTCACTCGCACGGGCGCTGCTGGTGGCTCTAGACATAACGCTTTCAGCTTGGGCAACAGCTCATTTCTAATATGCCGCTTAGAAGCTTCTAAATTGGAGCCTCCGCTCGGTTTAGTCACATAATCATTTGCTCCCGAAGCAAGTGCCTCAAGGGTCTCCCGTGCCCCCGATTCGGTAAGAGCACTAAACATAACGATGGGAACCTTGGGGTGCACCTTACGAACTTCCGCAATAGTTTGTAAGCCGTCCATTTCCGGCATCTCGAAATCGAGCACAATGATGTCTGGTGCACTAAGTGCAATACGCTGGAGCGCCAGCTTTCCATTGGCGGCTGTTCCGTGCAGCTTAAATAACGGGTCTTCAGCAAGCACGTCAGTGACTACTTTGCGGACAAGAACCGCATCGTCAACCACCAGCACTTGAATTTGCTTAGTCATGTACTGCTCTCTACACCCCAATACCCATGAGCTTCATTTTTTCGGAAATAATTTCCTTGGTGAATGGTTTCATTACATATTCGTTTGCACCTGCTTCTAAGGCGCGTACCACATTCATCATCTCAACTTCAGTAGTAACCATCATTAACTTCAGAGTGGCATAGTGGCCATTTGCTCGTACTGCCTGCACAAACTCTAACCCATTCATCACGGGCATATTCCAATCAACTAGAACTAACGATGTTTCTGGGTGATCTTTCAGCACCTCCAAAGCCCGTTTCCCGTCGGCAGCTTCACATACCGAGCACCCAAGCTCTTTTAACATCTTGGAAAGCATAAAACGCGTTGCTGTTGAATCATCTATAACGAGTACTTCCATATTCTATCTCCTAGAACTCGAGTGCTGCACGTGTGTTGAGTACCAATAAAACTTTATCAGTTAATTTATAGACGCCTTTGCTCAGATTCCGTAAATCAGCATTCACCGTGGCGGGGAGTGGTTCAAAAGCGCTAGGCTCCAACTCGAGAACATCACCAACTGCATCAACAACTAAACTTATCCGCTGGTCTTCACTGTCAATAATCACATTCATGCAATGCTGATCAGGTACCTCCTCCGGCACGGACAAACGCTTCCTCATATCAATAGCCGTAATGATCTGACCACGCAGATTGAGTAGTCCCTTAATGATCGGCGACGACAATGGTACGGGTGTTAGATTTTGATAGCGAAGGATCTCTTGCACCTCATGCACTGGAATCCCAAAAAGAAGGTTACCTACCGTAAACGTAGCAAACTGCTTCTGATTATATTCTATCGATGTAGTCATATGACGCTCCTAAAGAGATGCAACAATTGCGGCCGGGTCGAGCAACTCAGTAACACGGTCTCTTACAATGACCGCGCCTTTAGTACCTCGCCGCTTTTGCTTCTCATGAACGACCAATTTTTGGTCCACGATGTCTTCAATTTTATTTACTAGAAAACCAACTAATTCATGATCCTGCGCATAGACTACCACCTGCACACTTTGATCTAAGCAAGTCTCTTTGCCCAAGAAATAACTAGAAAGATCAACCAGAGGAAGGATCCCTTCCCGATATTGAATCACTGGTTTTCCGCCCGTGTATTCAACAACTTTTGGGTCGAATTCTTCAAGGCGATGTACAGCTTCAAGCGGAAAAGCAGCCTGATACTCCTCTCGCACTTGCACCACCAGTAACGACGAAGACTCCTGAGTGCGAGCATCGGCATCACGCTGCGCACTTAATTCGGTAGCACGGGCCTGAAGTGCTTGAGATATCCCAGCTCGTTTGGCTAGGCCCATCACATCAAGAATAAGAGCTACCGAACCATCTCCCATCACCGTAGCACCTGCGAATACCGATAAGTTTTTTAATTGTTTTCCAAGCGGCTTGACTACAATTTCTTCGGTGTCTTTTACCTCGTCTACAACTATTCCAAAACTTTGCTCGTCAGCTTTAACTACCACAAAAATGAACTCTCCTAAGCCTTCGAGGGAATTTTTGGCTCGGTCGAGTTGATCGGCAAGCGCCACCAACGGGAGTAAATTTCCACGAAGCCTATAAAAGTATGCACCTGAAATACGCTCAACTAATCGAATTGAGTCCGCATCTACACGCACAAGCTCCACCAGCACCACTTGAGGAATCGCAAATTGCTCTCCACCACAGCCAATCGTCAGTGCCGGGATAATTGCAAGCGTCAAAGGTATTTTAATTCTAATGGTGCTGCCTTTTCCTTCTTCACTGGAAATATCGACTTGGCCGCCGATGCGCTCTATGTTTGAGCGTACGACATCCATTCCCACACCACGTCCCGACACATTAGTAACTGCTTCCGCCGTCGAAAAACCTGGCATGAATATAATTCTTTGAATTTCTTGTTCTGACCAAGTCCTCAACTGATCTGCCGTAACAATTCCTTTTTCCAGTGCCTTCTTTTTTATACGCTCGACTTTAAGTCCAGCTCCATCGTCTGAAATTTCGATTATAACCTGGCCCCCCTCGTGGAAGGCACGCAAAGTAACAACTCCTTCAGGATTTTTACCTGAGGCAGTGCGCTGTTCGGGAAGCTCTATTCCATGGTCAACCGAATTACGAATGATGTGGGTCAAAGGATCTTTTATTGCCTCTATGATTGTTTTATCAAGCTCAGTCTCCTTTCCTTCCATCTCAAGGCGAACTTGTTTATTGAGCTGTTTTGACAAATCTCGGACAACCCTGGGGAATTTGCCCCACACATTCGAAATTTGCTGCATTCGAGTTTTCATCACCCCTTCTTGAAGTTCGGTGGTGATTATGTTCAATCGCTGTGAAGCGTTTAAAATTGTCTGGTCTTTCTGATTTCGCGAGTGCTGCAAAATCTGGTTTCGCGATAAGACAAGCTCTCCAACTAAGTTCATAAGCTGATCGAGCAGCTTAACATCAACTCGTAAACTCGTATCCGCAATTGACGCTTTCGGAGATTCGGCTGACGATGCCGATTCACTCAGACTGGCTGTCGGCACTAATTCCACTTTTTCGCTTGTCATAGCTGGCTCCACTTCGGCTGTTAGGTTGGAATCGTTAGCGGTTGCCGCGACAGGTTCGACTGCTGCCTCGGCCCACATTTTCTTTCGATTTTCGGCCAGCAACTGCTCGAGCAAGTCATCTTCGGAGCTCGAGCTCGTATTGGATATTTCATTGAGACGTTTTAGTTCATCAACGAGTGGCAAAAATTCATCCTCTCCTTCGTTCGCATGACTCGCAATTGAATTAAGCACTTTGCGCATTGCATCCAATAAGCGGAACAGTGCGGAGCTAATAGCCGGTGTCGCCGAAATTTTTTCGCTACGCAAGCTATCAAGTAAACTCTCACCCACATGCGTAATTCGCTCGAGCTTTGAGAGCCCCAAGAAGCCAGCAGTGCCTTTTATGGTGTGCACACCGCGGAATATACAGTTGAGTCGCTCTGCGTTAGGCCCCTCTTTCTCAAGAGCCAAGAGCTCTCTATCGAGGACATCAAGAGATTCGGTTGCTTCAACCAAAAATTCAGCCAAAATTTCATTTTCCTCTGCCATACCTAGCTCCTTATTGAAGCAATTTATTGAGCGCATTAACCGGTGAGCTGGTGTCGACACCTTGCTCTTTTCCGTCTACCTCAAGCTTCTGACAAATAGCTCTCATGGTGTCTATGGCGCTTAACAACACCGTCACAGCGTCAGAACTAAGAGACAATTTTCCTGAGCGCGCCCTATCAAGCACTGCTTCAGCTCGGTGGCAAAGCGCTTCCAAGTTTTGCAAACCCAAAAAGCCTGCGTTTCCCTTTATGGTATGCACCGCTCGAAATATGGGATTAATCTGATCTGGGCTGCTTGGCATTTTTTCTGCGCCGACCAAAAGAGATTCGACTTGGTCGAGATTCTCAAATGCTTCAACTAAAAAAATCTCCATTTCCTCACTAATGTGCATGAGAGTCTCTCCGTTTACCTAATCCAAGCTTTGCCAACATTTCATCCATTTTGGAAAAGTCGATTGGCTTAACTAAATATCCTTCGCACCCCTCTCTAAAAGCAGAGAGAACACTATTTTTGTCTTCCAGTCCGCTAACCATAATAATTTTGCATGGCTCTGTTTTCATGCGAGGAATCACTGCCTCAAGACGCCGAACTTGTTGCAGGAGCTGATGCCCATTCACACCAGGAATCATGATGTCCAGAAGCAATAATGAATACGGCGCGCCTTCTTCTAAGGCCAAGAGGAAAGAAACAATTCCCTCTGCACCCGTAGTGGCGACATCACATTGGCCTATTTTCCCCATGAAATGGCTTAACGTGCGTCTGCTTACTAAATCATCTTCAACTATCAATATACGGGTTTGTGCGCTGGGCTTAATAAATTGAGAAGTGTCTTCAGTGTTGGCGGCATGACATGCATCTGCTTGGCCATCTGTAACTGGAGTAAGCCTTTTTTCAATTTCTAAACACACCCCTTCGAGCGCCTTCAGAGAAGCAGCTCCCTCTTGGTCAAGTAATTTTAATCCACGGATTGCTAGCTCAATTACTTGTGGGTTGAGACTGCGTTGTTTATGATTTACCTGATTAAGGACCGCACAAAGCCCTGAAAGCATTCTTCCAACTTGTGTAGATGCCCCATGTCCAAGTTCGACCAGACTCGCTTGTGTATAACGAACCAGAAGCGCAACTAAAGCATCATCTGATTGTCCGTGATGCAAATGACTTTGGGCCACTTCGAAAATGTTTCTGAGTAACTCAAGCCCACTCCGCATACTCGGTGTTGTGCTACTTCGTGGCATACGGCCTTCTTCCTCTCAAAATTTTGGGAAGCTTTTATTTTGTTCTCTAAAGTGAATGCAGCAAAAACACGGCGAAAAGCCACTGCACCCTCTCCCCAGGTTTCTAGTCGACCATTCGCTGTGTGGGCTTAAGCTCACAGCAAAGACTTACCAGCCGATTTTTAAATGCCAAATCTTGAATAGTCCCTTCAACTATCGAGTTTTATTTCTATTCTCCTGGCAAAACACGTTTTCAAGGGCAAATTGACTAAAAACGCCCAATCGCAGCGCGTTTGAATAATAATTGAATAAAAAGCTCATGATTTAGAATGATTAGATCAGTCAAGTTCATTCTTTTCACTACCGACTATCAGTCATGACTGACGGGCATAGCTGATTACGGGAGGCACCTACAAATGAGCTCAAGAATAAAACCAACGGGCAAGGAAGTGTATTTTCAGGAAGACGAAATCATCGTCAGCAAAACCGATTTGACCGGTAAAATCATGTATGCCAATGACATTTTCCTAAAAATTGCTGGATTCAGCGAAGAAGAGGTTTTGGGAATGCCGCATAGTCTTATTCGCCATCCCGACATGCCACGCGCCATATTCAAACTTTTCTGGGATACACTTTCTTCGGGCAACGAGATTTTTGCGTACGTATGTAATATGTGCAAAAACGGCGACCACTACTGGGTACTTGCCCACGCCACCCCCTCCTTCGACGAACAGGGCCAAATTATCGGTTATCACTCAAACAGGCGTGTGCCTGAACGGAGCGCTGTTGAAGCCGCTCAAACTTTGTACCGGACCCTTCTTACTGAAGAGAGACGACACACCGATCCACGCAAGGGACTTGATGCCAGCTACGCGCTTCTCCGTAACTTACTTGAGAATGCCGGCAAGCCATATGAAGAATTTATTTGGTCAGTTGGACAATAATACCGAATTAAAAAACGCTTTTACTTTCTCGTACGAGGTACACCATGGAAAACGGACACCACCATACTGATGAGGTTGTAGAACTTTCTGAAACTCAGATTCATGAAGGCGACTTAATGAATAAAGTGGCAGAACTCAGCGAAGAGGTTCGATACTATCGGGCCTGGATTGAGCGTATGAGCGGTGTCTGCGAAGACGCTGCCCGTGGCAAATTAGAGCCTCGTGTGTTGGGCTGTTATGCCGATGAGGGAATAATTGGTCGACTTGGGAACGCGATTAACCGCATGCTCGACATAACAGACGCTTTTGTTCGTGAGTCAGGAGCATCCCTACAACACGCCGCCGAAGGCAAGTTTTACCGAAAACTGCTTCTTCGAGGCATGCCTGGATCATTCCGCAATGCGGCACTAATTATCAATGAAGCATCCGACGTCATGGCTAAAAAAGCCGCCGAACTCGGCGAGGCAGAGGTAAAACGCTTAAAACTTGCCGACGACTTTGATTCAACTGTACAGGGCGTTATTCAGAATGTGTCCACCTCCGCTGGACATATGCGCGAAACCGCCGAATTACTCGCAAAAAGCTCATCTGAATCATCTGATCAAGTTAATGCGGTTGCTGCTGCTTCTGAAGAGACGACAGCCAATGTCAGAACTATTGCTGCTGCCGTTGAAGAACTTACGAGCTCAGTCGGTGAAATCACTCGTCAGGTAACAGAGTCTGCCCAAATTGCTGGACAAGCGGTCAAAGAGGCTACTCACACAAATCACATAGTCGGGGAACTTTCCACGGCGTCAAGCCGAATTGGACATGTGGCAGGGGTGATTTCGAAAATTGCAGGAACTACAAACTTGCTTGCGCTGAATGCAACAATTGAGGCCGCTCGTGCCGGTGAAGCCGGAAAAGGGTTTGCGGTAGTCGCGTCTGAAGTGAAGGAATTAGCACGGCAAACTGCCACTGCCACCGATGAAATTACTAAAGAGATCGAAGCTATCCAAACCAAAACACAGGAAGCAGTACGTGCTATTAGCGTAATTGGAGATACGATTAAGCGCATTGATGCTATCTCAGCGACAATCTCAGCCTCTGTCGGTGAGCAACGCGCCGCGACCAATGAAATTAGCTCAAACATCCAACAAGCCGCCTTGGCAACTCAAGAGGTTTCACAGAATGTTGCCGGAGTCACTATCGCCGTGCAACAAACCAGCAAATCTGCGGGCGACTTGCTCGGCTCGGCAGATCTTTTAACCTCCGATTCAAGCAAATTGCGCACCGTTGCCGATTGTTTTGTGCAAACTATCCGTCAAAAGTAATGATGAACGGGAAGTCATTTTTTAAATAAAAATGACTTCCCGCTGCTGTCTCAATGCACAATTAAAATTTATGTCTTTGTAGCTCGAGCCATCGAAGGCGATAAAACGAATCACGGGGTGCGATATACCCGCTTTCAAATCCTGAAATGGCAGAGACTAGGATGCTGATAGAATCGCGAAGCGTAGGGCCCGGGCTATAAAAATGCGGGTTGCCGTCGGTAAATATAACTTCGCCGCGTTTAACTGCCGGCACAGTCTCCCATTCAGGAAGCTTCTCCATCTGCTTAAAAAGCTTTAGGGAAGAATCAAGTCCCTGCCCCTCTGGTGCCACAATAATAACATCGGGCTTAAAATCGAGGATTTCCTGCCATTGCACCAACCGGGTGTCCTGACCAGCGACACGAAATTGGCTTAGCGCCGAACAGCTATTGATTAAGTCAGGAATCCACAGTCCCGCCAGTTTAAGTGGCTGGGCGGAAGACAAGAAGCATACCTTCTTATTCTTCATTCTTTCGTAAAAATTGTCCCCCCAGTCCATAACTTGGGCTTTTAATTTTTGGGCTAAATCATGGCCCTTTTGGCATTTGGTTATTTTGCCAAGCCCCTCGTACATGCCGTAAATCTGTTCAAGGGTTCGCGGGAAAAAATTAAGAAGCTTAGCCTCGGGCAATATGTGCTGCAGAAGAACCTTAGCATTGTCGGCACGCGCAGTTGAGTCGAGCTCCTCGCGCAAACTGGTGCAAACCAGATCTGGTCTAAACTGCATAAGTTCAGCCCTGCATGTCGGGGCCTCTGCGAGGCCAGAAAGGTCAAAACGTTTGGGGTCGGGCGCGGCATCCAGTCCAGGAGTAAGTCTTGGAACCGTAAGGTCTGGGGGCAGCACACAGTCACCAGAAATGCCCACAAGTTGATGCCCCAAGCCCATGGCTACCATGGTCTCAGTCAGAAATGGTGAGAGACTTACAATCCGCATATTATTCACGAATTTGGAAACACAATGGTCAGAAACTCAATTGACCGTAACAGAGGGCCAGAACTATACTCGCCCTTATGCGACGGCACTTACTCCACATTTGCGGAGTCCTTGGACTCATAGCTTGTATCGGCTGTTCTCGGCCAGCAATAAAATCTTATCCAAACTTGGCCAACAAAGGCATTTTGCCCCTAAGCACTGTAAATCCTTACGTTTCAGGCAATTTGTTCCTTGCTAGAGAGGCGGAACTCAGTGCCTATTTGCATAATTTCCTCAAAATAAGAGGTGGTCCAGCAGCTGTGGAGATAGAGGAACCTACCCTAGGCTCTCCACGTATACTTATGTTCTATCCATCACAACGCGAAACATACGCAGCAGAGATCGTGGAACAAGGGACCACACGACAATGGATTATTAGTGGTCCCTACGCCATCGAGCGTAAAGACTATAGAGAGCTTGCGGGACTGGAAGCCTCAATGGTCGGCGAGCCAGTTTTCGTTATCCACGGCAAGCAAGTAAAATTTAAGTTTGAAGCAGCAAGTCAACCAAGCCCAAGAGTGATTGAGCCAGCTCTTCCGCCAGTGCCACTACCAACTCCGGCACCAAAACCTCGGCCCAAACAAAAAGCACCAGATGAATCCGTGGTAATTACCAAAAAAGGCGCTGCCGCAACGGAGTTTAGGCCCTTAAATTCAGATCAGCAGGCCATTCAACTTTCCTTAGGTTTTGCTGAACGCGCCGAGAATGGAGATCTGATTCACACCGTTGTAGCCGATGAAAAACTACCAACAATCGCGCAGTGGTACACTGGTAGCGCTGACAACGCCACTGTTATTGCAGAGCTAAACGGAGCAAAAATTACGGACACACTCACACCGGGCGCAAGAATTCGAGTGCCGTTCCGTTTGGTTAGGAACCCTAAAATACTCAAACCCTAACAAGACCAAGGTGCTCTCAGCGAAAGAGGCAATGTCGCTTTAGTTCCAAATGAAAGCTTGCCCTACGCCTTATGAGAATTTCTGATTGTATGAGTGTCTGTCTTTAAACTATCAAAAAGAGGCTAGTTCTCTTTGACCAGATTTTGGCATGAAAAAAGTTGGGCCGGGGAACGCCAGGGCCAGCTTCTTAGACGCAAAAGTATTTAGAATCTCCATGTTAATATTTTGCTGCACATTGGCAAATTCAAGATAATCAGGGCTAAGCACAAAATAGACGCACTCAAACAAAAGCGCCGATTCACCAAGCGTCATCAAATGACATCGCTCAAATTTGACGTTAGATTGGCGCTCCACAATATCTTTTATAATTTGGGGCACCTCACGAATAAGCTCGAGAGAGTTCTGATAGGAAACAGCGACCGAAAATGCTACGCGACGTTCCTGCATCTGCTTATAGTTCTGGATTTGCCCCTTCACCAAATCCGAATTTGGCACAATTATCAGCTCTCCAGACAAGCTTCGGATTCTAGTCGATTTCACTCCAATTTGCTCAACAGTGCCACGCACATTACCGAGCACAATCGAGTCGCCAACGCGAATCAGGTTGTCCATCACAATCGAAAGCGAACACAAAAGATCACCTAATATATTTTGAACAGCCAAGGCAACGGCCACACCACCGATGCCGAATCCCGCAACCAAGGCGGTCACATTCACGCCAACGCTATCTAGAAAAACAAGTAACACAAGCAGCCACACGCAGATGCGCACTGCAAAATGCACTAAAACGCTCAGCGTATTAGTGAGGGTGGTGTTGCTTGAACTTTGCATCCAGCGATCTACCACTCGATGCACCAGGGCTTCTGCCCATATGCCAACTTGAATAAAAAAAGCTCCCGCAACGAGGATAGAAATAACTCGTAGCGTCTGCGGGGTGAGCGTCAATTGAAAAGAAGCCACCTTCAGGGCAACAGCAAGAATAAAAAAACGCCCCGTTTTGGTAAGCAGCAAACTTGCAATTTCTCGCATATCGCCAAGGCGCAAACCTTTTTGGTGTCCAGAAAAAATCTGTAGCATTAGTTTATGCACTTGGCGTAAGAGTAGATAGGAGAGCACAAAAGTGCCCAGTGCAGCCGCGTAAGACACAAGCGAATTCCCAAAAAACTCTGCTGATTGTTTTGATTCTAAGAACTGTGACCAGCGTGCAGCAAACCAGCTTTGCATAAACTTCACCTTCGAGTTAAGCACTCAGCAAAAAGCAAACATTAGGGCAAAAAACAGTGGAGCGGCCTGCTTGCCCCCTTATACAATAAATGAGGATTCTCTGGAGTAAACCCAAGAAATAGAAAAACGAAAACGTGAGAACGAAAAGATGGTGCCCAGGAGAGGACTTGAACCTCCACGGATTGCTCCACTAGCCCCTCAAACTAGCGTGTCTACCATTCCACCACCTGGGCACAAAATCAGGACCAATAAGAAAGAACTCTTATTGGGTTTTAGATCTATTTTGAACCGCTCTCAGACCCTGGATTAGCTGCTGCCGGCTCGGCAGGAGGAACAGCTACTTGGGAACCTGAGTCAACGGGCGCAGATTCTGCCGGAACGGCCTGTACCTGCTGCATCACTGACCCTTCGAGGACATCGACTGGGGCAGCAACGCTCACCTCTGAGAGAGAACCATAGTGTCTAACGAGCAAAATAGAGGTGAACATAAATGCCACCGCGACACTGGTCGTTACCTTTGTAAGCATATTTCCTGCACCGGCTGCACCAAAAACGGTTTGGCTGTTAGCCCCGCCAAATGCTGCACCCATGCTGGCTCCTTTTCCTTGTTGCAAAAGCACCAAGATGACGAGCGCAACACAGAGCAAGATATGAATACCAAGGATTAAATGTATCACTTATTAATTTCCTCTTCAGAAGTCGCTAAGTTACGATACGCAGCGACTCTTCGGTCCCGAGCTTTCTATCAAGAATCTCTATGAGTTTCAACGCTAGGGCATTAAATCTTTCTCCAGCCACCGTTCCGGGCTGATTTGCAACTGGTTGCCCTGAATCTCCCCCCTCACGAACGGCTGGTTCAATCGGCAAAGAAGCCAAAAGAGGCACATGGAACTGCTCGGCAAGCCGAGCGCCGCCACCTTCCCCGAAGATATGGTGAATACTGCCATCTGGGGCAGCAAATCCAGCCATGTTTTCTACCACGCCTAAGACGTCAACATTTACTTTTTGCAACATGTTCATGGCCTTGCGAACATCGGCCAAAGCCACTTCTTGGGGGGTGGTAACCACGACCGCCCCAGCTAACTTCACAAGCTGCGAGAGCGAAATTTGAGCGTCTCCAGTCCCAGGGGGCATATCCACGATGCAGTAGTCCACATCGCCCCAATTTACATCCTGAAACATCTGCGCAAGGGCCTTGTTGAACATTGGACCACGCCAAATAACTGCGTCGTCTGGATTACTCAGAAAGAAACCCAGCGAGATATACTTAACCCCAAACTTTTCAGGTGGGATTAATCGTTCTTCGTGATCAAGCTGAATTCGACCGCCGCCAAATAACGTAGGAATGCTTGGTCCATAAAAATCACTGTCAATCAAGGCAACTTTCGCTCCCTGACGTGCGAGCGCGACCGCCAAATTCACCGCGACTGTAGATTTCCCTACTCCACCTTTACCAGAAATAACTGGAACAATTTGCTTCATGCTCATACTACAAGCTCCAAAACTACAAGGTCAGCCAAGCAAACTATTTTTTTGCTGGTTCCTCTTTTTTCTTAGCTAAACTCTTCCAGCTTGTCAGTTTCAATGTCGCATCAACGGAGGTAACTGACGCAGAAAATTCCCGCGAAAACATTTCGCCGGGTTTGAGTGTAGCAGATAGCGAATCTGTTTTCACCGTGCTGCCGTTTGCTGCTATTTGTAGCACTTGGGCAGTAAGGCTCACCGGCTCTTTGCCCGTGTTAGCCACTCGCGCAGACCAGCTACGCGGCGACATTCGAGACACAGATCCTTGAATTGGCGCAGCGGCGCTGCCGCCTTGCCCGAACGAATCTCCCCAGAGGCCACCAACATTCTTATCGCCATATCCTCCGCGAGCAGTGCTGGAGAGCACCCCTTCCTGCGGAAGGCGCTTTTTGGGCGCCTCTTGGGCACACACAATAGAGGCAGTAACTGCAAATGCAAAAATTCCTAAGGCAACAGATCGTAGGCGAATCATTCTTCATCTCCCTTGAGGCAAGTCTAGCGGGCGGTGTACGTATCCCGCGACGTTACATCTATAACATGATACAGTACATCTCAAAACAGCCACTTAGAGGGAGCCCAATATGGTATATATTGCTATTGTAAGTTACCCCAATCTGCGTCAAGCGCAAAAAGCCGCAAAAACTATCGTTAAAAATGGCCTGGCCGCCTGCGTGACATGCTTAAACGCTGCATCCTCAGTCTTTTATTGGAAGGGCAAAATAGAGACCTGCAAGGAAACCCTAGTTATCTGCAAAACGGAGAAACGCAAGCTTCGAAGTCTCGAGCGCTATGTATCCCAGCACCACCCCTATGAGGTGCCTGAGTTTGTGTGCTTTAAAGCAACTTATGTAAGCCGTGGGTACGAAGCCTGGCTAAATGGCTCGTTAAAGGTAAATTCTAAATAAGAATTGACTTAAAAACCTCCAGAAGAACACGCATTAAAAACTAAGCGCACAAAGGTTAATTATCTTCTGCAAAAGAATCCACCGAAGGTGCTGCCGGCGCGGAAGGCGATGTAGTGGCTCTTTGCCCACGTCCTCGCGCATCTACAATAACTGATTCCGGAACTATACCTGGCTGAGGCACTTGAGGGGCCTGAGCACCGGATACTGAACCCGAAGAAGACCAGACACGCAGTTTCTGGGCCCCAACCTGAACTTCCTGTCCGGGGTAAACCGGAGGAAGTCTCTTATCAAGCCTCTCAGGTGATGGCGCTGGCGAGGCCGAACGCAAATCTGATTCCCCATCTGCCAAACAAGTAGTTGCGAGTAGACAGATGCTCCCCAAAAGTATCAAACTAGCTTTCATGTAGATCCTCTTTAATTCGAGTTGCTTGTCCGCACCATCTCAACATAAGGTAGGCCCCGTGAACACCCAGTATACCATAGTGGTACTCATCTCGGGACGGGGCTCTAACCTCCAGAGCTTACACAAGAATTCAGGGCATTTTCGCATTGCCTCGGTAGTTTCCAATAACCCCGACGCTCTTGGAATTGAATTTGCCAAGGTTCAGGGACTCACTACGAAAGTAGTTCCCCGAGGCGCTTATGCGAGCCTCAAGGAGCAAAAGGCGGCGATTCTTCAGGCAGTAGTCGATGAACGTCCAGATCTAGTTGTCTTGGCTGGTTTCATGCAAATTATCGAACCTGCTTTTTTAGAGAAATTTAAAAATAGAGTTATTAATATTCACCCCTCGCTTCTTCCGCAGCTTCCGGGATTAGATACCCATAAACGGGCACTCGAGAGTGGCTTACGTGAACATGGATGCAGTGTGCACATGGTAGATGCCGGGGTTGATACGGGATGCCTCATCGCACAAGGGAAAGTACCGGTGCATGCGTCAGATACCGAGGAGCAGCTTGCCAAGCGCGTCCTTGAGGTTGAACACGTTCTCTACCCCTGGGTAGTCAATCATGTGGCTCAAGGAAACATAGTGCTTGCAAACCAACCCCACGTTAATGAGATAGTGCGACAGGAAGCAAAGCAAAAAGGATTTATTCTCCCAACGATTTAACAGCCATACTTTACAGCCATAGAGGATCAGCCATGAACTTTGAGCGAATCGTATATGCAGGACACTCGGCAGTTTTTGTTGAGACCGCTAGCTGCCGAATTGCCATCGATCCGTGGTTGCAACACAACCCGCTTTGTCCAGAGAATTTGAAAGATCCAGGCAACATTGACTTGATAGCGCTCACTCATGGACACGCCGATCATGCAAGCGACACACCCCGACTCGCTAAGATGACCGGTGCTCGCGTCGCAGCCACGTGGGAGCTGTCACAAATTATGCGCGAAGAAGGTGTAGCACCCGAGCAACTGATGCCCATGAACAAGGGCGGCAGTATTGAATATAAAGGCGTCAAGGTTTCATTTACTCACGCACAACATTCAAGTAGCTACGACACTTCAAAAGGCCCCGTGTACGCCGGCGAGGCCTGCGGAGTTGTCTTAAGCGCCGGGCGTTATAGCATTTACCACGCCGGAGATACCGCGATGTTTTCTGATATGGAACTTATCGGCGAACTGTATCGGCCCTATATTGCTTTATTACCTATTGGTGACTGCTTTACCATGGGACCTGCGCACGCCGCCCGCGCCGCCAAATTTATTGGCTGCCGCATTGCGATTCCCATTCATCATAAAACTTTTGACGCCTTAACGGGCACTGCCGAGATGTTTAGAAAGGAGTGCAGCCGATTTGATATTGAGGTGGTTGAGCTCCTTCCTGGAGAGGCCTTGAGCATTTCACCCCAAACAGCTGCCCGAGCAGCCTAGGAGTCTTTTTTTGAATCACCACTGACCTCTAACCGCGCCAAGAATGCCGCTGCCGGATCCGAACAAAGAAAGAATATCCCGACGCGGAGTTCGGCTGTTTTTGGGGGCACTATTGAGCTTGGAGCGCTCTTTAAATGACACGTGCTGGTTAAATTTAAAAGGGCTCTAGAGCTGAACCTCATACCCACTGAATTTTCGTATATTAACCGCGACCTCCCCCACGAAGAGATACTGACCACGTACTCCTTTCAGTTCGCCTGCAAGCTCGGGCTCTTTATCAAAATTGTGTGAGACCACTTTTTTTAGATAAGAAGAGATGGGATAGCGAAATTCATGGGCTGAAGGAAACTCCGCCTCTGGCACTAGGTATTGTTTATATTCTGAGGGCACCAGTTCGCTTATTCGGCGACGCTCATCAACGAGAGGAATTTCAAAGACGTCCCCTCGAAGCAAAGCTCGCCAATCAGCCTTGTCGCGCACATGCTCAGCCAGCACTATTTCTAAAAGTCCTGCAACTCTGCGCTCGGGCACTATTGCAAGTTCGATAGCAGCTACAGCGCCCTGGTCTCCCCAACGTTCAAATTTTTTGTGTAATCGAGTAATGCCTACTTTGAGGCCAGTCGTATTACAGAGGTAAACTAAATGCGGAATAAGACAATGACTTTTACCCCAATCAGGTTCGCGGCACGTGCCTAGGTGATAGTGGCAGAGTTCAGGTTTGACGATGCACAGATCACAGGCAGCTTTCTTTTGAAAACAAGGGAAACATGCGCCTTCACCAAAAAGTTTTTTAGACTCGCGGCCACAGTGAATACAATACTTTTTGCCAGTAAATTGAATTTTAAATTCTTGCCCCACGTGTTCATTTACACATTTTTCCCCAAGAAAATAGAGCAGTTCTAGGGGCTTCCCTTGTGCACTGACAGATTCGTGGCGCATTTTTTCAAGGATGAATGTTGAGCTCATGTCCACCACGTGCACAATCAGAGATTAGGATTAATTTTGAGACAACAACACCACGGCAGAAGCCACCAGGCCCTCCTCTCTTCCGACAAAACCGAGACGCTCGGTGGTGGTGGCCTTAATTCCAATTTGGGAAGCATCAAGTTCTAAAATTGAAGCCAAGCACTTTTTCATCGCCTCAACATAAGGCTTAATTTTAGGTTTTTCTGCCAAAATACTGAGATCGATATTCTGAAGTTCCCAGCCTTCCTGGCGTAGCATCATCCACACAGTTCGCAAAAAATAAGTCGACTCTTTGCCCTTCCACTGAGGGTCCGTATCTGGGAATAAACAGCCAATGTCTCCCTTGCCTGCCGCGCCTAACAAGGCATCAACCAAAGCATGTATGGCCGCATCCGCATCGGAGTGGCCTTTGAGACCAACTTCGCAAGGAATTTCTACGCCACAAAGCCGCATTACTCTACCCACTTCATAGGGGTGTACGTCAATTCCTTGCCCTACTCTCAATTTCATATCTTACTTTATAACGATACTTTTACCGGCTTCGAGGCGGGCACGTAAATGCTGCATACACTCCTCAGGCCTAGCGGTGCAGGCAGTTTCAATGTAACGCACGATGGCCGCAACAGCCATGACCTTAGGAACATAACGAATTGTTTGCTGCTTGAACAACTTTTTACGGGCAAGTACCCAAAAATCGTTAGATTGCCCACGACGCATGGCTCGCTGCACACTTCCCGTTCCCGCATTATAGGCTGCAAAAACTAAGGGCCAGTCGCCATATAGACGATGCAAATCGCGTAAATGTCTCGCTGCTGCCAGAGTAGAGAGCACCGGATCTAATCGCTGGTCCTCAGAACGCGAAACTTTAAGTCCATAGAGCCTTGCCGTGCTTTTCATAAATTGCCACGGGCCCGCAGCTCCCATGTTACTACGTGCCTCAAGCCGGAAACCACTCTCTACCATTGCAAGCGCCAAAACGTCTGGGGGCAAGCCCTCATCCGCCAGAATTTGCCGTAACATGGATTCGTGCGGTCTTAATCGCTCCAAAGATTGGACAATAAATTTGGAATTGGGACCTAAAAAATGATTCGCCTCACGGTAAAATTCGGCATTTTCTTGGATTTCAAAAACAGGAAGCATCGAGGGTGAAAAACTTCTCGAGCGCATACTTGCGCGCCATTCACCCTCAACTTCAGAGGGAGCAAAAAAGGTGAACGGATTGGGAATTTTTTCTAACTGCAAATGCCCGGCACAACCACTGATAAACAGAGCTGAGAAGAGAAGAAATACAAGCCTCCCACACAGGCGCTTTTGTGCCCCTTGCTTGTCTTTATGGGCCCACACACAACTCATCACCACATCCCCCACCTCAACCACTTCATGAGAACGCCAGAGTCTAATGCAAGCGAGTAGCCAATGGCTACTGGGGATCCAAACGAACTCCTTTCCATTCTTTAACTACCTGAATTAATTAACACAAATCAGATTCGGCTCCGACCAGCCTCCCTGCCCAAAGGGTAATTGTTTACCGCTTGCGGACCTATGCCGCAGACCCTACACTTTAGCTAAGGGCGCACACGCAGGTTACTGTTCTTGTTCGCTCGTTATTGCCGTTTTATTGGGTTTATGTGCACTCGTTTTGACTCGGTTCCGGCCTAGGCTCAGTCAAGCCTTCAGCGCTGAGACCCGCAGTTTAGAGAAAGAACTTATGAGAAAAATTATAGCTTTGGGTTTTGTTTGTGTGGCGGCTTTATCGGGCTGCTCTTTTTTCTCGTCTCAAGAGGTCGAGAACGGCAATTTTGAACGTGCAGTGTCTGGATCAGAGGCCTGGCTCAAAGATGGAATGATCGCACTATCCAGGCCAATTCCTGAAGTGAGTTCAATTGATGCCGCCGTGATGCTTGGGTTTATGCCCCTACCCCAAGCAAGCCGAGTCGGCCCCTGGGTACTTATAGATACCAAAAAGGCCGAGCTGGCTCTTATGGATGGAGATTCACCAGTGACGGTCGCATCAGGTGAAGGCATCGACTCCCTTAAGCCGGGACAATACCAAGTGCTTCATAAACAGCGTAATGCGCTGTGGTATGCTCCGGATCAATATTTTACCGAACGTGGACTTAAAGTTCCTCCGCAGGGTGACAAGAGTCGCTACCTTCGTGGCGCACTCGGCGACTTTGTAGTGTTCATTAACAAAGATACTCCAATTTACAGTGGGCCAATTTGGACTGAGGAAATTGGAGGAGTGAGGCTCAGCGATGATGAGATGTCGAGGCTCTACTACCGCATGGAAGTTGGCGTACCGATTGAGGTTCGCTAGTTTACCGTTCCCCGTGAAAATCCAAAAGCTGCTTTAAATTGCTGAAAGTTGAGCTCGCTATGGGCTCGAAGCAATGAGCATCGCGCCTCGTCTGAACGCATTTTGACGGCGAACAGAAAAGCGAGGCAATCTTGTGTCAATCTTGAGACTTTGGCAAAACTGGTCTTATCATATGGGACTGATTCCAGAATCACGCTGCATCTCGGCCGCAGCTTGTTTCAGATCCCCGAATAGGGTTTAATATTGGCACACAGCACAGTTCTTATTTGGGGTAGATCGTGAAGTACGAAGAAGTAGGTAAAGGCGTAGTAAAACGTACACAAAGACGCGCAATCGGCATTTTTATTGACGGCACGGGCCTTGACCGAGCCACAAGGCGTATCAACCGCAAAGTAGACATGGCAGCCCTAGTGCGAGGACTAGCATCAGGAGCTGTTCCTGCTGTGGCCCGCTATTACACCTTAATTCCATACGAAGACGATTCTCGTCAGCGCGCTTTTCTCGATGCAGTGGCTCGAGCTGGCATGAAAGTTGTAGTGAAACGCCTCCCTCCCAAAGGTATTACCCGTCAGGTAAGCGTTGACGTGGAAATGGCTGCCGATATGGTAGCATTTGCGCTTGGGCACTCCCGCTTTAGCACACTGAGCGAATATGTTCCTGGACAAGGCATTGTTGAATCGGCAGCGACAACAGCCCAAACGCCAACCCAAGCAGAGGCGGCGGCGCTTCCGCAGTCCCAGAATAAAAACCAAGATTCAGAAGCACGAATTGTGACGGTTCTTTGCCCAAGTCGCGACCTGGCTTACCCAATGTCGCTGATTAAAGAGCTCGGGGTTGACACCGTATCGGCCGACTTTGGGAAATTACATGGCGCAGACGTGCTTAAGTCAGCGGCAAAATGGATTGACCTCTCAGATTCTGAAACAATCTGGAGACCAGAATAGTTCACCTCGAAATACTCTCACATTTCGATTGAATCTCGGCTCACCTTGCCTTACGCTGTCTCTTGAATGGAAAAAAGACGTAGAAATCCAGAAGCCCAGCCCATTGAACTACAGGGCAGAATACCGCCGCATTCTATTGAAGCTGAGGAATCGGTGCTTGGCGCAATCCTGATCGACAATGATGCCATAAATTCAGCG
Source organism: Bdellovibrionota bacterium (assembly GCA_044347745.1). Taxonomy (GTDB): domain Bacteria; phylum Bdellovibrionota_C; class UBA2361; order UBA2361; family JAFLCA01; genus JAIBBV01. Next base: position 64,299 of record JBIKUD010000014.1, read on the forward strand.
CTTGAACGTCTGAGACCAGAAGATTTTTACCGTGGGGCACATCAGGCAATCTTTGCTGCGATGGTGGCCCTCTCCGAACGCAGAGAACCAATAGACATCATCACACTCTCACAGCAGCTACGGCAAATGTCCCGACTTGATGAGTCTGGTGGCGTTGAAGCACTTTCAAGACTCGCGGCGAACGTTCCCAGCTCTGCCCACGTAGGATTTTATGCCAAGGTGGTTAAAGAAATGGCACTGAGACGTCGAGTGATTCATACGGCCTCGGAAGCGGTGCAAGAAGCATTTAATGTGGAGCTTAATGTTGAAGAGTTTTTAGACTCAGTCGAGCAGCGCTTCTTAAAAGTTTCTGAATATCGAGTGCGCCCTTCGTTCTACCGTGTGGGAGATGTGGTTTCAGAATCAATAAAGATGGTGGAGCAGCTTTACGACAAAAAGGAACCCGTCACGGGGGTTCCCACAGGATTTAAAGTGCTCAATATGATCACCGCTGGTTTCCAGCGTTCAGATCTTATTATTTTGGCCGCCCGTCCCTCTATGGGAAAAACCGCCTTAGCCTTGTCTATGGCCCAATGGGTTGGAATTCATGAAAATCGCGGAGTAGCTATTTTTTCTTTGGAAATGTCTAAAGAACAGATCGTGCTACGTATGCTCTGCTCTGAAGCCCGCGTGGGCAACACCAAAGTGCGCACCGGGCACCTCGGAGAGAGAGATTTTCCAAAATTGGTAGATGCAGCCAGCAAAATTGCTGAGGCCCCAATATTTATCGATGATACGCCGGCCCTCACCATTACAGAAATGAGAGCAAAAGCCCGGCGCCTCCATATGGAAAATCCACTTTCGCTGATTGTCGTAGACTATTTGCAGCTGATGCGAAGCCCTACCTATTCACATTCTCGCGAGCAAGAAATTTCAGATATTTCCCGCTCGCTTAAGGCTCTCGCAAAAGAGTTGAATATTCCAGTAATTGCACTCTCTCAGTTAAATCGCTCAGTGGAGTCCAGAACTGATAAGCGCCCCGTAATGTCTGATCTGCGTGAGTCGGGAGCTATTGAGCAAGACGCCGATCTTATCATGTTTATCTATCGTGATGAGGTCTATAACGACGACTCTCCCGATAAAGGCGTTGCTGAAATTATTCTCTCCAAACACCGCAGCGGCGCCATTGGCACCGTACGCGTGGCGTTTTCTCCCGAGTTTACGCGCTTTGACAATCTTGAAGAAGATAGAGCCGACCTCGCAGATTTATCGGCCGGTGGCCCACCTGAAGAGAGTTCGCCTTTTGAAAATGATCCTTTTTAATCATTGTAGCAAAGGCTTTCCCCTCTCTGTGTTCTTCGTGAGCTCTGTGGTAAAAACTTTTTCGAAGTAACTCCCTTCGGCAAGCGCCCCTCGATAAACTCGGGGCACGCAGGGTAAACAGGCAAAGCTAGAAAACAGCTCCACTAATGACGTTTCCGGCACCCGATCCGGAATCCAGGTACTGGACCAGAAAAAATTCACCACCAAGACCTCGAAGACCACGAAGTTAAAGTCAAATGGCTTTCCCCTCTCTGGGATCACAGTCGCTCTGTGTTTAACTACTACTGCTTCGTAACAAAAACGCGTTTTTCGGTTTGTCCCCACGAACTATTTAAGCAAAAGCGCCTGTCGATATATTTTTACCGGCCACAATATTCGGGCCTTGGGACTGGCAGCCAACGCATCTTGAGCAGCGGCAGACAAATCTGTTGCCGCAACCTTTCCAGGTTCAGCAACAAGTTTACGAATAAAGTCTGCGAAGCTCTTTTGTGCTTCATCCTGTGCGCTTCGAGAGATTTGATTCTTACGAATCTCTCGCGCCTTTTCGGAGAGTCCAAGCTCGTAGGCACTTGCTTGCGCTTCAACTGCAATTATACCTGCATCGGGTAGAGTTTCGAAAAATTTCATAGCGGTGGCTGGGCGATTCGCAGCCAATAAGAGCTTCATATGCTCAGAAACTTGCTCCTCGCTTCGATCCCAACTAACTGCCTCTTCAGAGGCACACAGCGCAGTTCTTTCGTCTCCCACTCGAAACGAAAGCTGCGCCAGCGTGCGCCCAAGTCGCGAAGCACGAGTTGCGTCCCCTTTTAATACGGCCGCATCAAGCACATTTGAAAAATGCCTTCTGGACTCCAAAATATCGCCGCGCTCAAAAAGCAAGCGCGCAAGAGCCTCGCGATACTCTAATTCCTCGGGATATCGAGCAATAAGTTCTGTAAGAATACCTTGGGCTTCATCATACTGCTGACTAGTTTTCAGAACCGTTGCTAAGTTGTAGCGCACCGTCACGCTATTCGGCTTAAGGTACAAGGACTGACGTAATGAGAACTCAGCATCCGCAACTTTACCACGGGCGAAATATGCAAGTCCCTCACGAGCCTTTGTAACGGCAAGACGATCGGTGTCCTCAATAAAAGCACTTTTGACACTTGCTCTTGGTGCAGCACAAGCACAGAGACTGGATGCAAGAATAAGGACACACAGGGCGCGCATACGCTAGCCTAAAGCTTTAGACGTTTAAAAATAAATTCGGGAATATGCTTAATTATGAGCATTATGAAACACCAGAACCACGGAAGGTAAACTATCGAGCTGCCTCTTTCCATGGCTCGTACGATGCCACGCGCAACTACGTCTGGCCCCACAAATAGTGGTCCTTTTTTAAATTGCGCCGTCATGGGTGTGTCAACAAACCCGGGCTTGATGGTCACCACCTTTACCCCTTTCGCAAACAGCCGATTACGTAAGCCCTGAAGATACAGAGAGAGTCCTCCCTTGGCAGCTCCGTAAATATAATTACTTTGCCTACCTCTATCACCCGCTACAGAACTTATAACCGCAAGCACTCCGTGACCCTGCTGCTCCATTTTTTTGGCCAACAACGTGCACCAGGAAACGACGCTTATAAAATTAATATGCAGCGCTTTTTCTGCCTCTACAAAGTCCGTCGCGCAGCGCTCATTGTCTGGCAGTGTTCCATATGCCACAAGGACTTTATCAATGCTGCCTAAGAAGCTCTCAACCTGCTTCACTATCTCGGCATGAGTCTCCACTTTTGCGAGATCTGCCTCTATAGTGTGCACCTGCTCGGCCCCTCGAGCCAGCGCATCAGCTGCTAACAGTGCGAGCTTATCTTTTTGGCGCGCTACGAGCACCAGTTGCGATTTTTGCTCGGCAAAGAGTTTAATAGTTTCACTTGCAATTGCGGAGCAAGCCCCCAGCACCAACACTTTACTCATGTGACGCATTCTCCATAACGCGACGCCAAAAACTGGAAGAAAAAGCTGGGTCCTTCCAACGTATAAATTCGGATATTCGCGGATAAAATTGCTTAAAATGAGCGGGGGTCATCACCGCATCTTTGGCCGGATACAAGGCCCCACCGCAGCCACTGACCATATCTTCAAGTTCAGAAAGAAGCGCAAGGGTGCTGGCTCCTTGATGCGCAAAATCGAGACAAAGTGTTACCCCTTTACGCGGAAACGAAAGCATACCCGGAGATTCAATTCCTCCAAATTCTTTAAGCACCGCAAGGAACGATCCTTTACCCGAATCTACAATTTTTTTAAGTAGTGCGCTTATTCCCTGTAATTCAGCAGAGGGAAGAACACACTGAAATTGGAAAAAGCCTCTTTTCCCGTAAATTCGATTCCATTCAAGTACGGAATCTAATGGATAGAAAAATGGCGCGTAATGCGTTTCACTACTGACGTGGTCACTCAATTGTTTGTGAAAATAAATTTCATTGAACAACCGTATCGTGTACTTATTGAGCACAAAGCTTGGGGCATCAAAGGGTGCGCGCAGGGTAAAACTCGGGGCCTTAAAATGCTTGCCGCGCTCGGGATGATGATTCCCTCCCATAAAAATGCCACGCCCAAACTGTTCCCCTGAGGTCACACAATCAAGCCAGGATACCGTATACTCATACTTCGCTTCTGCGCTCCTCGAAATTTCGAAGAACTCTGCTAAAGATCGAAAGCGAATTGAATCCATCAAAATTCCAGCATTTGAGATGGGCTTAAGCTGAATTTCGGCTGAAAGAATAAGCCCTGTCAGCCCCAAACCTGCGATGCTGGCTCTAAAAATGTCTGAATTTTCCTGCGGAGTACAGCGGAGGATTTGCCCGTTCGATCTTAAAAGCTCCAAGGAACGAACAAAACGACCAAAGGTGCCTGCACGGTGATGGTTTTTTCCATGCACATCATTAGCAATGGCTCCGCCGAGAGATACAAAGCGAGTGCCAGGCGTGACCGGTAAAAACCAACCAGCCGGCACAATCACTCTCAACATTTCATCAAAAGTGATTCCAGCTTCGGCATGCAAAATGCCTTGTTCGCGGTCAAACTTAATAAGGCGGCTTAGGCCTGCAGTCCGAAGCAGTACGCCTCCGTCATTAAGGCAACAATCCCCATAACTACGACCTTGGCCATAGGCTAAATAAGATTGAGCCGGATCAAGCCGAGCAGCGTCCGAACGCCAAGACAAAGGCTGAATTCGCGCGTTATGTTTGGGGAAACGCCCCCAAGATTCTCCAACTGCCATTACATCGCCAAAAAAAGTACGAGTGCAGCCAAAGCCCCAGTTAGGTAACTTGCTCCATCCCGAATTGCGAAGACTATGGGATCTTCGTGCAACTGCCCACGATGGGCAAGTAGCCAAACCCTACTTATCCAATAAAGCAAAATTGGACATAACATCCACAATATTTGGGGACTGCGATAGAGAGCACTTACTTCAGTACTACTTATGTACAGTGCCATAATTAACACTGAAAGGTAGCCTGCACTGGCTCCAAGCTGCCCAACCAGCTCTAGGTCTGCGGACACATACCCGCGCCCCTTCACTTCTTGTTTTTGTGCCTGTCGCAAACTCCAAAGCTCCGAGTAACGCTTCACGCAGGCCAAGCTCAAAAAGAAAAAGAGTGAAAATCCGAGTAGCCATTCAGACAACACCACCGCAACCGCCGCCCCACCTGCGATAATTCTAATGGTGTATAAAGCAGCGAGCGTTAAAATATCAACCAGCACTACTTGCTTGAGTCGGACAGAATAGAAAAATGTCAGGGCCAGATACCCAGCCAGCACCGCCAAAAATGCTTGATTTACCTGCCAGGCAAAAATTCCACTGAGACCCAGAAGTACCGGCACCAGCACAATCCCGAGCGAAATACTAAGCGATCCGCGTGCAAATGGGCGGCGCCTCTTTGAGTGATGATGTCTATCGGACTCAAGATCTAGCAAGTCGTTAAGGACATAGACACTTGAGGAACAGAACGAAAAAGCCACAAATGCCAGGGCAGCTAAAATGAGGCCATCAATTCGATTGAGCTCATGAGCTAACACAAGAGGCAAAAAGATGAGGATATTTTTTACCCATTGGTGTGGACGTAAGGCTCGAAGCAGCTCCTTGGGGTTTATTTTTGCCTCGGAGCTAAGGACATACACAGGAACCTCTTTTGCTCCCTTTCCCGCAATTTCGCTCTCTCCAACGACAAACACCTCTCCAGCCTCGGCCCACACTGATTGATCAGCCGAACTATCTCCGATGTACGCGAAGCCGCGTTTTCCAAATGCAGAAACCAGACGCTCCGCCTTATGTTTCCCCTTCAGGTTGGACTCTTCCGTAGTCGCCAAAACTTCGTCAAATAGCTTCAGATGGGTCGCAACTCGTTCGGCGATCTTTTGATGCGAAGCCGTGGCCAAAATTACCTTTCGACCTCTCTTCTTTTCACGCTCGGCAAACTCAAGCACCTCCTGACGATACGGCAGCACAGAAGGATCAAACTCAAAATCTTCAGCCAACTTAGCTTTAAGCTCAGCTCGGCCTTTTAATAACCATAACGGTAAGGCAAAAAGGAATAAGGGGTTACGCTTTATCTGGAAAAGGAAAGATTCCCAGAGCATGTCGGAACGAATGAGGGTGCCATCCAGGTCTACGCATAGTGGTATATTAGAGCTTGGAATGTGCGCGAGGGAACTCATATTGTGTGTTATGCTCTCCAATGCCTCGACGGAGGCACAATTTAGGTCAAACTAGAGAAACGTCTCCTTTCTAAGCACCAACTACGCACCAAGTCCATTTGGCTGACTATAATAAATTATACTTCAAAATTGCATAAATTGCTCGGAACCCATCGCGCCAACCAATTTTTTTACCCTCGGCATAGGTGCGTCCATAATAGGAAATACCGACTTCATAAATTCGGCACCCTTTGCGGGCTACTTTCGCGGTAATTTCTGGTTCGAATCCAAACCGATTTTCTTCTATGTTAATTGACTGAATCACCTCACGGCGAAACATCTTATAGCAGGTCTCCATATCGGTGAGATTAATATTGGTGAACATATTGGAAAGCAAAGTCAAAAACTTATTTCCAATCATGTGCCAAAAATATACAACTCGATGCGCATCGGCTCCCATAAAACGAGAACCAAATACCACGTCGGCTCTGCCTTTGATAATGGGCTCAAGTAATTTTGGATATTCTTGGGGATCGTACTCGAGGTCTGCGTCTTGAACCACCACGACATCTCCGGTGGCATGTTTAAACCCAGTGCGCAGCGCGGCACCCTTGCCCATATTTTTCTCATGATACAAGACTTGCTGCACTTGCGGCGCAATTTTGTCGGCCAGCAGCGTGCGGGTGCCATCAGTAGAAAAATCATCAACGATTATTATTTCTTTATCGGCAATAGGAGCAGCTTTCACCGCATCAACAATCGTCTGGATGGTTTCAATTTCATTGTAACAAGGGATAACAATAGAAAGCTTCATATGAGTGATTCTGATAAACCGAGCATTATCCTGCAATAGCCTTCCATGGCTTCTCTGCTCTCGGAGGGAAGGCCAAAGCGAAATCTTCAGTCACAAGCGTCAAATTCGGGTTATAATACGGGTCATTCTTAAGTTCGGCAGACCAGCGCTCTTTCATGGCAGAAATTTCTGCCTCAAAGCGATTGAACTTTTCTGGGGTAGTTTCATATCCACGACTCACCGATTCATGATGAATAAGCTCGGCGTACGGGGTGTAGACGATGGAATACCCGCGTTTACGAATCTTAAGGCATAAATCAACGTCGTTAAATGCAACTGCAAGGGTATCTTCGTCAAAACCCCCGGCAGCATCAAAAGCCTCCCTTTTGACAAACATACAGGCTGCGGTGACCGCCGAAAGTTCCTGAGTTAAAATTGCTCGGTTCCAATAGCCGGGGTTATGCCGCTCAATACCTTTGTGATTGTGTCCTGCCACTCCGCCAATTCCCAAAATAACCCCTGCATGCTGAAGCAGTCCGCTTGGGTACCAAAGACGAGCACCAACGGCCCCCACTCCCGGTCTTAAAAGCAATGACAGCATCTCTATAATCCACCCGTCATCGGTGGCTTCAATATCATTATTCAAAAAAGCCAGAACTTGCCCGCGCGCCTGCTGCACTGCTTTATTGTTCAGCCTTGAATAGTTAAATGGTGCCGCATCTGGCAAAATCCGAACCTGGGGAAAGTCTGAAAGCTGCTTAAAATATTGAGCCGTTTCTGGTTCAACACTGCCATTATCCACCACAATAATTTCATACTGCCGAAGAACTTTATTCCTGAGCACGCTCTCAATAGCCACCTTTAGCACCGCGACCTGGTCACGAGTAGGGATAATAAAAGAGACTAAGGGCAGGGTTTCTGGAAGCGGAAACTGCACGCGCAAATGAGAGATATGTTCAAGCACCGAAACTTGGGCGTCCGTAAATCCGCAGCGCGCAAGGTGGTCTTTCACCGTCTTTTGTTGCGCCTCGAGTGCATAAGGCTTAAATGCCGCCGATGCCGCAGTGGAACCTTCAATCAAACGCCAATGATAGAGCACATGCGGCACATGCCTTATTCGTTCAGCCCCAACTACTTCCGCAACTCGCCAAGCCAGGTCCCAGTCCTGAGCACCTTCAAAACCTTTGCGAAATCCCCCAATTTGCGTCAGTACCTTGCGGCGGTACAGACCAAGGTGGCAGATATAGTTTTGCTGTAAAAACAAATCAGGATTCCAATCGCACTTAAAATAAGGATTGAGGCGCACTCCGGCTTCATTCATTTTATCTTCGTCGCTGTACAGCATGTCGGCTTGGGGATGGCGATTCAGTTCGCACACCATCATGTACAAGGCATGTTCCCTAAGCTCATCGTCATGGTCTAAAAGGGCGACGAACTCTCCGGTAGCAAGCTCGAGCGCAGAATTGGAGCATTCTGAAATGTGTCCATTTTTCTTTCGAAAACAAACCTTTACTCGACTATCTTGCTGCTCAAGTTCACGTAAAAATTCTGCAACTTCAGGCCTGGTAGACGCGTCATCAGCGATGCACAGCTCCCAATTAGCATAAAGCTGATTTTGAACCGATTGCACAGCCAATTTGAGCCATTGAATAGGAGTATTATAGACCGGCATAACCACTGAAATAAGCGGCTGGTAAGAAAGTTTGCTAAGATGCGTCCGAATTCGCTGCCGGTCTAAATCGTTGAGGGTGTCATAACGCTCAACCCACTCCTGATAATCGGGAGCATACTCTCTTGTCAGTAAACGAGCCCGTAATGCTGGTAGCCCCCCATCACGAAAAAGCAACCACGCTTTGCCGATTCTTCGAAAAAATGCTTTCGGATCTTTAAAAGCTTGTTTCGCATGGCGTTTGGTAAGCAATGCAGCTAATTGCAAAGTTCCAAGCCCGTGCACCTGGACGTCCGAAATAGAAAAGGGCTCCTTGGCTTCGAATGGGTCAAGACGCAGCTCATGCACACCTTGAGGTAGCTTCAGCAACACCTGCTGCCGACCTGACTCAAGCACCGTTACAAGATGTCTTTCGTGCGAACTAAATCCTGCCCCAGTCCTAAAATGAAGATAGAAACTGAGCCCACGAGTTACGACTGCCGAGAATTCAAGCAATACCCAACCCCCAGGGATGCGATTTGATGCTCGTAATAACTTTGATGCTCGTAATAACACTGTGGGGCTCTGACCAATCACCTCCATGCCCTTAGGCCCAACACGCAAGTTGTCGCCGGCCTCACATGAAAACCGAACAACCTCTGATC
>JBIKUD010000088.1:0-6219 GCA_044347745.1 Bdellovibrionota bacterium
CTTACTAAACTTGTCCCCTACAGTTTTATCCAATCGGCGCTTAAGCGCTCAGCGCTGAGGCGACCGAAGGCCGAAACTACGGCCACCGCATTTCCATACGCGGTTCTCGCCTATTCATAGGAAACAGTATTCCTACGGGCAGTTTGTAGATTACACAGAGGCCAAATAAACATAGTAAATTCAAATAGATACCGAGCTCGTGTAAAAATTACCCGCTAATGTTACCTTGTAAGTGTGAGCTCAATAACTGCCCCCTCCAATAAAAACCAGCGTACACCTAATAGCCTCCAAATTGGTGGTATGCACTGCGTCAACTGCGCCCGCGGAGTCGAGAACGTGCTGCGTTCTCTCGAAGTAAAAAACCCTATCGTTGATTTTGCTTCTGGCAGCGCCCAATTCCATTTGCCCCGAGGCCTTGAACTTTTAAAAGTTGTTGAGGCAATTAGAGCGGCGGGATTTCAAGTCCTTGATGAAGATTCCAAGACAACACCTTGGTGGAACACTCTTGAATTTAAATTTTTCTTCAGCCTTATTTGGACTCTTCCTCTGATGGCCCATATGTTTGTGGACTGGCATCCACTCCATCAAGCTGGGGTTCAATTGGTACTTTGCCTGCCTGTCTTTTGCCTAGGGTTACTTCATTTTGGCCGCAGTGCACTGAGCTCAATAAAACTTCGCGCCGCAAATATGGACGTGCTTATCGTCATCGGCATCACCGCAGCCTTTATATACAGCCTTGTTGGCTTTCTCTTTCATCTTGGGCCCGAGTACCTTTTTTTTGAAACAAGCGCTTCCATTACAAGCTTAGTGCTCTTGGGCAATGCGCTTGAAAAACGCTCGGTGGCACAAACCACTACAGCAATTCGTGAACTGAGCGCCCTCCAAAAAGTAAAAGCGCGGCGCCTCTCAATTGGATCGGGGAACGAACAGAAAATAGAAGAGGTCGACGCAACTGACATCGCCCTCAATGATGTTTGCGTAGTGAACTTTGGCGATCGCATACCAGTTGACGGTGAGATTATTGAAGGGACTGGATCCGTTGATGAGTCGATGATTACAGGTGAAAGCCTTCCCTTGGCAAAAGCTTTGGGAAACATGGTAATTGCGGGCACAATTCTTGTGCACGGAAGTATTCGCGTTCGCGCAGCAAAAGTGGGAGACGACACTGTACTTGCAAGCCTCATTCGTCTCGTAAGAGAGGCTCAGCTCAACAAACCAAGTATTCAGCGCCTTGGTGACCGTGTGAGCGCGGTGTTTGTGCCCACGGTGCTTTTAATTGCTGTTGCGACACTTTTAATTACCTACTTTTGGCTTGGGGAAACGCTTGGCACCAGCCTCATGCGCGCCATAGCGGTTTTGGTGGTTGCCTGCCCCTGCGCCATGGGTTTAGCCACCCCAACCGCAGTAATGGTTGGCCTTGGTCGGGCTGCCCGCTCTGGTATACTACTTAAGGGCGGACAAATCTTAGAAGAACTTGCGAACATTCAAACGCTGATTTTTGATAAAACAGGAACACTTACCACGGGGAAATTTAGGCTCAAAAAATTTGAAGCTCTTGAAGGCGATCAGGCTGAACTTAAATCTATCGTACGCGCACTTGAGGAAAGGTCTTCGCATCCGATAGCAGTATCTTTAGTACAGGAACTTACGGACTACTCCCCTTTCCCGCTTTATGACATTAAAGAAGAACAAGGCGTAGGAGTAAGCGGGGTTGACTCAAAGGGCGAGCGCTACGCTCTGAGCAAAAACTCATTAGAGACTCAGGGCGAAGACTCCTTGTGTGACCTGGTACTAACGAAGAACAAAAAGGCTGTTGCGCGCATATTCTTGGCTGACGACCTAAAACCGGAAGCCAAAACAGCACTTACAAAATTAAAAGCGATGGGGCTGAAGCTCGTGATGCTGAGCGGCGATTCTGCGGTAAAATGTCAGAACACGGCTGCTGAATTAGAAATTGAATCTGTGTTCAGCCGTCATTCACCGGCCCAGAAATTAGCAAAGCTTGCCGAGCTTGAGGCCAAAACTCCCACTGGCTATGTTGGTGATGGTATTAACGACGCTCCAGCCCTCAGCCAGGCGAGAGTTGGCATTTCTCTAAGCAACGCCTCGCAGATTGCCATTCAATCGGCGCAAGTCATTCTACACCGAGGTTCCCTTTCAGCACTGGTTGAGGCCGTGCACATATCGAGACTTACTCTCAAAACAATTAAACAGAATCTGTTCTGGGCATTCTTTTATAATGTACTCGCCATCCCACTGGCAGCCGCTGGCTACCTTAGCCCCATCATAGCGGCGCTGGCTATGGCACTTTCCGATGTCTTTGTAATTGGCAATTCCTTGCGCTTGCGACTCCGTTCATAATAGTCGACACTTGCCTTCGCCATGAGTATAGAAATTACCCCCATCGAACCAAATGTTGACCTTGTCAGGGTACAGAGCAAAGATATTTATTTGGTGGGCACCGCGCACATTTCAAAGCAAAGCGCCGAGCAAGTCGAGCGACTCATTAGAGATCTAAAACCTGATACTGTGGCTATCGAACTTTGCGAACCGCGCTACCAGTCACTTCAAGACCCCGACCGCTGGAAAAAAACCGACATAGTTTCTGTTATCCGCTCGGGCAAAACCTATGTGCTCATGGCCCAACTGATGCTTTCTGGGTTTCAACGTAAGCTTGGAAAGCAGCTTAATGTGAAGCCCGGCGCAGAAATGATGGCGGCTGCCGATACAGCTCGTGCCATGAATATCCCCTTAGTCATGGCAGATAGAGAAATTCGTATTACACTCAAGCGCACATGGGCATCTCTGGGGTTTTGGGGAATTTTTAAACTTTGCCTCTCCATGGGCACTGGTTTATTTTCCGACGAAAAAATTGATGAAGCGGAAATTGAGCGGCTTAAATCTGCAGACGCGCTGAATGAACTTATGAAAGAATTTAGCGCAAAATTACCTAAAGTAAGAACAGCGCTCATCGACGAACGAGACCAATACCTGACTGAGAAAATTCAGTCGGCCCCAGGAAAAAAAATTGTGGCCGTAGTTGGCGCTGGACATGTTCCTGGAATGCGATCTTATTTTGGCAAAACCATCGATTTAAAACCCCTTGAAGAAATTCCGTCGCGCAGCATCGGCACGCGCATAGTCGCCTGGCTCATTCCAATCTTGGTTATTGGCATGGTGGTGCTAGGCTTCTTTAAATCAGGTGAAAATACCAGCGCCGAAATGATTGGCATGTGGTTTTGGATAAATGGCTTATTTGCGGCCATTGGCACCGCCTTGGCTATGGGTCACCCCTTGTCAATTATGGCAGCTTTTTTTGCTGCGCCATTTACAGCCCTACATCCATTTCTGGCTTCAGGCTGGGCTTCGGGGCTTGTTGAAGCCATGCTACGTAAACCTCTTGTTTCAGACTTAGAGAATATTGCCGACGATATTGGAAGCGTAAAAGGAATTTTTAAAAACAGAGTAAGCAAAATTTTGCTTGTGGTTGCCCTGACTAATCTTACCGGTACTATTGGCGCCATTATTGGCGCAGGATCGATTGCCGCGCTTTTGAAAGGCTGAATCCATGTCCGCAAACCTTATTCGCCAAATAGCCTGTGTCGTTCTGGGTGGCATGGTTGGCGCACTTATAGCCCTCCCCTTTTCTCTAGACCCGCACGCTAATCAAACATGGATTACACCGGCGGGGTTTTTAATGGGCCTTTTGCTGGGCTACCGCAAGCGTAACAATGCGTTTTTCTTCTATTTTTGCCTCATAGCGGCTGTGGTACTGGCTTGTCTTTTAATGGGCCAGATGCAGCAAAATTGACTAGCTCAGTTGCTTAGCTAAAAATGAGCGCCGCTCATTAATTTCTAACATATTTCTCATATGAGCCCAGCTCTTTCGAGGTGAAAGGGCCGGCTTTTTTGTTGTTTTCACCATGCAGCCTGCTCGTTTGCCCTCTCAGTCCCAAAGCCCCAGCCCAACTTTAGGCTCCCTCCTCCTTGTGACCGCCGCCACGCTGCTCAGTGCCAAACCAGTAGGCAACGCAAGTTCTTCGCTGGCGGATCTACAAATGCCAGCCATTGAAGTTGCAGTTGGTCCAGAAAAGTTAGAACCACCTCGTAAGACTGCGCCAACAGAAGATTCAGTTTTACCAAACCCACTTGGCCGAACAGGTATACTTACAAACGGGCCCCAGGAGCATTCAAAACATCAGCAGCCCTCCTGGACTCAATTCTGGGTCACCGTCATAGGATTATTTACTGTCGGCGCCGCCATTCGCGGAATTACCAAAGGGTATATCGAACCAAAACGTTGGTGGAACGATGTGAGCGAGTTCATTACGGGACGCTCTTTAACCGTTCCTACAACTACCTTTCATCAAATCTGGGAACATAAAGGTCTTTTAGTACTCCAAGGAAACGCCATCGATTTGCCCAATTTAATCTCTGTTTTTCGGCGTCCCGCAGCCGTTTCCCTCCTAAAACAAATATGTGGTCAGTGCACAGCGGAGCAGCCTCTTTTGAGACCAGAAAACTTTGAGCAGGCACTCGATAAACCATTTTGGAGATTTTTGCGCGCAATCAAAAATGGCAAAGCTCCTGACGGAGACATGCTACGCAGGCGCTATAATCAAATTATTACCGACTATTATTCAACTCAGGTACGAGATGGTGTCTTTCGTGTAGCAGCGGGACATGACGACCAAAAAGATATCCATTTTATAATCCCCATCGTAGAAAAGAAAACTCAAGTACGCCGAGATGGGATGGCTGTTCCCACCGAAAAACTTATTTTTGCAGTAATTTCCGAAGGTGACTTTAAAAAATTTAGCGACCCCAAAGCGGTTGCGCGTTTGCGACAAGACAATCCACACGAAGCTTTAAGAATTAGTCATTTTGAGGCAGCTTGGAGATTACACGAGGAATATTTGGCCAGTCGCACACCAACGATTACAAGCCTAAAACTTCCGGAGAATCATCCGGGCAATAAGGAACCGGGCGACACGTATTTCCCCTGGGCACGGGTTTTTGAGAAAACTCCAAAGCGAATCAGCCGCGGAAACTAATACATAGTAGTGAAGCCACTTAATCTCTGCACCCAGTAATTTTTTTCTACCTATTCGCAACTTTTCGCACTTTTGAGCGAATAGGTAAATGATGGATACAGATGAATTCGGATACAGTATTGCGGAACTACTTATCGTAGTAAGTATTAGCTTAGGTCTTATTGGCCTAGCATTACCCCATTTTCGAACTCCAAGTTTAAAACCTGCGGCTCAGGCTTTGGCAGTCCAGCTGCAAAGCCTGGCAGTGCGCGCCTTACAGAGCGAGGAGAAAATTATATTATTGCCCACTGGGAACAAACTAGAGGCCGGTTCGAGCCTCACTGCTTGGAAAAAACAGTATACAGTTGCTCAAGGCATAAGTCTCTCTCAGCACCCGGTGCCGATTGTGTTTTATCCCGAGGGGGTGTGTAGTCCCTCCGAACTGGAGCTCTCCAAACAGTCTCGCACCTGCACCCTTACAATATCATTACGTTGCCGCGTGAGGCTTACATGCAGCTCGTAGCGGACTCTCAAGGCTTCATAAAAGGATTCGTTCTGCTCGAATTATTAGTAGCAATTGCCCTACTAAGCGTTGCACTTGTTGCTTTATTACAAGCACAGTTTGTTGCTCATCACCTTAACGCGAGGCTCGGCACTGAAGAGTCCGCAGACACTGAAGCTCTGGCCTCATGCTCAATCTCACAGGCTTCACCGCCAATTTTTACCTGCATGTATGGGAAAATACCGCACTGGTATCAGGGAGACTAAAATGCATCACTTAGAAAAAAGACTCGAAGGGGGAGCCTCTCTATTTGAATTACTACTGGGGATAACTTTATTTGCACTTGTAAGCGTTCTCATTTTGAACGAACTAGCACGAGGTTCCAAGATTCATGCAAAGCTTACCCAGCATTACGAACGAAGCATTAATGAAAGTCATATAAAGGCCTTCGTTCAAAGGGGTCTATTAGAGCAATCAAGCCAGCGGTTTTTCTATCAAAAAATACACACATCAGGACACATAAAACTGCTGAGTGGCAAGCGCCTACCAATCTCCGCCGCGCAAAGTCCTCAAAATCAATCAGACGCAATTAGCTTTTTAAAGGTCCGACCTGATACGATTTTTAAGGTCACTCAAACAAACCCACTCACTGCTTGCGTGTTGTCCGGAGCTTCGCTGCAATTA
>JBIKUD010000042.1:0-21605 GCA_044347745.1 Bdellovibrionota bacterium
CGGTAGCTTTAAACTTAGCGGAAGGGCACGGCAGAAAGTCGATGGCAGATAGAAAGCGATTCTTCCAGATGGCAATGGGAAGCCTGCGCGAGTGCCAGGCTATACTTGAGCTTGGAGCAAGTGGCAGCCAGCTTGTAGCAGAAGCCGACTGCTTGGCAGCTCATCTTTATAAGTTATTAATGTACCGGGGCTAAGCGCCCCTTATTTTTTAGGCGCCGGAAACTGGAGCAGGTCACGGGTTACGGACTAACCGGTGTACAGAAAACAGGCCAACCGTTCAACGGAAACTGAAAACCCGGCCCTCAGCCAGCGGAAAACATTTTCCACGAAGCGCCCTAAGCGCAGGCAGAAACATTGAGCAAATCTCTCGCCATTTATCTAATAATTTCAGCATTATATAGCTGCAATCTTGTTGAAAATTTGATAATTAAAAAGCTAAGTTTTTCAGCACAGCAAGGTTTACATGCTCCATCGTATTCTCCCCGATTTTTTGCTTTCCGCGTTTTCACCCAAATCAACTCTTAGTTTATTTAAAAGCCTACGCGCTGAATCGCTGACAGAAGATTCTCTATGTCGATACGCCGAGGATCTTGCACGTCGCAGTCCGGCACGCAAAGCGACGCATCGAAATCCACTATTGCTCCAACGTCTTAAGCAAAACGCACAGGCACTAGAGAAAATCTATTTTACGCTCTCAGCAGCGAGCGACGAAACACCAGTGATGCCTCCTGGAACCGATTGGTATCTTGATAATTTTCACATTATCGAAAATCACACGCGTGAAATTATTCAAGCACTCCCGCATGGCTTTGAACGCAAACTTCCTTGCGTCACCGAAGGCATGTACTCAAACTTTCCTCGCGCTTTTATGTTGGCGCGCGAGTATTTGATACACAGAGACTCAGTAATCGAACGTAGCACCCTGACCGCATTTGTAGCAGCATTCCAAACTGTATCTCCTTTAGCGATTGGCGAGCTCTGGGCCCTGCCAATATTTCTACGTCTCTCACTCATCGAACACTTGAGGCAACTTGGCGATGTGTGTATCACCCGTCTCCGAAATGCGCAGATTGCTGAGCAGATCACAAACGCCACAGTAGGTGTTGAGCAAAAAGGTACCGATCTTGTTATTGCACTTGCCGAACGACTCGAAGATCCAGCAATTAATTTTGAAGAACTTGCAGTTCCCATTCTTAGAAAACTACGTACCTATGGCATACGAACCGCAGCTGCCGTTCATTGGCTAGAGGAGCGCCTTAAGGAACGTGGCGCAGACATTGACGATCTGATTCGCCGTGACCAAGCAACCAGAGCTGCCGATCAAATTACTATTGGGAACTGCATTTCGGCACTAAGAGCTGTTGATGCACTTAATTGGCGTGAGTGGTTTGAAGATCTCTCTCTCGTTGATCGAATTCTGGCCAAAGATCCTGCCGAGGCATATCGCAGTTCAGATTTTGAGACTCGAGATAGAATGCGCCATAAGGTAGAAAAACTGGCGCGCGAGACAGGTTTGAGCGAACTAAAAATTTGCGAAGAAGCATTAAAACTTTGTGCTCAAAATGCCAAGTCAATATACGAGCGGCATGTTGGCTACTACCTTCTAGACGCGGGTTTTACAGAACTAGAGTCAGCACTTCAAGTCAGAAGCTCTTTTGCCCTATATTTTCTTAATTTGCTCAAGCGTCAACGATTTAGTTTGTTTATTAGTTCCTTAATTGCCCTTACCGCTCTCGTTACCAGTATTCCCTTTGGATGGCTCCTTGCTGAAACAGAAAGCGAACTACTTGCGATAACGAGCGCGCTGCTTTTCATATTGCTTGCAAGTGATATTGCTCTCCAAATTTTGCAGTGGACCGCTTCTCACCTTGCTCGCCCAAGCTTTTTGCCGAAACTTGATTTTTCTAAGGGTATACCAGAAGCCTACCGCAGTATTGTAACTGTGCATGGAATTTTTAAAGACAAGGACACGCTCACTAAATTTATTGAAGCACTAGAGGTTCGCCATCTTGCAAATCAAGATAAGCATATAGACTTCGTATTACTTGCCGATCTTTTTGACGCAGAAGAGGAGAAAACTCCAATTGACGATGAGCTCATCTCCCATGCGAAAGATCTCATCGACACCTTAAACACCAGCGACGAGAACAAACCGTTTCATTTATTTTTTCGCGATCGAAAATTCTCCACCTCAGAAAATCGTTGGATGGCCTGGGAACGCAAACGCGGTAAAATTCACGAATTTAACCAGTTATTGCTTGGCTCTAATTCTACTTCTCTTATTCCGGTTTGTGCAGACATTGAGAAGCTGCGCCAGGCGCGGTTTGTCATCACCCTGGATGCAGACACAGGCATGCCAAGGGGTTCTGCAGAAAAGCTCATTGCAACCTTGGCGCACCCTCTGAATCAAGCCCAGTTTGATGAACATGGCCGGGTGACCCGAGGTTATTGCATTGTGCAACCTCGTATTTCAACATCCCTTCCGAGCGCACATGCGAGTTGGTTTTCTTGGATTTACAGTGGGCAAACCGGTCTAGACCCATACACCAGCCTTGTTTCAAATTTCTATCAAGACCTTTTCGGACGTGCTTCCTACTTAGGCAAAGGTATTTACGATATAGCTGCATTTGAAAAAGCATTAGAGGGTAAAATTCCTGAGGCAGCCCTCCTCAGCCATGATCTTTTTGAATCCTGTTTTGCTCGAACAGGTCTTGCGTCAGATATTGAATTCATAGACGACATCCCTGCCCGTTTTAATTCGTATGCCCGAAGAGAACATCGCTGGGTCCGCGGAGACTGGCAACTCGTTCGCTGGCTCAGCTACAAAGTGCCAGCTGCCTCTGGCTTTATTACCAATCCACTAGATGCGCTTTCACTTTGGAAGCTAGCGGATAACCTGCGACGCAGTCTCATTCCCATAGTCGCCTTTGTGCTTCTGATTGCGTCCTTCACTGTGCTACCTGGGACTACTTTACCATGGTCCTTGCTTGTACTTGGGGCGTTACTGGTGCCGATTGCTCTGGGGCTTGCCAGCTCAGTCGTTGCGCCACCACGCAATGTCTCTGTTCGGCGCTATTCCCAAAATCTTCTCAGCGATTCTGCTCGTCATCTCTGTAAGGCCCTGATCGCCCTTACCATGCTCCCGTATCAAGCATTTATGATGGTCCATGCAATATCGGTCACAATTTGGCGCGTATTTGTGACAAGAAAACATCTACTTGAGTGGGAGAGCGCCTACTACGCAGAAAAGCGATTAGGAATTTCTGTTTCTCATTTTTTTAGTGAAATGCTGGGCGGACTAGCACTGAGTGCTCTCGCCGCTCTCTTGATTGCATATTACCACCCCGAACGTTTTCCCGCATTCTTACCACTTTTGCTTCTATGGGTTGGTTCTCCATTTGCGGGGGCTGCCTTAAGTAAACCGCTACAAACTTCAAAGTTTGAACCCAACTTTGAAGAACAGTCATACATTAGAGGCATTGCTTTTCAAACGTGGTGTTTCTTCGATGACTTGCTCATTCCCGCGCACAACTACCTTATCCCCGATAATATTCAGCTCGTACCTTCAACAGTCATAGCGCTGCGCACCTCACCGACGAACATCGGACTTTCCTTACTGAGTGCCATTACGGGTAATGATCTTGGCTTTACGACACTCCCCCAGAGCCTCAAGACACTCGCACTCATTGTTGAGAATCTTGCACGCCTCGAACGTTGGAATGGGCATTTGTATAATTGGTACGATGTACAGTCGCTTACTCCCCTCGCTCCTCGGTATGTGTCGACGGTCGACAGCGGAAATTATGTTGCCAATCTGATGTTGGTTCACGAATACGTGCAGCATCCTGATGAATTTGTTGTCTGGAGCTCCCATCACCATACCCATTTGGTCGCTGCCCTCACCACACTTGCCCTAGACGGAGATACACATGCCAGTATGCTTGTAAGTCGGGCTCAGCGCTGCACCTCCTGGTCCGAACTCAGTGAGGTATTATCGCTCTGCCTTCCATATGCAAATGAGGGTACTCTTAAAAACCTTTCCCACAATGCTCAAATGGCGGATCGGCACAGGCGTTTTCTTGCACAGTGCCAATCTCTGTTCCCCTGTGTGGCCCTAGTCGCCGAAGCCACTCCAGGACTTGTTCCAGCATTTGGAACTGGAGAGCTCACACTCGCGGATGTAAGCACCTGTGTTGAAGCGCAAAGCCAGTCACCCCATGCCCTTCGCTGTTCGCAGCTTCTTGATGAAACCCTTCAATATGCAAAATCATGTGAAATCCAAGTACAAAAGTTTCTTACCGAAGTAAACTTTGAGCCACTGTACGATCATGGACGGGATGCGTTTGCGATTGGCATTAATTTAGATATCGCTCGCCGCGATCCCAATCATTACGATTTGCTGGCTTCCGAAGCCCGCCTCACCAGTTTTATAACCATAGCTCGTGGAGAGGTGCCACAGCGACATTGGTTTAAACTTGGTCGCGGCCTTACGGATAGCCCTGGAGGCAGAGCTCTGCTTTCGTGGAGCGGCACTATGTTTGAGTACCTCATGCCTTTGCTGGTACTCAAGGATTTTCCTGGAACACTACTTGCGACTACCCATAGAGCAGTAGTGAAAGCCCAAGAGCGATACGCTGCACAACGCGGAGTTCCCTGGGGAATTTCAGAGTCGGCATACGCAGGCGTCGATTTTCATAAGACCTACCAATATAAGGCATTTGGTGTGCCCGGACTCGGATTCAAACGTGGTCTGAGCGATGATTTGGTGGTAGCACCGTATGCAACCTTTCTTGCCCTGTTGGTAGATCCGGAGGAGTCATTACGCAATATTCACGCCCTCGAAGCCGATGGACTGCGCGGTGAATATGGCTTTTACGAAGCGATGGACTATACCCCGTCACGACTTACCAAAGACGAAAAGGGCCATGTCGTAAAGTCATTCCTTGCCCACCACCAAGGGATGTCGCTTGTCGCGATAAATAACGTAATTAATCCGGGAATTATGCAAGAGCGTTTTCATCGCATTCCTGAAGTTAAGACGGCGGAGCTTTTATTACAGGAGAGATTTCCCCTCACCGCACCAACTTTGGTTCCGCATCGAGGAGAACGCCGCTTTCCTGAAGATGAAGCGCTGCGTGTTAGCAGAAGCACAGTGGACACCAATCCCTATACCGCCGTGCCCCGCACCATGCTGCTCTCAAACGGACGCTATTCGGTCATTCTCGATCAAGCAGGAGCTGGCTATTCGTATATCGACAGGGACATCATGCTCACCCGTTTCCGGGAAGATGCCATTTCTACAAATTGGGGCCAATTTGTGTTGCTTCGAGACGTTGAAACTGGAGTTGACTGGTCAGTAGGATTCCAACCAATGCGGGCTGACTCTGAATCATATCGCGTAACTTTTGACCCGGCGAAGGTGGAGCTCTGGCGCCGAGAGGAAGGCATTATCACCCATAATGATATTACGGTATGTCCCGATCAGAATTTCGAAGTACGACGTGTACAAGTGAGTAACACGACGTCAAAACTGAGAAGAATAGAGGTGACTAGCTTTGCCGAGGTTGCGCTTGCACCGGTGGGCCAAGACTTAGCGCACCCTGCTTTCTCCAAAATGTTTATTCAGACCGAGTATGTGCAAGAGCTTGAAGTTATCCTTTGTGAAAGACGTCCTCGCTCGCGCAAAGAAGAACCAGTCTACTTGTTTCACGCTATCGTAATGCCAATTTGTTTTGCTGAAACACAATTTGAAACTTCAAGACCTCATTTCATTGGTAGAGGCAGAACTCTTGGAATTGCTCAGTCACTAGCAACCCGTCTCGGTGGGCACACTGGACCCGTACTCGATCCATGTATCAGTCTTCGCACTCGATTAGATCTTGAGCCCGGGGCGACACACGAAGTTACTTTTATTACTGGATTTGCTCGGACTCGAGACGAAGCGCTGCAAATGACCCGAAGAATTCGGGAAGGTGGTGCTGTGGAGCGTGTATTTCACCTCGCTGCGAGTTATGCAGATGTAGAATTAAGACATCAGCAGTTCTCTGTCTCGCAGATGCATGCATTCCAAAGGTTGGCAAATGCGCTTGTGTATCTCGTACCTGAATGGCGCGCCCCTGCGCATACACTGGCTCGAAACACATTGGGACAATCAGCCTTGTGGCGATTTGGCATTTCTGGAGATTTGCCTATTGTACTTCTGCGCATAAGTGATGCAGATCAGCTTGGAGTTGCTCAGGAATTAGTGCTGGCCCACGAATATTTACGTTTACGCGGTGTCATTTTCGACCTCGTAATTTTAAATGACTACCCAGGTGGTTATTTCCGTAATCTCCACGATGAACTAGAATTTGTGATGCGCGCGGGTGGAAATGCTGCCTTTATGGAGCAACGCGGAGGCTTGTTCCTTAGAACTGCCACTCAACTGTCGGAAGAAGAACTAACCTTGCTTGAGTCAGTTGCAAGAGTGCTACTGCATGGCTCACAAGGAAGCATTGCTGAACAGCTTAAATTTAAAGAAGAGACTGTCGTCAGAAGACGACGTAAACCCCTCACACTTCCAGCCACCAAGCCAAGCACGCGCCTCTTAGGCACTAAACCAAAATTATTTTCCAATGAATTTGGTGGTTTTGTGGATAATTCTTCCGTGTATCAGATGGTGGTACGCGGAGACTCCCTGCCTCCTCTTCCATGGAGCAATGTAATTGCAAACCAGAATTTTGGTAGCCTCGTCACCGAAAGCGGGGGTGGGTATACTTGGTCACAAAATAGTAGGGAATACCGTCTCACTCCTTGGAGCAATGATCCTGTGTCGGATGCACGGGGTGAGGCACTCTACATACGCGACACCTCAAATGGCGTGGTGTGGTCACCCACCCCGCTCCCTGTACGCAACCAAGATAGCTACAAGGTGTCTCATGGATTTGGGTGGACATCTTTTCACACGGAATCTCAAGGAGTCGAAACAGAATTAACCATTCGAGTTGCACTAGATAAGAATATTAAGTGGTGGCACCTCAAGCTTAAAAATCCAGGGCGCTCGCAGCGCAAGCTTGAGTTGTATTTATATTGTGAATGGGTATTAGGTGTTACTCGAGAACAAAGTCACCGATTCCTTATTCCAAGTTTTGACGAGCGCCTGCAAAGTCTTGTTGCTCGAAACCCGTGGGCAAATGAATTTGCAGGTCGCCTTGTTGGCATTGGGTCAAACCTTGAAATTCAAAGCTACACTTCGAGTAGATTAGAATTTATCGGTCGACATCATGGGCTTGCAGCGCCAGAAAGTATTAATGGCAAAAGTGGTACAGTAAAATTAAGTTCAAAGTGCCCCATAGGGTTGGAAACGTGCGGGGTGCTGCAATTAGCAATTACGCTCATGCCCGATGAAGAGCGCGAGATATGTTTCTATTTAGCAGAAGGAGCTAATTTAGAAGAACTTAAAGCCAACAGCCAATTTGCGCGTTCACTGTCGAACTATCATGAAGATGAAAAAGCGACAAAAGAATTTTGGAAACAAAAAGCACAAGCCATTCAAGTTAAAACCCCTGAGCCAAGCTTTAATGTACTGATGAATGGCTGGCTTCTGTATCAGACCCTTGCTTGCCGCATTTTTGGACGCTCAGCATTCTATCAAAGTGGCGGCGCATTTGGATTTCGAGATCAATTACAGGACTCATTAGCCTTCCTAGCTTCTGATCCAAAATTGACCAAACAGCAAATCTTACTTCATGCTTCAAGACAGTTCATTGAGGGCGATGTGCAGCACTGGTGGCATCCCCCATCGGGCAGAGGAACCCGAACAAAATTCTCTGACGACTTCTTATGGCTGCCTTATGCGGTGAATCGCTACCTACAAGCTACTGGCGATTACACGATACTTGAGATTGAGGCCCCCTTCCTTGAAGCTCCGCTTCTGGAGGAGCATCAACATGAGATTTATATGCACCCTAAAGAATCGACCCAAAGAGGGAGCATATTTGAACACTGCGTGCGGGCAATTACACATGGATTAACGAGCGGAGCGCATGGATTGCCTCTTATGGGGGTTGGCGATTGGAACGACGGCATGAATGAGATCGGCATTCATGGCAAAGGAGAAAGTGTCTGGGTTGCCTGGTTCCAGATTGAAGTACTTACTCATTTTATTTCCATTTGCCGCATGAAAGCTCGACAAGATCTTGTTGAGCTCTATGAGTCACGAATTGAGAGCCTTAAAAAAGCTGTTGAGACCCACGCCTGGGATGGCGCCTGGTACAAACGCGCATTCTTCGATGATGGCAGCCCATTAGGCAGCGCACAGAACCAAGATTGTAAAATTGATTCACTCTCCCAATCTTGGGCAATTATTAGCGGTGGGGCGGAGAGAACCCGCGCGTTGCAAGGAATGAACGCCGCACAACAAATGCTTGTAGATACAGAGGCTCATTTACTTAAACTATTGAGCCCCTCGTTTGATAAGGGGCAAGAGCAACCCGGATACATTAAAGGCTATCTTCCTGGACTGAGAGAAAACGGCGGGCAATACACCCATGCAGCAGCTTGGTTTATAATGGCAACTGCGGAAATGGGCGAAAGTGAGAAAGCACTCGACTATTTTAAATTGGTAAATCCGGTTGAAATTACTTCGTCTGCTGGAGGACTACATCGCTATCAAGGTGAGCCATATGTACTTGCTGGTGATGTCTATTCAAACCAAGCACTTGCAGGGCACGTAGGTTGGAGCTGGTACACGGGGTCTTCCGGATGGTTTTACCAAGTGGGATTACACACTTTACTTGGATTTAAACTCGAAAATCAGAATTTGATAATCGAACCAAAAATACCTGCAAGTTGGCGGGAGTATCAAATTATCTGGAATTACGGCAAAGCTCGATTTACAATCACCGTACGAAATGCATCAGCCCGCACCAGTGGTCGAGCTAAGTTGACTGTGAACGGTGCTGAACTGCCCAACCAACGCCTGCCTATAGATTCATATTTCGGAGAGGTTGAAGTTTTGGCAGAACTGTAGAGTGACGCGAACGTTCATCGAGGAGGTGCCATGACACGCTCAACTGACATTCAATCTCATCTTGTCCCTACACATGCCTTGGATCAGTTGCGTGTGCCGGAGCTTCCTGGTCACGTCGTTCACGTTGAAGACTACCGTACTGCCCATCAGCTGCTAGAGCGCCCGGAAATCAATGCGGCGCTTCTGCAGGGCACCGTATGCCTCGATCCTCGAGTTCCTCCAACCGTTCGCGAATTTTGGCGAACCTGCAGCTTTAGTCCCGAACGATTGTCTTTGCCCCTGGCTAGCGTAAAAGAAACTCTCGATTCCATTTTTACACGTATTGGCTTTCCAGACTCAGACCAAGCACAAGGACCATTCCTTAGTCCTCTGGCGGCTAAAGCTCAATGGCTCGAGGAGATAAGCAATATGGCTGGGTGGGCCTGCCAATTTGCGGGGACCGATAAGGCGGAAATTATGTTGAGCACAGAGTATCCGGCCTCAGACTGGCATGTAGATACTCGTTTGGCCGTAGCATTCCAAGCTTTTGACGGAGAGGGTCCAGTATTTACCTCTCATCGGTACATTTCCTCTTGGCAAATTGATGAAATGAGAGCCTATGAACCTAGCTTGCTTTTGGAGGAAGACGCTCCAGTATTCAGAACCCCTGCGGGCACTATCCTCATGACTCGAGACCTGAAAGGTAGAACCGACCCGATTAATACTCTAAACATGATTCCCCACATGTCTCCCATTCCCTCAACCCCGCGCCCCTATCCGCATCGTTTATTGGTTGCCACGGGCGCCTATATGGCCAAATCATGGCAAGCAGGTTTAGACTAAGGGCCGTACACGCCGATTCGCCTGCCTTAACGCAGAATGCTCGGTAAGGGCACGATACAGCTAGTTTCCGATTCCATAGCGAGTAAGCGGAAGTCCGCATCGATACATTTTTTGGTAGCACCATAGTGATGAAAAAATTTGACCAAAAAGCTTGGATCCGTCTCTATCGCTTGGCAAAACCATTTTTTTTCTCTGAACTCGGCTGGAAAGCGAGAGGCGTACTCGCCATGCTTTTGGGGCTCTCACTCGCTATCAAAGGGTTCGACGTTGTGATGAGTTACATCGGCCGCGACTTCATGACAGCGCTCAGCCTTCGTCAGAAAGACGACTTTATTCACAGTTTGTTACTGTATCTCCTTGCCTTTTGTGTTGCGGTGCCCTTAGCGGTGTTCTACCGGTATACAGAGGAGCGCCTCGCCCTGATGTGGCGACGCTGGTTTAGCCACCATGTCCTAGAAAAGTATTTTCGGCAGCAATCGTATTATCGCCTAGGGTGGTACGGTAAAATTGACAACCCCGATCAACGCCTTGAAGAAGACATACGTTCTTTCACCAGCATGTCCTTGTCGTTGTTTCTTATATTTCTGCAATCGGGAATCGCGCTATTTGCGTTCATGGGGGTACTCTCCTCAATTTCGTGGACTCTGACGGCTACAGCGGTGGCCTATGCAGTTTTTGGCTCAATTTGTACTTATTTTTTGGGTCGCCCTCTGATTAATCTTAATTTCGATTTGCTCAAACGTGAGGCTGACTATCGGTATAAACTTATTAAAGTACGAGATAATGCCGAATCAATTGCATTTTATCGAGATGAGAGGCGGGAGCTTAAACGCGCACGGCAAAAGCTGAAGGACGCCTTAGTCGCGTTACTCCGAATAATTAATCGCAACCGAACCCTTAATTTTTTTACGACTGGTTATAATTATATTCTTATTATCCTTCCCACCATCGTGGTTGCGCCTTTGTATCTTCGCGGTGAAATTGAATTCGGAGTAGTGACACAATCTGCGGTTGCTTTTAGCCACGTAATCAATGCGCTCTCCGTAATAATCATAAACTTTGGAAGTTTGTCGGCATATGCCGCCGTGGTGCGACGCCTAGGAATGTTTACCGAAGTTCTCGACGAGGCCAATAAACCAAGGCAGGGAGTACCTCTTCAGGATTCAGAGCTTCTGGAAGTAAAAGATTTGACCATTCTCACGCCAGACAAAAAACGCCCCCTAGTTCAGAATCTTTCGCTCTCGATTTCGCATGGTGGCCTCCTTATTTGTGGCCCAAGTGGTTGTGGCAAAAGCTCAATTCTAAGAGTCTTCTCGGGATTATGGGATGCCTCCTCCGGAGAAATACGCAGACCCGCTTATTCCTTAAGTATGTACGTACCTCAGCGTCCATATTTAGTGCTGGGTTCACTGCGCAATCAATTAACGTATGGTAGCGAGCGTAGCGGCTTTACTGACCAGGAGTTAATCAAAGTATTGAACGAGGTTGAGCTGAGCGAAATGTACCGGCGTGTAGGCGGCCTTGAAGCTACCGTAGATTGGTCGGCTACACTTTCAAATGGAGAGCAACAGAGGCTTGGCCTCGCTCGACTCATGTTGCGTCGCCCTGCCTATGTCTTTCTGGATGAGGCCACTACCGCTATTGATGAAGAGGGAGAGCGCCTAATTTATGAGAAAATTCAAGGGTTTGCTCGATTGATTGTCAGCGTTGGTTACCGTTCAAACCTACAACGGCATCACGATTATGTGCTCGAACTCCTTGGCGACGGAAACTGGCGACTCGAAAGACTTTCGGAGGATGAAGAATGAGAAGCATTCTCTCTCCTATTTTCTGCACGATGCTGTTCTTCGCAGCTCCAGCACTTGCTGAACCTAGTCTTTCTGACCTTTTGTTTGACGACTGCAATATTGCGGAAGAACGGGCAAAAAGCCTCAGCAGTGAAGCCGCTCATGAAGCTGCCGAGCTCTGTGTTCGAATGCTTACACTTCCGAGTACAGCACTCGTAGATCCAAAAGCTCTAGCAATACAAATGAGCACACCGCTTGGCTCGTCACGCACCTCTGACCTTGGCGACCTCTTACGTAGCGCAGGACCAGCCAGAGACCTGAAGGGCAAACAATGTGCGCTTAGGGTGCTTGAAAACATCCCTCAGCACGCATCGCTTGCGTTTCCCACCCTGCTCTCGGAAGCTACAAACTCAGCTCATAGCGACACGCTACGAAATCAAATTATTAAAACCGCAGAAAAGATTGCGCCCATAGTCGAGACTAAAGATTGGGAGATTGCAATCGAAACGATATCTGGTCTTACAAGCCAACCTCCCGCAGCTGTTCTTTTCCTCTTAAGGCCACAGGCTGCATCGCTCATTTCGAGGCACCTTGCAGGGAAACTGAAATGGAAAATGAACTCACTTTCGCTTGAAATACTGGATCCGACCGGTTCACTATTCGAATCGGCACTGCTTCTAGATGCGGGCCCCGAAAATTGCCAGACCAATATTGAAGCGATTCAAGATATCCAGTGCCCAAGCGAGAAGCTGATTGACGTGGTTCTTGAATACGCCAAGCAGGCGGGCGCTTGCCAACATGCAGCCATTCGAAGCATCACCCCTCTTGTTCGAAAAACGGTGGAGTCAGGACCGTATTGTAGCACCAACTATGCAGCCTTTAGGCCGCGGCTTTGGACCAAGCTTTTGAGTCTCATTCAGGACTATATAAATGCCCAGGATACGCTTTCAGTGCAAACCGCTTTGGAGTGGCTTGTTCCGCTTGCTCCTGGCCGAAAGATAGGAACGCTTGAGAAACTAATTGAAAGCACCATTCAGTTGGAATGCGCAGCCTGTTCTAAGCCCCCGGCACTAGCGCGCTTACTTTCCACATTAGGAACCCAAAGCCTCCCCATAATATTCTCAGCCCTGAAATCGAATAATCCCGTTCGGACCGAGGTAGGCATTGCCGCTCTCAACCTCATCGATGGTGCTGAATCTAAGCAACTTACCCCCTGTCTGGCGTTATTACATCATTCCCAAGATACGATCGCTCGAGCTTGTTATCATGCACTGTCCCCCGTGATTGAAAAAAACAGTAACCAGATGCAGCGTATACTGGCCATAAGCGAAAAATCCTTAGGGGAAAGATATGTAACGCTAGTTCTGTACAGAGTTAATCAACCCACACCAAAAATTGAGAGCGCGATAACCAAGCACATGCACTCTTGGAATTGCGACTCGCTTTCGGACCTAAGCCCCCTCGATGGCGGCGGCGAATTTAAAGAGTCTCTGCTCAATAGAATTGGGGAATGTTTTAATCGACCAGCTCATGATTGGAGTTCACTTTTACAGTTTCTCGAACAGTCGGCTCTCAAAGATGATCGAATTACATCACTCCTTATAAATCAGATACCAAAAGCTCGAGAACACGTACCTACGTTAGTTCGGGCGCTTCAGCTTGTCCCTGTACCTACTCAAGAAAAAGAATTTGCATTCCTCTTTGAACAGCTTAATAAAGCAAATGATCCGGGATGTGAAATATCAAGATTGATCTGGGCATCGCTTCATACTCCTGCACAGCGCCAGGCTTTTTTAGCTGATCACAGTCAGGTGCTGAATTCTTGCCATGCAGACACACTTCCTCAAATCGATGAGAATGAAATTCTTAAATTGATTGATCCAGCTGCTCCCATTCCCTCTGGACCATTTATTCATTTACTATCGAAAATTCGCAGCACCTCTGGGGAAGCACAAAGAAAAATACTTCAATTCAGCGAGGCCGATTCTGCCTCACTTCGAGCATTAGTAGCTTTGGCTGCTATTAGAGGCGGATATACCGAGACCATAAACACTGATTTGCTTACGCAAATGCTTAGTGGACTTGAACTCGATATTTTACTGGAGAAACGCTTTCGTCGGGAAGATCTAGAGCGTTTTAAGAGTAAAGTTACACTTTCACCGATTGGTTCGAGTGCACTAGAGATCCTTATGCGGCGAACAGATTAAGAATGGGCCAAGGCTGGGTCAGTCCCCTTAATAACTTTCTCTTCATAATCCTTCCAGGCCAAATAAAATGGCCCTCGTCGTTCTAACAGCTCGGCGAATGTTCCCATCTCTTCAATTCGCCCCTGTCGCACATACACAATTTTATCAAAAAGTGGCACCAGGGCGAGGCGATGGCAAGCCGTCATGACGGTGCGATCTGCAAAGTGATGCAAAAGAGCATAAAATATTTGTTTTTCTGTCATAGGATCGAGACTTGAAGTTGGTTCATCAAGCAGTAGGAGCTCTCGATGTTGGGCACGCATTAGCCCACGCGCAAACGCAATTCTTTGCTTTTCTCCTACGGACAAATTCATTCCTCTCTCGGACAGCTGAGAATCAAGGCCCTGTGGTAACCTGGTGATTACGTCTTGCACTTTACATAAAGAGGTATAAAAGCTGATTTCTTGTTGCCCGTAGTTCTCCCCCATTTCTAGGTTGAAGCGAACAGACTCAGAAAATATTTCGGGTTCTTGGGGAATAATTAATACTGAGCGAGCCAATTCATCACGGCTAATTTTTCGACCATCTTCAAGCGTAAAGGTTGCTTTCTGAGGAATAAGCAAACCACCTAAAATTTTAAGTAATGTAGATTTTCCCCCACCACTCGGGCCGACAAGCGCTATTTTATCGCCACGACGAATTTGTAACTTGAATGCCTGTAAGCCCTCGCTGGCATTCCCCGTGTAACTAAAGGTCAAATCCGATATATCAAGAGTTTTCCAATTTTTGGGCAGTCCCTGCCCCTGCTCAACCGCCGGCAAGGCGTTACTTTCCCTCAATATAGTAGTGGCACTTTCATAGGCCGTAGCCGACTCAAGCATGCCACTATAATAAGCCGTAAACGACCCAACAGCTTGGAAGATTCTCTCTAAATAATTAAGGAGCACATAAACTTGCGCAACATCAATGGCTGCTGACATTTGTTGATGTCGAGAGAAATAAATTAATAAGGCCGAACCGATCATGAGGGTATAACCGACTCCAATCGATCCCCATTTAAGCTCATTAAACCGCATGATGCGGCGATTGAGTTGCCTCCCCTCATTACGTTGAGTGCCAAGATAATGATTTGAAACTTTTTCTAAATTAAGAGACTTAACTGTAATGACATTGTAGAGAAAATCGACACAGATGCGATTGACTCGATCAAAAAACGAGTTATTTAGGCGAATACACTCAACGAGTCGGCGATTAAAGAATATCATGAACCCGATACTAATGATGGCCATGACTGAGACATCTACGGCGACCCAGAAATCGAGCGCAAAAATTGCGATGCTCGCAAAAACAACTTTCACGAGTCCTTCAATAATCTGCCACACATAGGTGCCAATTGTCGTATCAATTGCGCCCGCTGCCCTATGTAACTTACTTAAATTCTCACCGGAATGGTGCCTGACATGCCAGCTCAATGGAAACTTAAGCAACAGAGCAAATATTTGCTCAAGCGTTTGCATGCGCCCTTCGTAGGAGACAGTTTGCTGTAGATAACGACCAAAATGGTGAGCCAAATTGTGAATCAATTTTAGGGCTATATATGCCCCAATTCCCATATAGGCCCCACGAATTCCTTCCTCCGTGAACCCCTTCTCGACAATTACTCCAAGGGTATATCCGATTGCCCAAGGCACCGCTAAATCAACGGTATATGCAAAAATAAAGAGTGAAACAAAAAGATAGAAGCGTCCACGGTGCTGCTCGGTGGCCTGCCAAGCACCTGAAATGAGGCTTGCTATGTTCTTAAGACTGGTGGTTTCTGAGGCTGTTTGATTCACAGACAGACACTTTCACAAATGCGTTAGTACAATTGGGCATACGCTTTTAGAGTCCGCTAGTACAACTGCATGCCACGCTGTGTACCAAGATATAACCGTTCCGGCTATACTTGTCACATAGTCGCCTATCGCGCTGCGCCAAGCCAATATCCACGGAAGTCCTTGAGCACATTCGCAAAATTGATAAATGCCTCATAGGGACTTTCATAAGGACTAAAATATGCGTGCACATCTCCGTCCGCAAACCACTTAGTACACATATAATAATAATGGTCAGAGGTAAGCAACTTACGCCAAACGTCTAAACTTTGGGCATTTCCGCGCCATCGCACAGCAGCACCTAAATCATAGATTTGCTCAAGCGCACTATGCTGCATCTTATTCGAGCGCCAAGCAGACAAGTCTCTATCGACATCCGCCCAAGAAGTGGTGCGTGCATACGAAAGCGGTGCGCAGGGTTTATAGCGCTCAAGCAAATCACTGGGGGTAGCAAAATTCCAATCAGGCTTCGACATCACATATTTTGGAAAATGCCTGAGAAAATCAAATATCCCCGTTGATGCCCATTGGTGTTCTCCAAAGGTTTCGTAGTCCATGAATAAATTCACACAGTCACCTGAGCCACTTACCTGATGTATCCAGGAAGCAAACTTTTCTGCAGTTAACGGAAACTCGGACCAACTTTGATTTGAGAAACGAAAAGCGACATCGTCTGACAGCCGATAGTTTTTTAGCAGCAGTGCCGCATCCCGGCCAGGCACTGAATACATATAGTTTGGGCTGCGCCATTCAAGGATATCATCAGCACCTTCAGCAATAACCCCGCGAAAGCCCATATCTGCCACTGCCTGTCCAAGGGCATCATTGTATATAAGCTCTGTATTTCGGAACACTCGGGGCTTCATACCAAATATATCGCGCATCAAAGTACTGTGCATGCGCACTTGCTCACGAAACTCCGCTTCGTCATACAGAAAGGAGAGCGAGTGATAGTAGGTCTCTCCCAAAAACTCGACACATCCTGTTTTAGCCAAACGTACAAAAGAATCGAGCGCCTCAGGACAATAACGTCGCAATTGCTCGACGAGAGTTCCCGTGAGCGAAAATGAGATGCGAAAACTACCGCCGCTCGCGTCTATGAGATCAAGTAAGATTTGGTTTGTGGGTAAATAACATTTCTGCGCCACTTTTTGTAGAATGGCGCGATTCTTATCGGTATCAAAATACTCGTGATCCGCCCCAATATTAAAATAGGAATATCGTTTGAGGCGATATGGCTGATGCACCTGGAAGTAACAACAAACTGAGGGCATGTTAAACTCCAGTTACTTGTGAGTACACTTGAGACATCTCAGCAGCCGATGCTTCCCAACGAACGCTTTTTAGTTCTTCGCGGGCCATTTGCACAAGATCTGCCCTCAGCTCATCATGAAGGAGTGCGTTTATCATCAGATCAGCCATGCGCTGCGTATCCCAAAAATCTACTTTCAGCGCATGAGACAAAACTTCCGATACTCCACTTTGCCGCGACAATATCACGGGGGTATCGAAACTAATCGCTTCAAGGGCCGCAATACCAAATGGCTCAGATACGGAGGGCATGACGTAAACATCAGCCATGGAGTACATTTCTTCAACCTCTTGCCCTCTCAAAAATCCTGGGAATTCAAAATGTCGTTCAATGCCGAGCTGGCGTACCCGAGCAATCATTTGCGGAAGCATATCTCCTGCTCCCGCGAGCACAAAAAGTACATCAGGAATATGCGGGATGACTTGAGCTGCGGCCTCAACAAAGTAGTCTGGTCCCTTTTGATAGGTCACCCTACCTAAGAACAAAACAATTTTACGGGAAAGTTCTCGATGTTGACGATAGCGCTGCGCCAGTCCTTTCGGATACACGCCGTTATGCACCACACGTATCTTGTCTGATGAAATGGCATGGCGATGTTCAATGACTGACTTTGTATAATAGCTGACAGCAACCACACT
This sequence comes from Bdellovibrionota bacterium, assembly GCA_044347745.1. Classification (GTDB taxonomy): domain Bacteria; phylum Bdellovibrionota_C; class UBA2361; order UBA2361; family JAFLCA01; genus JAIBBV01. The sequence continues at coordinate 17,630 of JBIKUD010000042.1, forward strand.
ATCAGCCGCCTCAAGACCAAAACGTTCAATATCATTAATTCGCTGATTAACGTTTTCTCCGCTCCGATCGAATTCAAGACTATGCACGTGGACAATGAGTGGTTTTTTAGAAAGATTTGCAAGCGCCACGCCGGCTGGATAGGTCATCCAATCGTGCGCATGAATGACGTCATATTCTGCATCGAGCAGCGCAGTTACTACTTTGGCTGTGTAGCGGCTCACTTCAGCAAAAATATCATTTCCATAGCGTACTCCGTCAACGTGGAGCTGGTTTGCTAAATCGCTCAATTGGGAGGGATCAACCGCTAAATCGAATATCGAGGTAACTGTCTGTTTCGGATGTGGCACCGGCATCGATCGAGAGTCGACGCTCGGTCTAAGATAGGGATTTAAAAAACTCGGAATACGTATAGCATTAATTTTTCCACGTATGCTTCTGCCTTTATGAGAAGGAGCCCCAGTAATGTGGGTGGATTGATTAATACCGCGCCCCGCCGAGTCGACTAGTCGCATATGGGCCCCCTGCTCGCCGCCAAAGAGGCTTGGCACTACAAAAGTTATCTCAATCCCGCGCTTCGACAAAGCTTTGGTAAGGCCCTCGCACGCGGTGCCCAGACCACCACTAATATGCGGAGGATACTCCCAACCTAACATTAAAACTTTCATATGCGTTACGAGTATATGCACTGCAGGAAGACCGGTCCAGTGCTGCCTCCCTACAAAGAGCCGTCTCAGTTTGCCATCCACTTCTCAGCGTTCCGGAAAATGACATTTCGGCGGACCAAGCCAGCCCCTCAAACAGTAGGTTTGCAGGGCGTAAGCACTGGCACTACTCCAATTGCGAGGACAAATGAGGTCGAGGTACAGTATTGCAAAATCAACCGAAAAGGCACTGATTATGCGTATATTGGCCGGAGATATTGGGGGCACAAAAACAAGGTTAGGTCTTTTTGACTCAGACGAGTCTGGACTGCATCTCATAGTAGAAGAGCGTTTTGACAGCAAATCGCAGCCAAAACTAAGCGACATTGTGAGGCAGTTTTTAGACAAAAAAACTGGGGAGCCCCCTGTGGCAGCTTGTTTTGGAATACCTGGGCCTGTCATAGAAGGTTTTGTAAAAACGGCAAATCTTCCCTGGGAATTATCTGCACAAACCTTAGCATCCGAGATTGGTATTCCGAAGTTACGTTTGGTGAATGATCTGGCTGGATTCGCAGCAGCACTTCCTTTTTTGAAAAATGAAAATTTAAAAACCATTCATCCGGGTAGTGAACCACGTAATAAAAACATGTTTGCGGTGGTAGCGCCCGGCACTGGCCTGGGGCAGGCTTATTTACACCTTGAAGCCAACGCCCAACAGGTATTTGCTACTGAGGGCGGACATATAGCATTTGCACCAGAGTCAGAGGTTGAAATTGGGCTCCTTCAATTTTTACAAGCAAAGTTTCGTCGTGTCAGCATAGAGCGCGTAGTGTGCGGGCCAGGCCTGGTAAATATCTATCAATATTTAAAAGAGAGTAAACGCTACACCACCTCTAAAAAATTAGAGGATGAATTTTTAGAACAGGATACGGCTGCAGTAATTACCCAATCTGCGCTCGCGCATGAGGATGAAATTTGTGTTGAGACCCTTCGAATATTCTTAAGGGTGCTTGGTGGTCATATTGGCGATGTCATTCTATCAACCTTGTGTACAGGGGGCATCTACTTAGCCGGTGGAATTCCTCCAAAAATCGCCTCTAAACTCGGGCATTCGAGTTTCCTTGAAAGCATCTGGAACAAAGGGCGATTTAGAGATCTTGTCCACTCTACTCCCATACATCTCGTTCTTGATGATCGCGTAGCGCTGAAAGGGCTCGCATCGCTTGCACGGCAATTGCGCTAATTGTGAGCTTGCATCATGCCTTTTCGTAAAGAAAACAGAAGTTTTACGTTAGACGAACTTGAAAATCTTGAATGGTTAGAAACAACCGCAACTGGTGGTTGGGCAAGTCAATCTCTCGGTGCGTGCGCAACTCGTCGGTATCATGGAATGCTTATCGCCGCCGCAATGCCGCCCGTCCAACGCAGACTTGTTATTTCAACTTTAGGTGAAAAAATAATTGGAGAGAATGTCGAATTTGAACTCTCAAGCTTGCAGTATCCAGGCACAAGGCATCCACATGGCTATCAGTACCTGACCGCTTGCGAAATTGACCCTTTGGTCACGCAGACGTATGAAGGGCCAGAATTTAAGATCATACGCTCTACAGCAGGAATTCATGGCGAAAACACGGTACTTGTTGAGTATCAAATTGTTAAAGTGCCACCGAATGCGCGAATGTCATTCAATCCACTATGTGCAAACCGGCCTATTCATGAACTTGCCCGCGCGAGCTCAGATCGAATCCAGGAAACTTGTTTCAAGAACGGACGCCTCGAGCTGAAGCAAAAAGGAGCCCTGCTTGCCGCCAGTTTGTACATTCCTGAGAGTCAATTTCATGCCAATGAAAATTGGTATGTAAATGTACGATATGCTGAAGAAGAACGGCGTGGCTATGACTTCGAAGAGGATTTACTCAGTTATGGGACCTTCGAGCGACCCATACAGTCTGGAGATCGTTTTGTTATTGAGCTTTCAACGGCGGGCAAACATGGGCGAGATTTAACATTACTTCTTGGAAAAGAAAAAAGCCGACGGGCACGCCTTGTTGAACAATCCCTGCTTCAAAGTAAAGAGAGCGCGGCCTTAGTACGCGCTGCAGATCAATTTATTGTACAAAGGGGCGGAGGCGGGAGCAGAAGTATTATTGCTGGCTATCACTGGTTCGCAGACTGGGGACGGGATGCCATGATTGCACTTCCCGGCCTGTGTTTAGTCACCGGCAGATTTGAGGATGCCAAGCATATTTTACTCACTTTTGCGGAGTCGATGAGCGGCGGACTGATTCCTAACAATTTTTCCGATGATGGCGGTGCAGCCGGCTATAACACTATAGATGCGACGCTTTGGTTCTTTGTAGCGCTCTACCAATATGTGAAATACACAAACGACACTGGATTTATTGCTCACCTATTGCCTATTTTACATGAGTCAATTGAGCAGCATGTAAAAGGTACCTATCATGGTATTCACCTTGCCGAGGATGGATTACTCAGCGGCGGTAATCCCACCACACAACTGACCTGGATGGATGCAAAAATTGGCGATTGGGTGGTAACCGCGCGTCAAGGAAAAGCGGTTGAAGTGAATGCGCTCTGGTTTAACGCACTTTCAATTATGGCGGTGTTTTGCACGCGCATCGGACTAGGTGCCGAGGCAGCTCGATATGCCGCGCGGGCCCGAGTCGCCAAAGAGCGTTTTAACCAGATATTCTGGAATGGGGAGCAGGAGTGTTTGTTTGATTATATAGATGGCTCATTTCGCGACACCCGAATTAGGCCCAATCAGATTTTTGCGCTCAGCTTGCCCTTCCCTATTATTGAAGGTGCCCGCGCCATATCAGTTCTCAGAGTCCTTGAGCAGAGACTATTAACCCCCTTCGGTCTCCGCACTCTCGACCCCGCACATCCCAGCTATCAGCCGCAGTATTCCGGCGCTCAAAGTATCAGAGACTCTGCGTATCATCAGGGAACTGTTTGGCCTTGGCTCCTCGGCCCCTATATTTCTGCTCTCTGCCGCGTGCACGGAACCGCAGCCCAGCCCCAAGCGCGCAACCTACTCGCCCCCCTCCTCAACCACTTTTCTCAGAGACTCTGCGCAATACCCGAAATCTTCGATGCAGCAGCCCCCCATCACCCCCGTGGTGCAATCAGCCAAGCATGGTCGCTCGCAGAACTCCTCCGCTGTCTACACGAAGATTTTTCTCACTAATTCTCAGAGACGAATGCCACTTACTTAACCCTTAACATCTTGGAAGGATGAGGATTATTCAGAGCGTTCCGTTCGAAAGACCTAGAATTGGTCATAAAAGTGGTGTGACCTTTTTGCCAAACC
>JBIKUD010000043.1:0-21089 GCA_044347745.1 Bdellovibrionota bacterium
AAACTCTTCAGTTCAGTTGGCCTAAGCTGACGATCTAAATACTCATCTGCATAGACGTAATCGAAATCTCCACTAAAGTGACTATCGTAATCTAGATAAAGCTCAATCCAGCATTTAAGCTGCTGGATTAAATGACCTCTTCCGTTTTGAACGAGTCCATTTAGAATGCCCCCTAAATCTACATTTTGAGCGGCATTAGCTTGACCAAGATCAGTCAGTAATAGATTAGAAAGAGGCTGTTTCTGATTATCAACCCAAGTCTTGGAACCCAGGAGGTCGAGAAGATTGCCTATGATTCTTTCTCGGCGATCAGGCAAAGGTTCAGATTTCAGTCGAAAGTTTGCTAGCCTCAATTCAAGAATCCAGAGCTCCATACAGAACACGAACTTATAACTCGGCGAAGCAGCGTCCCGCGGAGCTACGCTCGGACTGTCTCTAAAAACATGTCTGCCAAGATAAAAAAATGGATCGTCTTTTTCCCATAAAATTGAACTAACTCTGTAGGCTCTTGCCTCAGCGCTTGCAATCGCCCGCTCCCGCAACTCCGGATCCTTTTCGAGCGTGGCTATCATTAAAGCCGCCTCACTCAATTCGATTGTTGTTTCAACAGCCTCTGACACAGTTGTGGCATGCATGTTACAGTTTAAGACCAAGGCTGTAAGAAACTGGTTATGAACCTCCCGCAGCAGGCCTAGCTTATCCTCAGGGCTTGATGCATCATTGGCAGCGTATGCACCTATCAGAGCCTTACAGCGCAGCGCCTTAACTTGTAGTGCGCAATCAACCAACTCAGCAGGCTCATTTTGAGGACACAGTGAGGAAAAAAGCTCTTGTGCTCTCTTCGGCTGGTCAGTCTTCATATACAAAATTACTTGGTCAAAACTGAGAGCCTGCACAAACTTTGAGCTCTGCTCCAAATGGGGAAGCATCTCTTCTAAAAGTTCGAGTGCTTGCCTATACTCGCGTCGATCCCTGAGCGAGCAAAAGCCGAGGTAACAAAGAGAAATATTTTTGCGCCTTGAGACAAAGTCTTGCGGCTCAGTCTTAGCGAACGCGGAATAATCGCCGGCCAAATATTGTGTAACTTGAATCGCTTCGTCACCAATTGTATCAAACGCACTGGCTGAATGAACATATTCGTGAGCTAAATAAGTGCCTTCGCTCAGCTGCTCTACCAATGCTGGGTCTCTCTGAAGGTAATGCGCCGAGTGATGCAATGAATCAATTAAATCTCCATACCCTTCAGCGTAAAGCTCCGCGAGCTGGGATTCGAACTCACTTCTTCCTTCAACTAGATTGAATTCAACAGGCCTGCTGCGACTGTTTGGTGCTCCGAATACGGAAAAAGCGTCGCTAAGCTCAGGCTTTATGGCACTCAAAACCTTACAGGCAGACTGAATAGTAAATTCAGCGTAAAAAGTTGCCTTCGAATGAAGTTCCTCCGCTAGCTGGGGTGCTGCATTTTCAGCAGCTGCCGCAGCAACGCGGCGCAGGAGACTAGTAGTGACAACCAAATCATGATGCAGCTCCTCTGGAGTAACCGCTCTTTCTATTGTACGCCAGAATATTTTTTTACCGTCAGACCCAAGCACTGGATATGTTAACGAGGTAGTCGAAGCCTTTTGAGAGCAAGGGGCTGAAAATTCCATCAACTTGCCAGCCATTAAAAGCCCATCTGCCTGGGGTAATAACATCCGATAGGCCAATTGCCCCCACTCCATAGCCTCATCGAGCAAATCTTGCCGCCTTTGCTCTGCACACAGCCTAGTTTGGGAATACGCTATTTCTGCACACCACAATGCAATATTCGTAACAAAATGGCCGTGGATATTGAGGGAATGGTCGGACTCTAGCGCATCCACCAAACTTTGCCGTACTTCAAAAAAAATCTCACCTGGCTCTTCCTCAAAGTCATCAGCAAACGCTAAATTCTCTATACTCCCGACAAATGCTTTTTGTACTTCGAGAAGTATTTTTGCAGCTTTCAAATAATCGGATTCTTCCTGTAGCTCAAAGACGTCCAATAACTGCTTTTGGGCACGATAAATCTCGAACAGCAGGTGAGGGCTTATTGCTTCTCTCTCAAAGAGCTTTACTGCTCTAGCCTCTCTTAGTAACAGATCTACTTTAAAGAAAAGTTCCGTGACTGGATCTAAAGCCTTGCCGCCCAGTCCTAGTAGGCGGTCTATTCTCGATCTCTCGGGGGAATCGACCGCAAGCGCATATCTGGCAAATGAGAGGTCTGCTCTTGTAGCCGAAAATATTCCAGTCGAGGAGACCTGGGGAGAATTGGGGTTGGTAGTGCCAGAGACATAAGAGCAGAGCAGCGCAGCCGCAGCCGGTGTATCTCCAATTAAAAACGAATGGACAGCATTGTTCCATCGCGCAAGCTGCTGCCCCGCGCCTAACTCAGAAAACCCGGGGTTTTCGTTAGGTGGGCCATTAGTTGGTTGATTTGAATTCGATGGCATCTTTAAGTTCCGAAACTGTGTCCCCTTTCACTGATGAGGCAAGCACGCTGACACAATGAAATAAAAGCACCAATAATTTACACCGATCATCTGAGCTAGTCATGCGTTGACCGCGTTAAAATTGAAGAAGCAACACCCATTGCGAATGTTTAGCCGCTAGTCATCTCCAAAATTTCTCGGCATTGATGGCAAGATAACCTGGCATTCTCGCGAGGTTTATTTCTCAGGTTTTAATGGCTTACTTTTTTAGGAGAGCACTTAGGTAGTGCTCCTCAAGCTGCGATTTTCTCTAATGGGTTACAATCACAGGCATTTTTACCTTCGCCCAGGCCCCTTTCGCCTTCCCCCCTAATGACTTAGAGCGCGTAACAAAATGAAGGCGTTACGAGACGAGTGAGATATGAGCCGAAACAAGGAAGGCAAGCAAAGGAACCGCAAACGTAGCAGGGCTACATTGAGGATTCCTTGGCGTGGCCTGACAAAGTTGCAGGCCATATATCGCTCGGCGCAGTAGCTTTCATTTTGTTACGCGCTCTTATGCGTCTGGGGCTGGAAACTCTTACCCTTCCATCGCAGCGATATCTTCAAGATCTGTCCTGCGAGCAACCATTTTCTTATAGCCAATAAGCAATTCCTTTTTCATTACAGCTGCAACTTTTCCGAGGACTTCATGGGGTTCACTCGCGTCTAAGTCTGTGGGGAGGTTGCACCACGCTCCAGCCTGTCGGTCAAACAGCTTAATGTCCTCCGCAGCAGTTAAATCGATATCTTGGCCCGCAAAACATAAGGAAAGGAGCTCAATATCAAATTGCTCATCGCGGTATCTAGCAGGACCAAAGACGAGCCACTCTTTTGCTCGCTCTGCAACTTCTTTAAGCGCTGCCTTGGGCACATCAAGATCAATATCATTCAGTGGACGCACACCACCATAAACGTTAGTCGCAAGTCCACCCACGACCACATATCGATGGCCCAATTCATCCAACAATGAAGTAATCCAATCAAATGCCTTTTTCGTATCTCTCATACCAATTAGCAAATTGATAAACTATATACTGAGCGCAGAATGAATTTCCGCCTTTACCACCTACTTTTCATCGCGAAGTATATCGCGCAGGCGAAGCCGGAGCCGGCAACAAATATACCGCTCACAGAAAATAGAGATTAATTCCGCTAAAGATTAAGTAAAATGGACACCCTGCGGGTGGTGGCCTCTTTTTTTGCGCTCAGTATATTTGCCCCTGGCTCGGCTCCGCCTCGCTATATACCGCTCACCTCGGGTCTAAAGTGGCTAAAGACGGAAATTTAAATCGTGAGCGGTATATCCTGAGCGCAGAATGAATTTCCGCCTTTACCACCTACTTTTCATCGCGAAGTGTATTCGCCCCCCGCTCACCTTAAGTCTACGGGGAAAAATACGGAAATTCATCTATCCGAATTCAAAAGAATCTTGTGTAATCTGACCTAAAAGCAATCCTCACGGATGGCGCTATAAAAATCTATTGTGCCTAAGACATAAAAGTTTGCGCGTTAAATTATTATTAAGCCAAGAACATGACTATTAGGTAACGCCAACTAACGCGATAAACCCTGCATTGAGTCAAATTTTTCAAGAGCATCACTAGCCCCAACAAACGCTGCCAATGCATCGCGAGGTGTCTGGCCCTTGTCGTTTTTTACTGATGCAATTGCACCATTATGGAGAAGGAATTTCACCGTCTGCTCATATCTTCCAGTGGATACCCAGGGGTTTCGTAGACCTACCACTGCGCTATGAAGGGGCGTTTCACCGCCTCCAGCTGGTCTATTAATGTTTGCACCAGCGTTCAGGAAGATTTGCGCAATTTCGGGCTGCCCACGACTCACTGCTAAAAAGAATAAGGAGTCAAGTTTAAGATCCTGATGCCGAGCGACTAATGCCCGGGCTTTTTCCAAATCATCAGAAAATATAGAATCCATTGCATGTAGGTGGTAGAAACCTGGATGGTAAAACCGCAAAAAGAAGCCGCTCATAAAAAGCAACAGGATTGTCGAAAAGATAACATTTAAAGCAAACCGAATCTTCGATTTTAAGATCAGAATAAATAAGCCAGCTGCTACAAAAATAAACAAAAAGTTCCCAGACCACAAAAAAGCACCTAAAAATGAGGTCCAAGATGGTCGTTCATAAAAGAAGGCTGCATACACCCAACCTGATATAAGCACGACAAATGCTAACCATGTTGCGAATGCAAATACATTGAGGATTCTAATTGGTGTCTTCATACCGGTATGCCCTTAAAACGGCGGGGCCTCGCCAAATAACCCTAAAAACCCCTTACGTGGTCGTAAGCTCGCACCCAGAGTCCCTGATGCAGAATAGCGATATCACTTACACCGTAGAACGAACAGTCATCAATCGAGCGGGGATCTATAGTTAAAGCGCCCAGAGGTATGCGTAAATTTCCTCTGCCGTATAGCGTTCATCAATATCTCTAAATTTTAGAGAAGCAAGTGCATTGGCCCAGAATGCTTGCGGCGTTGGCACCTCGCCTATTACAGCTTGGTAAGCTTCAAGTGGGGTCGCTGTACTGAGGGATTTATTTCCAGTGACCAACACGTTCTGCTCCGTGTAACTTGCGGGCGCTCCCCAAGGTCCAGCATAACAGTTTGAAGAAGCCGCACTAACCCGAATACTTTTCTCAACAAGTCCAGTTGCAATATATTGGGTTTCAATCGTAGTACCACAGCCGATTAACGCTAACGGATAATGACCGAGGAACATGTTCTTTTCTGCATGAAAGACTACGTTGTTGGGATAGCAAGAGGGCTGAGTTCCATCGTTACAGGCACCGAAAGTTAAACCCGAGGACCCATAACCAATCAGTAGATTCATAGAGGCGTATCCGCCTGGACGCAGCATAATTCCATTGCCATGGGTTTTTTGGTTCTTTACTAGGTTTTCGGCAACAGTGACATTTGTATTCCCCTCACGGGTAAAGTACATGGCATGATTTCCTAATACGCCATAAGATGGGTTAACTATCACGTTACCAAATACTTCAAGCCCATTAACTTTCTTAAAAAAGAACGCGTTATTCTGGGTGCTATCAATTTTGTTATTACGTACTCGATAATCGGAAGCCGGGGCCAAATAGCCCTGCAAATCAATAGCTGTTGCGGGCGCCTTAAATTGATTGCCTTCAATCAGCAAATTAGTCCCGCCCACATGCGCCCCTAACCCCTGACTCCCAAAGTCTAGACCAAGAATATAGAGGTGACTAATTGCCGAATATCCGGCCGCACTCACCATTCCACCCAATACTTTAGGCGCTGGCAAATTTACATCGCCGTAAGGCGCAATTACGGTTGGTTCTGTAAGACCACGGCCTGAGGTCATGGGGAAAAGCTGCTGTGTGCTGGCCGTAAAATCATCCCCGCGCTTGAGGAGCAGCCAATCAGGAAAGCCTGCTCGTAAAAGACTCCTTGCTGCGCTGACTGTACGTTTTGGGGCAGCTGGAGATAGACCACTCCAGGCATCGTTACCCGAGGAAGCACTTACATAGACTTTGCGCGTATCCGACGCAGGCTCAACCACAGTCCAGCGATTTTCGATTTCACCAGTTAGTTTGCCGCCTTCGCTCTGATCTGTGGGCGAAGTGCATCCAAGATCTTCAGTATCAGTTAAGCCGTCCCCGTCGTTATCAACCCCATCAATACATTCGTCGCTGCTTTGGGTGAATTGGATCGTCAAAGGACCAGAAGCTAATAAATTATTTGCTGGATCAATCAAGAATAGTTCAAACCGAGTTGTTACCGGAGCAACACTCAGAAGTTTTACCTCAATTTCTTGGGGATCTAAAAAGGTGAAAGGCAAAATTAAGGTTCGACGAGGTGCGCCAGCTTCTGATAAAACCTCAACTCTAAGGTACATATCTCGATCTAAGTTCGATCCAAGCAATTTCAACAAATAATGACCCGAGCTTGACTGCGGCAGCGCATTTATTGCAATTGGACTGGCGGGACTGCTGCCCGTAAGTGACAGGGTGCCACTCGTTAAGGAAGATGAGATTGGAGCGGGCGAGGTGCAGACTGAGCTTACTGACGACTCTTCTAACTTAATAGCCTGAAGCTCTTTTTCAGACTCGTTAATTACATTTTTAATTTTTGCGATCTGCTTCTTTTGCGCTTTCTTCGCCTTAAGCTTTTTGAGCTTTTTCTTTTGGGTCTTTAGGGCAGCGGAAGCATTTTGGATCTTTGATCTCAATTCAGCTTGATAGCCCACTAAAGAGCGTACATTGCCATCAAACATGGCCGGCCGTCCTTGGGCACAAACAAGTTTGGGGCTAAAAGCAAGAGAGGGTTCAAATTGAATATCGCTTGGGCTTGCCAACAATTGGCTAGGACTCAGCGCAACGCAAGCGCACACGAGTGCGGACACTAAACATAGTCTAAGAAACTTTACCATCTTGCGTTACCTCAACAACAGGCTAGAGCTGGCAAAGCAAACTACTTGCAATTATTGGGCCACATCCACCGCCCCCCAGATCGCATCCTGGGAACGGTTCCCGCTTTTAGCGTTTGGCCTAGAATATGGAATTAATTCCCAGGCTTGCAAAGATTGCGTAGATACAGCCTAGTAATATCAATCAGGACTCGACGTTTCACTGGTGAGTACCGGACGACTCACCCTAAGAACCCAATAGACACTGCGGTATTACTATATGTTCAGCCTTGGACAGTTGACTCCTGGCTTCTTAGCGCGACGCGTTCTAATTAAACAAGCTGTTGATCTGTTGATTTGACAAACTCTGATTATTTAGTTTGATTTTTAGCCCGCTCTTAAAACCCGGATGCGTCGCCAAAGGTCCTTGTCTTATAAACCTCACCTGCCCATTCGCAATGGGACCTCCATAGGTGCTATTAAAATCAAAGGCTGCTCTGTTGCCCCGGACTAGAAAGCGCTTGACCTCAAGTAACCCAACGCCCGCTGCCATGATGTGTGAACGATCAGCGCTCGGAGATTCAACTCGGATGTTCTCAAGGCGAGCATAGGGAGTTGTGTATCCCTCTGGAGTTGTATAGAGCCCTTTGCCAGAATCGCTCCAGAAAACAATAGCTCCCATGTTGCCCTTGTAACGTAAGTCCTTTACGAATACCGGACCTAAGTGCCCAGCCACGGTGAACCCAGAACCCCCGCCACCTTTCACGGTCCAAAGTTTAAGTCGCCGAAAATAAAGCCCACCTGTTCCAGGCCCAAGCGCGCCGTACTGCGGAGGACGGTTAACTATTTGCACCCCAGTTCGTCCAGACGGGCCAGTTTGGGTAATGTCCGTAAAAACACTATCACCGCCGATGCCGCCATTTACTGAATCCAAATAGAGCGCATGTTCTTGGGCTGTTGGAACCCGAAAGCCGCGAATGTCGTAACTGGCTTCGCCGTTGCCTCTCATCCCCCACTTAAGTCCGTAGCCCCCGTACGAACCTGGGCTGCCTGAAACTAGTTCCACATTATAAAATCTGAGCATGCCCTGCACGCTATTCATTGATACCGTTAAGGCAGTTGCTGCGTTGCCGATGTTTTTAAAGTTAATATTCTTGAAGGTAATGTCATGCACTCCATGGGCCCCAGGCACATCAACCCGGCCCTGAAAAAGCACTCCGCGAATAGTACATCGCTGGCTGCTCAGCTCAGAAATCACGGAAATATTTTGTATAATATCACCATTGGAGCGATAAACCGCATTGGGCTTATTTGGGTCGTATTTACCAATTTGTATGCCATTCAGTTCCCCTCGGCAGGCAATAACGTCACCTGCCTGCGCCAGATTAAAAGCCAACGCCAGCGGATGCATCAACGGATTGCCATATTGATCTTGAGAAATTACGGTGCCATTTGAAAGTGTCACCGTGCCTGCTTGATCAGCAAGCTGTCTTACCCAAATAGTTGGGGCCCCTATCACTTTGGCTGAGGGAAGGTCGGGGTCAGTGGTGACCTGCGCGCTCAGTGGGGAAACCCAGGCAAACATCGAGATAAGTGCGCATTGACCAAGAGACAAGAAAAAACGTGAAGAAAACATACTACTCATAACAACCTCTGTAGTCAGATTTATAAGGAATACTTAGGAAAACTGACTATTGTTAGGAAGCTATGCAGAGATTGTGCCAAGCCGCACAGATCGAATAGTAGTGCCATGGGACTATTTCCCATAATCAAATAGGAATATCAGTGTGTTAGTCCCCAGAAGTTTCGGAAGGGCTTCATCGATTTGCATCTAATTCAGCTCATTAATTGCTGGTTCCAGCGTAATTACTGGCTCTTTAATGGCTGACCTTCTTCCCAGCCACCACCGTTCTGGTCACTTTGAAACACTGATTAAAAGGAGTAAATTTGGTAAGCAGCAAGAAACAGAGCACTTCGATTGTTAGCTGATGCGCAACAGCTGCAGCACCAGATCAGATTGCTGATTCATCTGGGCAAGAATAGAGGTTGATACATCTTGACGAACCTTACTTTTGACAAGATTTGCGGCCTCTGATGCCACATCGATGTCGGTTATGCGGCTGCTGGCTTCAAGCGAGTTATCACTCACACTTTGTGCAGTCTTAGTGGCCACTTCAAGCCGGCTTTGATAAGCGCCGATAATGCTTCTCTGTTTACTTAAGTTCTCAGCAACTTGCGCAAACATTCCCAAGGCCGTTCTAGCATCAGCAAGATTAGTAAGCGAAAATTCTTGCAAGGGATTAACACCATCTTCAGTGAGGTTAGTTGCCAAGTACACGCGAGCGGAGCCAAATGCGAGAAAATCCAGTGCCCCATCACTATTAAAGTCACCTGTTGCAATTTGTTCATAATCACTTGGTGCTGATGGACCCGCTGTTGTATCCACAAACCCATTTCCTCTGCCGATAAAAAAGGAACTAGGACCAGAACCAAACCCAAGAAGATCTACGTTGCCGTCACTATTAAAGTCGCCTGCTTTTAATAGGGTAAATGAATCGCTCAAAACCTCTGAATCCGTTAGTGTAAGCCCGGCTGAAGAACCAAGGTAAGTGTCTAGAAGAGAATTGCCACGGTCTGCCACGGCCAGATCTGATATTCCATCGTTATTAAGATCAGCAGTTTCAATTTGCGCACTGATAGATAAATTAGTTAACGAAACTGCAAGCTCGAAACTGCCATCCTGTTTCTGATATAACCCCTCAATATCGGCGTAACTGCCAGAATCTTCGGCCAATACCACTATATCTTTACGACCATCACCATTAAAGTCACCGACTTTTAAATCGACTCTGTCCATGCCCGTGGAGAACATACGACTCTGCCAAGCACTCGTCGCAAACCCCCCAGCACCATTACCGAGAAATATATCGAATTGGCCTCGTGAGCCCTCTATATAATCAACCTTTCCATCCCCATTAATGTCCGAGAACGCAATAGAAAGTGGGGGTTCGAGATTTATGGTCTGAGCAGCTTGGAATGTGCCATCTCCATTGCCGCGCAAAACCTCAGTTGAGCTGGCGGTACGCACGCCTAAGTCCAAACGCCCATCACCATTTAAATCTGCTGTCACAATTTGTAGCGGATTATCACCAGCGCTATAGGTGGTTCCATTGGTGAAGGTGCCGTCTCCGTTGCCTAAGCGTACAGTCACGCCCGTTCCACTTGAGTTACCCTGCAGCATATCTAATTTCCCGTCACCGTTTACATCTGCAGAGGCTACTGCTGTTGCAGTGCCTACGTCGATGCGATCTGTTGTGGAGAAATTGCCAGTACCTTTCGTGCCGCCAACCCCACCCAATATAGAACCGCTGGCTCCGTATCCAGATTGAATTCGAAGACCAGTGCCAAGAGCCCCACTTAAAAGTCCGATACCATTGAATGTGGAGGCACTTGCCAAACGGAAATATTCTTTTCTAAGTTCTTGCGCTTCTTTGTCGAGGGCTGCGCGCTGAGCAGAAGAGTATGAGCCGTTGCTAGCTTGGGTAGCCAGCTCCCTTAATCGCTCAACAATTCCTCCAAGACTTGAAACAGTAGAGTCTGCAATGTTGAGGGCACTGATTCCATCGTTGAGGTTACGCACACCCTGGGCAAATACTCTGCTATTGACCCGAAGCGAGCTACTCAGTGCTAAGCCAGCTGCGTCATCTGATGCCCGATTGATGCGCTGTCCAGAAGCCAGGCGCTGAAACACCTGCCCAGCATCGCTGAGCGCGTCATTCATACGACGTTGCACCTGCAATGATGCAACTTTGGTGTTGAGCCCGATAAACATTTGTCCCGTCCTTGAGACTAAAAGCAACTCCCTGCACTTCTTCACCTTACAAAAACGCCATAAACTACTGGTTTACTTAGATTCTGTGGCTAAAAAGTTAGTGTAGTGGACAGGCACCTGAAGAGGCAGTTTGAGGTATTTCAGCTAGTTAGCTCTACGAAGCAAGAATTTCTCGTAGAAGTCACCTAAATTGAAGTAACAGACATAACAGCAGGCAGAATTGGATTGACGTTATGCTCGAACACACAACTAGGCCCCCAGGCGACCAAACTCCGCCCGTTCACCAGCCATTGGACAATCCAAATTTACCTTTGTTTCCTGGCCTAATCTCTCGCGACGACCTCCTCGGAGAAGATACATTCCAGGCCAGACAAGAAGACCTAAAGCTTAAACTTGCCTCCATGGTAAGCGACATTTGTTTTGGACATTCTCAAGTACTTGTCTTAGGTGCGGGATTTTCGCGCGATGCAACGGGAACTGATTGGGCGGGCTTAACGCAAAAAATTGGCCAAGCAATTTTAGATGGTGGTGGCTCCTTACCACAAAACTGGGCTTCGCTTTCGATGCCAGAGCGCGCCCAAGCTTATCTAAACTGGGTTGAGCATGCTGACGGGCGCTGCCGTCTTGAAGACCTCGTGGCTCAGCACACCCAGGTTGGCAACGGATTTCCGCGAGCGCAGGAGCTGTCCATACTGCAACGTTTTAGCGCGATGTCGGGCTACATCCTGACCACAAACTACGACACTCTTGCCGAACAAACTCTTGAGTCCCTTGGAATTCCATTTACCGTGGTTGCTGATGAGCATGAAGTTTCTTACCCAAGACCAACTCCTCCTCCAGGCGGAGTGCTTCTTATAAAACTTCATGGAGATCTTGCCTCACGTAACATGATCATTAGCCAATCTGATTACGATTCTTTTGAACGCGAGCGTCCGCGCTTGGCTGCGTTTGCCCGCGAACTGTTGGGCAATAAGCTTCCTGTGTTTTTCGGTTTTGGATTGAGCGACCCCAATATCAACTCGTTGCTGCCTACCTCGACTGAAACTCCACACGTACTCGGCTATGCATTTGGTGCTCAGCTTAGCGCCGACCAATTATCTTTCGCTCAACGACATAATCTTGTAGCTCTCAATTTTGATTCAATACAAGCGATAGGTGACGGCATGAGGACCCTCTCGCATAATCTACGGGAACGGGCCCACTTTCGTGAAAATTTGGCCCTCCAGATTCGTAGCCTACAGGATCCAGCGGCAACTGCAGGCTTCGACGCGATAGCAAATGCAGTAGTTGCACGAGCAACTCAACTCGTTGAGGCCTGGCCACAAGCTCCCATCCAAGACATAACGCTGCCCACCGATGTATCACCGGAGGCCGTCACTTTGGACCGTTTGGCTGAATTCTCCTCTGATACTCTTCGTACGTATTGGGAAATGGGGCAAACCTTATTTTGTACAGCTCAAAATGGAGCTCGGGTTCCACCTCAGTTGCTGCTGCAGTTTGGAGAAATAC
This sequence comes from Bdellovibrionota bacterium, assembly GCA_044347745.1. GTDB lineage: Bacteria > Bdellovibrionota_C > UBA2361 > UBA2361 > JAFLCA01 > JAIBBV01. The sequence goes on from JBIKUD010000043.1 coordinate 12,236, forward strand.
TCTTCGAACAAGGCCGCAATGACAGTGCCCGGCAGTCGTTTCAGCTTGCTATCCGGATTTGGAAAGAAAATGGAATAGAACCACAGATTACCCCAGCTTCTTATTCCAAGCTGATGGAAGTTTATGCTCGTTTTAACGACAACAGAGCAATTCTGCGCACTTTTGATACTCTCGCTAAAAGTTCATATTGGGATAAGCCTGAGTTCCATTTCGACTTAGAGCGTTGTCTGAATATGGCGCTTTATGCTTCAACAGCAACAATTCATGCAGCTTTAGAGTTGGGATTTAACCGCCGGGCAGAACTTTTATATGTGCAGGCGATTGAACGTTTTGTTCCGCATATTGCTTCACTACGTGCAGCACCAGATGGGCAGCTCGAGGGCGTAAATATAGCTCATTACAATTCTGTGCTGGCCATGACTCGGCTGCTTAATGACGCGAACCAGTTGTTTCGAAATTCAGTTATTGTGCAACCTGAGGAAGCGGCAGCAGCATTCGCTGAGCTTACGCACTTAATTCGCGTTCCCCCAACACAATTAACCCAAGCCCAATATTCTAAATCTCTTGCCCAGGCCGTCGGCAAACTAAGTATAGTCCTACGAGGGGAAAACCAACCAAACCAGCCTTAGGCATGGCCTCATGAAGCCAGATGGCCATCACGAGACGAGCGAACGGTATATACTGAGCGCAGAATGAATTTCCGCTTTTATGGCTGAGGTTCCATCGCGAAGTATATTGCGCAGGCGGAGCCGAAGCCATCAACAAATATACCGCTCACAGAACATAGAAACTAATTCCGCTATATAATAAATGAATACCCTGCGGGTGGTGGTCTCTTTTTTGCGCTCAGTATATTTGCCCCTGGCTCGGCTCCGCCTCACAATATACCGCTCACCTCAAGTCAAAGCTGGCTAAAGACGGAAATTTAAATCGTGAGCGGTATATACTGAGCGCAGAATGAATTTCCGCCTCTATCACTGACTCTCCATCGCGAAGTATATTGCGCAGGCGAAGCCGTAGCGATCAACAAATATACCGCTCACAGAACATAGAAACTAATTCCGCTAAAGATTAGATAAAATGGACACCCTGCGGGTGGCAGTCTATTTTTTTGCGCTCAGTATATTTGCCCCTGGCTCGGCTCCGCCTCACAATATACCGCTCACCTCAAGCTTAGAGTGGCTAAAGACGGAAATTCATTTCGTGAGCGGTATATACTTGAAGAATTAATTGTTTTTCCTATCTATATCTAGGTTAATCATCTGGCCAAAAACGCGGCCGTTATCGCCGTACCCGGGCTCATCGTAAAAATAAGTTCTCGCTGAGTCGTCTGATACGTCCCTCCCCATCCAGCAAATGCACCTTTGCGGTGAGGCGATGCGTACATACGTACCACCTGTCCATCGAAGTACCGTCCGTCGGGACAGCCTCCAGGGGTCACCGACAACTCTCCGAACCTTCCTCCTCGAACAACGATTTCGAGCGGCAAACACTGACTGAGCACACAGGCATCGCCAATGCCGTCCCCATTCACATCCTTCTGGTCAGAATTAAAAATGTGAGGGCAATTGTCCGCCGAATCACAGATGCCGTCCAGGTCAGAGTCATTGAGCGGATCCTGTGGGCATAGATCCGCAGGTGCGCATACACCATCCCCATCTTCATCGTTGAATGGATCAAATTGGCAGCTGTCACAGGCATCCCCATGCCCATCCATGTCCTGATCACTTTGATTAACGTTCGAAACAAGCGGACAGTTGTCACAGCTCGCAGGGATTCCATCTACGTCTCCGTCCGCACCGAGAGTCGAGCCTGTTCGCACTCTGCGGGTGAGAATCCGCAACTCACCCTGAGTGCCAACACCAGACGCACGTAGATACGCGATCTCGGCTTCCGGAAGCGTTTGCGGGAGCGGCAAGGTGACGGCAAGCATACCAGCAGCATTACTTAAGACCTGACCAACTGCGATCGTCTGTTGTCCAACGAGCAAATCGATAATTACAGGGGAGTTTGACGCAAAGCCGTCACCACCAATCTGCACCGACCCATTTGGAACTAATTTTGTGGCATGACTAGTCTGGCAAGCGGGAGTCGAAGCTACAAGCTGAACATCTAGATCCTCTCTAAAAGTAGGTAAGAGCACCCCAGCCGGCACCGAAATCCCTAAAAATGGTCCGCTAGAGGGAATCGGAGGTGGATTACGAGGTAATCCCGCAGCATTGTAGCCATGAGGCCAGAGAATCCGTGTTGCGCCGAGATACTTGTTAACAACTCGCGCATATTCGAACTGCCCACGCCAATTCGGGTGAAAGAGCCCCTTTGGCCAAATATGCCAAGTCCCAAAAATCCAATCTTCTTTGTCACCACACACGCCGTGATCTTTAAAGTGATCCTGGACCGATACATAGTGCACCCCGGCAATCTGCGCAGCGGAGGCGACTGCCTGATTCACGAGTACGTTCACCTCTCGCATCCATACTTGTTCCGAAGCGGAAAGCTTCAGATTTGACGAACCGGGAACCTGACTAAACGGACATTCATTTCCACCGGCGACTATTGGATAGTCGAGGGCAAGAACCGTAGCTTGCGGAGCGCTATTACGAAGCTCAGTCAACGTACTCACGAGTTTATCTCGCACCAGTGAAACGATATACGGAAAGGCATTTCTCAGTGTCAGGAACGGTAGACCCGGAAACGGTGCATAGTCCGGACAGTCGTCCACAGCGAGACAGAGTCCTAAAATTGGAGCAAAATGTGCATCGTTTCCTCCAACTGTAATCGTAATCAGGTCACGCGGCACAGCCTGGCTCGCGACCAACTGCGGAGGCTCTCCGAACCGGGACTCGCCGCTCGAACGTACATTTTCAGTTGTTGCGCCTGTGCACGCGATAAAATCAAGCAACGAGTTAGGATCCCAGGAGATGGGAAGGAACTCATAAGGCAAACGGACCTGTTGTGAGTACGCTAAGGCTGAGCGATTACAGCCGTTAAACACTCCCACCGAACTACCCACGAAGGGAAATACCCCTTCACCAGAGGAATAAGAATCTCCAAGAGCTGCGTACGAGATTGAGGTCACTGGCACGGTGTGGTTAATCTGGTAGTTGCCGGAAGCAACCGAGGATCCTGCGCGCACAACAAATGTAAACAATCCCGTAGTTGGGAGTGAGGGGATGTGTAAGGTCTGACCCCAAAATGGATAGGTCCAGCTAACTAACGCTCCGGAAGGAGCGTACAAGTAGAGATATAAGCCCACGGAGCCACTCGCAACAAATGTAACTGAAGCACCCTGCACTCCCCGAAACGTAAAGCTGTCGATGTCAGCCGGTGTAATGGAGTCCGCACTGACCCCGGTCCCGGACAGGAGTCCGTTCTCATTAGAGCCTGGAATTAGCACGTTGTGTAAACTGTACGCAGCGGGTGTAATGGTCGTCGAAGAAACAACTACAGTGTAGCGGCCTGTTGAAAGCGCCGTGTACTCTACGCCAGTGGTAGACTGCGCAACCAAGCCCCCCATAGGATCCACGAGATGAAGGCGCGTAAATCCGCTATTCGAGCCCAATCCGAGCTGAATCTTTACTCCCTGCACGACCTGGAGCTCATAGCTGTCGATCCTCCCTCCGCCCATCATCCCTGATACGGCAGAATCAGGTAGCGCCCCCAAGGCGGAGGCCCCCGGCGCTCGAACATAGAACACAGAGAATGCCCCAAGGGCACCAACGTAAAAAGGGAATACACGGAGCCGGTAAACTCCGCCCGCAGCTGCAGTATGCCGAATATACTTGAAGCTGGTCGCTTGAGAATCAGAGTCAACAACGGCACCGGAGGGATTCAATAATTGATAGCTATGCCAAAGACCACCGGAGGTAGTAAGGAAGATGGTGTGTCCGGCAGACGCTTGAAAAGTGAACTCATGCGTCTGCTGCGTGGTTGTGAAAGTCGCATGAACAAAGGACCCGTCGACCAATGGCTCAGAGTGCGCGGGAAGACAGGTCGTAATAACAAAAAAAAACATGACCAAAATGCCCAATACAGCACGATGCATGGCAGGCTCCGCTGGAATATATATGTAACTCGCTAGCCGATCATAGGAGTTTCCGGCCACTTAAGCTAGAGAAACCGCTAAGAGCCAGGACTACCTACAATATCTCTAACCTACGAGAAACATGTGATTTCATGTTGTAAACGATCAGGAGCGCCAACAACTCACTAGCAACAGCGGCATTTGCAGCAACTGCAATTGGCGAGGCGAGCCGCACTACATCACACCCAATACTAGAGTGAGGCGTTTCGACTGTACCCAACTGGGCGCCACACTCAGATCTTAGGCGACTAGCGAGGCCCTTTAAAACTTCGCTCTCTTGCACAGAATAACGATACCAGTTCCCGTCACCCCTATAGTTACCGCCGACATGGGCGGTGATCCAAGGAACAACCTCTCCTCCTGCGCCACAAAAGTAGGCCAGCGCCTGCCATTAAAAATTGGGTTAGACCAGCCAATGGGGCTTTATGCAGGAATAGCTCCTAAAGCACGGTCAACTGCTAAAAGGTCTCTCTTCGATACGGTATTGCCATTTGGACATCAATTAAATTTTTCTGAAATTTTGCCGGAACTCGCGTGCCCTCAGTGTAATGGTTCGCGCTAGGATTAAATATAATGGACTCCCTGCGGGTGGTAGTCTCTCTTTTCCGCTCAGTATATTTGCCCCTGGCTCGGCTCCGCCTCGCGATATACCGCTCACCTCGGGTCTTAAGTGGCTAAAGGCGGAAATTTAAATCATGAGCGGTATATTCTTAGAGGTGTAATGTTTTGAAGATATCAGTGCCAAGCTCAACTAAAGCTCGCAGCTCCTCGTTAGATTGAGGATCCCCATACAAATGCAGCGACAATCGCCCAAAATTTAGAGTGAGTCCAAGATCGCTTTTCCCGGGAACCTCGTAGCGCTGGTGAAATTTAAGAACAAGTTCCTGCACGCTCAGAGGAAGCAGAGTCCTCATCAAATTTTTATCCCTAAAATCAAGGTAAAATAATTTATCAAACTCTGGATGACCTGCCTCATGGTCCTTAAACCCAATCGACTCAAGCACTTTATGTTCAACTCTAAAAGGTTGAAGCTGAAAATGCTCATGAAACTTAAAATTTGTTTTAATCGTTATCGAGACGATATTCAGGAACTCGTTACGCCACTTTATCCGGCTAGTACTGAGGAAACACTCCCGATTCGTATCAGGTATCTTAATAGCAAGCACTGGACGGCCCAGCTTTGTACGCATCTCTCCTCCTACAGCTGATTGAATTTTCAGCAATAGGGCGTCTGCTGGTCGCCTTAAACGATCAAACCAAAATAAACTAAAAACAATGCCAACGAGGGCAATAACTGCAAAAGGTAGGAATTCTAAATTTGCCGGCATACTTTAGGCCATAACTTACACTGAGCACCCCCAAGCCAAAAGACTCAAACTAAGCCTGGGCACGCAGCCTACTAGGTCGAGGACAACTCAAATTTATGTTTCAAACCTCTAGACCTTGAGCTTCTTCGAGCTTAAATCCTCGAATGGGCAAAATCTGGGAGCAACAATCTATTGCTCCAGCAAATCGCCAAGTTACTAAACTTACACAGTTAAACCAGGTCATAGCTACTAGAAAAGTCGAGACAATCGCATCATGACTGGGATTACATCACACTTTTATTTATTTTTGCATAACAATACTCATAGCTACTGCGCGCCCGTGTCAAATAACCTCTTCGGTTTGGATTACGCGTTTTTGAAAAAGGTTGATTTATGTTGGGTCGTATTATTCACCTACTATTTCTAATATCGACACCCCTCCTGCTTGCGTCTATTGCTCACGCCACTGACCGAGACAAGTTTGCAACCCTTCCCAATGACATTCGCTGTTTTAAAGATCAGTCAGCAGAGCAGGTCCCCAGCTCGCAAGATGGCTGCCCTGATTACAAAGCCACCTTTACGCGCACCTGCAATGCCGGGTTTATAGCAAATAGCCAAGTGCAAACATTTAAAGATCTTTGCAGTCTGCACAATATCTCTGGTGTAGAAGACTATTGCCGCTCAGTCTGCGCCTCCACTCCTAATTGTTCTCTTTTCCAATTGAACAGTTCCGAGAGTAATTCCTACTCTACATGGCCCTTTCCACAGTGTAAAAATATTCAAACCTTCACCTGCGACTGCCGACGCGACTACGAGTCCCCGCCCTTGGAACCTTTATTTCAGACTGATAGTACTACAAATTGGATGAATAATTTATAGACGTGGCACATGCTTCAAGGCAGAAGCATTTCATACAATTAGCTGAGTGGTAAAACTTCGATACATCAAAGATAAAAATGTGGCCCCTAATTTTTAGGTCAAAAATCAAAAGCTTGGATGTCCTGCTGTTTCTGAGGCATTTCTTTAGTCACGCATACTTTTTCTTTTCAGAATACCGTGCGGTTATAAATATTCCGCACTCAATAACTGAGCCGCGAGTGTCACGGTGAGCTTTGATGGCAGCAGTGGCCGCCTCAATAAATTTCTCTCTCGAGAGCTAACTGCCTCGGTGAATCTACGAGCTGCAGACGGTATATACCGCTCACGATTTAAATTTCCGTCTTTAGCAAATTGAGACCCGAGGTGAGCGGTATATCGCGATGAAAGGTAAGTGCCAAAGGCGGAAATTCATTCTGCGCTCAGTATATTCGCAACTGAGTGTAAATAGCCTCGCAGGGCTAAGCAATTTTTAAGAGGTTATTCAAGGCTTCATTCACATGATCGCTTAGCCGATCTCCAGAAAGTCCGACCCCTTCCCCCTCCTCTCTCGCAATCTTCCTAAAGATCTCAGGAATCTCACCCACGCTTTGAAAAGGCGCCCTCGGCATCGTCGCAGCTATCAAATCTGTTACTGCACGAAACTCCCTCTGCGCTTTTAGATCCGCTATCAATGAATCAGCGCTACGAGAAATTCCATCTCTAACGTCCTGGCCCATGCTTTCTGGAAAAAGAGGTTGAACTCCTAGTTTCATCCTAACAGAGCCATCCTTGTTTGTAGCTGCGGCAAGTGTATACTGAACGCTAACCCCTCTCTCGGCATATTGTCTTACCAATGGCTCGAATTGATCTGTCGCATCGGACGCAGCTTGCGGGCTCCAACCAAGATTTCGAAGAAGATTTCCAACTGCCTCTCTGTCACAGTTCAATCTCATGTTACCCGGTATCCCCGTTTTGCCAGCAATCGCTTGGTCCTGCTCTTGAACGGTCGGCAACTCATCAAGATTTCCAGCTTGAAAGAATTTCTCCACCGTTTCAGGAGTCAGACCGCCCTTCTCAACTGCGTCGATCTTTTGGGTAGATGTATTCATAGTCACTCTGATAATCGTAGACTGTAGATTTGGCCAATAAAAAATATCTATCGAAAGTTATGAAGTGGAACAACAAAAACGTAGCATAAATGGGCAAAATACCCATCCCTTTTTGAACGCAAGCTAACTAATTGATTTTATGAATGAGTAATCGATGGCAGAACCAATCTTCCGCAGTAATTCTAAGATCTTACCGGACATCAATTAAATTTTTCTGAAATTTTGCCGGAACGCTCGTGCCCGCAGTGTATTGGTTCGCGCTAGGATCAAATAAAATGGACTCCCTGCGGGTGGTAGTCTCTCTTTTCCGCTCAGTATATTTGCCCTTGGCTCGGCTCCGCTTCGCTATATACCGCTCAACTATCTTTGGTTGGTTGGAGATGTAGGATTCAGATTGACTTACTGTTTGTTTCCCCAGTTCTCGTGCTGTCGCTTTTATTTACATTGCTAGTTCTGGCAGTTTTAATACTGCAGCGACAAAGCAAGAGACGTTAAAACTGCTCCAGACCTCGGGTAACAAGAGCGTCGCCCGCAGATTCACTAAATATGCAAGCACTTTCATCCCCCGCTCCCGTACTGGGGTAAACGCAGCGACAATTTTGGCAAATTCCCTTATACATGGCGCAGGCTCCTGGCTCGTCTTTTACCGGCCCCCCCAATGGCGGGCAATCACTGTTCAACCTACACTGATCGTTGGCCTTACAACTCACACGGCCGCAGGCACAAGCCCCATCAGGAGCCTGACCGCAAACTTCTCCAGGTGGACATGCACCGCCGCAGGCTGGTGCAGCTGATGCTGCGCATGACTTACTCTTTTCGACACATTTACATGTGCCAGCCTCATCCGAACAGGTCTTTCCTTCGGGACAGTCCCCGTTGCAAGCAGGCGCTGCTTGATTCTCGCATTGATTCAAGAAATCTAGATAATCTTCGACTATCACATTTGTAACTGCGACATCCGGTAGAGGTGCTGGGGTTGGTGGCGGTGGAGTTATATATTCGCAGGTGCAATTATCGGGACGGCAGAAGGCATACGGATCAAGTTGCGGTCTTGGTAGGCTATAGTCCAAGCAGCCGTGTTCGGTGGTAGTGTTCACTTCGCACTGTTCATCATTGTCGACATAGCCATTGCCACACTTGGATACATCGGACCTCGCGTCAAGGTTAAGATACTTATCGCCGTAGAGATTGAGAAAGTTCGCCCGTTCTACAGGTCCGCAGAGGTGTGCAATTGCCGCTCGCGCTTGATACAGATTCAGGGTCGCAAGATTTCCACCGCTTGCACTCACGTGCTCATTCAAGACCTGCCAGTTCATCAGGCTCAGATTCTCCTCTGAATGCCCAAGGCCCAAGATATGGCCCAACTCGTGGCAAGTACATGGGCGTTACGGCCGAGCAGCCAAGGATTGCTTTCGGGATTCTCACGCGAACCCTCCACAATGACGGTTCCCCGGGACGGATTAGCAACTCCGACCACAGTTCCCGGAATTTCATCC
>JBIKUD010000089.1:0-6043 GCA_044347745.1 Bdellovibrionota bacterium
AATCTGCCCTGAATCTAGATATACAAATGCTTCAGGAATGACTATTGAGGTGCAACCGTGCACAAAAACAGGCTTATATTCTTTCTTCTGGAAAAATTGAATATAGGTATCTAAAGCGCCAACCAATCCTGTGAACTCAGCCAACAGTTTTACCTGCTCTAACTTTTTAAAGTTCTTACTAATGGGATAATCAGCCAAAGAATTACCACGCGCATCTTTTTTAAATAACTCAACTAAATTTTCTGACTTGGGAATAGATTGTAAAATAAGATACCCGCCAGATCTAAACCCAATATTCACCCAATCTTTCCCATATTCCCAACGCTCAGAAGGCAATTCTTTCATCAGACGCTCAGCGACTCTCTGAGGTACAGATTCTAAAAACGGCTCAGCCAATACATACATCGAGAAAAATACAATCGGAATGCGCCTACGCATAAGATGCTCGACCACAACCTCGGCCTGAGGCAAAGATTCAGCAGCAGTTCCTGGACCAAAATCTAATGCAACAAAAGCGACTTCATTTTCACCGACCTGTGTTTCTTCAACAGCCTGGAACACTTTTTCAGCACTGACCATGCGCGCAGGAGGAACTGTAAAACCTTGCAACAGAGGTAATGCTAATGCCAATGCAACTAAAATATAAATTAAGCGCCGATCTAGCTTCATTCTTAGCCCTCTCGCTTTTTATTCGCAAAGGACTGGGATTCAATAGAGAACCACATGCGGAAAGCCATCACTAAACCAGCCACCGCGGCTCCAATTTTAATGGCACGAAAAGCTGCAGAATTGGGGACGGATAATAGCCAAAGACGGATATCTGGCAAGGCATCCCAGAGCCAAAGCCCGAATGGAATTTGCCCAAGCATGACTAAGAGAGCCGCCCCCATCATCAGACCTGACTCAGCAGAGCGTATGCGAAAAGCGCGATAGGCGGCGGCAGCAATATAAAATCCAAGTAAGGCGAACATGGCCGAACCAAGACTTACAAAAATGCCTTGGTACAATAGCTCGTACACATTCTTTAATGTGCTTTGTTTAAAGATGAATCCACTCGCCTCCCGAGATGCCGTTGCCAAACCCGCAAAGGGTGCGCTCACTTCAAGAAGCGTATTCATTTTCTGATCTAAGGTGCTTTCTTGCTCAAGCTTAAACACCACTTCATCAGCAAGCAAAGTCTGCTGGCGTAAATTAGCCAAGAGCAAAGTTGGGTTTCCAGTTTCGACTCTCGCATGAACTAACTCTTCAAGCTTTTGAGTTTGGCTCTCAATAGTATTACGGGCTTCTTTGTAAGCGCGCACCAACGCAGCAATGCGATCTTCCGGGGGTAATCGATCGGGCAGTCCTTGCCCAGACTCTTTTGCAATAACTTCTGAAAACTCTCTTAAATGGTGAATCTGCCCTGCCGGTTTGCCAGCTTGAATTCCAAGATACCATTCGCTGGCTGTCACCGTCCCCATTACAAAAAGACCGAGCAGCAGTCCAAGGCTTTCAAGCCAGCCTTTTTTTACGAGCAATACCTTTGAACCATGCACCATCAATAAATTAATAAGGCCAAGACCAATTGCAGCGGCTCCAATTGCGGTAAATCCATTTGAAATTTTATCATGATAAGCGTCTATTTGTACTCCTGCCACGGTTGCAGGCAGAACGAACTCTAGGAAGAAATAGAGTCCTCCCAGAAAGGTAACAAAACGAATTAATTTACCGCGGTAATCCATGAGCTACCAAAACTCCCTTTGAATCCATGCGTCTACATTTGAGAGCTGAAGCTCTGGCCAAATCGAATTGCATGTTGCGATGACAACCCCAACGACAATAAGCAGCAGAAAAATAAGTTTTGCCCTATCCTGGCCATACAAACTACCAAGCTGCACTGGCTCTTTAGTTAAATATGCGGAGGCTGCATACAGCTCCTCGCCAATTAATGTGTAGTCGCAAGTACAGATGAAGAATGAAACTTGCTCGGGACTCACGGTGCTGGCGACCTGCATAGCGCCCACCTGTTGTCCGGCCTCAGCAAGCAGCAAAGATTCAGCCGCAAAATGGCCAAACAAGAATGCTGCACCCATTTTCTCTCGCTGCACGAGCCCCATGTAACCAGCGGCATAAGCAAACTGTTCATCAGAGAGGAAAATATTAGTTTTGGGATCAAGATACGGCAGGCGGCTTTCTTCCCGGTATGCATCGCGCATTACGTCTTCAGCAATTACTAATACTTGCGCGTCACTCTGCGGCAAAAAGAGTCTGGATTTGTACCGAGCCGCTTTGCGCGCAATGTGAAATAGAACTCCGAGACAGGCATACAGCACTGGACTGACTGAGCTAATTCCGGTGGTGAAGGATATGGGTCTTCCCAGTTCGGCCGCGCGGCCAATAGCCTCATCTATGGCATCAATTCCAGGAATTTTTCTAACGTACAGAGAATTATCTTCTTGAGCTCGGCGGATATACCACAACACCGGCCCAATCAGGGCCAGCATGAAAAGTATTGCTCCAAGTGTTGCGTGTTCCATCTCGAGATAATTCTTATAAAATACGAGACTCCCAAAGTACCCCAAGATGCGTGTACCTCGAAAGGTTGAAATCGGATGGAAGGCGCTAAGGAGAGACTTTGTGAGCTCGAGCTTGCTGCTCGATATAACAAATAAATGCTTCAAGATTTTGCCGAGACTCAAAAAGCTGGCCCAAGGCGGCTACCCAGTCGCGACCCACGAGTGGGCTAAGCATAGGGGCAGAAAATGTGTGTAGCCCTGCGGCTAGCCCGCAAAGAGGCTTATGAAGCTCAAGAAAAAATACTGCTGGGGCTGCTAGGCCACGTTGGACAAGTTTATCGGCAAGCCATTTGAGCTGCTGGGTAAGTGCGGGGGTAGGCAATGGCTGAGGTTGTGATTCCATCTTTTACGTAAGGCGAGTGTACTGGGCCTATAGGGTGGTTGCTATACGGCGAATAAAAAATGCTTGCCCGATAAAAAGGGTTATCTCGTGTGCTTGGGGCGGCGCTTAGGGTGTGAGCACGAAAAGTGGATTGGGCGGAAATAAATCTAATAAAATCAAGTAGTAAATGAGTTATAGTTTAAACCAATTAAAATAAGGTCGTGTTGGGACGCACCAGAGTGGCGCAGTGGGGCCAGAGCGGAGCAACAGAGTGGAGTGGGACTAAAAGCAGAATTAACAGAGCAAATTCAAACAGTTGAAAGAAAACTCTTAAGTCTTGGCAATAATAAGACGATGTTATGTTTTAAGGGTCAGGCGCAACAAACTAATGGGTTAATGTATGGAAGTTTCCTCGGCCTCACCTTCTCTTTTGCCGCGTAAGCGCAAATCCCAATGCGGAGCAAGTCTTCTCGATCACACCTTAATAGTGGCTCTGGTAGCTATCGCGTGTATTGGTAGCGTCACTAGTTTACGCCACGGGGTGCTAGCTGGATTTTGCGGATACTTCGTCGGTGAGCGAGTGGCGGTAACCTACTCCCAGCCCGGGAGCTTTCAAGGTGGGTTCCCAGGCCTAAGCGGACAATCCTCCCCAAAGAAGGGCCACTATCACGCTTCAACTGGGCGCTGTTCCCACCTCTCCATCCCCGGAAATGTTGGCCTTTTTGCGCAGAATCCGAACTCATCAGGGTACTACTTTTGAACGACTAAGAGATGCGCTTAGCCAACCCTACTAAAACCTTGGAATGTCGTGTACACCGGTTAAGTTGCCTATTTTCTTGGTCGACTACCACTCTTAGAATTTTAAAAAGGGCACGCATGAACAAGAAACTGGTACTTAAAATTACATCGATTTTGCTTGTCGCAATTCTATTTACATGCCCTGCAGTTCACGCTCAAACTAGAACCGATAGCCGCACAACCCAGCCGATCGCAAAGTGGAGCCAAGGTAATTTAATCTTTCAAAATCTGGTAGACCTTTTGGCTACCACTCTTCGCCGGTCCCCATCAGAAATTCTTTATGCAGCTGGGACGGTGAGCAATATTCAAGGAAACCCTATTAGGGACATCAAGCTCGTAGAAATGTTGGTGGCCAGCGATTCCATTATTCCGTACACTAATGTCGCAACCTGCCCCAGGAAGCTTGAAATACTATCTTGGTCAAATCTTGCGGCCGTCTCTACAACGGCGCCGTTGTTTCGTATCTCAATTCCCCTAACATCACACTCCGTCCGCTATGTGGGTACTGCTGGCGGGAATATTCCAGTGTATGCCATTTCAGTAGCAGTCCCCGCTGGGGCCAACGTATACAATGGAAACATTCTTGGATTCACTGTCGAAGATAGCAATCCAAATTGTGGAAGCACCTACACATTTATTCAAAATTCAGGGACCTCCAGCCAGCAGAGTTTCTGGATTGGGCCCTTCAATGAACCGGCCGTTTTACAAAGCTACCTCAGCTTCGCTTTGAGAATCACCGGGTATATTTACACAAGCAAAACTACCGACGCAGATCTTCTTTACCTCAATGAGAGTTCGGTCAAACAGGTAACAGATGCAATTCAAACCAGGATAGGGAAATAACCCGCCCTACCCCTGCTTCAAATTAATAGTAATTTTTGCTTGGGTTCTAAGCTCGTTTACCTTCTTCTCAACAAGCTCAACTTTCTTTTGCTGTAAAAGCTCTTGTTCGATCATCGGCTTTACTTTGTTGAGATCAGCTTTCTCAGCTTCGGTGCGGCTGTGTAACTTCACAATGTGATAACCAAACTGGGTGCGTACTGGTTTTGATATTTCATCTTTCTTTAAGGAAAAAGCTGTCTGCTCGAAGGCAGGAACCGTTTTGCCTTTGTCAATTTCGCCTAAGTCTCCACCACTTGAAGCTGACGGGCATTCTGAATTGCCCTTGGCAAGCGCTGCGAAATCAGCTCCAGGTGCAGTCGCTTTTTTGTAAAGCTCGTTCATTTTATCTAAAGCAGCTTTATCTTTTTCAGGACTGGCATCTGGCTCTGCTTTAATAAGTATATGGCTTACATGCACTTTTTCACTTTGAGCATATTTTTCGGGCTGTGCTTTAAAAGCGGCCTCAATGTCTGGAGCTGCTACTTTTACGTCCTTAGCTACTACCTTGTCGATAAAAGAGGTAATACGAAAATCATCAGCTATCTCCGCCGTAAATTTTTCGTAGGTAGACCCAATTTTATCTACCAGCGAACTCAGATTCTGCTTCCCGCCATAATTGGCCACAAATTTTTCAACGGAGGCTGCTACCTCAGGCTCGCTAATGACCCCACTTGAACGCGCTGCGCCAAGTAAAAGTTCTCGGTTAATAATTCCATTTAATGCCGCAAGCCTCACACGATTCATGAGGGCTGGATCCTCCGCCCCCATGTTCTGAAACATCGCGAAGGCAGGCTTACGCTCAATCTCGGCATCAAGTTCCGCTACTTTAATTTCGCGCCCGTTGAATACTGCAGCTACCTCATCTGGATTCGTTTTATGAGCTTTTGCTTCTACCTTTGGAGTCGCTGGCTTGGGGTCAGCGGCAAGCGCGGGGTTGCCATGCAAACCGGCACCAACCACAGCAACAGAGGCAACGAAACGGGAGAATCGGGAGAACGTAGATACGGTGCTCATGAAAAAATTCCTTAATCGAAAAGGACACTGGGCCCGCGAAATGTTACTGCCCGGGCTCCTATTTTGGTAACAGAAATCGTCCTAAATAACAGGATTTTAGCACCTGATTTTTTGGGCGAGGCCACCCAGAATCGCTCCGGCAGCTTCTCCAAACTACCCCAGAATACCCCGCTAGGAAAGCACTCCCTTCCACTTGCTGCTAATCTTTAGGCAGCTAATAATGCGTTAGCGCAACCCACAAAACGAGGGCAACCACAAAGTGAGTGATACTGATAAAACGCAACCTATGGGAACAAGGCTTAGGCCTTATATACCCCACTTCCTTTTGGGTTCCGGGTTTGCCGTGTTAATCGCTCTTACAGTGTTTTCATGGGCTAGCCATGGCGAACACTTTCCAACTATAGCCCCTGGTTCGTATGCCGGTCTGATTCAAATTCCAGGGAAGGAAGAAGTTCCTTTTTTTGTTGAGCGA
>JBIKUD010000015.1:0-71459 GCA_044347745.1 Bdellovibrionota bacterium
TCGGCTGATCCTTTTATTCAGGCACCAAAGGACCTGCAAAGTTACAACCGCTATTCTTACGTGCTTAATAATCCTCTGTCTCTGACTGACCCTAGTGGCTACTTCTCTTTTAAGAAGTTTTGGAAAAAGGCACTTAACACATCTAAAACTTTGATTAAGACAGCGGTGGTAACAGGGTTTACCTTGTTAGGCTCTAGTTTTGGCGGACCTATTGGTGCGAGCTTCATGAGTTCGTTTTCAAGTACCCTCATTTATGGCGGAAATATTCATGACGCCTTCCACCGAGGTCTTCGTAATATTCCCAAAGGAGTCTTAAGAGCATCAATTGACTTTGGAGTGGGTGAATTTACTGAAGGCATGAGTATCTATGCGAATGCATTGTCGCACGCTGTAGTAGACGGCACTTATGCTGCGGTGAATGGCGACAGCTTTGCGTCTGGCTTTGCCTCCGGAGGCTTCGGGGCTTTAGGGGGGAATTACGGAGGACCGTATGGAACGTTTGTCGCAGCACTTAGTGGTGGAACCGGCGCTGCCTTAAGTGGCGGCAAGTTTGAAGAAGGCGCTATGCGTGGCGCTTTTATCTATCTTTATAATCATGAGCAACATAAGAAGGATGGCGAGCGCGGTAGCGCAAAATCAGGACAAGAAGCACTCAAATCATCGTTGGGGGCGTTAATGTCGGTAGCATTTGACCGAACGGCTGAATTAGTCGGGGGAGGTTGGAAAGTCCCCACCGTTTCTGGGTTCTCGTCTTACGGCTTATCAGCATTTGGAATTGCGGAAGGCTTAATTGCAGTGGGAGCGGATCCGGCTAATCAGCGTGCGCAGCTTGACCTTACGATGGCAATTTTTGGAGTACTTCCGGTGGTCAGTAATTTGTCTCTCGGTTACGACATTGGAAAGGCTGCCGCCTACGGGCTGGATGCATTGGGGGCATTCGACTATTGGGTTGCTCAAGATTTTAGGAATTCTAACCATGCGAAGGATATGTCTGGAGCTTATTCCTGCGCCAAGATTGGCGCTTGTTAGGTTTGCCTGGTGGGGGCACCTCCCACGGTTGTGCCAAGACTTGTTCAGTTAGTGCCATTTGTTGTGCGTTTTTAGGGGGTTAGTAGTGAGGGGGAAGGGTCCTTCACTTGCGGAAGGTAGGTGCCCCCCACCAGGGGAAATCACCATTTTTTATTTTACTGAGGTAGGGCCGCCGACGCCGCAATATAGAAGCCACGAAGGTCATCGCGGTAGTTGCTCACACTCAAGCCACCATCGTTGAAGCCGAGTGCACCGTCGCGAGCTCGCACTACGTTGTTGGCAAATAAGTCTTGGCCTGTGGCGATGAGATAGGCCACATGGGCAGTAGCAAGATCTCTCATATCAATGTTATTCCAACCCCTGGCCTCTTGTTCAGTCCTAGTCATAAGGTTTGAACTCTTAATGCTGCCATCAATCGATTTCTCAAGATCCAACATTACTTTTTCTGTAAATGCTAAATCATTGTTCCAAATCTCTAAGCACGAGGGACTAACCGCTTTCTTTTTAAATAATTCAGGAGCTAGGGCCTGAGCCTCATTCATTAGATCTACTCTTGATGTGCCCCTTGGCAACTTAAAGCTTACTTGGCTGTCCCCTAAAACCTTAATGCTATACTTTGTGACAAATCGGCTTTGTGGCTCGATCGCCCTTATTTTACGGGCCCCATCCTCAAGAACGTATAAGGCCTGCTGAATAATATTCGTTTTAAGAATTTTCAAGGCCTGCCGAATACGCCTTTCTTCCTCGACCTCTGGGATATTAAGAAGCTCTTTAACTTTCTCCTTAATTTGCCCGATTAAAGCCTGTTTTACGTCTATTTGTTCCACGTCCCAACTACCAATAGTCAAAATTCATAAAATCAAATAACGACTAATCAATTTAGCAAGAATCAAATATTAAATTTTCCATTCCGGGCAGGCAGGGCCGCGTAGGCAGCGACATCACGGAGACCGTGGTCAAAACTGTAGGCGTCGGTGTCCAACCCATCAGCCCCAGAGAGAGCGGCGTCACCAGCCGGCATCCCCCAGCCACGAGCTAGCACCAGGTTGTTCGCAAATAAGTCTCTGCCTGTGGCGATAAAATAGGCCACATAGGCAGCAGCAAGATCGCAAAGGTCAACGTTATTCCAACCATTAGCCTCCTGTTCCTCTCGAGTCATACGGGTCGAATTTCTAATATTGCCATCAAGTGCTCTCTCAAGATCTTCTGATACCCTGGCTGTGAATGCTGAATATTTCTTCCAGGTCTCCAAGAGCAGGGGAGAAACTGCTTCATGATTAAACAGTTCATAAGCAAGTGCTTGCGCCTCATTCATTAGATCTATTCTTGATGTGCCGCTTGGCAAGGTAAAGCTTACTTGACTGTCGCCGAAGATATTAATGCGGTACTTGATGACAAATTCTTGCCTTCTTCGAGTAACGGCCTTTATTTTATCGCATCCATCCTCAAGAACTTTGAAGGCCTCACTGAATAATTTCTCTTTCTGGACCTCGGGAATGTAATCGGCTGCAAGAAGTTCTTCGACTTTTTCATTAATTTCACTGATTAAAGCCTGTTTCCCGTATCTCGTTTTCACGGTCCGATCACACACAATCAAAATTCAAATTTATCGAGGACATAAGCGTCAATTTCCGAGAAGAGGCCCATCTCAACACGGTCTGCCTGCGTATGAAAAAATCAACAACTCTCGCGAATGGGTAAATATCCCATGCTTTACAGAAGTCGTTATGAAGCACTGAATAAAGTATGCAACATAAGCTCTAACCAATAGATGCAACTGAATAAAAAAGCTAGCTCCCTATGTTAGTCTGAGAATGCCAGCGCATTCTCCTAGCTATTGCGAAAATACTGCATGCGCTGTCGCCTAGAAAGACGAGTTCGGTTTTACAAGGCAGGTGGTTGATTATTTAATTGGTTCCCTCAACAGGCACTGCCCCAGAACTTCCCCTCGGATCAGGTTTTTGCACAGCCTATCTGTTTGCGACAGTTCAGTAAGCGCACATTTCTCTGCGCAGATTCCTAAGCTTAACAACCGCAAAGCAGTTTTCCCCATCATATTCATCGAACAAGCACTTTTCAGCCGTGCCAAGTTAGGTGCACAGGCAGCTCTTGCTGTCCTCCGTGGAAGCGGCACAATTCCTAATTGCCACCTCTATTGCGTATTGAGCCTCTTCATTTCCACACCGCAGTCCCTGATATCCATCGGTTTTAGGGTAGGGCTTAAAAAACTGCTCGCACCATTCTCGCCGCTTCCCGGTCTCCGGAATATCAATTATGCTACTTTCTTGGGCGAAGCATTGGCCGCTTCCTGCAAGAATGGCGTATACCAATAGTACGGGAAACGCGCGGAACATATGCTTCATGCATAAAGTCCTCCAATCGAAAGAGAGCGTGTACTTCTTGTGCCCATCATATCGCAGGATAGAACTTCGTCAAAAAAATAGAAGTTAACGGTGTGACTCTCTCTGTTGCAACAAAAACAAATAGGAGGATTTCCTAGAAATTTAGAGTGTTGATGAAATTGGAGGCCTGCGACTGCGACCGAGAGACTGGTTTCGGCTGGTCGGGGGCACTGAAGGTAATGACGAAGCCCTTACCCAAATTTTGGTAGTGGCGGAATCTCTGTCACCTCACCCTGATTCTGGACCTGGCCCCTGAAATTCTCCACAAGCGCATCGAGCTGCTCTCGGGAAATTGAAGTCACATTTTTTCGCCCATCGATGGAGGTTGCAACACGAAAGGTGTTCCAAGCATGCTGAGGTAGGCTAGCGAAGACATAATCAGGAGTAGGCATATATTCAGCAGCCACACAAACAGCAGAAAGGCCTAATCCCTCACGAGCCGGTAGGGTTAATTCCGCGCCAATATCTATTCTGCCCTGCGGCACGGAGGGCTCCATCACGGCATTTATCACTCTTCTGGCCAAATCAATAAAACCCATGAGTCTCTCCCTCTCTCATTTTTGATTCAACATTGTTAGTGGGGCTAAAATTTTCCATCACCTGCGCTGATGCATCTGAAGCCAAATCTGAATTAAGAGCCTTTATTGATGCTATCTGGCTAAAGCAGGTAATAACGTATAGCTTGGCCGGATTAAAGAGAAAATTGTCAGTTAGCTGATCATTTTCCCAAGAGCGTAGATCTTCAAATAGATGCCGGGCTTCTTTGGACTTAATACCCGTGGGCACTCGTAACACAACAACTGGTACACCAGCTAAACTCGCCGAGGCGTAATCAGCCACCGAATCGCCAATTACGCATGCATGCTGGGGAGCTACCTTAAGAAGTGCGCATGATTCGAGCATAGATTTGCCCGAATAAATATGTTGAAAAATTCGTTTAGAGGCACTACACACAAGGCCGTTGTAGAACTCTAGAAGGTCAAAATGTGAGAGTGCTGCGGTAACAAACTCTTCGCTACTCGCAGAGCACGCAGCACAGGGGATAGATTTAGCTCGCAGTGAAAGCAGAATTTCACGAATACCATCTGCTCGTCGTATTTGCTGAAAAAGTGCGGAACCCTTTTCTTTAATGACTGCTCGTGAACGCCTCATTAACTCATGTGGATCCATTGGTACGTAGAATTTGCTTTCTGCAAGTTTAGCCATTTCGTGACAGACCATTATTTCGGCGCGACCAGCAAGTTTTTTATAAGGCGCCCAAGAATTCTCTGAGAAAGTGATCGGGCGGTCAAAAGCTTCCGAAAGAATAGACGCAAGTGCATGGGCAAATCGTCCTTGATGTCCGTTATGAATCAGTTCGCTCGAATCATCAATTTGAGTGTCATCAACGTCCAATATTGCCGCGCTTAGGTTTAGGTATAAACGCTGCTGTCGTTCAAGCACCGTCACATATGGCTTTAGAATGGAAAGCGTTCCCGTGAGCATTTAAAGTTCCTGAGCGCAGCGTTTGCCTGGCTAAGTGGAGAGATTTCCCCACCTATTTCCATTTAAATGAATAACTGCATTTACTGTAGCAACTTGCGTTTACCTAAGCAGCGCTTAGGTAGTTAGGATTCTGCTAGAAATTATTGAGCACTAACTGTTCCTTAACAATTGTGCGGTTATTGCTGAGTGTCACAATTGAGTAGGTGATGGGTGTGTCGGTGTAAAATTCAATTGCCGCCTGGGGCGGGTTGAGTGGGAATCTAAAAGCTGGGCTTGCAACCGAGGAATATAGAATTCCATCACGCATAAGCTGCATACCGCTATGGATATGTCCAAAAAAGACACCGCCAATTTGATCGCGCCGAAGCTCAAGAATGTTATGAAGCCTTTCTCCATCTTTGAGAAGCATGAGTCGATCCGTCCAATCACAATCGAGCGAAAATGCCGGATAATGAACAAATATAGCCGCTTTGTTAATCGACTGTAGTTGAGTCTCTACCCAATTGAGTTGCTGATTGCCTAAAAGCCCTTGGCCAGCGAGTTCTGTATTTGTATTTCCATCTAACACTAAGAAGGAGCACCCCCTCGTCTCGAAACGGTAGGTGTGAGTATTAAAAGGAAATGGTACCTGAGCGTGCGCAAAAGTAGCTCTCAAACCTTCAGCAGAATCATGATTTCCGTTTACTACATAAAAAGGGCAGGGAAGCTTTGAGAACAAACTGTGTGCAAGTTCAAAAGCCTTCGGATCTGGATCTGCGACGATATCGCCAGTGTGGACCACAAAGTCAGGCTTAAATGGGAGTTTCTGCAAGGCGTTTACGAGTTTAGTCGCGAGCGCGTACGGTTGTATGCCCTGTACCTCGAAGTCAGTTGAGGGGCCGATATGAGTATCTGAAATATGGATAAATCTTACTGCGTCCCTCATATCGATATTAAAAGCAAATAGTATTTAGTTTAAGGCGTGCAAGCTAACCGTAGCAGTATCCATTTTGAAAAGACTTCACCCAACCGGTGGTTTAGGGTTGTATTGACCGCGAGGGGCGAGGATCTGGCGCATAATCAATTAGGTTCGGTAGTCGTGGGGGCATTTGAAGGACAGGTGTTGGTTCAATTCCATCGGCGGAGCGGCTTTCAGCAGGCCTTGGGTATGCTCCGTTTTCTTTCAAATGAAGTGAAGCTGAGCTGTTGCCAGCTCGCAGCGCTGCATTAATAGATCCATGTACATACTCACCCCTTCTCATCATAAGAAGGTCGCTCCCTTTGAATAGTTCAAGGCAAAGTCCAGCGTTAAAAGAATCTCCAGCGCCTACGGTGAAAGGCGCTTCAAGGGGCGTTTCGCAGGGAATATGATACTCTTTAAGGCGTCCATTTTCCAACCTAAGTGCCCAGCTGCCTCTATTTCCAAATGTAACCACAGCGAGCGAAGCGCCATTCTCAAGCCAGCGTGCAGCTACATCCCGAATTGACTTGCCAGGATATGCCGTCTGGATATCAAAATCGCTAGCTTTAATTACATCAGCGACTTTTGCCCAACGATCTACAAGTCCTTGGTAATCTGGCACGCGCGATATGACACTGGGCCGCGCATTTAGGTCGAAGTAAATAAGTCCATTGGGCCGCATGGCTTCGGCGTGCGCAAGTAATACGTCACGAACTCCTGGTAACGTGGTGCTTACAGATCCATAGACAAATACATTTTCCGATCCTTGCGGTAATTCTGGAATTTGTATTTCATCGGCGCGCATATCACGCACAGTTGTGCCTTCATCGTAAAATGAGAAGCCATTCTCAACCCCAGGACTCGTCACAACTAAAGCGACGGTGGTTTTTCTATCGGTGCGTACTGCCGTATCAACTTTAACCGCGTGATCTTCTAATTCTTCATAAAATCGATCGCCGAAAGTATCTTTTGAGATTGGTCCAATATAGTGCACCTTATCATCGGCAAAATTAAGCCTTACTACTCGGCTTGCTGCAATGCATCCAAAATAGCTGCATCCACCAAAACGTGATTCGAAGCGACTGCTGCCCGTGCCCGATTCAACGAGATCTGCAATTAACTCGCCAACAAAAAAAACATTGCGCATATTTTTGCTCCACTTCTAGGACGTTTGCCCGATATGCGCGCAATTCTACGTATTCCGCTTTGCAATGATATGCCGAAAATCCTGTCTTGCTAAAAACTAACCTGGCACTATTTTTGTAATTCTTTTCAAATGATCCTCGCAGAAAACTAACAATTGGTATGTATCTTAAAAAAGCCAATTATATTGTACTTAATAGGCTTTATCATCGAAAATGCCTGAGAGGTTTATGCAGCATACTTCGACATCGCAGCAAAATGCGGCTTTTCAATTAGTAGACGGAACTCCGAGCCCAATTGAACAAAATGCAGAGATCAGAGCTCAATATTTACAAGCATTAATTGACCAGCGTTTGCCAGTGGTTATTGGGGTTGCAGGTATTACCCAAGCTGGAAAATCAACCATTACCGACGCTCTGGTAGAAGAGCATGGTTTTGTACCGGCTACAAAGTTATTGCCGCGTACGTTACGCGACAATGAAGGGGACGGTTATAAACCTTGGGTCAGCACAGAAATTGCCGCTAAAATTAGTACTTCAAACAGCGAGGTGCCTGCCCGTTTTGACACCACTCCCCCAAAAGAAATATTGCTTGCAGATCAAGCCTTCAGTGGGCTCTATGCAATTAGTGCCCGTAATGTTGCAGAGCAGTATCTTAAGGGAAGATCGACTGCTGTAATTCTTGGCCGCGCGGAGGAGAATTACTTATTGCATGAGGGAGCCAGAGAGGCGATTCCTTTGGTGCCAATTGGTGTAATTCAACTTGAAGTTCCTTTAAAGATACTTCGGCATCGTGCCCTTAACGCGGGGGTTATTGATCCGGCAGAAGTCTCCAAGCGCCTGCAGGCGATGGAAGATTTTGAAATCGGTGATCAGCGTCAAATGGCAGCATTGGCCATGAGTCTACCGGTAACTACCGTAATGAATGTGACCGCTGCAGAGATGCAAACGTTTCGGATGTGTGCGGGTCAAATAAAGCCGCTGGGAAAATCGGAAATTGCAGATCTTGTAGAGAGCCTCAGTGCTGAAATTCGCTCTGAAGCGGCTGCCTATGCACAAGACCTTCACCGAGTCAGAGTTCTTCAATACGGAACATCAGTAATTCCTGATTCGGTTGTACAGGTGCTTGAAGATAACCTACAGCCCGCCCTGAATCAGAATTGTCTCACTCCTTACCTTTGTGGTGGATTAGCCGTAGCACTATACATGCTGGGAGATAACCAGACCGTTCGACCAGTCTCTCCCGATATAGATTTTGTGCTTCGAACAGATACAGCTTTGGGTTCATCTCCCATCAACATGGAAGACAGACTTTCTGCGGCGCTGTTAGATTTAAACTGTGCGCATCGGGAGATTAAAGATGGTGGCTGGAACCCACAATATCTAACAAGGCAGGCAAAGAGTGAGGTGAGAAGCAGTCAAGCCACAGGAGAACAGAAAGTTGAGCTTGATTGTTTACTTGCCATACGACTCATTCCTAAAGGGAGCCTCTTTTGTTTTGAACTTCCCCTCGATCAACACGCAGCATTCTTCCGTCGCGATGTAGTATTGCCGAACGGTAACACGGTGCCTCTTGCCCCATTAGAGCATTTGCTCGTCGATAAACTTATAATGGGTAGGGGCCAGGAAATAGCCAAATTTGACCTTTTTGATTGTGCCGGGTTACTCGCGCGTGGCCCCGTCGATGTCTCATTGGTTAGACGCTTAATAGACTATCAGCGTTATGCCCCCGGGCTTGATAAGCCTATGCAAGAACTCGTTTCAAAGGGGCAGCCGATAGGATTTGATGAATTATGTCTAGGTCTAAATGTAATCGATCCAAAAATGAAAAGCGCCTTACTTTGGGCAAATAAGCCCTTCGCTGCTGAATCGGAACATTTGAATGGCTCAAGGACCCTAACACTTGATGGGCTCAAGCGATTGGCTATGACCAATAGGCTCGTGAATTCCCTGAATCGAATTCTCTCGGAGAGGGATGCTGAGTATGCGCTTGGAGCAGGCAAAAGTACCACTATCGCCGACGCGTATAATCAGAGCGAACTAAATACTCAGGCAAATCGATTAAAAGAATTTTTACTGTATTACGTAGAGTTTATCCTCGAGAGAGAAGAACTGTATGTAATGCATCCAGCTGCAGATTTATCAACAAAAACGGGATTTTTTCGGAAGCTGGAAGGTCAAACACGGAGACTTCTTGGTTTATAGGTTTGCCCCTTCCACAAGCTGACTAAGAATTGTTTCCGCGCCATCTACATACTGAGATTCCAGAAACAAAAATTCTTGGGGAAAGGTCTGCCTTATTTGATCGGCGAGTTCTCTGTGTTCACCCAAAAAAATTCTGTTAATTTGCTTCGATGTCTGGAATTTATAAAGCAGCATGTCTTTGTCGTTAAGCGAATCCCCGAGCACGGTAATATTTCTTTCCGTTAAATTAAATCTGGAGGGAAGGGGGGAAGCATAAAGCGCGGATAGTCCATCAGATTTAACACAGCTTGTTATATCTAGATAATTTGCGCCCCGGGTAAGGTATAAGCCTTGCGTCTTTATGAGCTCTTTAATTTGATCGTCAGATTCGATTGCATCAAACAAGGATTGTTGCGTCTCGGTGGCCACTGGGTTGTCTAGAAAGAATACTGCCACCTTGCTTGGAGTGGACTCGAAGTACGAAAGTGGACCGAAGCTGGGATTAAGAGCTGCGATGGATGTTCTCTCTGCGCTGATATCTTTAATAGGTGGCAGGATCAGGGATTTTTTGAACCTACTTTCTAAAATCGATTTAATGCGCGCCCCAATCGCCGAGCGTATTTCAACTGCAATACCCCGACCTTGAAAGAACTCTGTTACTTCTTGACCATCGACTTGGTGCCCAACATAACCACCCCCTGAAATAACGAAGTAGGGTGAGGTAAGAGTACCAAGAGGGGTGATAAAAAACTCATGTACAGCTTCAAATGTGTCATTTGTGATGACGCAAAAAAAGCAGCCTCCTTCAATTAGTTTGCGAACAAGCAAACGTCTGCTTGAAGGAAAGCCATGAGCATGTTGCCGAACTAAGGTTCCGGTCAAGTCGCTAAATATTGCGTAATTACTGGCAGTCGATTTATTGGGAATTTGCACACATGTCCTTTCAGGGAGCCTTGGAGCAGTATACGATCAAAAATGCCTGATAGCCAAAAAGTCACGTATGAATTCATTATCTGGGCTTGCTTCGGCGCGTTTCTTGACCGAATACTAACGAAATGATTGCACTATGCCAAAAATTATCTGAGAGCGAAGTTTTCCAGTCTTTTGTCCTGCTCGTCATTCTGCTTTGTGCCGCGTCTATGGGCTTTGAAACGATTCTTGAGGCCTACGATAGGTACTATTTTATCTTTGATGGATTCTATTATTTTTCTCAGGCCGTTTTCGGATTTGAAATTCTGATACGACTTTTAGCTTTTGCGCCTCGTGTTGGCGACTTTTTTAAGAGTTTTTGGAATCGATTTGACTTTGTTATCGTCGCTCTCTCCTTCCTTCCGGCTGTTGGCCCTTTTGTAGTGATAGGGCGATTGCTTCGATTATTGCGGCTTTTGCGAGTACTATCGGTCTCTGATCGATTGAGAGGTTTTGTTGATAGGCTTGGTGCTGCCGTTGATGAGGCCTTTGCAGCTGGATTCGTGATTTCGGTGTGGAGCTATATTTTTATTCTAACTGGGAACTACCTGTTTTCAGACTGGGCGCCTCAACACTGGGGCAGCTTCTCTCAATCGCTTAAGAGCGTTTTTTATCTGCTGCTTTTGCAAGATGTGCCCTCGCTGCTTGAACCCCTATACACTCATTCTAAGTTTGCCATTGCCTATTTTATTTTCTTTTATCTGGTATTTGGCACCATAGTCCTCGGAACTATTCAGGCAGTGGTTGGACAGAGGAGGGGGAGTAGCCGTGATTAAGCAGCGCTGGGTTGCCGGTATATCAGCGATATTTTTGCTGATTTCCCTTTGGTTTATTGGAGATCGTTTACTTTTTTTAAGGACAGCTATACGAACTGAGGGTGAGGTTATCTCTGTTAACGGAGCAAACTCTCGGTGTGGTGGGGGGCGTCGCCGGAGCAGCTATTCATGCACCAAGTTTTACTCAAACATCACGTTTAGTTCTGTCAGCGGCAGCAGCTACACTTTTGAAGTGTCCTCGGGAAGTAGTCGTGGCCATAACCAGCCTGTTTCTTTGGCGCGCTTGATTCCAGGAGACATTGTGCCTGTTTTGTACGATTCTCAAAAACCGGCGATTGCCTATGAAGATACGGTCTGGGCGATATGGGGCACCCCAATTTTTACCTTGGTCATGCAATTAATGACTTTTATCGTGAGTCTGACGGAGCCTAGGAACAGGAACTAGTTCACTAAGAGCGGAGACGAAATCCGTGGTGGGAGGGATACACGCAGCTCCTTTTCTTGGCCATGAGAGGCTTTAGAAAATTGGGTCTTCTCCAAGGTCGATACTTGTTCGAAATGCGCCGGTGACCGGGAAGCGAATAGATAGTTCTCTGACGCAGAGCTCAAATGCATCTTCAGAAAAAAGTTCATCTCTCTGAAAAGCACGGCAGTATTCAACTAACTCTTGCGATACTTTATCAGAGCGGATTTCGTTACCAGGGATAACCCCGCCACCACTTGCTTCAGCAGGGCTGATATAACTGAAGAGAAAAAGAAGAGTAACAGCAAAAATCGAACAATAAGAGCGCATAACCACAACCTTTAAAAAACCTACAAGGTTGTTATGAGGATATATGTAGGCAGGGAGCTTAGGCTAATAACTAAGCCATCTTATTGTCTATTTTGCAGTCTTTCACCCCCGCAGCTTTTGTTCCTTACCTCTTTTAGGTTTGGTGAGAGCAGTTAATAAATGCTCCAGTCAATTGCGGTCTTTCCATTCATCACTAAATACTGATTTGCTTTTGAAAAATGGCGGCACCCAAGAAAACCTCTATGAGCAGACAGGGGAGATGGATGCACTGCTTCTAAGACTAGGTGTTTTGAGCGATCAACTACTGCGCCTTTTTTTTGTGCGTAGGCCCCCCAAAGCATGAATACAATGTGCGAATGACGTGCGCTGACCTCAGAAATAACTTTGTCGGTAAACTGTTCCCATCCAATTCCGGCATGACTTTGGGGTTTCCCAGCTTCAACAGTTAGAACCGCATTCAGAAGGAGCACTCCTTGGCGAGCCCATTGCTCTAAGCACCCGTGATTAGGAATTGGCGTATTCAGGTCGCTTGAAAGTTCTTTATATATATTAATAAGTGAAGGTGGAGGCGGAACCCCTGGCTGCACAGAAAAACAAAGTCCATGAGCCTGGCCTGGGCCGTGGTAGGGATCCTGCCCAATAATAACCGCGCGGATTGAATCGAAAGGAGTAAACTGCAGGGCATTAAAAATGTCGCCTTGCGGCGGGTAGATGGTTTTCCCTTGTGCTCGCGCAGCAGCGACTTTATGGAGGAGGTCCTTAAAATACTGCTTCTCTTTTTCGGCCCCAAGCACTTCTTTCCAGGTCGTCACTGTGGAGGCCAAAGGTTGTTCAGTTTGGGTTTCCATAGTTTATTAATAGCGCTTAGCGTCATCAATTTCGGCAATCATTTTGGCGTAAGATTCGTAGCGCGAAAACGGAAGAAGCCCCGACTCAACTGCCTTAACGACGCCACATTGTTCCTCTGAAAGGTGGCTGCAATTATCAAACGAGCAAGAGGTGCGATGGTGCACAATTTCAGGGAATGCGTTGCCGACCTGTTCCTTTGTTAAGTGGGTAATGCCGAAACTTTGCACTCCTGGCAAATCAATTAACAAAAGGTCAGTGCTCCTGGATCGCGGGTAAGTGTATCCAAAAGCTTGAGTCGTAGTCTGCTTTCCCTGTCCTGTTCGAGTGCTTACTTCGTCCGTTCGGGCTTGAATATCAGGGAGTAGCACATTGAGAATGCTGGATTTACCCACTCCCGAAATTCCACACAAGGCGGCAACTTCAATCTGAGGTTCCGAAAGTTTGGCGCGTAAGCTCTCTAATCCTTGTCCAAATTTAGCGCTTAAATGCAGCATTGGTACTTCAATGTCACGGTAGATCTTAATGAGAGGCTCAAAAAGCGACTCTCCAAGGTCAATTTTATTTATGACCAAGGTGAAAGGGATTAGTTCTGCAGAGGCGACTGCCATAATGCGGTCGATAAAATACGTATTAAATAGGGGACCCAAAGCGGTTACGATAAAGAGTTCGTTAAGGTTGGCAGCTAATCGTTTTGTCTCATCGCGGTAACTACGAGAAAGGGTGTTCTGGGCGGGTAATACCTCAACAACTATTGCGTGTTCGCCGCTGCCTTCAAAAAGCACCTTGTCTCCCACAACAGCCTCGACAGCTTTTGAGCGAGTACGGGCGATGCACCTCTTCCCATTTGATTCGAGCAGGTGAACAAATCGACGGGTTGAGCTGATGACTGTCGCAACGCCACGGCCCTCGGTATCGGGGGGAACTGTTACCTTCATTGGTGAGTATGTGTAGGGCTATGCGAAGTTGCCGCCGGGGCTTCGGGCTGGCTGCCCTCAGCTTTAAATTGACCTCTAAGCTCGCCAAACTCAGCGGCAACCGCCTGCCCAATCTTTTTCCACTCGATATCTTTTCCGTGTTGGCTAATCAACACGCTGCAAATGGAGAAAATAATAGGCGCGGCAATTGCTGGAACAATCCCTTGAACTTCGATGCCAGGCAAAATTTTGACCAGTATCCAAAAAATGGCGCCATTTACCAGAATGAGAGTCGCTGCTTGTACCGTAATGGTATTAGGCACGGAGAGGAACAATGCAGCATCCCAAACTTTTGTATTAACGAAGGCCAGTCCTACGACCGTGAGAAGGGCGCCGAATGGTCCATTTACCTGCAGGCCTGGAATAAGAAAAGCAGTAATCATCATGGCAATGGTTTGCAGTGCCCAGTAGTTTAAATCCAGGGAAAGCAGATTCGGAGTAATCATTTGGTCAATCATCGGGGGCCTCTATAAAAATGTCCATCATTTATAGCATGTTGGCTTAAAATGGTAAGGGTAGAATGAAGCGAATAAATGAGTGCTGCGGGTTGTCTTAAGCTTCGATTTATTTGAATATACTGGAGGTCTATAGAGTCATAGTAGGTATATGAAAACGCTTCGAAATCTCCAAAATTCATTGGTCGGTATTCGCTGGAATGTCTTGGCTCTTTTTACCCCAGGTGTTTTCCTGGCGATGGCTGGTCTGGCAATTATCATAGCGCCGCGCTTGGTGCTGGCCTTGCTTGGAGCATTTTTATTGCTCGTTGGGGTGGTTTTCTCGGTACTGGTTTACAAGCTATTAACCGTGAAGTCTCAAGTGGAGCGCGCTATTCGCCAGTTTGAAGGAAAGGTAATTCTTCATAATGTAGCGGTGCCCCGCGACCCAGTTGACGTAGAAGTTGACGGGAAGAAAGTGTTTTTTCACTAATTTCAAGCTCTTAAGAGCAGCACCCTGATGTACCCTCTATGCTGAGTGTGCCCGGCGTAAGGTTCTAGCCCTTATTAAGTGACAGGACATGATCATTTAAAAAATGGCTAATCGAAATCCTGGGAATCTTTCTCGTTTTGTAAAAAAGTTTTAGCACATAAAAAAGAGATGGTGCATAACACCTGTATGCACAGATCTCGGCATTCACC
Source organism: Bdellovibrionota bacterium (assembly GCA_044347745.1). Lineage (GTDB taxonomy): Bacteria > Bdellovibrionota_C > UBA2361 > UBA2361 > JAFLCA01 > JAIBBV01. Next base: position 14,680 of record JBIKUD010000015.1, read on the forward strand.
ATCACATCAAACCCCTCAGGGGCCCGAGGAAGCCCCCGGACAGCGCCATCTGTTTGCTGAATTGAATGCGCCGACTTTTCGAGGCTCTGATAAGCCGCAACCTTCAATAGAGCAGCGTTATCGCGAGCAGCGCCCCGCATTTGCAAGTCTCCCCGAAGTAAGTGCCAAAGTAAGTGAGCTCGGGCGAATCTATCGCTTCTTGGACCGCCCCCGTGACTATAAGATGACCCCCGATGATTGCATTCTCTGTATTGAGTGTTACTCGCAGGTAATGCGTGAAGCACGACGTGGCGCCAATATGTCGCGGGAACCGAGGCTACATGAACCAAAAAAATTATCTCCAGAGGATCTCGCATGTTTGCGCGAGACGCTAAAAAATTGCAATTTTGTGGATTGTCTTACGAGTCTTGCTTTTACTCATGCGAGTTCAAAAGTGCGACTTTCCGCAATAGACGCCCTAAAATATACCTTCCCAGCAAACGTTCCAACAATAATGGCGCTTGCAAACCTGGCCCACTACAAAGCAGCGCCAAACGACCACAGGCGTGCAGAGCGTATTGCGGCTATGCATGCACTTGAGGAAATGCCCATTAGCGCGATGTATGGCGAAACCATGCTTAAGCAGGTTATTCCAAAAGTCATTCGACAAGTGGATGATCCAGACCCCTCAATTCAGTCCTGCGCCTTTCGAATTTCCGCACTTTTAACTGAACACCATCTGGGAATTGATGCTAAGGGGGAGCAAATTAATTCACTGCGCCGCACTATTATGGGCCGAGCGGCGAGCAAATTAAGAGAAGTGCTGTCCACCATGGCTCAGGCAGACTGGACCTTGCCCGACATTGGGCATGGGGCACTACACGCCATACTCATTTTAGCCCCTGCGCTGTCGCGCTTGGCCGGGAACGGTAACGAGCGCGAAACTGCAAAAGCTGTGCTGGAAAAACTCTATCGCCCTGATACAAGTAAAAGGAATGAGCAATAATAGCCCCAGACAGCCTCTCGTTATGGCCTCGAGCTATTTGTCTTTAAGCGTATGTTCAAAAAGTTGCTTCATACTATCCCTTAGCTCATCGTAATTTGCCGAAGGAGGCGGGATAGCAGGAGAGGATAGTGCCGCTTGAATTGAGGCGAAAACTACGACTATCACAAATGTGCTTAATGCCGAAACAAGAACGTACCCTATCCGCCGTGACTCTGGAACCTGAGTCAACACGCCGAGGCCGGTCCAAAAAAGATAAATAGAATAGAGTGCGGCAGCCGCAAAGGCAAAAAGAGCTAAAATAGGGAGTAGCGAGAGGATGCTAGCTACCATTAGTGGAGTCGTGGAATAGGCGCACAAACGAAACGCGACCTCTCTTGAAACTGTTGCTTCAAACTTAGGAGCAAAAAATTCAAGCACGATTGCTGCCACATAAAGCATACCGAGCATAAGAACGTAAGACACCGCTTGGGTAAGCAGGGTGCTGAATAGTGGAGCGCGATAGGTACCCAAAAAAGGAACGTTGATGCCAATAACTGCTAAACTAAGAAAACCGGTTAACGCAGGTAATAAGGCCAATATTAAGATATATTCTTTATAGAGCTCGGTTATCGACTTATTCTCAGTCGCAATCTGCTTCCAGGTTTCAGTGGGCTGCAACAGCAGGGCCTTCGCGCGGCAAAAAACCGTGGTTAATTTTTGTTTGCAGCAGCCGACGGTGCATTGAGAGTTGTTCGAATTGGTTTCCATAGTCGCAATTATCCGCGGCAATTTAAACTTCTGCAAGATACAGTTATAGTGAATTAGACTGGGAAATAGGCGCTTCAAAGGGCTTTGAGAGCCGTAAGTTGAAGGCCGCAACGATCTATGAAATTAAACGAACTGTTCTTCAGCTCCAGCACCGCCAACCACAATCTTGCCTTCAGCCTCTAAGCGACGAACGATATCGACGATTCCTTGTTGGGCTTTTTCCACGTCTTTAAGTTTGACTGGGCCCATTGCTTCTAGATCTTCCTTAATCATCTGGGCAGCACGTTGTGAAACGTTGCGGAAGAGGAGGTCTTGTAGTTCTGGACTTGCAGTCTTTAGCGCAAGCACTAACTGATCACGTGGAATTTCTTTAAGGACTGTTTGAATACCCTTGTCGTCGATTTTTTTGCAGTCTTCAAAGGTGAACATGAGGTTTCGAATCTGTTCCGCAAGCTCAGGGAACATTTCTTCGATTTCGGTCAGGATACGCTCCTCATTGGTGCGATCGACAAAGTTAAGAATATCGGCGGCAGCTTTTGGACCACCAATTTCTTCTTCTTCTGATAATCCGTTGCCTCGAAGCTGTGAGCGAAGCACCTCGCGAACCTCGTCAACGACATCACCTTTAACGTTATTTAGATTTGCAATTCGAACAAGCACATCTGTTTGGGTTTCCTCGTTCATTTTCTGCAATACACCCGCAGATTGATCGGGATTCATTTTGGTCATCAAGAAGGCGACCGTTTGTGGATGCTCAGCAGCTATAAAGCCGTTAAGAATTTTCTCTGGAACGTCAGAAATAATGGCACTAATAGGCTCTTTTCTCGATCCCGTAATATACTCGAGTAAGCCTTCTCCCGCTTGGTCACCGAAGGCTTGTGAAATGACGTCCTTGGCAAACTCGCGACCATCAATAAGCAGCGTATCACCCGCTTTGAGCATGTTCCGAAATTCGCGCACCACAGTCATTTGGGTTTCACGGTCAACTTCAGAAACGGCCATAAATGCGCGGCTGATGCGCTTCACCTCTTGTTCGTTGAGGTTTTGAAGCACGTCTGAAGCAGTTTGCTTACCGAGTGATAGAAGTGTAAGCGCGGCCTTCTCTGTATTATTCAAATCGCGAGCCATGATATTGTAGTGTCTATAATCGAGTTCAAGCCTGTATATTTAAGCGCAAATCTGACCAGTGTCGTGATTGGGCACAACAAGAGATAATGATGCACGCACGGTCTAATGGATTTAGATGTCGGAAAGACAAAGAAGGCACTTAAAAAGTGCACAAGCTAACTAGCTGTAGATATTATGTATTTTACAACGAGTAGTATATGAAGGCAATTATGTTGGCGGCAGGGCTAGGCACCCGTCTCGGCGCATTAACCGCTGAGAAGCCTAAAGCGATGGTTGCCGTCGCTGATAGGCCGATGTGTGAATGGGTGATAGGGCGCCTTAAAAAGGCGGGAGTGACGCAGTTAATTGTCAATTTGCACTATAAAGGCGACCTCATAAAAGAGTTTTTTAAGAAGAAAGAAAACTTTGGCATAGAAGTGCAGTTTTCCTATGAGCCTGAGATTCTAGGAACCGGGGGCGGGCTTAAGAATGTAGAGTGGTTCTTTAAGGACACCGCCGCGTTTATCGTTCACAATTGTGATGTCTATTCAGATATTGATCTGAATGCCGTCGTCCTCGCTCACAAAGAACGTAACGCACTTGCAACACTTGTGACTCGAGCTGCTGAGGAAAGTTCCTATTTATGCTTTAACTCAAAGCATGAGCTTGTGGGCTGGGAAAATCATTCCAAGTCTCAGTCGAAGCTTGTAGCAGCAAGCGAGGCCTATTCGCGAAAAGTATTTACAGGAATTCAAGTGCTCTCGCCCCGGATTTTTGGATACATGACGAACTACCACGGAGCTTTTTCCATTATTGATACGTATCTTGAAGCAGCCGCAAAAGGTGAGAGAGTGCAAGAATATTCAAGCGATGCACATTACTGGATTGATATGGGTACTCCAGAAAAACATCGACAGTTGGGTGAATATTTGTTTTCGCAGGCAAAAAATTAACTTACGCACGGCGAATTACCGAGATGCAGAAAAGTATTCCTTCCAGCGAGTATCAACCAAACGCTTAGTAGCAGGATCACATTCAAGTTCAGCCGGATAGCTTGGCTTCATACGCGCATCAATTAGAATTGGGCCTTCATAGGATAAATGATTGCGCACAATTTCCTTTTTAGCCGCATAGATATCGGCTCCGGGCTCAAAACGGGTGAAGGTAGTCCACAAAAAAGTTGAAGAAGTGCGGCAGGTCTTTTGTGCGTCATCTACTAATACAACCAAAGGCCAGTTTTTGAAGTGTGGCAATTTTGAAAGCACCGCTCCAAGCAAAGGTTCATCTTTTGCAGGGGGGCCTGCCACCACCAAACATCCAGGACAATAAACCACCGCCTCCGAGATGCCTGGCGGCAACTCTTGTGAAAATGTGTGCGGTAGTTCTCGAATAGGATCGCCAACACCCAAAAGCACTCCTTTACTGCCTTCATTCACCCGTGGGCCTGTATAATCAAGTGTATCCATTGCAAGATTTGAGAACACATACAGGTCTGTTCGGAAATCAGCACGCGCCAGGATATACGTGAGTAGCGACCTAAAATCTTTGAGGTCCATTTTTTTATCAACAAGAAGCAAAAATTTGGTAAGCGACAGCTGTCCTTCGCCAAGAATGCGAAATGCTGAAGCCATGGCTTCGCGTTTGTAGCGCTGCTTTACTACTGCGCTACTGAGTGAATGAAACCCAGTTTCGCCATAGGACCAAAGGTCCTCTACAGCCGGCATCACTATCGGGAAGAGCGGCGAAAGCAGACTTTGTAAATAGTCACCAATAAAAAAATCTTCTTGTTTCGGTTTGCCCACCACCGTTGCGGCGCACACCGCATTTTTGCGATGGAGCAGTCCCGCACAGCGAAAAACAGGATAATCATGTTTTAGCGAGTAATAACCGTAATGATCTCCAAAAGGACCCTCCGGACGGAATTCGTTGGGGTTCACAGTGCCGACAAGCACAAACTCGGCGTCAGCCACCACAGGAAGTGGCCCAAATGGATTATGCGCAAGTGGTAATCTTTTTCCGAGAACCAAAGAAGCAAGTAATAGTTCGGGTACATTTTCGGGAAGGGGAGCGATGGCGGAAAGAATAAGAGCCGGAGGTCCGCCGATGTGAATGTTAACCGGTAGATTCTGTCCTAATTTTTTTGCTTCTGCGAGGTGAAATCCAGCACCTTTGCCAATTTGGCAATGTAACCCCGTGGTATCGTCATCAAAGCGTTGAATGCGATACATGCCTAAATTGTGAATGCCCAGCGTGGGATGCTCGGTATACACGAGAGGCAGCGTAATAAAGGGGCCCCCATCTTCTTCCCATGTGGTGAGCAGGGGTAAGCGAGTGAGTCGGGCTGGCTTGTCAGCAACTTCAGTAACTGCTCCGTTAGCGCTTCGCTTGAGACCAATGCGAGCAAGATCGGCAAAAAGTTTTCGCTTTCCCCAAAGTTTTGAAAGTGTCGGAGGTAGTAATTCATGAGGCAGCGCGGCAATCTCCTGAACGAGTTTTTCCGGACGTTTACCAAACGCAAGCTCCATGCGTTTTTGGGTTCCAAACAAATTGGTTACGAGTGGAAATGCTGCACCTTTAATATTCGTAAAAAGTAATGCGGGCCCTCCCTCGTCAATAATGCGGCGGTGAATTTCTGCAGCCTCTAATCGAGCATCAACAGGAGCAGATATTTCGACGATATCTCGCTCTTTGCGCAGCAGGCTAATAAATGACTGAAGATCGCCAATCATGCACTTTTCCTACACCGGTCTTGGATTTCTTTCACTAAAAAAAGCTTGATGCCAAGTTGGGTAGGGCAGCGGACGTGCGCTCGCCGTATCCAGCGTTTTTATCTGATCCGACGTAAGGCTCCAACCAAGTGCCCCAATATTTTCTTTAAGCTGGGTTTCGTTACGAGCGCCTATGATAATGGTTGAGACAGAGGGCCTTTGCAGCAGCCAATTCAGGGCAACCTGAGGAACACTCTTTTTTACCTCTGAAGCAACTACCTCAAGGGCGTCCACTACCTGATACAGATATTCAGTTTCAACTTGAGGCCCAAGATCAGCAGCTAATTGATGGGTAAGTCGAGTCCCTGAAGCAGGAGCATGGCCGCGTTTAATTTTGCCCGTTAAGCGGCCCCATCCAAGTGGGCTCCACACTACTGCGCCAACACCCTGGTCTAATGCAAGTGGCATGAGGTCCCACTCGTAGTCACGTCCCACAAGAGAATAATAGGCCTGATGGGCCACATAACGAGTCCAGCCATGCTTCTCAGAAATGGCAAGTGACTTCATTAAATGCCAACTAGAAAAATTAGAGCAGCCAATATAGCGAATTTTACCCTGCTGAACCATGCGGTGTAAGGTGTCTAGCGTTTCTTCAATTGGCGTCGAAGCGTCAAATCCATGAAGCTGGTAGAGATCAATATAGTCAGTGCCTAAACGCTTTAAACTTCCCTCTACCGCTCGTATAAGATGGAAACGTGAAGAGCCAACTTCGTTCGGTCCAGAACCCCAGGCAAAAGTTCCCTTGGTTGATATGAGAACTTGGTCTCGCCGTCCCTTAATGGCTTGACCCAAAATTTCTTCAGCCACTCCCGCAGAATAAATATCGGCTGAGTCGAACATATTGAGGCCAGCCTCTAAGCACACATCTATGAGGCGGCTTGCTTCTTTGACATCGCTTGAGCCGAAACCTTTAAATAGTTCGCCTTTCCCGCCAAAAGTGCCCGTACCAAGGGTGAGAACTGGAACTTTGAGTCCTGAATTTCCAAGTCGACGATATTCCATGAGGCGCTCCCTAAATTGTTGCGAGCCCCTAGCTTAGCTGCTGTGAGTGCCAAGAACAAGAAATGCGGGTAGCGTAGGCCATAATCTAAATTGAGTACCGCTAATTACTCTCCGTCAGCCCGTCAGCTGTGCCCGCCCCGGTTTTCCAGCATCTGAGCCTGCTTGGCCTGAGCGTGTCTAAGGCAGCTTGTAGAAATTTTTGCACCACCAAGACCGCTAAGACCGCAAAGTAGGCAACCCTTAGGAACTTTCACTTCGTGTTCTTGGCGGTCTTAGTGGTAAAATACTCCTCTGCGCCAATCTTGCACTGCTCGACTTGCCCGCCCTGAGCTTATCGAAGTGAACTTTCAATTCTCCGCCTAAGCCTCGCGGTCTTCAGCCGACAATCCATCAAGTGGCAACGGACTAAAGAGATTTTCAAGATCATCTTTGCTCAGTGAAAGAGTGCTTAACCCATTTTCATTAATCAGAGCCTCTACAAGCTTAGCCTTCTTGGCTTTAAGCTGCATAATCTTCTGTTCAATCGAATTCTCAGTAATCAAGCGGTACACATGAACCGTTTTGGTTTGTCCAATTCGGTGCGCTCGGTCTACAGCCTGATTTTCTACAGCAGGGTTCCACCACGGATCGTAAATGACCACGGTATCAGCGGCCGTTAAGTTAAGACCCGTGCCACCAGCTTTCAAACTTACCAAGAAAAGCCGTACGTCCGAGTCCCCATTAAAGCGATCAATAAGCTCCTGACGATTGCGTGTCGCGCCATCCAGGTAGAGATGACTAACTTTTTCCTCTTCAAGGAATCGGCGAATAATTGCAAGCATTTCCCGGAACTGACTAAAGAGCAGAATTTTTCGTCCCGAATCAAGCGCTTCTCGAATTAACTCGCGAAGCAAATTAAACTTGCCAGATTCGTAGCCTGTTACTTCACGTAAGGCCTCAATTGAGTTGGGATGGTTACATACCTGCCTTAGGCGTAGCAGTGCTGCCAAAATGGAAACGCTTGCGCCGCGTACGCCGACCTTGTTAACCGCCTCGAATACGCGTGGACGAACTTCTTCAAGAATTTCGTTATAAAGAGCAGCTTGGGAAGGAGCCATAGACACATATTGTTCTGACTCAATTTTGGGCGGCAGATCTTTTTCAACTTCCGCTTTGGTTCTGCGCAAAATAAATGGCTTGGTTTTCGAATTGAGAAAACGCGCAATTTGAACGCCTGGGCCACCTTCAAGAATTGGTTTCTCTATATAGGTTCTAAAATAGTCTACGGACCCAAGGTAGCCGGGCATCAAGAAGTCCATAATAGACCATAATTCAAGCGGCCTATTCTCAGTTGGAGTGCCGCTCAAGGCGAGGCGGCCCTTGGCCTTGAGACTTTTTGCAGCTCGGGTAGTGGCTGTCTCAGGATTCTTAATGTTCTGGGCTTCGTCTAGAATAACGTACGAAAATTCATGTTTCTCAAGCTCGAAGCGGTCGAGTCTCAACAGTGCATAAGAGGTAATGATGAGATCATGTTTAGGAATGTCACCAAAATGTGCTTTGCGACCTGGCCCGTGTAATAGCAGAACTGACATCTCAGGCACAAAGCGTTTGATTTCGTAGAACCAATTGGTGATTACTGAGGTTGGAGCAACAATAAGGGCGGGCTTTCCACTGGTTTTTGACTTACCTTTTTTTGGTAAGCAAATGTTCTGCAAAAACGCCAAGGTTTGTACGGTTTTACCCAAACCCATTTCATCGGCCAAAATTCCGCCTAAACCAAAATCATTCAAGAAGTGCAGCCAGCTAAGGCCCTCACTTTGATAACTTCTGAGTTTGCCACAAAAATTCTTATGGGGCTTTTGATTGGGAATAGATTGGAATTCTCTTAATTTTTGGTGCAGCTCTTTAATGCGCGAATCAATTGAGATCGAAAATTGTTCCTCGCTGAGTCCACTAAAACTAACCGCCTGAGCAGCGCTCATGCGCGTTTTTATGGTGTTAGATAATCTAAAATTTGAGTCTAAAATTCCTAACGTGGTGCGTAGTTGCTGAATGCCACCGCCTGGCACTTTTGCATAGGCACCGCTATCTAGCCGGATCCAGCGGTCGCTGCCACCTTTTGCATTTTTAAACAAAGTGCTGAGCGGCACATTCGCATTGTTTTGTGTTAATGAAACTTGGCAGTCAAACCAGTCAACCTTTGATGATGATTTGCTGCGTAATTCCTCGTCTCGAGATGCTTGAATAGAAACAGAGATGTTGAGTTCTGAAAATTTAAGAGCTTTACGCACTTGTTCGAGACCCAGCACTTTCCACTCAGCGGGCAGTGCAGATTTACTTTGATGCACCAGATCCAGTGCATGGTCGCCTGAAACCGACACGCTGCGGCTTTCCCCTGCCGGGTTGAATCCCAATGATTTTAATAAATCGATGCAGTCACGTTCGTAGCTGCGATTTGGCAAATAGACCAAATTTTCGGACGCTTTTGGACTGGGGTACTCAAACTCTAATGTGCCCGCCAAAGTGAATTCATTTTGATAGGTAGTTGCAAGCGGGGAATAGGGATCGAGATGAAACTCACGTTTCGCAAGTTCTAAAACTGGCTTAGGAGTGACAATTTCTGATTCCGGTTGAAGCTCTGGGTTTAGAACTCGAATAAATTTTGGATCAAAAAGCCCCTGTCTGAGCTCTTCTAAGATTGGCGCAATTCTACTGCGCGGATAGCTGAGTACTGCATTTTGGGCAAAGAGTGTGGCAATACGCGAGGCATGAGGGGTAACTCGATATAAGGCATTTCGTACCAAAGTCCAATACGGACCAGTGCCAATAAGTTCGCTATGTTTTAACTCGGTGCTGCCATCGCTTAAAATCCATTCCATTGAAAGATCTAGCCCATTGTCGGACCAGGCCAAGTTAAGACGCGCATCAAGTGGTTCGGTGGCAAATTCGATGTTTCGTTTGGTCGCCGCGTTTGTAACTTGCTTATATTCGGGGATAAGGCCTAACACCATTTCAATGGCGGAGCTTGCGTTGATGTACCAAAACTTATGTTCTTCGTCCCAGCTGCCTTCATCATCAAGAATTTTAACCAGTAAGGTATCAAGTGCTCGACTACTTACCTTGGTAAAACTCTCAAACAGAATTGGGCTTTGGGGTTCTCCATCAAAGCAAACTTGAACACCGAGGCGGTCGCTTGAAAGATCCAGAATGATGCTCACTGTGGGAGAGAACGCGACAGTGGCATTTGTTTGATGCTCTTTTTGGGAAACTGAACGAATTACCTCAGCAACTTCATTGGGGCTGCCAGTTGAAGTGCGATGCACCGCTTCGGGGGCAGCAAATCCATTGTGCGGATCGAGAAATCCAAGATCAAACGCATGCCAAAGCAGCGCCACAGCATGTGAGCACCATTGCTCGCGCATATCCTCGGTGCTTGAACAGCTACAAGTTGCTTCTGCATCTTGATTTGCATCAAACTCTACACCCACGCTATGCATCAGTTCAGCGCTTGCGCGCACGACGCCCTTAATGGCGTTGCCCGTTTTACTGCATTCGCCCACATCACCGCTTCCGGCACGTTGTAAGCCTTCGTCAACCACAGAATAGGGAGCCCGGGTGCGAATGTAATCTAATAATTTTGAGCGCTGAGTAGTTTGGAGCATGACCGGTCGAGTGTAGCACAAGCATGCCGCTCTATGGAAACGGGTGAAACAAGATTAAGCCCAGCTGCATTCATTTTTTTTTCAAAAATCAGCAATGTAGGAGGTAGTTGAAATTATCACTGAAGATATTAGCAAAACTTGCTCGGGGCAGGAGGTGCATACGAACCCGTCAATCTTTGGTTGCCCCTTTCAATCGGCGCAAAGTGCAACGTAGCCAGATTGAATGGTTCGCGAACGCAAGGAGACTTGCACCGGAAAGTAACTCCGAAAAGCAAATAGTTCGTTAACACTGACAAATTGATACTTACCGGCTTAGTTAAGCAGCAGCCCGATATCCAATAATTTGGCCATAGGGCACTGTGCGGGTTGCGCTCACCAGTGCAAGTTCTGACTCCATAACTGGCGGACGAGCCAGATTGGATTCCACAGTTGCAGCTTCTTCAGCGTCTATAAGAGAGCGAAGGCCCTCAATTGCTGTGTCTGCGAGAGCGGCACCCAAAATATCGCCAACAAAGCCAGCAGGCCGAAGCGCAGCTAATGCTACGATTGCGCCAGCGCCAAGGGTTAAGCTCATGTCTTGTTGAGTATTTTGTACGGAAGTTTGAGTCATGCCTTTCCCCCAAAAGGATGCCTGAGAGTATAGGGCTTCAAAGCCAAATAAACAAGGACTAGTCTGCCTTACGCATCCTTGGCCGTTGCCGAAACTTTCCAGGTCCAACCGTTACCTTCTGGCCAGCTAGTGCGGAACCCAAAATTAGTTGAGCGATTTTGGAGGGTTACTGAGCCCAACGGGACTGCATGCTGAAAAGTACCATCACGAAACCACTCAATCAGAATTTGAACCTGACCATTCCCCTCAACTTTTCCTTGCCAATGTCCTTCCTGACGGCCAATACGTTTTCCAACTTGCGAAAGCACTCGCGCAAATGCGGTGCTGCTGCTGCGGGCAAGCTGGGCTCGAGGTTCTTGCAGTAGGGATCTAGTTGCCACTGGAGCCAAGGAAGCATGGAAGAGAGGTTTTTTTAGTTTTTTCTTCTCACCGAATAGATCCATAGAGCAAGGATACTGCTGCACCTTACCTTCGCAGCGATACACTTTTACCGCTGCTTCGGCGGGGAATGCGATTAATATGATTACTGAAAAAATTGCGAACAGTGCCTTCATAGTGTAACCAAAGTTAATTGCTGCTGGTTTGAGAAGCAAGAGGGTTCAGAGCAAAGCAATACTCTGTTAATACCTGACCCTGAATTAGATGACTTTGAATAATCTTCTCAAGCACTTCTGGCGTGCAGGAGTGGTACCAAGCACCTTCGGGATATACCAAGGCAATAGGCCCCTGTGCACAAATGCGTAAGCAGTCGGCTTTGCTGCGATATACCGACCCTTGAGGGCCGGTAAGCTGAAGCTCGTCTAGGCGGGTTTTGAGAAAATCCCAAGAGAGATTCGCTTCCGAGGCGGAACAGCACTTGGCCTTCTCTGCTACACAAAGAAAAATGTGACGTTTGACGCCTTTTATATTGTGTTTCTGAATTTTCGAGTCTAATGCCGACATCGTGCACCTCGAATGCAGTATGCCACAACCAGAGCAGCAGAGCAGCGTTATTCTCTATCTAATAAGACTAAGCGTATTTTGAATCAGTTGGTTTGCTGCATTCAAGGTTTGAGAATTCGCTTGATACCCGCGTTGAAACAAAACTAGGTTAATAAATTGACCAGCAATATCAACCGTTGAGCGTTCAAGTGAGCCGCCTTCAAGTTTACCAGAACCTTGTGCTCCAGGGTCAGACACCGTTAGCTCACCCACGGTTGCTCCGGCGCGGAACATCGCGTTACCAGCGCGTTCTAGGCCATCAGTATTTGCGAATTGGGCTAACTGAATTTTACCAACCTGATACTGAGTTCCGGAATCAAGAATAGCGATGAGCGTACCGTCACTACCAAATTCAAAGCTCTTTACGTTACCGGCGCTGCGTCCATCTTGAGAGAGACCATTCACAATGCTTGAGCTAGCAAATTGAGAAAAGTTTGATAAATCGAGGTCGAAATTACCCGCCGCTGCACCATTATTATAGGCCGGAGCCGCCGTAATACGAGCTGCCGCCGCGTCAGCATCCAAAATTTGTCCGCCACTATTAAAGGCAAGCGTTGCATTTGTGCCGAGCTGGACCGGAGCCCCTTCGGTGCCGCCTACGTCACCCCCGTTTATGTAAGCTTGAGCGGTCCAAGCGTTGGTGCCCGTTTTATAAAATGCCAAAAGTACATCGTGAGATTCGCCAAGACTATCTGTAACGGAGACGGTGTGAACGAACGAAGCAGTTGAATTTATGTCCTCAAAAGTAGCTGGATTTGTAGGAACCACAGTGGTGTCGAGGCTACTTGAGAGGTTACCAAAAACAGTGGCCAGGCTGGTGGCTGAGCCCGTTAGTTCAACGGAGTTTACGTTTAATGTTCCTAAAGTAGTGCCAGTTCCTTGAAGTCCTAAAACTGGTTCTCCATCTTGGGTAACGAGTAGCCCATCTTCATTGACAGAGAAATTGCCGGCGCGAGTAAAAAGTGGAGCTTCAACATCTCCGACCATAAAAAAGCCGTCGCCCGCAATACCCACATCGAGCGGTCTACTTGTTTGTTCAAGAACGCCTGTTTCATGAATTTGGCGCACTCGGGCAATGGCAGAACCGCCGCCCGATGAAGGCAGCGCACCACTCTGCCTACCGTCCTTACCATCAGGAAAAAGATCGGCAAATTCAACACGTGATGTTTTGTAACCCACCGTGTTGGCGTTTGAGACGTTATCACCGATAACGGCAATAGCTTTACCGTGGGAATCTAGTCCCTCTTTGCTTGCATATAGTGCCGACTCGATGCGCATAGAAGATCCTTCCGTAAGCGGAAAATTTTTCCGTTTGAGCGTATTGCCCACCCACAGCAAAATTCTTCCTGAATTTAGCTAGTTAACTTGGATGAACAAGGCTTGAGGGCGGCAAATGCTGCCTCTTAAGCCTGCAATCAGAAGAAGAGAGCAAAGAGTCTGCCAAGCTGTGGGTTTATTGATTATGAGCGTTTTCGAGCGTGGATGATTGGCCCCGAGTCTGCGCCACCTGTTTTAAGTCTTGAAAGCGGAGCTCAGCCTTGGAAAGAAAATAAAAGCCGTACGTTGAAAAAAGAATGTATTGGAAAATGTGAGATAAAATTGCGAAAGCAATAGCGGTTGATTCAGCAACACCAAACAGAGCAAAGCCAAGGGTGCAGCCAACTTGATACACTCCCACAAAACCAGGAGAGCTCGGGGCTGCTACCGCCAGAGCCACCACCACTGCAACGCAGCTGGCGATCAAAAAATAGGAGCCAAAATCTGAATAAGGCACCCTCACCACGAGCATAAAGGTGACAAAAAATAAATAACAGCTCAGCCACACCAAGGCACTTAATGCGACTACCGTAATAAAACGCCGTGGGTTGCGGAGGACGCTCGTGCCCTGCACAAATTCTAAAAGAAATTTGCGCAGTGCAGCGCGAATTTTTGAAGGCACTATCGCCAGGCCAAAATCGATTGCCCATTCCGCGAAGCGTGGGAAAAAAACTCCTACGATTATAAAGGCGCACAGTCCCGCAGCGAGCACTGAAAGTGCATACACACCTTGGTGCACCAGCGCGGGCATTTCAGGCACTGAATTTACCACGTACACAAAACTGAGCAGCACAGCGGTAAGGTCAAAAAAACGCTCAATGACCACAGTGGCGAAGGCACTAGAGAAGCTATACGAGCTTGCGCGGGTAAGCACAAACGGGCGAATAAACTCTCCAGCGCGCAGCGGCAAAAAATAGCTGGCAAAGTTGCCAACCATAATTCCATCAAAAAGGTCACTGAATTTTCCCGGATGTGTGGCTTCTGGAAGTAAAGCCCGCCAACGCAGCGCACGAAGAATATAATGGAAGATAACCACGATGCTGGCAGGAATAAGCATCAGGTAGTTTGAGAGCAATAGTTCTTGCCATACTTGCGTCCAATTTACGGCAAACACCATCCAGCCCAGAAGCCCAATGCTTATTAAAAGTCCTAAGTGTTTGCTTACTGGCGACGGGCTCGTCACATGAGTTCTCTCAAAACGGAGTTAATCTAAAATGCTGAACGAGACTGGCATTAGTGGGCTTTGACCTGCAAGAGCTTAGCTTCAAGCTCAGCACAAAGCCGCTCAAAAAGCTGCATCACGTATTCTATTGGCTCCGGTGAGCGGATATCCACGCCTGCTTTTGCAAGTGTATCGAGGGGAGGCACAGATCCGCCGCTCTTGAGGAATCCAAGATAACGCCGAGTTGCCTCACCACCCTTTTCTAACACTTGCTCGGACAGAGAAATAGCAGCTGCCAAGCCGGTGGCGTATTTATATACGTAAAATGAATGGTAGAAGTGCGGAATTCTAAAACATCCCGTTTCAGCTATTTCATCAAGCTCTATGGTGTCGCCATTAAACTTTTCAAAACTTTCACGCCATAAGGCACGGAAACGCTCGCTGGTGAGGGGCGCTCCTCTTTCAAGAGTGGCGTGAGCTTTATGCTCAAAGTCTGAGTACATTACCTGCCTAAACAGAGTACCATTAATTTCATCAAGGTGCTGAGTGAGCAAATATGCTTGTTTGAGCGGATCTTTCTCAATTTTATTAAGATGCGCAAAAAGTAATTGCTCGTTAAATGTGGAGGCTACCTCAGCTGTAATTATAGGGTACTGAGAATCTTGGTAGGTTTGATTTCTATGCGAGAAATATGAGTGCATGGAGTGCCCTGCCTCATGAGCCAGAGTAAAGAGATCTTGGATATTGTCTTCCTGATAATTCATTAAGATATAGCAAGGCGTCTGGTAACAGCCTGCCGAATAAGCGCCAGAGCGCTTTCCTTTATTCTCGTACTTATCTACCCAACGCGAGGATCCAAGACCTGCTGCAAGCACTGCACAATACTCTTCTCCAAGAGGTTTGAGCGCATCTATTATGAGTTTTACTCCGTTTTCGTAGGGCGTATGAAAGGTTGTCGACGGCACAAGCGGAACCACGGTGTCATAGAGCGCAATACGCGAAAGTTTTAATACTCTCGCTCGTAAACGATTATATTTGGCAAGGGTTTGCTGGTGTGCCGCCACCGTATTAATTAAATTTTCGAAAGCTTCTTTTGCTACCCTATCTGGATACAGGCGCATTTCAAGGGTGGAAGAATAACGCCGGGCCTTGGCCATAAAATAATCGGTACGCAGCGAGGCCGTCAGCACCGCTGCAAGCGAATATTGATGCGCTTCATAAACGGTGTAATGTTTTTCAAAAGCTTGGCGTCGAATATCACGTGAGGGGTGTTTTAGAAACGTTTGATAACTAGAGTGGGTGAGAGTTTTTTCAACCCCATCTATCATCAGGGTCCCAAAGTTAAAGTCCGCATTGTTTAACTGGCTGTAGATCTCAGAGGGTGAGTAAAAGAGCTCAGTTGCCTGTGCCAACAAAGTTTCTTGTTGTTCGTCGAGCGTGTGTGATTTGTAGCGCAGAATTTCATCGAGAGTTCTGGCATATGCAGATAGACGAGGATCTGCCAAAAATTTTTGCAAAGTCGCATCTTCGAGCGCAAGAATTTCTGGCTGCATATACGCAGTGGCAGTTGCAAACTGGGCCGAGAGACCAATGGTGCGCTGTTTCATTCCCAAATGATGAGAATTACTCGTGTCTTGATCAGAGAGACGGTGGGCATATTCACAGATTAGGTCTAACTTGCGCTGGACGGAATGATACACATCGAGTGCTTTCGCCAAGGTAGCAGCATTTTTGCCGAGATTTCCCGCAAAAGTAGCAACTTCGGCAAGTTCATCGGGAAATTTCTGTGCAGCAGCTTCCCAAGCAGCTTCAGAGGCGAATAAGGGACTCAGATCCCAGGTGTCTTGCACCTGCACTTCGGTTCTTTGTTTTGTGCTCATAGTAATATGTGTCGTTAGCGTTTCTTGCACTCTAACATATAGAGCCAGCGTTCGGACCCACAAATAGCTTCGCAGCGTTTAATGCTAAAAAAGTGCTGAAACGCAGCCTCAAAACCCTCTTTGGTGTAATCAGGGAAAATGTCCTCACGAGAAGCGAGCAAACGACTCACTTGCGAATCTGACTTTGGAACAAATTCTATAATTAACGAGCGCCCGCAGTTGGCAAAAAATTGCGCAACCCGTGCAAGCGGCACATTGTTGCCAATAGCCAAATGATGCACCAGAGCCAGCGCGAGCACCACATCTGCCGGACCACGCTGCGTAATTGATTGCCGCTCTTCAAGCGCCCAGCCAAAACTAGGAGTAGGACAGGTTAAATCAAGTACTAAAGGCGTAATCTGCAGAGGAGCTCGCGATTCTTGACGAAAGTTTTTTTCAACAGCCGCTGGGTCAATGTCAAAAGCAATTACAGTTCGGCCGTTCTGTGCAGCGAGGCGGCTAAACTCGCCCGTGTTGGCCCCCATATCCCACACCGAGCTAGGATCAAGAGTTTTCACCCAGGACTCAACCAAGCTCCGCTTATGGGTCATCGCCTCAGAAGAATAGTTAGTATCAGAATAATAGTCCCCCCATTCAGTTCCTGCTGGATTCCACTGGAGCCCCTCAACGGTGGCCTTAAGGCTTTCAATTAAGCCTAAAAGCGCGGCTTTCGACACCCGAGCCGATTTGGCTTTGGCTAAATCTTGAGAGCGCGCTGCATCGGCATATTTTTTTTGAGAGCGGGCATGCAGGTGAATATGAAATAGAATTCTTGGCGACACGTAGGTGCGAAGCGGCAGAAGCGAGCTGGCTATTTCAAGAGGCACGCCATCAATAAAAACTTGGAGAAGGCGATTTAATCGAGTATCGGCGAAGGCCATAAGCGCTAGGGGGGCGAGGAAGTGTTGACAGAATTGGCGATAGGCCACCCAGGGTTGACCCTCACGATATATTTCAAACGATAAAGTATCGATAAATAGGGGGCGCGCGCCTTTAAACTGAACATTAAACGCTGATGCGTCCTTTAAAGTCATTCCGTACTGAAGCGCCGTACGTTGAACCGCAAGAGTCGCGAGCGCCGCCGCCTTTAACTGCCCGAAACACCACTCAGAAGGATATGAAACGAAAGGGATAAGTTCTGGTTCAATAATTTTAAAGGCATCGTGAGTGACGGGGGTTTGCGCTACCTCCTGGTGGGGGACAATCAGATGTTGCTCGGTCAGTTTTTTGTACAGGCCACTTGAGTGCAAATGCTCAAATTGTAGGGCGTAATTTTTGTTCACCTGTCGGTACAATTTTCCGGAGTGAGAGAAAACAAAGCCAGCGCGGTCACGGAAGGAAGAAGGCAAGGGGGTGCTCGTGTCACTAGCCAAATGAGCTGAAGATAATGCTGGGTTCACGGTGCTGTCTCGACGATTAAGAGTCGCTCGGGCCTTTTTTGCCTTTGAAAATTGAGAGAATGCGATGCCAATAGGTTTTAATGGTGAAAAGTGCCCCTAATATCCCTGCAGCAACCACCTGCAAAATGACGCTTCCCGTTCCGGGGTCCAAATAGGCAAAGGCCTGTTTTGGAGAGATAAAAATAAATGACAGCAATAGGGACAGGCTCAATAGAGCTTTCATAAAGCTACCTCAAAGGCAGGAGTGAAGAACTTCGCGGCGTTATATCAGCATAGATTTAGCAATTCCTAAAGGGGGAGTGGATTGCTCTGGTTGATTCAGGTAGTTATAATATAACTACCTGATATATTTATAGAACATTCGCTGTGGTGTTCGCCGGTGGGACACTGCTTTACCTGAGTAGTTTATTCCGTTAATAATAGGGCGCTTTTCATTTGTCATTTAGACAACATTATATAAGGTAGAATCCCTATGACAGCAGGTCTTCGTCGGGGGTTGTCGCTTCTAGGACTGTGTGCATCAGTTCTTGCGATAAACTCCACAGCGTTTGCTTCAGAGGCAGATCTTAAGATCCCGCCGCTTCATCCAACTTTTAACGTATTTGGCACCGATGTATCAGGGCACTCGCTCTTGATGTGGGGCCTTATCGTTCCAATTTTGGGCCTTCTTTTCGGATATTTGGAATTCTGCAAAATCCGAAAGATGCCGGCTCATAAAGTCATGCTCGATGTGTCGGGTTTGATTTACGAAACATGCAAAACGTATCTGTTACAGCAGGGGAAGTTCCTTGTCATGCTTCAGATCCTGATTGGCGCATGTATGTTCTATTACTTCTCGATCTTGCAGCATATGGAACTGCCGAAGGTTCTGACCATCCTTATGTGGTCCATCATCGGTATCGCTGGGTCATATGGAGTGGCATGGTTCGGTATTCGCATTAATACGTATGCAAATAGCCGCACTGCGTTTGCGTCATTGGCCGGTAAGCCATATCCCGTTATGTCAATTCCGCTTCAAGCAGGTATGTCGATTGGCGTTCTGCTTATCAGCGTAGAATTGCTCTTGATGCTTACAATTCTTTTGTTTGTATCGCCGACTGCCGCCGGTGCTTGCTTCATCGGCTTCGCCATTGGTGAGTCACTTGGTGCGTCCGCGCTGCGTATTTGCGGTGGTATTTTCACCAAGATTGCTGACATCGGTTCAGACCTGATGAAGATCGTATTCAACATCAAGGAAGATGATGCTCGTAACCCAGGCGTAATCGCTGACTGCGTTGGCGATAATGCTGGTGACTCTGTTGGTCCAACAGCTGATGGCTTTGAGACCTACGGCGTAACAGGTGTGGCTTTAATTAGCTTCATCGTTTTGGCCGTTGGTATGCTTGTTGGCGCTGATGGTAAACTTGTTGCCGGCGCTGGAGCTGAAGACCTCCAGGCCAAACTTATTGTTTGGCTCTTCGTAATGCGTATTTTGATGGTAGTAACCTCCGTTGGTTCCTACTGGTTTAATAACGCAATATCTAAGTCGATGTTTGGTGAGAAGGCTGCTTTCAATTTCGAAACTCCTCTTACCTCATTGGTTTGGATTACTTCGCTTGTCTCAATCGCAGTAACTTATATCGTAAGTAACCTTCTGCTTGGTACTATGGAATTTGGTTTGTGGTGGAAGCTTGCCACAATCATAAGCTGCGGAACATTAGCTGCGGCTTTGATTCCAGAGTTCACCAAAGTATTCACTTCAGCGAAGTCTAAACACGTAGCTGAAATTGTGAATGCTTCACGTGAAGGCGGTGCTTCCTTGACGATTCTTTCAGGTCTTGTTGCTGGTAACTTCAGCGCATTCTGGAAGGGTATGGTCATGGTGGCCATCATGCTTGTTTCCTACTACACAGCAACACATGGCTTGGAAAACTACATGGTTTACCCAGCAGTGTTTGCCTTTGGTCTCGTCGCGTTTGGATTCTTGGGCATGGGCCCTGTTACTATCGCTGTTGATAGTTACGGCCCTGTTACTGACAATGCTCAATCAGTTTTCGAGCTCTCTCAGATCGAAGCTGTTCCTGGAATTAGCAATGAAATTGAGAAGCAGTTTGGTTTCAAGCCAAACTTCGAGCAGGGTAAGTTGTTCTTAGAAGAGAATGACTCAGCTGGTAACACCTTTAAGGCAACCGCTAAGCCAGTGCTTATCGGTACAGCCGTAATCGGTGCCACCACAATGATCTTCTCGATTATCTTGCTCCTTGACCTGAAACTTGATCTCATCGACCCACGTGTGTTGATTGGTCTCGTGACAGGCGGTGCAGTAATCTACTGGTTCTGCGGTGCTTCAATGCAAGCAGTAACCACCGGAGCTTACCGTGCCGTTGAGTACATTAAGGCGAACATTCGTCTTGATAGCGCAGCCAGCGCGTCTGTGAAGGACTCGAAAGAAGTGGTTCGTATTTGTACGCAATATGCCCAGGCAGGAATGCTGAATATCTTCGGCGTTATTTTCTGCTTTACTTTGGCATTTGCATGCTTCGATCCAACCTTCTTTGCAAGTTACCTCATTTCCATAGCAGTGTTTGGTTTGTTCCAAGCCATGTTTATGGCGAATGCCGGTGGTGCGTGGGATAACGCCAAGAAATTTGTTGAAGTTGATTTGCGTGAAAAGGGTACTCCTTTACATGCAGCAACAGTGGTTGGTGACACCGTTGGTGATCCGTTCAAGGATACCTCTTCGGTAGCTCTTAACCCAATCATCAAGTTTACTACCCTCTTCGGTCTATTGGCCGTTGAGATTGCAGTGTCAGCTCGTGAAACTGCATTGTGGATTGGACTTGTATTGTTCGCAGTTGGCTTGGTTTTCGTATATCGCTCATTCTACGGAATGCGTATTCGTGCCGGCGGAGCAGCAGCATCAAATGTTGTTCCTCACTCGCGTAACGATAAGGCTGTAGGCGCTCACTAATACTGCGTTCTTATAGTCAATAATTTAGGCCTCCTGTTGGTGTACAAGCCAGCAGGGGGCCTAAGTTTTTTGAGGGCCGTGTAAGTTGTAGATTCGTATTGAGTTGTATGAAATTGAGATCACTATCTGGCTTAGGTGAAAAATTTCGTCCAATGGCACTGAGGAAAAGTCGGCTCCCGTCCCTTCGTCTGCGAGAGTTACGAGGGAACCCAAATCAGACGGGTTATTATGCATTCTCTTTTTGGAGCGATTGCTGCTATTTGAGAGGACAAAGAAAACTTTGGGAGCGTTAGGACATCTCCTACACTGTTTACTTACCTTCAGACCCAGTCTGCGCATTCTCCTTTCGGGCCTGCCATACCTCAAACACGGCTGGCAGCACTGAAAGGACAATTATGGCCAAAATTACGACGCTAAAATTCTTCTTTACAAACGGCAGATCGCCAAATAGAAAACCACCATACACGAATAGAAGAACCCAAAGAGCTGCCCCAATAATGTTGTAAGCAGCAAATTTAGAGTAATTCATGGTGCCTACTCCGGCCATAAAGGGCGCAAATGTGCGCACAATCGGCACAAAGCGGGCAATGATAATGGTTTTGCCCCCGTACTTTTCGTAGAACTTGTTGGTTCTCTCAAGGTAGTGCTTTTTAAAGATTTTAGAATTTTGATTCTTCAGGAGCTTAGGGCCAATAAAATGACCGATGCCGTAGTTCACTGCATCCCCAAGCACAGCTGCAATAAAAATAAGAATCGCCACAGTGTGCACGTCTAATGAGCCACGGGCTGAGAAGGCACCCGCTGCAAAAAGCAGAGAATCCCCGGGCAGAAAGGGAGTGACGACAAATCCGGTCTCAGCAAAGACGACCACAAATAAAATAAAGTAGGTCCAGGTGTCGTAGGATTGAATTATAGCGCCAAGGTGTTTATCTACATGAAGGAATAGGTCAACAAATTGGGATAATGACATAGTTCACCATAAAATTCCGCCCGCTGGAGGACTTGAGAGAGGTAGATAATAGCAGTAGATAGGGGCAGAGAGCTATGCTTCGAAGTGTGCTGAGAAAAATGCAATTTTAGCTTATGGACTTCAGTATTTGAGCGCCGACTCCATTATTTTTAGCCAGCTCCGCTCGAGTTCGTCGTAGCTGAGCTGCCATATCTGTCAGCTCCTCTTGGCTTTGGCGGTTTGGAATACGTTGATCTGACAATTGACTCAGAAAAGCTTTAAGCGCTGTTTCATGGGTAAGCGCGGCTTTTAGCTCTGGGTCGGGAATTCCACCAAGTAGCAGCACGTCTTTATCGCTCTGCAAGCGTTTAAGTGTGCTTAAAATTGTATCGATATCTTCTTGTGCTTCTACGGATGTAAAACGCGATGCTAAGCGTGAAAGCGATAGCAAGGGATCTATTGCTGGCCTCACACCAAAGTGCACCATGTAATTGCTAAGCACTATATGCCCATCGAGGAGACTTTTCACTTCTTCACTTAGGGCATCGTGTTCTTGCTCGCTGCTACTCAGCAGAGTGTACAGCGCGGTAATGGAGCCATGTTCGCTGCGTCCAGCGCGCTCAAGTAATTTTGGTAATTGAGTGTAGACTGCGGCGGTGTACCCCTGCCGTACGGGCAGTTCTCCCGCAGCAAGGCCTATTTCCCGTAGGGCCCGGGCTGATCGAGTAAGCGAGTCTACTACGAGCAGCACATTGAGCCCTTGGTCACGCAGTGTTTCAGCTATGCCCGTTGCAATTTGCGGGGCCAGCCATCTACGTCCGGCAGATTCATCGCTGGTTGCCACCACGACTACTGCCTTTTTTAGGCCGTCAGGCCCCAGGCTTTCATCAATAAATTCGTTTACTTCTCGTCCACGTTCACCAACAAGTGCAATCACGGTGGCGTCAACCTTGGCGTTGCGGGTAATCATGCCGATAAGAGTTGATTTTCCCACTCCTGCTGCTGCAGAAATCGCAATGCGCTGGCCATAGCCTAAGGGGCAAAGTGAGTCGATAATTTTTACTCCAGTCTCAAGTTTTGCGTTAATTGGTTTACGCTTCAGCGCGGGCGGTGGAGTACCGTGGGCTTTGATTCTAATTTGGGTGCTGTTGCTATCAAATGGTTTGTTAAGCGGGCGACCCATGGCATCAAGCACGTAGCCTAGAGGCGAGCTGGGGACATCAACTGAAAATGAGCTGGCTATTTTGCTGACCAAAGCACCTGGGCGAATTCCGCTGGGTTCATCGAATGGCGAGAGCAGCACGTGCTCATCTTGAAATGAAATAACTTCAGCACTAAGCGCGGGCCTACCAGGCACTTCGATTTCACATAAGTCGCCAACTCCGGCCAGAGGAATTTGAGCGATAAGTGTACTACCTTTTACCGCCCTCACTTTTCCTTGTGAGGTGGGCTCATAAGGCGTCTTAATGAAGGGAATATCACAGAGGAGGCTATGCATACGCATTTAGGCTCCAAGAATTTTAGTAAGTGTTTGTAGTTCACGTTCCCAGTCAATGAGCACGATGCCAACACCTGAAGAAATTTTCGCCTTGCCATGAGTTATATCGGCGCTTGCTTGAATGCTCACGTGAGCATCTTTTGCAAAATGGGTGGTGATAGCTTTTAGTTCATCTGCATGTACAAACACAGTGCAGTGTGCATTTTTACCCATCAACTCCAGGGCGCGATTAATTTTTTGAGAGAGGGCCGCGTTGTTCACTGAATAGGTTTCCGCGGTTAGCTGAGCTGTGTAGTGCAGCGCTAATTTCAGCAGGTCTTGTTTCGAGGTTTTTAGTAGTTTTGTATAATTTGCCTCATACGCGAGCAGTGTTTGTGTAAGGGTATGTTGCTGTTTTTTTGTGGCCTCGCTTAGAGCGCGCTCTTTTGCTCGTTTTCTTAACTTCCAAATGCGTGCAGCTAACTTTTTTCGATTAAGAAAAAGCGCCTCAGAAATGAACTTTTCCGCGCCATGCATTAGCCGATGCGCTTGAGAAGCGGTCAGCTCGACATGTTGCGTCAGAGGACGAAATTTGCCGGGGAAAAAAGTCATAAGAGTAAGCTGCCCTTTTTGGAGCGCTTACCTCGTAGATTGTTTGCGCCCTCTACTTACTATTCGCGAAAAAATGCGCAAAGTTTCGTGCAGTTCGTCAGATTTTAATAAAAAGCTTATTGCAGTGTAGCTAGAGAGTCCGGCAAACGCCGATAAACATAATAAATACAAATGGTTAGTAAATTGTTGGCTTACCCAGAAGGCCACAGCTCCACACACTAGGGCTGCTATGAGTGACTTTAAATTTGCGGAAATCACCTGCCCCCATGCAAACCCAGGGAGCTTTCTCCCAAGTAAGGCCGCCAAAAGGAGACATGCAATACAACTGGCGAGACTTGCTGAGAGCGCAAGTCCTGTATGTCCGAGAGCAAACTGAACGTGTTGCAATCCCAAATTTAATTGTATTCGGGAAACTGCATGCCCCATAGTTCCGTCGGTGTGAGAGAGGGGGCCAATCAGGAGCAAAGAAAATAGAAAGTTGCTTACTAAACTTACAAGCCCAACCAAGGCAGAAGTGGTCGTGTCCTTTTTTGCGATAAAAGCTCGGCTTAACATGGAGTGGGCGCTCACTGCCCACAGTCCGAGACAATATGCTTGAAGGGCGAGGGCGGTTTGTATGCGTGCGTTTGCGGTAAATGCACCTCTTTCAAAAAGGACGCTTACCAGGGGCTCGGCCAACACCATAAGTAAGCTGCAAATGGGAAGAATAATAAATCCAGAGACATTTAAGGCAGAGCGCAGGTTTTGGTGAAAGTCTTGCTGGTTTTCGTTTGAGTGTAAGCGCGACAAATTAGGCAAGAGCACTGAAGCAAGTGAAATGGTAAAAATACCTATTGGTAATTGGGTTATACGATCGGCGTAATAGAGCCAGGAAACACTTCCGTCTTCAAGGAGAGATGCCAGCACGGTATTGAGGAAGATAGTAAATTGGTAAATTGTGGCTCCTAATAAGGCCGGAACCATTAACTTTGCTACAGATCTGGTAGTGGGGCTCAATAAATGCGTACTGGGCAACGCTACGAGTCCCACTTTCGACAAGGCAGGAATTTGGGCAATAACTTGCACTACTCCACCCACTATTACTGAAAGTGCTAAAATAAGCGCTGCACGCTCAGCAACATAAAAGCCGGCAACTAAGGCGCCAAGTATAAGGCAAATGTTCATGATCACTTGTGCAATGGCGGAGGCTCCGTAAACTTTATACGCATTTAATGTGCCATTAAGTAAGGCGATGAGGCTCACACACATGATGTAGGGCATCATGCACTGTGTGAGGAGCACGCAGAGAGAAAGTTTTTCTGGGTCTTGTGTGAAGCCCGGTGCAAAAAGCAGCACAATTCGTTCGGCAAACAGTATTCCAAGCAGCGATAGTATGGTGGTGCAAAATAGCAAGGCACTGAGCATAGAACTTAGTGCTTTTTGGGCGGATTCTTTACTGTGAGCTGCCTCGCTACTAAAAACGGGCACAAAAGCCGAAGTAAGCGCCCCTTCGGCCACAAAACTTCGCAAAAGATTAGGAATGCGAAAGGCGACAAAAAAGGCATCTGCGGCGCTCCCAGCACCAAAGAGTCTTGCTACTAACACATCGCGGATAAAGCCAAGGATGCGGCTAAGTAAAGTGAAGATAGCTACTATGCTGGTGCCTTTAAGCAGTTCTGAGCGGGCGCGAATATTCATAAAAATTACAGCCAGTATCTCAGTAATTCTGAGTTGGGAGAAGCGGAGATCTCAATCGTCATTGCTCTGGCGCAGGACGGAGTGCTACTTATTGGCAGAAATATGAATAAAAAGCCCCCTCAGCTTGAGCCATGGATACAGCGCATTTTTTGTGAGCCACCTGTTGCGGCTATTCGCAAGGCCCTTAAGCAGCATTTGCCTGAGACTCTTTTTTATCATAGTGCCCTGCACACTGATGATGTAATTCGTGAAGTTTTGCACTTGGGTATTACAGCGGGACTAGGTGACAGGTCTCTTGAATTGCTTGGTGTTGCTGCAGCGTTTCATGATGCGGGGTTTTTAGAGTCGCGTAAGGAGAATGAACAGCTTGGGGCGAAAATGGCTACTGAGGCACTTAAACGTGAGGCTGGTTCTTATACAAATGATGAAATTGATCTTGTAGCGCAAATGATTGAAGACACCACTTTGCGTATGTTGCCTGAAGGGCCACGGCAAGTTCCTCGTTCTAAGTTGAGTGCATTTTTGTGTGATGCTGACACGGCAAATTTGGGGCGAGACGACTTTTTTGAATGTGGCGAGCGCTATCGAAAGGAATTAAATCAGGAAGAGGCGCCATTCTACACCACCTTTTCGCTTATTTTTATGCATGCGCATCGCTGGAATACCAAAGAGGCGCAGGCGTTGTGGGGGCTTAAAAAGGAGCTCAATCTTGAGTTGCTTATTAAGAAAGCCGCTTCATATGCCACGTAAAAAAACGAGAGGTGGGAGGTATAGGGTATGTTGAGGCGACAACTTTTAAAGTCAATGTGCGGGGCTGGTTGGATTCTTGGTGGGCAGGCGTTTACGTCGGTGCCAGCATATGCTTTAGGCCGTTCGGCTTTACCAAATATTTCTCCAATTGCTCGCGAGCGTAAAATTGCACCTGAGGCATTTTCGGGCGATAACCCCACGCAGGCCCATGCAGCTCTTTGGAACATACCCCAATTTCTTGCTGATGCGCGCAGAAAACAAGCCCCCATCAAGCCGCATTCTGTTCCACTTACTATTATTGGTGCAGGTATTGCTGGTTTATCTTTGGCGTATCTACTAAAGGACAAAGCCCCGCTTATTTTGGAACAGGCGCCGCAATTGGGTGGAAATTCTAAAGGCGAGAATTGGTGCGGTTTAGATTATTCAATTGGAGCAGCATATGTTTGTGAGCCGGAAGAGGGTACAGAAATTGCCGATTTTTTAGCTGACCTAGGTCTGGTTAAGGAAGCAAAAATTAAGTCTGATGAAGGCCCCATGTTATATGCGGGCGGCTTGCTACGTGATTTTTGGAGTGGCGGTAAAGAGGCGCTTTCAGGCGCGGAGAAGAGACAGATTGAAGTACTAAAGCGTTATTTCGAAGATATGGCAGCGGGCGAAAAGATTCCGTATCCCGAGTTGCCAGCAGGCGATGCGGAAGCAGAGGCCTATATTCACCAGCTCGATGCGCATTCTTTTTATGATCATCTGTGTGCGCAGGTAGGAGAGCCGCTTTGTGCCCTGATTAACGCGGCTATTGAGCATTATTGCTGGTCGTCGCTTGGTGGTTCTGCTCGCGAAATTAGTGCAGCAGCTGGGCTCAATTTTTATGCGGCAGAATTTAATAATCTTTGGGTGTATCCCGGTGGAAACGCTGCAATTGCTGAAAGAATTTCAGAGCGGCTAACGCAAGTATTGCCTTTGCAGAATATTTGCACTTCTAGCTTGGTTTTAGAGGTTGACCCTCAGCCCGATGGGGTGCGAGTAACTTGGCTGAATTCTGAGGGAGAACTTGAAGAGGTAAAAAGCAAGGTAGTGGTATGCGCCTGTCCTAAATTTGTAGCGAAGAAAATTGTACGCGGATTGAATGAACAACGGGGGGATGCCTTTCAGCAGCTTCAGTATCGAGCCTATCTAGTTGCCAATGCCTTTTTGTCCACAAACTTAGAAGAGAACGTCTACGATATTTTTGCCTTAGGTGCTGGCGAGCAGAGTTACGCTGATACAAAACGCGCTGCAAGCCTGCGGGGGGCGACCGATGTCATAAACGCCAATTTTGCCGCACCTACCGCCTCGCATTCGGTTTTGACCTTGTATCGCGCTTTACCTTACGAGGGTGGTCGTGCTGAATTATATTCTCCCGATGCGTTTACTCGTTTTGAGGGCGAACTGAGGCGCCAGTTACACGAGGAGCTTTTGCCGGGATTGGGAGTGGATGTTCGGCAATTACGTGGGTTGCGTTTGGCTCGCTGGGGGCACCCTTTGCCGCTTGCAAAAACCGGCATGTACAGGGCAGGACTGCCCGCCAAGCTGAGTGAGCCTTATGAGAAGCGGGTATTTTTCGTGAATCAAGATAACCACGCATTGCCTGCCTTTGAAACTTCAGTGACGGAGGCCTTTGCCTGGGCGGCTCGAATTAAACGCCTTTTATAGACCCCTTGGTCCGTCCCAACATGGATATTTTGCTGTTTGCAAAGGCGGCGTCAGGGTTAACTACCTAAATTATTTAAGTAAATGTGGCAAGCTTTGTTTAAGTTACTTAATGTAAGCAGCTCCGAATTAAATCAAGGAAATTTCCTCTGTTAACTGTACAGCCACACCGATTTCCAGCGTTCTTTATATGAAGCCATTCCAACTTCTTCTAGGGCTGCTAATTCCCCAAGCATAGATCGACGCTCGACCCATTCTCGCACTTTGGGCGTGCCATTAAGAATGTCCATGGGCAGGAGTTTTTCCTCGTATTCATATGGAGGAGGTCTCCAGGCAAAATCTTGGCCGAGACGATGATAGAATTCGCGAAGGAGCACGTGCAGGCAACGCCAGGATTGAAATTTTTCTCTGTCAGTAACGTGAATTTGGTATCCGCCGCAAGACTTTCCCTGGTGTTTATCGAAAGTGGGAATAAACGAGCAAGGTCTTAAGACGCAGCCTTGAATTCCTTCGCGCTTCAGCATGGCTTCAAAGTCAGCAAGTTGTCCAAAGGGTTCAAAACGCGGATGGGCAATAAGTTCGAGAGGCTTAGTTGTGCCTCGGCCTTCAGAAAGGTTGGTTCCTTCAAGCACTACGGTGCCCACATAGGTAACAGTGGTGTCAACGGTAGGCACATTTGGTGAAGGCCAAACCCAAGGTAAGCCGGTTTCTTCAAAATACATGTGGCGCTTCCAGCCATGCATTGTAATGACTTCGAGGTCGCATTTTGAGCCATGATAGGTAGCAGCGAGTTGGGCCATTTCGCCCATGGTAAGCCCATGTCGCATGGGAATAGGATGGCGCCCCACAAATGTGGCGTACTCTTGTTCCAACACGGTGCCTTCCAGTTGCAGTCCGCCGATAGGATTTGGTCTATCGAGAATAATTACTTTTATACCCCTACTGGCGCACTTTTCCATCAGCAAGGTCATGGTGTGAATGTAGGTATAGACTCGAGTTCCTACATCTTGAAGGTCAACTACAATTGTATCGATGCCCTCGAGCATGGAATCAGTGGGCACTCTTGTTCTTGAGTACAGACTATGAATGGGCAGCTTGAAGGCAGGATGATACGAGTCTTCACTCTCAATCATGTTAGCTTGCACATCGCCAAAAAAACCATGCTGAGGACTCATTAAAGATTTAAGTCGCGAACCAAATACACGGCGCATTGCGAAGGGGCCAATTTCTAAATTTTTGGTCACTGATGCCCCATGACAAAGATATGCAAACGAGTTACCCACCTTTTTTTGTAGTGAGACATCGCTCATTAATCTATCTAGGCCTGTTTGAACTTGCATGCAGAATCCTTAAGTGAAATTTTTTACTTTTTTTGGCCAGTTTCGCTAGTCGAGGTGAAATAGGAAGTGAGTAACAAGTTTGCAATGCTTCCTGATAGTAAGTTGATCATTGTAATTTGGTAAATGCACCATTGGTAACAGTCCAAAGCTCTGTTAATTGGGGTACGTCAACTAAACTTCCGTCAGCATTAAAACGCATTCTTCCTGCTGCACCCTGCAGGTCAACAGCATAAAGGCATTCTCGTATCGAGGGCAAAGAGCAGTCCGTAAGAGCCTGTTTTATTGCAAAAATAGCGTCATAAGCTCGAGGAGAAGTAATAGAAGGGAGTTCTTTAAACCGAGCCTGGTATCGGGTGATAAAAGAATCTTCTGCGCGAAGCACATAGTGCAGAAAAACAACCCCTTCTGCAACTTTTGGATTCTCTGAAACAGTATGATCAAATTTAATGTCATGACTAAGCACGGGAGTGCTTATTTTAAGCAAGCGCAGTTGATTCATAAAATTCGCCATTCCGCTGCCTTCCTGCAAAAACACTACATACGCATCTGGCTTTTGAGTCTGCATTCTTCCGAGAAGAGATTTAAATTCGGTGTTCCCGGCTTGCACAAGCTGAGGGGGGAGCACTTCAATTTTGTGTTTTCTAAGTTCTGAAAGCAGCGCCTCGGTCATGCCTTCAAAATAAATGGTGGGGCTGAACACAATTTGTACCCGTTTAAATCCCTTTGATTGTATGTAGGTGCTCAGTTCTCGCACGTGCTCCGAAAAATGTGGCAACAATCCCAAAAGATAGGGTTTTGATTGTGGCGGGCGCACGGAGAGGCCAGAGATAAGGAGTGTGGGTAATTTATTCCTTTGTGCCAAGGGGCTCACCAGTTCCCCAAACTCTGTCCAATTTGGTCCCAAGAGAACTTGAACTTTATCCACATTTGCGAGCTTATTAAATGCGCTAATAGTGCTGGGATAATCTGAGCGGTTATCCTCTACAACTAATTCAATTTTACTGCCTTTCACTCCGCCTTGTGCATTTATCTCTTCAACAGCCAATTGAGCGCCCTGTAGTTCGGGCTTTCCACCGCTTGCAGCCCAGCCACTTAACGAAAAAAGCGCGCCAACTTTAATAGGATTACCTTCTGCGGCAAGCGAGCAAGGGAATAAAAGACCAATAAAAAGAGGAAAAGTGAGAAGGAAAAATGCCGATAGAGATAACAGCTTGGCCAGTTGGTTTTTCATACTTTATAGTGTGCCTATGAGTGCTCGAATCTTCAAGCTTTGTTTATTAGCGGTCTTTTGTATGTATAGCGCTGCTCCTGTGCAGGCGCTTGAACCAGGTGAGGGCATGCCCGTAATCGTGGGTAAAACTACTGAGGGCAGCTTATTCGATTTGGAGTGCATCAAAGGCAAAGTGGTGTTGGTCGATTTTTGGGCATCTTGGTGCGAGCCATGCAAGAAGTCGCTGCCTTGGATGGAGCTGATTCAGTCAAAATACCGAGCGCAGGGCTTGCAAATAATTGCTGTTAATTTGGACGAAGAGCGTCGGGCTGCCGATACGTTGCTTCATGAGCTAAAAATTAAAGAAATTATGACTCTATTTGATTCTCATGGTGAGTCTGCCGAAAGCTTTGCGGTTAAGGCAATGCCGAGTACTTATTTATTCGATAAAGCAGGCAAGCTGGTTCACATGGAAGCGGGTTATAGAGAGTCTAAGGCGAAGGCACTGGAGCTTGAAATTCAGAAATTAGTAGGAGCCACCAAATGAAGAAGAGCAGGTTGTTTTGCGTTTTTGTCTTGCTGGGATGTGTGTTGTTTCAGGCCGGTTGTTCAAGTGTGAAACCCTGGGAAAAGAGACATTTATCTAGGGCGCACATGGCATTAGATACTGATCCTCTCGAATCCCGTACGCAGCGCCACTTGTATCAGTCTAAAGAAGGCACCTTTGGAGGTTATGGAATAGGTGGCGGCGGTTGCGGCTGTTCCTAAGGGCGATGTTGAGAATAGTTATAAGTGCCGACCCTTCTCGGTTTGGCGTAAGTCGGTGTGAGTAAAAATTTTGGTTGGTTTCAGATGGCAAGCCGAACACGAAAAAATTCTAGAATTAGCGCTCCCGTGCGTGCTCGAAAGAGGCGTTTTGCAGCACTATTGGCGGCGGCCCTCGCTTTGCCAGGCATTTCTGCCCCTGATTTAGCAGAGGCTCAGCAAATACCTGAAGCAGCTACCGTACGGCTCAAATATCAAGATTATCGCGATTATCAGGGCAGAGATCAGGAGCGGATGCGAATTCATGTACCCAGCTTTCTAATCTCCCTTCCCCTTTTCGAGAGTACCCAGGTTGACGTCGGTGGAACATTAGATAGCATGAGTGGTGCTTCACCGCTCTATCATAATACCCTGACGGGAGCGTCCGGAAAGGGAGTCGAAGATACCAGGCGTGCCGGAGATATTAAGGTAACCCAGTATTTTAACCGCTTTAGTGTCGCGCTGGGTGGTGTGTGGTCAACTGAAGACGATTATTTGTCGAGGGGAGGTCTGACTGAGGCGCGCTGGTGGACTGAGGACAAAAACACGGTGCTGGCTTTGGGATTTGAAGCCTACGTTGATGATCTCAGCAGTTCGTCGAATCCGTTGGTTGATGAAAGTCGGCGTTCACGTAATGCTTTGTTTGGTATTACCCAAGTAATTTCTCCGACACAGATTCTGCAATCAAATGTGACGTTTCATTACTCAGAAGGCTACCATAGCGATCCTTATAAGTTGGCTGATAGAAGACCAACTCAGCGGCATTTGTGGGCCTGGCTCACTAGATATAACCAGTTTTTTGACGGCTCAGAGGGTGCATTGCACCTCAGTTATCGATATGCAGCCGATACCTGGAGCGTGCAAAGTCATATGATTGAGGCTTCTTGGTATCAGCCACTTGGTGATGCTTGGATGCTGAGACCGCGTCTCCGCTATTACACTCAGGAACGAGCCGATTTTTATAGCTCCGTGTTCCCTCCAGAAGATTTTGAGGCGCAATATACGGCGGATCAACGCTTGGGAGATTTTGGATCCATCACCCCTGGTTTAAAACTTGAATACGCGTTTGCCAAAGACTGGTCGGCTGACATCGCGGTTGACTATGTTATGCAGCGGCCAGAATGGAAAATAGGACCTGCTAACTCAAATACCATTGATTCCTTTGAAGCATTGGTATTTGCAGTCGGCTTGGTAAAGCGTTTCTAGGCTTCTTATGCTGGAGTTTGAGCGGCCTGCGGTAATAATGCCAGGGTTTCGGTTATACGTTGAAGCACTTTAGCTTTACCCAGAACAGCAAAAGACTCAAAAAGAGGCGGAGTGACAGTTTTCCCAGTTACTGCAACGCGCAACACCACAAAAGCATTCCCTGGTTTTAAACCAAGATCGGTGGCTACTTGTCTTAAGGTGTCGCTGATTGGCTGAACTGAAAAGTCGGCCAAGGCTTCAAGGGCGGAATATGTACGCTCAAGAATTTCACGGGCTTTGGGAGTATCCATTCCCTTCTGAAACATAGCTTCCATATCGCGTTGAAGTGGCTTATCGCACAAAAATTCAACCATCGGCGCAATTTCGGTCATAAGTTTGGTGCGTTCTTGCACGTGAGGAGCCAGAGCAGCAAATTGCTCGGGACGAATCTCGAGTTGAGCAGCTTTAAGAAATGGTTGTGCGCGTTCAATAAATTCGTTCAGCGGTAATTTACGAATGTAAAGACCATTCATCCACTCCATCTTTTTCATGTCAAAGATGCCGCTAGATTGATTGATTCCCTCAAGCGAGAACTTTTGGATAAGCTCATCTCGAGTAAAAATTTCTTGGTCACTCCCTTCGCCTGGAGCCCAGCCGATAAGCGATACAAAGTTAAGTGTTGCTTCAGGCAAGAATCCTTTTTCGCGGGCATCACGTGATGTGGCGGCTCCCGTGCGCTTTGAAAGCTTTTTGCCGTCTGCGCCGTTTACGACCGGGAAGTGGGCGAAGATAGGCAGTTCCCATCCAAGTGCTTCATAAAGCAGAACGTGAATAGGGGCAGATGGTAACCACTCGATCCCACGCAGAACATGACTAACTTTCATGTCATGGTCATCAACTACGACGGCAAGGTGATACATTGGAAACCCATCGCTTTTGAGAAGTACGGTGTCTCTAAGTGGAATTGAATCCCAAGTGATTTTGCCACGAATTGCGTCGTGAAGCGAAACCGAGCGGTTGTGAGGCATTTTAAAGCGCACCACATGTGGTACGTCTGCTGATACGTTGCGGGTACGGCAATAGCCCGAATAACCTGGCAACTCACGGCGAGCGAGCTGCTCATTTCTCTCGCGCTCGAGCATTTCTGGCGTGCAGTCGCAGCGGTACGCCACACCTTTGGCGACGAGTTCGTCGGCAATTTGTTTGTAACGCGGCAATCTCTGACTTTGTACGTAGGGGCCACATTCGCCGCCAAGTTCTGGTGCACCGTCCCACCATTCTCCAATGGCCTCTAATTCTTTACGGCTCGGACCCTCGTCGGGACAAATGCCAAACCAGGCAAGTTCTTCGAGAATAAAGCGAACTGCCCCGGGTACTGAGCGTTCTTGGTCCGTGTCTTCAATTCGTAAGATAAATTTACCGCCGTAACGTTTTGCCAGGAGCCAAGCAAAGAAGGCAGTTCGAAATCCACCGAGGTGTTGGAAGCCAGTTGGAGAGGGAGCAAATCTAGTGCGAACTTCTTTCATAAAAACTTCTGTATATACTGAGCGCTGTTTGAATTTACATTTTGTGGCCGACTTTGCATCGCGAAGTATACCGCGGAGGCGCAGCCGTAGCTATCAACAATTATACCGCTCATAGAGAATAGAGATTAATTCAAATAATGCGTAAATGAAATGGACACCCCGCCGGTGGCACTCTCTTTTTTTTGTTCAGTATATTTGCCCCTGGTTCGGCTCTACCTCGCGCTATATTGCTCACCTCCAGCCTTAAGCGGCTAAAGACGTAAATTTAACTCGTGAGCGGAATATACGGGGAATTAAGGAAGACTCAGGCGGGGAGCTATATCGCGAATCAGGCACGCATGCCAAATGGGGATTAGGGGGTGGGCTAGGTAGTTTTAGATGAGTTGGTTAAACTCGGTTAAAGCCTATGGATTTGAATTTAGGTGAAAATATAGGTAGTTGGAAGTTTGTGTGGGGTAGTGAAGCCAAGGGTATGAAGAGTGGGACGGACGAGGGGGGGAGTTCGCGAAGGGGCAATCCCTCAAGGCTCGTGTTGTGCCGAAATTTCATTCCAAATAGGATCCGTTTCAATCCCATCTTTTTTCGACTTTGACGAGTAAAGAAACTAATGAAGCCGATACAGAAGCACCAATTTAGAGTAATGGGAGGTCCTGCCGAACTACAGTATTTTGCCCCGACTCGTTTGTTAGCTCTTGAGCAACAGATAGAGGCTGAGGCCAAGCGTCTTGAGGCTACGTATTCTCGCTATCAACCAAATTCAATTGTGAGCTGCATCAACAACCAGGCTGGTAAATCAGCCATTTCAGTTGATGAAGAAACGGCGGGACTAATTGATTTTGCATTCGCGGCATTTAAACAAAGTCAGGGACTCTTTGATATTAGTTCTGGCGTATTAAGGCGGGCCTGGAACTTTTCAGAGCCACGCCTTCCAGAAAAAGCCATGCTCGAGAAACTTTTAGAGTTAGTCGGTCTTCACAAGATAAGCTGGAAACGGCCTAGTTTGTTTTTGCCCCATCCAGGAATGGAGCTGGATTTTGGAGGAATCGTCAAGGAATATGCTGTTGATCGCTGTACCACTTTTCTAAAGGAAGCCAAAGTAGATGGCTTAGTTAACTTTGCAGGAGATCTACGAATCTCTTCGTCTGGTGGATCTGGGCATGTCTGGAAAGTTGGCATCGTCGCACCGCGTACATTAGGCGAGACTATCGCTACTTTAGAGCTGCGAGATGGTGCAATAGCCACAAGTGGCGACTATGAGCGGTATATCGAAGTTGATGGTCGCCGCTATTATCATATCCTACATCCACGCACCGGCTACTCCGTGCCTGGTTTTCAGTCGGTGAGCATCCTTGCATCAACTTGTAGTATGGCTGGTGTGGTGTCAACCACAGCCATGCTCTTGGGGCAAAAAAAAGGAATAAATTACCTCCATTCGACTGGATACCCTTATCTTTTAGTGTGTGAGGGCGGAAAGCTTGTGAAAAAGGCGCTGTAAAAATCTTAAGAACTCCTTGCTGTTGATTAATTCTGGGCAGGAGCTTGGGTAATAAAAAATTGGTCAATAGATGTTCCGTCCACAGTTCGGGCAGTAATCCCAAGGCGGCTTTGGTCTGCCGTCAGCTCTAGATAATGGTACGTCGCACCATATGCCTTCAAATATTCTGGTTGGGCAGCTTGTTTTGAAAGGCTTGCGCCCCCGCCACCGCTTACCAAATACGTAATTTTGCTTTGATGACCCTGAGTTACCGGAGGCGGTTCCAAGCGCTGATAACAGTGATCGTGACCTGAAAGCACAAGTTGCACATTTGAACTTTCAAGGACGGGTAAAAGTTCTTGTATAAGCTGCGGCCGATTCCCTCTTTTAGCTGCGCTGTAAGGGGGGTGATGAAAAAAGGCGACACGCCATATTGATTCCTTGGCGGCAGGCGAGTTGAGCGTCTGTTGTAACCACTCAGCTTGAGGAGAGCCTGGAGCAAGCGGCACATTACTGTCGAGCACAATAAAGTGTACTGGACCAAACTGAAAATTATAGAAGCGCTTGCTAAAAGCCGCTAAGTGATTGCGTGGAGGAGAGAAAAAATGAAGAAAAGTACCGATGCGAGCAGCATCATGATTTCCGACAGCAGGGTAGAATGGTACCGAAGGCAACAGGGCCGCATATGGTTCAAAAAATGTAGGATCGTAGTGTTTAAATTCACCATCAGGATAGACAATATCACCAACATGTAAAACTGCATCTGGCTTCCAGGAATAAAGAAGGTCTGCAATCTGCTTTTGTTCTTTGTTTCCAAATCCAGAGTCGCCGATAACCGCAAAACGAACCTCTTTAGGCGAGTCGTTGGGAGGGGCTGTTCTAAATGGGACACATCCGCTTGAGCTACCAAGTACTTCGTAACAATAAGTTGAATCTGCGATAAGGTTTGTAAGTGTCACCTCGTGTCGGGTTTTGCCTGAATCATCTTTAATCTCCAGCCAGTTGTTGGGCTCACTCATAAGCCTATATCGTAATGCTGAATCGCTTATTTTTTTAGTAAACCAAATGATACGAGCTTCGGTCTGAGTTATGCCTTGCACGTATGCCGGGCGCTGTAAAATTTCCGTCCACCCATGAGAAGAGAGTACGAGCAGACACAACTGAAATACGAGGATACGGGATATTTGGCGCATAGAGCTTACTCTAACGCACAACAGCTCGCAGTGAAAAACCTAAAAAAGAACTAATCAGCAGCAAGGCGCATAATTTGAGCTGCTATATGAGAAAGTGGGAGAATATGCTCAGCAGCTCCAGCCTCTATGGCGGCTTTAGGCATTCCAAATACCACACAGCTTGCCTCATCTTGGCAAATATTGGCAGCTCCACACTCACGCATTTTCTTCATGCCGGTCGCTCCGTCAGCGCCCATGCCTGTAAGCATTACTCCAATAGCATTTGGACCTACAGACTGCGAGGCTGACTGAAAAAGTACCTCGACCGAAGGACGATGATGATTCACGAGAGGCCCGTCTTTAACTTCAACAAAATATTGTGCCCCTGAACGTTTGATGAGCATATGGGCATTTCCTGGTGCTATTATGGCACGCCCGTTCATAACGATGTCCCCAGTTTCTGCCTCTTTGACCTCAATTTCACAAAGGCCATTTAAGCGTTCAGCAAATGCTTTAGTAAATCCAGGTGGCATATGCTGAACGATCACAATGCCAGGGGAGGTCTTCGGTAGTGCGCGGAGCACGGTTTCAATAGCCTGGGTGCCTCCGGTCGATGCACCAAGAATCACCACTTTATTAGTAGTTTTGGAGAGCGCCTTTGGTTTCTCAACAACCACAGGCTCCTTACGTCTCAACGCGATACTTTGTCCGGCAAGTGCCGCCGCACGAATTTTTTCGCGAAGCTCTATAGCCATGTCACCAACGGTGTATGCAGCGCCGGGTTTTGCCAAAACCTCGATTGCGCCACTCTCTAAGGCGTCTAATGCTACCTGAGAGCCTTTCTGACTGAGTGATGAGACAATTATCACGGGAATTGGGTAAAATTGCATGAGCTTACGAAGAAAGGTAAGCCCGTCCATCCGTGGCATCTCAATATCTAAAGTAATGACGTCCGGCTTCAAGGCCACAATTTTATCGCGAGCAACATAGGGGTCTGATGCCGTTCCGACAACTTCAATCTCCGGGTCTTTGGGGAGCTCTTGCTGAAAGGTCTGACGAACTATAGCTGAGTCGTCTACCACAAGCACTTTAATGGTCATTTTTTCTCGCTAATTTCAAAAGAGATACACAATGGTTTGTCGTCCGCGCGAAGGAAATATGCTTGTGGGCAGTCCGAGATCGCTTGCAGTTCCTGTTCACTCATTTTATCTACGCGGGGGTTAAGGATGTCGAATGCCACATCGGCCCCATATGCTTCCGTAATAAAATTCCCGGCTAATACGTTGCCCATCTCGCGAAATGCGTCCGTGCATTCTTCGTCGCTCAGCGCGCTCGGATCATTAGAACCTAATAAATTTCCAGCAAGATCGTGAATAAAATCTTTTTGAGCCACTATGGAGATCTTTCCATTGAAGGCACCATGCATTTCAATTTGCGAGCGATAAAGAGGTTCTCCAAGCTCAAAAATTTCGGTCCTACCCTCAGCAGGGTCAACAAGCATCATCGCCCAGTCTTCGAGGACTTTAAGGCCAACTTTGAGTATTGGATGGGTTTGCTCTTCCATGGTTATTTTCCTCCAAGTACAGTTTGAATAGTTTCAACGAGGTGTTCTGGTGTGACTGGTTTTCGTAAGAACGATTTTATTCCTGCCTTTTGAAGCTCCTCAATGCGTTCCTGGCTACCTTCTGTTGATACGACAACTACCGGCGTGTCTTTGTAAGCCTGGTCTTCCCGGAGCTTTTTCATAAATTCCATGCCGTTCATCACTGGCATATTAATGTCGAGAAAGATGACATCTACCCAATTTGCCTTTAGTGCATCAAGGCCTTCTTTGCCATTTCCTGCTTGAATGAAGTTATTGACCTCAATTCCGCTGAGGCCAAAGGTTTTGATCAAAACCTTTCGGACAATCGCTGAATCGTCAACAATAAGTACGTTGTATGCCATAGTGTTCACCCTAGCTGTAAAATTTCACCGTTCACTTTTACCGATGTTTTTCCCGACTCAATATTGAGAATAACAGTCCTACTTACCGAATCACCAAAATGCTCGGCTTTAAGGAGAAGGTTGTTTTTCCACAATAACTTCTTGAGCACCGTGTGATTCTTTTTTCCTATCTCGAATACATTGTTCGTATCGTTAATGTTGCTGCCTCCGGCGGCAATGATTATCAAATCTTTCTGATTGCAACCCTTACTGATCATTTCTTGAAGCAATTTGCTCACCCCTGTATCAACATACATACAAGGGGTAGCGGCTGCTTTTTCAGGGTCAGATTTTGACATTGGTAAAAGGCAGTGAATCAGCCCACCTATTTTTTTGTTGGGATCGTATACACTGACTCCAACACAGGAACCAAGATTAGGTGCCACCAATACCTCGTCAGGGTTTATACTGACTTTCATTTGGGCTATACCGATAAGTGTTTGGGTACTCATTGGTGAGCCTTTCTAAATATGGAAAGACCTGCGCGTTCTAGTGAGTGAACTATACCAAGAAGACTCTCCGACAGACTCAAGAAGAGGAATCCGCCTGGAGCCAATAGACGAGTCATTTCATCAATTATTTTTTGCCGGGTACTAAGGTCAAAATAGATCATCACATTTCGGCAAAAGATAACGTCCAGTGGACCTTTAAGCGGATAGGGGAATTCAATCAAGTTTAGGCGTTTAAAAAGCACGAGCTCTCTAACTGTTTTATTTACCGCCCAATGACTAAAGAGTGCATCATCGTCTGATTCTGTTTGCTTGAAATACTTGTCCCGCAATTGAGTCGGAAGCTTTTTTATATCTTCATCCGCATAAACGCCGTCCGATGCGCGTTTGAGGGCCTTGGTTGATATATCAGTTGCCAGGATCCGTGCATCGAACTGAGACGCCCCTAGCACCTGGTGTACTTTCATCGCGAGTGTGTAGGGTTCTTGACCATAAGACGATGCGGCACACCAGATTCGATAGTGAGTTTTTCCTTCAGCCTTCCAATCATTCAGAATACGCTCAAATAATGCAAAATGTTCGGCCTCACGCCAAAAATAGGTGGTATTGGTCGAAATGGCATCAATAAGCTGAATAAGCTCTTCCCCCGAAGCGTCTATTTCAATTATTTCAAGGTACTGCTTTTCGCTGGCTAATCCTTTCGCTCGAAGGCGCTTCTGTATACGACTGGAAAGTAACGCCTGCTTTTCATTTGATAAAACAATGCCGCAGCGTTCGTATATCAGGTCGCGAAAGCGGGCAAAAGTTTGAGTATCCATAAAACCTTTATTACTGAACTACCGTGGGCTTTTGTTCTGCAGACGCCACTGGAATACTCTGACGCATCGTGTAGTGTTTTCGAGCAAGTTGCATAAGGGTGCGCACGTCCAAAATAAGTGCGACTTCCCCATTTGGCATTACGGCACATCCAGAAACACCAGGGACATCCGAAAAGAAGGGCCCTAAACTTTTAATCACCGTCGAAAGTTCGCCTAAGATTTCATCAACCATGATTGCAACCAGCTCGTGATGGTTTTCAACCACAATAATTGTAGCCTCAAGAGGGTTTGAATATTTAGGTTTGATATTATAAAGCTCGGAAAGTCTGAAAATAGGAAGGTATTTCCCTCTGAAGTGGAAGGTCTCTCCTGTTTCGAGGACGTTGTTAAGCATGTTAGCGGTAGGTCTAACAAACTCTACAATCGCGAGACTAGGAACAATAAAGTGATCTTCCCCAGTCTTTACCTCAATGCCATCAATAATTGCTAAAGTGAGCGGAAGCTCAATGGTGAAGGTAGTGCCGGCGTTTATTGTCGATTCAATATGAATTCTTCCACGCAGGCTTTCCACATTTCGCCGTACGACGTCCATGCCGACGCCGCGCCCAGAAATGTCTGTAACCACGGCAGCCGTAGAAAAACCAGCTGCGAAAATAAGTTGCAATGCCTCTTGTTCGGTCAGTTTTTGTTCTGGCTGAACAATACCTTTCTCACGGGCTTTATTGATAAGTTTTTGCGGATCAAGGCCGCGTCCATCATCGGCAATTTTAATCAAAATGCTTCCACCAGAATGACTTGCCGAAAGATGTACTTTACCGGAACGAGGTTTGCCCTTTGCCACTCTTTCATCTGGCGACTCAACGCCGTGGTCAAGTGCATTTCGCACCATATGCATAAGTGGGTCGGCGAGCTTATCGATGAGGTTACGGTCGAGTTCGGTGTCTTCACCGTCCATTGAAAAGGTAATATCTTTCTTAATTTTTTTGCTTGTATCCCAAACCAGACGCGACATTTTCTGAAACAGGCTCTTGATGGGAACAAGTCGCATCGACATACCTACATCTTGTAGGTCGCGAGTGAATTTTTCGACTCGATGAGTGACTGCTATAACGTCCTCGTGCCCTTGCAAAAGGTTTCTGCAACGACGAACGAGCATAGAGGAATAGATAGCCATTTCGCCGATAGAATCAATGAGGTGGTCGAGGCGAGTTGTATCCACTTTCACAAAGTTTTTAACTTCAAGCTTTTCTGCTTTCGCGTTGGGCTCGGCATTGCCTGTTGCCGTGGGGGTAGCGGGTATTTCTTGAACAGCTGTGCGTTGAACAGTGTCAGAGCTCGTGGCGTTCCCGCTTACAAAAGCATTGAGTGAATCCAGAAACTTCTTTGTGGCAGCGGACGGTATGATTTTACCATCTTCAGCGAGTGCTTTTTTTGCTGCACCCAGTAACGTCTTCTGAAGGTCGATATAGCTAAGTACTAATCCGGTAAGACCCTGGTCTAACTCGCGTTTCCCGTCCCGCACTTCGTCTAGTAGATTTTCGAGTAAGTGTGAGGTTTCAGTCATTTCCCTAAAAGTAAAATATGCTGAGCCTCCTTTCAGGGAGTGGATACCCCGAAATATGGTGTCAACCGCATCCTTTGTATATGAGCCTTCAGCATCCAGCACATTTGCTTCAACATTTCCCAAATGTTCCTCTGCTTCCGCGACAAACTCTTGAAAAATATCTTTCTCGCCGCTAAGGAGATAAGGCTCATCGTGCGAGGCGGGAGCAGCGTGCGCTTTGGTCGGCGCTGCTTTCGTTTGGGTGGTGGGCGTCGTTTGGGCAATGCCCTTTACTGCAAATCGCTTAAGAAAATCGTCTCCACTTTCCTTTGGATTGGTTTTATTGATAAGTGCTTCAAAAGTGTTCGAGAGCCATTCTTTAAACTGTAAAAGCTGTTCAGAGAGTGCTGCACATGAGCTTTGAGAGATCGAATCTTCCACTTTATGGCAGGTGCGTTCAATTTCTTTC
This sequence comes from Bdellovibrionota bacterium, assembly GCA_044347745.1. Classification (GTDB taxonomy): domain Bacteria; phylum Bdellovibrionota_C; class UBA2361; order UBA2361; family JAFLCA01; genus JAIBBV01. The sequence continues at coordinate 56,396 of JBIKUD010000015.1, forward strand.
AGACCAATTGAGCCGGCATCTCCTTTGAGACTATGTATATAACGTTTTGCAAGAGCCTCTATATCTTCGCCATCATCATTCTTGAATTCTTTGTTGAGCAACCAGGATTCAAAATCTTCGAGTTGAAGTCGATGTGTCTCGATAAATTCCGGAAGGAAACTTTGATCGACACCTTCAAGCCAGCTTGCTTCGTTTTGGTCTTTTGGCTTCAGTGATGGAAAGGTGGCTTCTCCTGATTTTTCGACTAGAGAAATTGCAGCTGAAATGAATTTTGAGACAAGATCGAAGTATATCTCCGCTTGAGTCGATGCTCGCGAGGCTTGTATTTCGTTCCATGATGTATGCAGCGCTTGAAGTTCGTTCGAAGCTTTCGCCAGTTCTGCACAGGCGTTCAATATTTCGCCGATCATATCAAGACCCACGCCATCATCGGCCGAGGTCATGATAAGGAGCAGTGATGCTTCGTTTAATTTTTCTTTAATTTCTGTAAACGGCGCAGTAGACATGAGGGGGCTCTCCCGAAGCCCAAACTGTAGGCATTCACATGAGGGGGCTGAAGTACTTTTGAATCCGGCAATTGCTCTAACCCCGCTTGGCGAACGAAGAAAATAATTTCTTTCTGCCAAACGTCATGCAGACTCCCTCGTTGGATATATCGGTTAGCAACGTGCTTTCACTTAAGATCATTGCTGGGGTAGAGGTGAACAACGGCAGTTCGTATAACTATCTGATATGCTTTAAGGAATTGGCGTAACACGTAGCCATGCACTATTTAAACAGGGTGGCCAACCTTGTGCCGAAAGATTCCTAGTTGCGAAGCCAAAAGTGCCATGACAAAAAACGCACCGCCCATCAAGGCGATGGATGCAGAAATTGATGCATCAAAATAGCTTGCAAGCCAGTAACCTGAAAGAGCAGAGCCAATTCCAAAAAGAGAAGCTAAAGCCAGCATGCCGATTAGAGAACTGGCAAAGAGAAATGCAGTGTTTGCAGGAACTACCAGTAACGCCACTACCAGAATAGCGCCAACTGATTCAAAAGCAGCAACGGTGGAGAGTGACACGAGACTCATTAATAGGTAGTGCCAAAACTCAACACGAATACCGAGCGAACGAGCAAGGAGTGGATCAAATGCGCAAAGTTTTAATTTTCGATAGCCAATAGTAATGCAGCAAATGTTAAAGATGCTTACTACGAGGAGCATCCAGAATGCGCGCGGCCCAATTTCTCTGCCAAATAGAGTTACGGTATCAAAAGGGGTGAAGGCCAGCTCTCCGTAAAGAACACAATCTTGATCGAGATCAATTTGTCCTGCGAATAGAGAAATGAGAATTACACCCAAAGCAAAAAGCCAGGTAAACACGATACCGATGCTTGCATCCTCCTGAAGCTTACCACGAAGATGCAGGAAATTTGAAAGATAGGTTGTAAGGAGCCCTACGATTAAGGCCCCCATTCCCATGATCCAAGGCGAACGGCTCTGAGTTATGAGGTAGGCAACGACAATACCAAACAAGATTGAGTGGCTAATTGCATCACCAAGCATCGCCATACGACGTAGCACGAGAAGGCAGCCGACGAGCGCGCATGAAAGCGCTCCCAGACTTGCGATGAGCATAATCCATAACTCGGGGCTCATGTTTCCTCTTGAGGGTTTTTTGGAGGCAAAGGAATGCTGCGTCCATGAGGATCTTCTGTTGCCCCATCGAGCTCTCTATGTAGGGCCTCTTCAAGGTCGGGAGAGAGAATGTGTTCTATCTCTTCAGCATCAGCGTGTACATGATCGGGGGGAAGTTGAAGACTTTTATTCAAGTAGGCCTCCCAGAGGCGATGCCTGCGTGTAAGGGCTTCTGCTCGTTTATGACCACGAGGTGTAAATCCCAGTTTAGTCCCTTGAAAGCGAAGCTCTCCTCTATGTACCAATCTGGCGATGTGTCGTTCAAGCGATGCTCGTGAGAGGGAGTGAAATGCAAGAATATTTCTAGGTTCAATTAAGGTGGCGGCTCCAACTTCCTTTTCAGAAAATTTATACAAGCTGCGAAGGATATTTTCCTCGTGTATTCGCCGAGAATACCGCCTTCTTCGATATGCGCGTGCGAGCAGCCCGCGATGGGGGGCGCATGCCAGCGACAGCGCGAAAATGAGGGTAATGGTTACTACCATCCAAGGACCAGTTGGCATCCGAGGGGCAATTAGCGAAATTTGAGTTCCGACAATTCCTGAAATAGTTCCAAAAAGAGCGGCTAGAATAAGAATATTTTGAAGCCGGTCACTCCAATAACGCGCAGCGGCAGCGGGAGTAAGCAGTAGCGCAGCCACCAATACAACGCCAACGAGCTGTAATCCGGTGACCACGATCAGCACCAGCATAAATGCCAACATCCACCTAAGCCGGTGACTCTGTGTTAAAGTAGTTGATGCGTAGACTGGGTCGAAAACTAATGCACGTAGGGGCCGAAAAAAACAAACGACGAATAGTATTGTAAGCAGTGAAACGATTGCTAATAAGGTAAGGTCTGAGGGAACCAATGCCGCTGCCTGACCAAAGAGCAGTTTGTCCAGACCCGCTTGAGTGCCGCTGGGTTGTCGCTGAATTATTGAAAGTAGGAATACTCCAGCAGCAAAAAAAAGCGAAAGTACGATCGCCAGCGCTGAATCTTCTTTGATCTTTGTTCGGCGGCTTAGATATTCACAAGCAGCAAAACCGAGCCCACAACTTATGGTTGCACCTAAAGCCAAAATGAAAGGTGATTTATTTTGCGTTATCAAAAATGCGGCGGCGACGCCGGGTAGTGCAGCATGGGCGAGCGTGTCGCCCACGAGCGATTTTTTCTGTAAAAAAGCAAAACAGCCAATAAGACCTGTGCTGAGCCCTAAAAAACATGCTCCCGCCAAAACCCAGCGCACATTGCTATTATCGAGCATTAGAAAATTCAAAACGGAGTTGAGATATTCCATGACCTGCTTCTCTTAGGCTCTCTTCTCCCAGCCTCGACGACGTAAAAGTTCAGCAACTTCAGAAAGCACACCTAAGCGGCCGCTATATGTCCTTTGAAGCATCTCTGCATTAAAAACTTCACTTGTGGGGCCCGCGGCGATAAGTCGTAAATGAATAAGTATGGTAGTATCAAAATAGTCTGCAACAGTGTGCAAATCATGATGCACACAGATGACTGTTTTATTTTGAAGACGGAGCTTGCGAAATAATTCGATAATCGTTTGTTCAGTTGCGGCGTCTACCCCCGCAAAAGGTTCATCCATCAAGTAGATTTGGGCTTCTTGCGCCAATGCTCGCGCAATAAAGACCCGTTGCTGCTGTCCACCTGAGAGATGACTGATGTGTCTGTTCGCCAGGTCAGAGATGCCCAAATCAGACAGAGCATGTTCAACGGCAAGTTTATCTTGAGTGCTTGGTCGTCTCCAAAAAGGAAGATGCCCAGTTCGGCCCATTTCAACGACTTCTTTCACGGTAATGGGGAAATCCCAGTCAACTTCCTCTCGTTGCGGAACGTAAGCGATGGCTCCGGAGCGCTGGGCGGCCGGCTGGTCAAAAATTTTGATTTCACCCGCAGCGATAGGTAAAAGACCCATGATGGCTTTGAGTAAGGTCGATTTACCAGCGCCATTTGGACCAATCACGCCCGTCAAGCTTCCTTGGTTAATAGAAAAATCTACTCCCCATAACACCGGCCTTTCTCGGTATGAGACCGTCAAATCATGCACTTCAATGGCGCGAACGTTTGCATTCATTTAAGGGCCTCGACGATAGTAGTAACGTTATGCCTCATCATGCCTATGTAGGTAGCCGCAGGAGAGTCGGCGCTACCGAGTGCATCTGAATAAAGTTCTCCACCTAATGAAACCGTATGCCCTTTAGCTGCAACTCCTTCTTGTAGAGTATTTACGAATCTTCTTGAAACACTGGTTTCAACAAAGACGGCAGGTACCTTCTGCGCGACTATGAGGTCAACTACGCGAATGACATCTCGTAAGCCATACTCCGCCGCGGTGCTTATGCCTTGTAGTCCCACTACCTGAACAGCGTAGGCTTGGCCAAAATAACCAAATGCATCGTGGGCGGTAATTAGAATTCGGCGTTCAGCAGGAATGCTTCCTACTGTGGCGTGGATCCACCGATGTAATTCATCGAGTTTGGCATAAAAGGCTTGAGCTTGCGCCTCGATCGCCGCAGTTTCAGACGGTTGGAGTTCTATGAGCGCTGCCGCTGTAGTTTGCGCCGCTTGTTTCCAAAGCGACACATCAAACCAAATATGGGGATCGTATCCGCCTTCGAAGTCGGGTGGACGTCTTAGTTTTTGGGGTTCAATGTTCGCACTAACGGCATGTACTTTTTTACGAGTGCTTAGTTTTTCAAGTAGCTCGTGCATTTTGCCTTCAAGATGTAGACCGTTATAGAGAATTAAATCGGCTTCTTGTATGCGTTTGACGTCACCTTGAGTTGCCCGATACAAATGGGGATCCACACCAGGCCCCATCAGTGACTCAACTTGAAAGAGATTTTGTCCAATTTCTTTAGCCAGGTCGGCGACCAAGTTTGTAGTACACAACACCCGAAGTTTTTCAGCCGAGGCAGTATTTATAAGCGTGTAAAATACAATCAGAACCGCAAAGAATGTCTTGAAGTGATGTGTAGATTTCATGTAGTCTATGCTACATGTAGCCAAGGCTACATGTCAAGTTCGATGTGTTCGCGCCCTCAGAGCGAAATTTCACCCAAAATTGTATGAAAAAGAATCAGGCACGCGCAGAATCTTTTAAGAAGACTCGAAAAAGTCATGCACTAGAGAGTGCCGAAGACTACACCGAGTTGATTAGCGAGCTTATTGCTGCACATGGTGTGGCGCGCACGGGGGCTATAGCGGAAGCGCTAGGCGTTTCTCATGTAACGGCGCTTCGCACGATTCAGCGTCTGCAACGAGAGGGGTATGTAAACACCAAACCGCATCAGCCGGTAGAGTTAACCCCCAAAGGACATAAGCTGGCTGCGTTTTGTTTGCATCGCCACCGTGTGGTTGAAGATTTTTTACTGCGGATTGGAGTTTCTGCAGAAACGGCCGCGGTTGATTCTGAAGGTATTGAGCATCATATTAGTCCTGAAACTCTCGAGTGTCTTTCAAGGGTGCCTCGCCTTCATCAGGCAACGGCACAAAAAAAGAAGCGCTAACGGATGCGCTATCGGTGTAGGCTTAGCCACCAAAATCTTGAGTCCACCATGCTGAGCCGCTGCCATCTAGTACGCAGCCGACACCTAGGTGACGGAATGAGCTCTTGAGCATGTTTGCCTTGTGGCCTGGGCTTGACATCCAACCTTCAAATACTTGGGTAGGTCCGGCGTACCAACGCGCTACATTCTGGCCAAAACTGGTGCCTGAATATCCAGAAGCTAAAATCCCCTCAAACCAACCATCGTGTGTGAGGGAGTTGTTTGAGCCCATAAATCCTGAGTGAGTTTGGGCTGCCCATGAAAGTTGATGTTGTAAGCTAAGAGCCACTGCTCCAACTTTTGCTCGTTCGTTGTTTACAAGCCCGAGCAATTCAGTTGCAAAATGTTCGGGGCAAAAACTTAAGCCAGGCCCAAGAGTGACTGGAGGAAGGGGAGTTGGAGATGGCTCTGAGGGTGGGCTCGAGACAGGAGCTTCTGCATCGGGAACTTCAATAGATTTTTGTTTGGACCATTTTGAATTAGCCTTCTTTTTAACCACTCGAGCGCTGTAACGATAGGTGCCTGGGGTTGAAGCAGCGTCGAGTAATGAAGTTTTCTTTTTTGCTTGTGAGATTGTTAAAATACTCATCTCACCTTCCGGAGAGAATCGGCGAATTTGAAGTTTGCCGGCTTTCACTGTGGTTGGCAGCCTGACTTGAAGTAGAACCGCCTGGTCATTTAGTTTCGTAGATAATTTGGGTTCCGGTAGCGCAAACGCAATTGAGATAGAGGAGAGAATGAGCGCAAGAAAGACGCTGGCACGAAAGGTCTGCGCGTAGACCTGCCGAAGAATTCGATTAGGATCAAAAAACCTCATATGCTCTTCCGACTCAACTCAAACTAACCGTCGACTCTGCCAGCAATTAACCTAAGTGTTTGTGTTGATTTGTTTTCTCCAGTGAGATGCCCTGCAAGTGCTGGGCCAGGCAGGAGCCAATTGCGCCTTGGCGCGGTGACTACCTCCTAGATTGATATCTTTATGTGTGTTATCAATGCGTTAGCTGACTTCGCGGTTGGCGGGATAATATGACCTGTCAGCTAGGCTTTGGGGTCGATTAGGAACTCTTTTTCCTGCTTGCTGCGCATGAAACGCCCATCATTTAAGTTGCATAACTACGTTATAGAGGGTTGATTGGATGTTTGGATTTTTTTCTAGTCAAAAAGTAGCGCACCCATTGCCTAAGTTCCCCCCAGGGCTGGTGCGTCGTTTTCGTTCGTTGTGCGAGGTGTTGCCCATCTCTGCCACCGATGAGTTGCGGCGAGAGTTTTTATTTAAAGCGAAAGAAACAAAAGAAAAAGCTCAGAGCAACCGTCGCATGAATAGAAAACGTCTCGACGATATTATTGATCGCTGTCTTTTATTGCTTGATATATTTCCAGATGCTCGAGATCAGGAGAGAGCCTTGATTGTTGGAGCATTGCGTTACTTTGTGGTTGATGGAGACGAACTGCCCGATGAGCACTTTTGCACCGGCTTTGATGATGACGCCAGGGTGATTAATCATGTGCTTGAGCAGTTAGGAATAGAAGGGAAATTTATTCCGATTTCTTAACGTTATTTTTTGCCTCCAGAGCTGCGCGTTTGGCGATTTAAATCTCTGTTCCCTGGGCACAAAAGGAAAGGGGCCCTAAAGAGCCCCTTTCCTTTACTTATACTAACGAGCCGAAGCTCAGTAGTTAAGATTTCTTCTCGGCGCCAGCGTTAGCGGCTACTGCTTTGCCGCCACTAAGCCAACGGTCAATCAGAGTCTTAAAGTGTGATGCAGGGTATGCGCCCTTTACTGCCACGCCATTTACAAAGAATCCTGGAGTGCCCTGAATTCCGTTTTTGGCCGCAAGTTCCATGTCATCCTTAATCATCTTCTCGATGGCTGGATCTTCCATGTCTTTCTTGAACTTGGCCATATCAAGCTTCAGCTTCTCAGCAGTCTTTGTGTAGAAATCTGAGCTTAAGCTGCCTTGGTTATTAAAGAGCTCATCATGGAATTCCCAGAATTTGCCTTGTTTTCCGGCCGCCATGGAAGCTTTTGCTGCTGGCATCGCTTCATTGTGGAATGGTAAGGGGAGATGTTTGAAAACCAAGCGAACATCTTTTGGATACATCTTAGTCACTTCTTCCATAGTATCCTTACCGCGTTTGCAATATGGACATTGGAAATCAGAGAATTCGATGATGGTCACTTTGGCGTCAGCAGGGCCTTTTGCATAACTTGAGCCAGCGTCAATCTTGGTTGGGTTTTTAAACTGCTCTTCCATTTGAGCTGCAACCTGATCTTCTTGAGCTTTACGAGCTTCTTCTTGACGCTTTTTAAAGTACTCTTCGACAGCTTTTCCAATGGCCTTCTGACCATTATCGGTGTCGAGGTACTTCTGCATATTCTGTTCGAAAGCTTTGTCTTCGGCTTGTACGCTCGTAGCTGCCATCAGCCCAAGCCCGAGGAGCCCGCCAAGCAAGAAAGAGTTTCTAATAATCATGCGACTATTCCTAATTGAGAGTTAAAAAGCAGGCACTATGGGGTGCTGAACGTAAAGTTTCAGTTCCAAGCGCTCCTGCGTTCCTTACAATAGCGAGGTATTTTAGAGTGCGCAATGCTGCTGTTCGCTTGGGGAGTATGCATTAGGTAACAACCGCCAGCCCAAGCCAAACAGCATCTTTTTGTGTACATTCGATAGCGGGAAGCCGATTGGCATGGTATGGAGTTATGCATTAAAAAACTGAGGGGTTCTCACCTTTTAAAGTCTAAAAAGTGGAACCATCTTCCAAAAACTGCTAGGAGTTTCAATGAAATTATTCTTTCAGTTCGCTTTAACATTAGGAGTTGTATTAAGTGCTATGAGCGCACAAGCTGATTCAAAACTTTCCCTTACTTTAGAGACCTCCAAAGGCAATATTGAAATTGCCCTAACCCCAGAGCAGACGCCGCTTACGGTGGGGAACTTTGTAAATTTGGCTCAACGTGGATTTTATAATGGGCTTACCTTTCATCGTGTAATTCCTGATTTCATGATTCAAGGTGGTGACCCAAATGGAACTGGAACCGGTGGACCAGGGTATCGTTTTGGTGACGAAACAAACCCAGCTCTACGTCACGATAGCCCTGGGGTACTTTCTATGGCCAACGCGGGACCTGGAACAAATGGAAGTCAGTTTTTTATTACTCATGTGGCTACCCCTTGGCTTGATGGTAAACACACCGTGTTTGGTAAAGTTACATCCGGCCAGGATGTAGTGAACACCATTAAGCAAGGTGACCGTATTGTAAAGGCAACCGTACACGGAGATGCAACGGCGTTATTTGAAAAAATTAAGCCCCAGCTCGATTCGTGGGATACTGTCTTGGATAAAAATTATCCACGTAAGTAACTTCCTTTGGTGAGAAGAGGCCGGTGCCAATTTGGACCGGCCTCTTTGTGAGGCGTAAATGGAGAGTGTTCGAAAAGTAGATCCTTCAAAGCAGCCAACTTCTAAGGGCTTTCTTATTAGCGCAGTCCTTGTTTTTGCCTCCGTATTTCTGATTTTTGGATACGTAAAATTTACTTTAAATAAGTCAAAAATATCTCCGACGCTTTTTTATTCCTCATCACTTCCTCCTCAGATCACGGTGTTAACTTCGCTAGACCTAGGCGAGGCCGCTCTGCTTGAGCTATTTGATACCGAAGCGCATTATAAAGTGTCGGTTATTGCAGCTCCACTTTTGAAGAATGAAGCGCCTGTGCTACCGGCTAACATTCGCCTCATCGAAAGCCTTGTTCAGTTTCGTGAGAAAAAAATCATTGAACCGGGTATGTCTGCTTCTCTTTTGAAGTTTGCACTGGCACAAGTTGAGCCATTGTCTGCCACCAAGATAAAAGAAGCATCATTTTTGCTTCGTGGAACCGCGCAAACGGTGCAGCAATTTGAAACTACAAAGTCAGCTAATTATTTTGCATACTTTGACCGTAATTCTGATACGCAATGGCTGGTGCTTGTACTTAAAAAGGGCGAGCCCGTTAATCCAGAATCTATTGCTCCGTTGTTAAATGTTATTTCTCCTCGAATAGAGATGTTTTCAAAAAATGTCGACGCGACCGAATGATCATTCAGCGCTAACTCCTCGGTATTCCCCAGCTTCACTATTTAATAGTTTTTTTATTCTAATTTTCTTTTTGGCTGCACTCGCTCTATGTTAGCTTTGAGAGCAAGAAGTGATCTTAACGGTGGTCCGCTATTTAGGTGATCGCCACGGTTTCGGAATATACGGACCGTTTTGTCAGAGCGCTTTTAGAGTACTTGGGTGGCGCAGGCATTTTTGAAGCATCCCTCGTTCTCACTTTTTTGTTGTGGTTATTACCGCTGTTTTTTAGGAGTCCTCGCCATGGAAGAGAGCTCAATACAAGTTGTACGCAAGCAAATTATCTCGGCTTTGTCACATCCCGAAGCAGAAGAGGGGCTATATTTTAGAAATTTTTATCATCTCCACGAAGAAGATGAGCGTCCAGCGGTGATTGCTGATCAAATTCTCATTCTTGATGCTTTGAAAGATCTGATTGCTGAAGGAAGTGTAAAGCTTGATGAGTCAGGTCCGGAGGCAGTTTTTATTCTTAAATCTGCCGCAAATTAGATCCATCGTCAGGTATTTACGATCACAAATGTAGTGTTCTGATTATTTTCGATTGGTTCTCTCGAAATAATTCGCACCGAAGTGACTTCTGCTCGAGGCGGACCATCGTTACATAAAGAGAGCAGTTGATCGATTGAAACTTGAGATCCATTCATCTCGGATTGGACGTTGCCATCTTCACAGTTTTTAACCCATCCGCTTATACCACGCTGTGTGGCCTGAGTTCTGAGCCAAGCGCGATAGCCAACTCCTTGCACTTTGCCTTGAATTTGTACGAGCACTCGCTGCATCACAAAAACCCATGGTAAGGAGGTAACTTAAGAATAATTTTTAAAAATTAGAACAGCCTCGGCCATCGGGGGCCCCGTAGTCTTTGCAACCGCGTTTTCGCTCCTCCTTCGTGCAGCGATGGGTGCTGGGTCTGGTACCAGGAGGGCAGCGGAGCTCAGGAACTGGTGTTGGTTTGGGATGACGTTCACGCCTTTCCCTTTCTTCTTCAAGACGTCGACGTTCTCGCTCTATCTCGCGCCGCTCTTCTTCGAGGCGGTCGCGTTCGCGATCATACTTTTCGCGTTTCTTGTCGTGCCATCTTTCACGCTCCCAGTCGCGCCGATCTTCATACTCATAGCGGTGTGAATTTTCGTAGTACGGGCGCCGACGATCATATTGTGGGTCGCTGTAATGGACTCCACCGCAACTTGCAAGGCTTAGCGTTGCTAGAATTATAAATGATACACAGGTACCTTGAAACTTTTGCATATTAAACTTAAGCCTTCCTGAATATTGCGAGATACTTACGAATGCTAAATCTCTTGATGGTAGTTCGCAAGATTAGTGATCACAAATTTCGGCGAGTACTGGGGTTGGAATGCTGGAATATTCTAGTTTAAATGTAGATGGGTTAATGACGAAGCCCGCGTTTGGTAAAAATAGGTTAGTCGTAAGGGGGTCGGGGACCAGGCCCATATGCGTTATTGGAGTAGGATTACGGACACTATGCGTATAAATCTTCGAGAATGGTCCAAGCAGAAATCCAACGGGAAGCCCTTGGGGGCCTACTTCAACAAAATGCCAAATACCTCCGCCAGAATTTCCAAAATAGGTTAGAGCGGTAATCATGTAGAACGGTACGGGGACCATCGTGGAATTGGGCTGCGTAATCTGCTCAATTTGAGTGGTGCTGCTAATGGCTCCCGACGAATGGACGGGATCATTCCCAAGAGGGCAACCGTACGCATAAACCGGTGCTCCTGGCTCTAGGCGTGCAAGAAAAGTGGGAGGCAGGAAATAGGCAACTGGGTCTGGGGCAGGCCTTTCGGAAGCTATCATTAATAAAGCCAGATCATTCAACTCATCCCAGGCAACCAAAGTAGCTTTGACCTCTTCCTTGCCATTTGCGTGATAGATGAATACTGGAATTTCTCCATTACTAGAGCTCGCTGCGCAGTTTCTGTGGACATGATTGGCTGTGAGGATCAGGATTGCACACTTGTAATTATGAAAGGGGCCAGAGTAGACCAAAGTGCCGCAGCGTATTTCCCTCGATGAGTTCCATAGCGATTACTGGTCGGTTGTTATGGAGATAGACGGTGGGATCCACTTCTGGGAATCCGAACTTACCGTTGGCCAGCTTTCGTATGTGGTGCTCTTGGATAAGCAGCTCGTCAGCTTCATGCGCTTTGGGATGCCAAGTGCCAACTCACGAAGTGATGGAAGCTCCGAGCCGCCCTCCCTTCGTTCTGGATTTGGTGAAAATGCTGGATCTCCCATAGCTTTTCCTTTTGAGTAAGAGCTATATAATGGGAAAAATCCTAGTCATCTCTGGAGTGTCGCTCTGCGCCATGAGGCATAAAAAAAGCCCCCTGGCTTGCCTAGGCGCCAGGGGGTAGTTGGAGCGCAAATTGTTTAAGCGGCGCTTATTCCTTTAAGAAGGGCATTCACAGCTTTTAAAGCAGCTTTGCGGTTGGCCGTAAAATTACTACTGTTTTTGAGCAGAGCTGAAACGGGCTTCTTTAAGGCAGATCCAAGTTTAGACAGGTTCACTGACGTGGAACTGGTCGTTATTCCTGCCTCCTGTAACCTCGCTTCCACTTTGCTGCGCTGAGACTTGATTTTGTTTCGTACTGCTTTTTGTTTTGCGTAGCTGCTTAGCTTTAAAGACGAGATTAATGACTTAAGCGTTTCGACATCTTTACGCACGTCCTGATTCTTAAGACAATCAAACACGCCGTTTGCATTTGCGTCGGTATCTGAGATGCCGCATCCACATGCACCAGGCGCTTGCTTATTTGAATCGCTTGGGCAGGATTCTTGATCGTCTGCGACGTTGTCGTTGTCGGAGTCAACGTAGACTTCAATTAAAGCAGCGCGCACATCATTGCCCAGAGTCGCCTCGCTTGCCCCCGTATTAAATGCATGCACAACGGAGGTTTTGCGTAATGCGCCATTCTTACCATTTAGGTTGACCCTAAGCGATCCTGCTGTTGCAGATGCAAACATTGAAAGCCCAGTGGTCACTGTTGAATAAACTTCAGATGAGAACATCGGAATAGTAAGCCCTGGCACAGCAGGCTCAACTACAAACGGATTTCCAATGGTGCTGGGGAACATTGGTGGCATTGAGTTGTTCAATCGCAAAACAGCCAATGCGCCCATGCTTTGAGCGTTTAACGCTGATTGTCCAACGCTACAAATTCCTTGAGGAATAACGATAAGACTGCCTGTGGTGCTTACTGGCGGAGCTACTGTGCCGGAGCAAAGGTCATCGGGCACAAAGACTGCTGGAATGTTATTCAGCCCACCGGGTGGTAGATTTGGACTGCTCGAAACAAAAGCAACACCAAGCTGTGCTCCTAAAAAGACAGGTTCGCTAGTTGCAATAAGAGATATTACCGCACCAGCATGAGGTGGGTTTTCTGTTTGAACAATAATTGAGTAGTCATTAGAACCAAAAGGGGCGACAGGGAAGAGAGCTTGCAGGATCCTCGCCCATCGGGTCTGGGGCGAAATATATCCTGAAGTTAAATTTACCCCTACAAGTTCTTCGCCGGATGGTTGCGTTAGGTAGAAGAAGGACGGATTTATGGTGAGATTACTGGGGTTTTCATGACGAAGAATAAATTCGGCTGGGTCACCTGCTTTAACTGCGGGTAGAGCCGGGGTGATTGAGATAGTTGAGTCTACGTCAGTAGTTAAATCAACATCATCAATAAACCATCCAGTAGAGCCTATAATTGAGTCAGTACCAACCACGAAGCGAAATTTAATAGGAGTTTCGGTGGGCAGATTGGGGATACTCAATGAGACAAGTTCAAACACTGAACTATTTCCGGACCAAGCAGCTCGATTTGCAAGAGGGTTGGGTGATGAGCTATTGAGGGCTGGCACGTTGTATCCGCCAGCACTAAATGCCCCGCCTACAGAGCTTGCGGTAACATCGGTGAAGGCAGCACCGTTTATACTAATTTCAAGTACTCCCCCGTCCCAATTCGGTTCCATGCCTCGGCGGTGACGGAAAGACATTTTTAGGTTGAAGCTAGCAGCTCCATTCGAAACATTAATTTCTGGTGTAACAAGCGCGGTGCTGGAAGTAACTCCAGGTGCGGGAATAAGAGCTGCATTAGGGGTGGAGTACGCTTGGACGGTGCTGGTAGCCGCTGAATAAGATGAAGGTGTAATGAGCGAAACTGATGTCCAAGAAGCAGGAAGTGCCGGCGGCGAAACAGCATCAAAATCCTCTTCTAATATTGGCGCTGCGAATGCTGTTGAAAAAACGAGAGGAGTTAAAATAAGCAAGAAAGATAAAAATGAGCGCATAAACACCTTTAGATTTTTCGCAAGCCTAACGGGCTGCTTCGACTGGCAAACGCTAGCACGGATTATGGCTTAAAAAAACTCAAAGCTTTCTTTAATACATTGGAGGCCGCTAACTGCCCAATCCACTTGCGCAATCTCATGAGAACAGGGACTCTCTAAGGCAAATGTATGTGGGAGTGCCCTATGTATTTAACTAAAGCCTTTGCCGCCCAGAACAAAAATTCACCGCTCTCTGCGAGCCAGATTAATCGAAGAGAACCGTTGGCGAAGGATGTGCAAATTGAAATTTTGTTCTGCGGAGTTTGTCATTCTGATGTGCATCAAGCCCGAGATGAGTGGCATAATTTTATGCCAACCGTGTATCCATGTGTGCCTGGGCATGAAATTGTGGGTCGGGTAACAAAAGTGGGAGCGGAAGTTCGAAAGTTTAACGTCGGAGATTTGGTCGGGGTTGGGTGCTTGGTGGATTCTGATGGTACGTGCCAGCATTGTGCAGGGCATGCTGAGCAGTTCTGCCCCAATGCAACTTTTACCTATAATGCCCCAGATAAGCATGGTACCGCACCAGTCACCTATGGTGGATACTCCGACAGCATTGTAGTGAACGAGCGGTTTGTGCTCCGTGTGCCGAGCAACCTTAATTTGGCGGGAGCTGCGCCGCTGTTATGTGCTGGAATTACAACCTATTCTCCGATGCGGCGTTGGGGAGTTGCAAAGGGAAAGAAAGTAGGGGTAGTTGGTTTAGGTGGTTTGGGGCATATGGGAGTTAAGTTTGCCCGTGCCTTTGGTGCAGAAGTAGTTGTTTTTACAACCTCAGAAAATAAACGGGCTGATGCTTTGAGGTTGGGTGCACATGAGGTAGTGCTTTCTCGAGATTCAGCGCAAATGGCCAAGCATGCGAGCTCATTTGATTTCATTTTAGATACCATAGCGGCAGAGCATGATCTAAATTCATACTTAAATTTGCTGGGTCGAAACGGGACATTAACCCTTGTTGGTGCACCTGAAACACCGCTTCCTGTCGCATCATTTTCACTTCTTTTTGGTGGCCGAAATTTAAATGGATCGCTTATTGGCGGCATTAAAGAAACTCAGGAGATGCTTGATTTTTGTGGGGTTAATAATATCACCTCAGATGTTGAGGTAATCCCGATCCAACGAATCAATGAGGCTTATGACCGAATTTTGCGGTCTGATGTGAAGTATCGTTTCAGCATAGACATGTCCTCCCTTCGCTCCTAGCGCCCCCCCCCCCCCTGGTCCGTCCCAACCCCTGCAGGGTCAGTTCATATGGGGGGAGTTAAGGGAGTATTGAACGGGTTTGAGTAGAGGGTGCGGCGTCAGGTGAGGCGCTGACGTAGTATTAATTGCGGTAAAAAGCGCCCCTTGGAGCGAGAGCAGTTAATCCCAGGTACAAAATCAG
>JBIKUD010000090.1:0-6013 GCA_044347745.1 Bdellovibrionota bacterium
GCCATGGCTACGCCAGCCACTCCAATTACATGAATTTTGGCTCCGGGTTTAAGTTCTAAGAGTGATTTGCAATGTTGAACTTTAAAAAAATCTTTTGGCATGACTTCTCCACACAGACCCTACATTCGCTGTCTTAAGCGACGCTGACTCCAACTCTAGGACAAAGTAATAGGGAAGAAAAGTAGAGCTTTCGAGTTAATGTCCTAAATACATTCATCTTTCTAAGCTTAGACGGATTTTATCGTTCCACCTACCATTAGCGTAGGTCAGTAAAATGAGCGTTCAACTCTACACTTACACAGAATAATGCCGATCTTACGTCTTAAGTGGGAAGGATCTGGGAGAGGTGTATGCAGTTTGTTCGCTTAGTCCGTGTTGCCGTCATACTCGCTTTTGCAAGCGCCCTGGGAGCCTGCGCCTTTATTCCCCAAAGTCCCCATTACGCGGGTCCCCCGCAGCGTCCTGCCGAGCTTGAGCAGTATTACTCGAAGGGAACTTCTTACACAGGCTTCCAAGAGCAAACAATTTCGGTAATGAAAAATTACACCCATAAGCGAATTTTAATTGATTCAGATTCTGGGCAATTGAAGATTGACTATTTTGCCCGACCAAAGACCTCAAACGAGCTTATTTTTGTGTTTCCGGTGCTCGGGGGCAAAAACATAATTGCTGACTATTTTGCGAGATATTTTGCGCGACATGGTTTTGATACAGCCATTGTAAATCGAGTTGACGATTTTAAGGACCCTGCTCGGTTTTATGAAATTGAAGAGGTCTTCCGTAAAGGAGTGGTGCGCGATCGAATTGCAATGGATTTTTTTGAGGCACAGTACCAGAAGTCAGAATTTGGTTCGTTCGGAATTAGTCGCGGCGCCATTAATGTAGCCATGACTGCCGGAGTCGATCCGCGACTCAAGCACAACGTTATGGCGATGGGCGGCACTGATCTGGTTTCCATCTTTAAAGAAAGCGATCAGCGCGGTATCGTAAAATATCGAAATCGCGTTATGGCATTTCACGACCTTACTGAAGAGGAATTTTATAGTGCGCTTGAGCGTCAAATAAAAACAGATCCAAAAAATTTGGCCCATTACATTGATTCGCGTAATTCACTTCTATTCTTATCGGTATTCGATAAGGCCGTTCCAATCGAATATGGAGAAAAACTGCGTGAACAAATGGGTAATCCCAAAACGGTGTACATAGCTGCCGGGCACCTGACCAGCATTTTATACACACAATACATCAAACTGCTTACACCTTGGCGCGAACTTTGTTTATTCCCTCAAGACTACCTAGAAAGCGAAGCGCTTTCTTTCTACCAGGAATCATTTAACCGAGGCGGCACAGCTTGGTGGATGCTGCCCTATCGAGTGCTGCAGCTTCCGTTTACCTTAGTTGGAAGCTGGTTCGCGCAGTAGTAGGGGCTGTGATTTTGCTTTTTTATCTTAGTTTATTTTTTGGGTCTTTGTGGTGAAGAAGGCGATGTTTAATCAACCGCCGCTTATAGTCTAGTCAAACTTAACTCTATGACTGCGTTCATTACGTTGGGCAGATGCGCATTTTTTCATCTACCGCAGGGTAACGCAGAGTGTCGCAGAGCGAAAAGGGCAAGGACTATCCGCGATGAAGGCTTACTCTATTTTCCCTTTATTCTGTCCTCCCCTGCGTAACTCCGCGTAACCCTGTGGTAGATAAAAATGTTGGACCAACCAATGAAGTTCCATTTAGCCAGCGACTGCTAATGGATTTCGCCAATGGCTGTAGTGCCAGCAGAATTGCTTTTTTTTCCGCAGGGTAACGCAGAGTGTCGCAGGGGAAGAGCAACGAAACTTTTGCTGAGGCAATCTATTGCCTTTTTCACCCTGCGAATCCCTCCGCCCACAGCGGTAACAAGAAAATGCTGCGCTCGCCACGGCACTAGGCCCGCTCATGCAAGAACGTAAGGTGTGGTTAAAATTACCTCACCCGCCCCAATTTCCCAGCGCAGCCTTTAAGTCAAATTCCGTATAGGGTTGTTCTGCAGCCCGCTCGCTAGCATTCGCTGCATTCGCCACCCAGAATCTTAAATTAACAGAATCGTAGATTACATTTTGAAAGTTTGAAGGCATGGCAATAAAAGGAATAACCTCACGCATAATAAGCTCGGCAGTAATTTTGCCATGATTTTTGGTTAGAGTTTCTTGCATACGGTCTTTAAAGTGTCCGCCGTAGACGGTGTCTTCAATACTCTTTAGATCATTATTTCTATCTTGTAACCGCTCTTCTGGTTTTACAACCAAGAAGCGTGAAGTATCCCGAATGTAAAGCTCAGCTTCTTTCGTTTTGCCATCTGACATCAAATAAATATAAGAACATGTTGGGGCGCTTTCTTGAATTAAGCGTCGCACATCGCCCAAATTGTGTGCTTGTTGCAAAACGTCACGCAGCAAAAATGGCATTGGTTTTCCGCCCAGTGTTTCGCCATCAGGGTTCCCATAACCCATTTCGCCAAGCGTAATTCCTTCTGCATTCATGCCCGAAATGGCTCCTATAAAGCCAACCCAGCCAATATTTGCAAATGGAATTCCAGTATCGGGCCTATGAATGGCGATCAGGGGATATTTATGAAGCTTCGAGATGCGGTGTAGACCCCAATCAAGCACGCGCACAGTAAGAAATTCGTTATTCTTAGTCGCCGAGCCAAACGCACAGAAATTACTACACGAAGTGCCAAGCTCCATATCCATCATCTGTTTGACCACTTTTTTTATGTGCTTTTTCCCGCCCCATTCCCCCATTTCAGGCAGAATATGAATGTGATGAATTAAATGCAGCGGCAGTTTTGAGCCATGCGCCAAGCCATGCATCTCTTCCATGTAGGTTTCAGGAATATATGGGCGGGCTCTTTCAAATGCCTCTGAGAAAAGTTCTTTAAAGTGAAATTTGGCAATAGCGCGATCGTACAAATAGGTAAGATTGCGTTGAATCTCCTCGCGTAGCAGTGCGCCGTGCTGATAGCCGCGTTCGTAAGGTGTTCCTTTTAAGTAGATTACTCGAATTCTTCCATCGGCAGTCCAGTCAAGGCGCGCCTTGGCTACAATCGCCGCCTCTTGTTCGGGAGTTTGAATGCGCTCACTGCGAATAAATACGCTGTAGGGGTCAATACGAAGTAATCCGCAGCCCTGAAGTGCCATGGCTCCAAGCGATGCCGTGAATCCCTGAACAAAATGACGACGATTAAAAAACTGCTCCATGTCGGTAGCCTCGTAATGGTTGTGCATGAAAAACTCACCTCTTATTGTGCCTGAGGCAAAAAAACAGCGCGAGAGGAAATAAGTATATAAAAACACTAAGTTTTATCT
Organism: Bdellovibrionota bacterium; assembly: GCA_044347745.1. Classification (GTDB taxonomy): domain Bacteria; phylum Bdellovibrionota_C; class UBA2361; order UBA2361; family JAFLCA01; genus JAIBBV01. The sequence continues at coordinate 3,345 of JBIKUD010000090.1, forward strand.
TTCCCCCCTAGGCAGCACTTTTCTTTAACTACGCATAATTATTAGTAGAGTGCCGTGGAACTGAAACTTGGCGCTGAAAGGGGGAGAGAAAATGACAATTAAACCATTTCGCATTTGTGCCTTTGTCGCTTTAGCCCTTGGCTTGCGCACGTTTATTTCTGTATCGCCCGTGCAAGCTCAAACCACCCAGAGAGTTGATGTGGCGGGAGACGGCACCGCCTTTTCGGTTGCTCTAAATTCTTCTGAGCTTGGAAAAGAATACGCGCTGCTGACTGAACTGAAAGCAAAGTCAGCTGCCACTGCAACAATTACGCTTAAGGGTCCCGCAGGAATTGTGGGCAAGGTTTTTGTAAAAGTTGTGCCCGCTAGCACCGATATCAACACGCTTGACCTTAACCCCTTATACTGGACCCCAATTCCCGTTCGTTATGTTAATGGCGACTTTAAGGCAGAAATTATTACTGGCGAGGACCCATACTTGGGTGAGGGGCAAGCGTTAAATTGCCCTCCTTATCTAAGTGCTTCAGAGATAAATTATATGCTCGAGCAGCTTCGTTTGGTGTACGGACCAAACTTTTCGAGAATTCAATTATGCCAGCTTCTTACTGCGCAGCTTGGAGGTTTTAACAGCAGCGTGGTCTTTAACGATGAAGGCGGCCCCGAAGGAGATGCCCTCACAGCGCGCGGTGTAATTCAAAGAGACGCCTGCTCTTCAGCCTACAAATATATTGTGCAGTATCGCATTAATCCCACAGGTTTGCCTTGGTATCAGTATACGGGACTCAATAATATTACAGCCTCTTTAAAGGTTGCGCCGGCCACGCCTGTTTCTGGGGGAGTCAAGCCTGGTGCTTGGAGACTTAAGGATAGCGAGGGTCGGAACAAAGGATCTAAAATCCTGATTACTCCGGCGCTTGGTGCCACTTATGATCAGAAGTTCGGTGCGCCGGGCACTGACAAGCTTTTTATTCAATACTGGAAAAATGGAGTGGTGCCACCGAAGAAAGAACATAAAGGTAAAACCAGAATATTGTTTGGCAGCAAACTATTTATGATCAACAAAGACCCTGTTGGTAAGCACCTTAATGGGAAGAAAAAGACAATCACGCTTGTTAACGGCGAACGAGCTTTCTCTTTCTGCGCGGCTTTAAAAGCCGAGGACTCTTGCAACAAGGCCTATGCCAAAGCCACGGGAATTAAGTGTAAGAAGATTTATTCAAAGTAAGGCCTAAAGGGGGGAGAGTTCCTGCCCGCATTTTTGCTGTATATTAAGTAACTTATCATAAAATTTCAAATGCACTTTCAGAGCGTTCATCAAAATAATGGCACGAAGTGACATTTGTTTTGGTGAGGAGCTCTAGCCCCCGGAGGGAAGACAAATAGCGAGCCTCTGAAATCATAGAGCCAGGCCCGAAGGGTCTGACATTATTGAAGAAATAAGGAAAGCCTGCGGCTTACTCCGTCCTTTCAGGTGAACGCTCTTTATTGTCCCTCTGGGAGCTATATCGATCCCCAAAAACAACGGCACTTCGTGCCATTATTTTTGAGGGTCGATATAGATTTAATCTTTGGCGTTTGACATTACGAGCATAAATCGTTGAGATAGGAGTAGTTGCGCATTCGCGCTCAGCGAGAGTCGGCTGGTGGAAATGCCGCTCGTTTTCCAAGGAGAAATTTGGAAATGCAAAAATTTGCTGTTTTGTTGCTGTCTTGCCTACTCACAGCTGGCACTGCCCTGGCCTGTCCCACTATTGATGGACTTATAGATTACAACTGCGATCAGCAGCTAAAAATTGCTTTTGTTGGCGACAGTTTTGTGGCTGGCGTTGGAGACGGACCCAAAGATTTGGTTTTGGGAAATGGGTACGTTAAGCGTTTTCGTGAGCGTTATCCCTCAGCAGTAATGGCTACTTACGGCGTGCCAGGGGTAGTAAGCGGGAAATTACTTGAAAAATTAAAGAAGCGCGTACCCAAAATGAATAATTTGTCTGATGAGCTCAACATTCGTAATGCAGATGTGATTGTCGTTGATGTGGGCAGAAACGATTATTTTGAGAACAGCTCTCCTGGTGAAACTGTTAAAAACCTTTTTCGAATTGAAAAGTATTTGCGCGAAACACTAAGTAAAAATGGAAATATAGCGCCCAAGATATTCTTCAGCACGCTAGCGCCCACAACGCGGGCATTTCAGCGTTTTTTCATCTCTTCGGTAAACACCACCATGCTTAAATATAAGTCGAGCCTGGCGGTGTATATTCGCCCAGATAAATACGTGAAAGAGTCCTTCATTTCAAAAGATGGCATTCACCCAAAGCCAGAGGGCTACACCAAAATGGCTGATCTAATTCAGGCATACATTAGTGGTAAAGGTGCTCTTTTGATGCTGAAGAGCCGTAAAGACCTTGATGGTGACGGCATTTATGATCTTTTTGAATCTCCGAAATTTGGCGTCAGCGCCTCAATGTTCGATACAGATGGGGATGGATTTGGTGATGGCGAAGAGATTTTTAGTTTTTTCACTAATCCCGTAGATGCGCTTAGTCACCCATAATTACTGCCTCACAAAGACATCACCATGAAAGCCAAGATTGCACTTGTCCTGTTTGGGCTACTCATGGGCCTTTTTGCAAGCGAAGTAGCTCTCCGCATTATAAAAGCGGCCCCCAAAG
>JBIKUD010000091.1:0-5879 GCA_044347745.1 Bdellovibrionota bacterium
GCAGGCAGCCCTGTTCGCGCCGGAGATCCTGACTTCATCAGAGCAGTTGGCGTGACTCTTCTTCAACAATCGTTAGGGCTGTGGCCACACATGACAGCTGGCGAAAATATTCTCCTTCCCTGGCGATATTCTCCGAGACGAGTAACGCAGAAAAGACTAGACAAACTCAGCGATATGCTAGGGATACAAAACTTACTCAGTCGATTTCCAAGCTCTCTCTCAGGCGGAGAGCGTCAGCGCATAGCTCTTGCTCGGCATCTAGCAATTGGGCCACAGCATTTACTACTCGATGAGCCCACTAGCGCTCTAGATACAGGACATAGGGAATCAGTTGTACAAATTTTACGCGAGCTTCTTAAAGAAGGAACGTCGATAACCATCAGCAGTCACGATCAAAAAATTTTCCAGGATTTGGGTGCTAACATACTCAGGATTGAATCGGGACGGATAATGAATGAACAGAGCCTTTCAACCAAAGGCTCTTTCGCCAACTTAGAGGCAAGTGGAACTAATCTTTGAATAAGGTCTATCGCAATGGGAGCATCACCCAAATTAATGTTAACAACATGATCAGTGTTGCCAGCGAAACCCAAACACCAAGCCTAACTGCGCTCGCTAAGCCCTCTTCTCTTTTGACTGCCTAGAGTATTGGGGGACCCAATAACCCAATGTCTGCGAATGCCTGTGAACTTTTCCCATCTTGTAAAAAAAATTAAATTAGCGTTTTCAATATATTACAAACCTCTAGTGATACAGCTTAAAATCTCTCTGCATAACACTATCCAAAGACCACCTGAGCCAATCTCTCAGCGCCATATGTACCTAACTAAACATGATTGGAGCCATAATGAAAACAAGATCACTAATTGCTCTCTCAACAATTATCATTTTAGCCTTTATTACCCTGCAACCAAGCGTAAGTCTTGCTGCATGTACAACTCAAACAGACAACGGAACTGTTTGTGTTAACGATAGGATTTGCACCTGTAGTTATGCCGGAACTAACAAAAGATATTACTACAAAACTACTACAGGTACCTGCACAGCTCAAAACCCAGGAGATACTTGTAGCGCTACCTATAAGATAGCCGCTTTAAACGACATGTGCGCTCACGCACAATCTTTAACCAAAGAGCTGGCATGTGGAGATGGCTGCGAAAAAGATGGGAAACAGACCTCGTCCAAAAGCGTAACGAATAACTGCTGCACCTACACCAAGACCCAAAAATGCAAGGCGCGTGTCAACACACCAGCAAACTTTATTGACCTCATCGATCCTGCTGTTTGTATTGAATAGGCGGTACTTAGTTAGCAAAGGCTAGGAGAGCCGCAAAGACAGACCGCGACTTTAGCTATTGCAATAGAAGCACGCTCACCATAGACCGGAAGACAGTGGAAGGTTATTGCTTAAATGCCTCGAGGCGTAATAGGCAACTAACTCTCATGACGCACTTTGCTGGCTTAGGGAAAAATAAGGTTTTTGGTTGAGTGGTGCCTACGCTTAACTTTGCTTGCCTTTTTTGCGGTTATACTTTGGCCGTCCATAGTCCGGCGCTCACTGAAAACTTGGACCCCGCATTGCAGTTTGAACGGATATTAAGCGCATCAACCACATCCGCTATTTCACCTGGTTAACCTTTACTTTGCGCGGCCTCAGCTGCCATTCGGCTAGTAAGCATTATTCATTAATGCGGGCCTTGGCGAAAAATGCTCGCCCCCCTCCGCGGTTCCGCAGTCTAACTACGAGGATCTGGGAGGCTGTTAGGCTTATCTGCTGGGCGGTGAGTATACTAAAGAGCCCTTTAACTCAACCTCCCACTTTAATATCTCATTCGTCCCGTTAGGATTCTTGCCCGAAACGATTAAAGTTTTGGTAACGATCGGCACTGGCCTGCCCCAGGCGTTTCGCTCTCTATCTTTCATGTCGCTACGCCAGGTACTCTCAAACTTAGAAAGGTCCAGAGAAGTTCTTGCACCACTACCATCAGGAGAAGTCAGTTGGTATCCGACCTTCTGTTTACCATCTGGACTACCCCAATCAGTATCTTCTTCTCCGGTGACATCTAACGTAGCCTCCATGCTTCCACTAAGCTCTGTTAGTAAGGGTGTTTTATGAACCTTACCCCAAGCCGTACAGCCAATAAAACTTGATCCGCTGGTTTCTTTATTAACTACATTTCTGCCGACTGCTTGATCAAAGTCCCCCAGTGATATGTAATGCCCATCGTTGCCAAAACCGCTACCGCTAAGAACAAGAGCGATATCTATGCGCTGCGGGTATTGAGGGGTTACCAACTCCTTGATTAAGGAAAGGCTCCACTGAATCCTGAAGCAGTCTGGCGTGATCTTTAAATCATGTAATGGTGGTCCCTGTCGTATCAAATTGGCCGCATCACTATAATTAGCATCTTTTTGGTGTGCTAGCGGATGAACATGGCTTTGCATAAGCAGGGGTTTCTTTGAAATTTTCTCAACAGCATAAAAGCTCTGCATAATAGCGGCGTTTAGCTTTTCGCTTGTGGTTAAATACATTTTCACATCCTTAACCACCCATTCTTTAGTGACCAGGTCTCGAGTGAGGTTCTTTGTTTGTAAACTAGCTGTGAGGTTCTGAATCTGCCGCTGGAATGATTCCGTTTCAGTCTGCCCCCAGCCTAATCCTGCTGCTAAATTACCAGTTAGATCCCCGATAGCAGCACCGAGACTTACAGAAGTTGCCGAGCTCGTAGTTCTTGCATCTAAACTTGAGTTAAAAGCGCTCTCTTGCGCTTGATCAAACGTCCTCACGCTTTCAGCAATCGTTCGTATATGAGGCTTCAAAACCTCTGATATAAACTGCCGTCGTTCAGTGCTTCCACTTGTGAGAGAGGCCCACAAATTTTCAGCATTTGCAAAGCTTGCTCCTTCTAATGATTTAAAGAGTGTGGTCTCTAGGGATAGATCCAAATCCGCTTTCATCTTTGGATCCGTATAAAACACATATCTTCCGGCCCTAGTCTTAATTTCAGTCGCGAAAGAATCAAAGTTGTTTTGATCCAATAGCAGCCGGCCCCCTATCTGCGTAAGAGTACTCGCTGCGCTATTGATATCGTTGCGGTCCAGGGTGTTTAAAAAAGAGATAAAATTGATTTCATTTAGGGGGATCAGCCAGGTGATGCCTAATGATAAGCGACCTGAATTAAAATCTCTCTCGAAATCGGCAAGCTGTGGATAGGTCTTATCCTCTACCGTTAGAGGAAAGTCGATTTTTGCTTGTATATGTTCGAGTGATTGACTTGGGCCTTGATCGACTAAAGTCCATAGCCCATCCCTTGACTTTATTCGGGCGTAAAGAACGTATTGGCCGACCTCTAACCTTCCGGGGTTTCTGCCACTAAACTCTTCACGCTGAGCTAACGCTGAAAGTGGCATTCCAAAATTAAGCGTACCAAAATCGGTTGCGCTCGGGTCGTTGCTTGCTGGGTCAAACAGCGCTCCATCCTTCCCTCTTTTGACTACAAAGCTTCCATCTATAAAATAAACCTTGCCGGATTCGCTTTTTGAGCCTTCGTAAAGGGTCCAAGATAGATTGTCTGCTCCCCCTAAACTAATACGTATGGTTGATAGGCCACTAACCGCTGGCGCCAAATTGGGTGATGAAAAAAGTGTATGCCCAGTGGAAGGCGAATCAGACCTCTGTTTATCAGCATGAGTATTGTTAAGCCCTGGCTCAAAATTCGCTGAGGCTGAAGCTGGGGTATTGAGAGGTGAATCAGAGCGCTTCGGGTCAGGACCAGCACAAGCAAGGAGTGGTGAAACAGTCATCGCGGCAAGGGCGATATGACGCAGCACGCCTAGATCTGCCCCAGCGGTTACATTATCTAAACGATCCAAGTTTTGCTGAGTCGAGGCGGAACGAGTGTCAAACGCTGTGCTCATAGATACTAATACCCTCTAAAAAACTTTCTTATTTACTTACATTCGCATTTGAAAACAGCAGTGCTTGGCGGGCTGTAAACTGCTCTTCCAACTTTCTGTACTCGCTGTCTGCGCTAAGAAGATCGTCTAATGAGCGCACAACACGTTTTGGATTGTCCCAATCTGGTTTTGAGATATGTTTTCTGACAAGAGCATCCCCTCGCTCCTGCAGGGCGGTATAAAGCCGTAATGCCTCTGCATCTAGAGCAGCAACTTCATCCTTTTCAAGCTTTCTTCGCTCAAATGCCTTGCCGCTTAACTGATCCGCAGCAAACTTTCCGGACACTCCAGTAAAACACCCAAAGCCGATGCCTTGAACTCCTCCTTCCGCCCCAGCCATACCTCCGTTTAGACAGGATTCAATAAGATTCTGAGTAGGGTCGTACTCTGAAACAGAGTTGTCCCTGAGATCCAGAGTAAGCGGGATGGGCTTTCCAAAACTTTCTGTCTTTGAACCTTCCCTCTGATGTGGCTTAGGCGGCCCAGATCGCTCAGGCATTTTTCTAGTTCCGGTTGGATCGATCGGCTCAGCATCTCCTCCGCCTGCGCCTGATGGAATACCAGAATAAAGAGATGCAAGGGCCTTAATAGCAGAGGAAGCTAACCTCATCGCAGCGATCTGCTTTGCGGCAAGTGCCTGATTAGCTTCGCTCATTGCATCACTGGCCACGGCCATAGCTCCCAACAAAGCTTCATTTGACGACCTAACCTGGTCAGTAAGTGCCTCAAGTCCAGCCTGAGCGTTAGCGGCAAATAATCGATCTGCCGAGGCGAACCCCTCCATTAGAGCTTGCAAATTAGCTTCGTCTGCGGCGGCTGCACGATTCAGCATGGCTAAAGCGATGGTGTTAGAATCGGCCAAACTAGATTGGCCCCACTCGGATCTTCTGGACTCTAGCCGAGCTCGAGCAGTAATCAAGCTTTGTTGGCTGTAGTCTTGCAGCATTGCCATCAATCGGGCCGTTGATTCAGGTCTATGAATTGATGGCTCAGACCTATCTAACTTTTCATGATTAGAACTCAGGGATGCTTCAGCGTTTTGCTCCGAACCATGATCTCTGGGGATGCCCGCACAGCTTGGACCAAAAGCGGCGATAGCAAGAAGCAAAGAGCTCCTCAAGGAACTTTGGAAAGTTGCGGGGGACAGGTTGATCTCCGGTTGAACGAGATCTGCACCTAGACACGAAATGTTTGATTGTTTATCGGCCATATCCACCTCCAAGATAAACAGTCACTTTGAACAAGCCAAACTTTTGGTTCAAAAAAAGTGCTGTTTGGCACCACTTTTCGGCCATCATAAGGTAGAGCTCGAATCCAGATCAAACATAATCTTGGGTGCACGCCTTTTTTTCTTCCTGCATTAAGCGCCCCGTAAAATCAACTGTTAAACTCGCTCTCGTGTTAAAAAGCAGTTAAATTTCATCCAGCCTTAAGGGAGACTATTGTAGTTTTTTAATAATGTGAATATTCCCCAGGTGCTTTCTAGTAAACAGAAAGATTGTTTATATACCGCTCACGAAATGAATTTCCCTATTTGTCCACTTTAGGCTTGAGGTGAGCGGTATATCGCAAGGCGGAGCCGAGCCAAGGGCAAATATACTGAGCGCAAAAAAAGAGACCACCACCCGCAGGGTGTCCATTTAATATATAGCGGAATTAGTTTCTATCTTCTGTGATGCGTTCGATCAGGACAGCGGGCGAATATATTCTCCTTCCCTGGCGACATTCTCCGAGACGAGTAACGCAGAAAAGACTAGACAACCTCAGCGATATGCTAGGGATACAAAACTTACTAAGTCGATTTCCAAGCTCTCTCTCAGGCGGAGAGCGTCAGCGCATAGCTCTTGCTCGGCATCTAGCAATTGGGCCACAGCATTTACTACTCGATGAGCCCACTAGCGCTCTAGATACAGGACATAGGG
>JBIKUD010000092.1:0-5795 GCA_044347745.1 Bdellovibrionota bacterium
AATTTATTCAGTTCTTTGAGCGTCGCGACGGTCGTTTTAAATCGCTTTGCAATAGCCAGCAGCGTATCGCCCTTTTTCACTTTATAAATGCCACCACCGTACACCGCACTGTTGGCGCTGGCTACGGTTACCTGGGCTGTCTCGGCGCCTTGTAAACGTGTAAGACGGTCCTCATATCGTGCCGGAATTTTAAGCACATAACCAAGAGGAATATTATTCTGCCCGCGCCATACCCTGTCTGAAATGGCATAATTGACGCTGCGCAGCTCTTCCTGCGAAATATCCAGGCGTTTTAATACACTATGCATTGCAAGCGGGCGCGTGAGCCGAAACTGAACAAGATCTAAAGGTGGATACAACTCTAAATTAGGAAAATAAGAATGGTAGTTTTCGTAAATTTCTACCGCCGCTAAAAACTCTGGGTAAAAGTTAATCGAGGCAAACCCAAATATACGCTCAAAAGGATCCTCCACGATGTCAGCTAAATTTGAGCTGCCATAAGCCTTTACTTTACGCGCAACCCCTGAAACACCATGATTATAAGAGGTGATAGCAAGTGGCCAAGTGCCAAGAGCATTGTAGGCCTGTTCTAGGTAACGCGCAGCAGCGCGCGTCGCTTCTATAGGATCACGTCGCTCGTCAATTGAAGAACTGAGCGTCATGTACTGCCGCGCAGTCCTTGGCATAAATTGCCAGATTCCCGCCGCGCCTACCGAGCTATACGCTTCATAATCAAATGACGACTCAATGAATGGCAATCGTGTAAGCTCTACCGGCAATCCATAATCACGAAATATTTTTTCCATGATGGGCAAATAACGCCCAGAACGCTGCAAAGCGAGGGCATATTTCTCTCGAATGCCCGTTTGAGTGCGAACTAAATCCCCCTCTACGACTCGCTTAAACTTATCAAAGCCGCCGGGCAAATGTCGCATTTTTTCTACAATTTCTCGCTCCTCTGGGGTAGCCGGGGGTTGCCCCTGCCCGAGGCGCTGGAATATAGCGCGCAACCTTTTTACTTCTGCGGAGGACACCTCTTTTTTATATTTTTCGAGGGCAATAGGCTCGAGACGTGCCGCCTCTTCAGTAAAATCGAGCACCCCGAAACGAATCTGCGGATAATCGCGATGATGCACAATCATCTGCTGCCTTCCGTAGCGGGTAAAAACATCCTTCCAAAAATCCACACGAGGACGAAGCTTGGCGGGCACAACAAATTGAGAGCGGAGCTGTTTTGCTGGTTCAACCGCATACACGGCAGAAGCGCAAGGAAACGGCAAAAATCCGACTAGTGAACCAATAAGAAGAGAGCAAAAGATGCGCTTCATGGGCGATATGAAAATATTTCTTCGACTACAGCGTTTTCCAAATCAACAATACGATTTTTTGCAATCGAACCATTGTACATGACTACAAAAACATATTCCCTTCCAGACCGATCAAGCACAAGTCCGGTTAGGGAGCTTACGCCAGTTAGCGTTCCAGTCTTTCCGCGTACAAAGGCGCCACGTTCCAACCTTCGCTCGCGCAGAGTACCATTACGACGAGAAACTGAGAAAGAGTTCTTAAACTCAATTCCATATTTTTCATTACGCGCAGCTTCCCTGACCACAGAAGCCAGCAATTCAGCGCTGAGTCGGTTTCCGCGATCTAATCCCGAACCATCTGCAACCACAAACTCTCCGGGCACCCCAAAACCTCTCAGGTAAGAACTTATTTTTGCGAGCCCCTGGGCTCGTTTGAGCTTACCCTCCTCCGTTTCACCCAGCGCAAATACAATCTGCTCCGCTATAAAGTTGTTACTGTAGTGATTCATATCTTGAATCACTGCACGCAGCGGTTTTGACCCATGCACGAATAACAACTCGCTACGCACCGAGGGCTGTCCCTCCACAATCCGCCCAATTTGAATGTCTAATTGCGTAGCAAGAGCTTGGAGCACCCGCTCTAAATACTGGACTGGGCTTGGGACACTGCGATACACCGTTACACAGTCCTGCCCTGAGTAAATACTGCCTGCTAAGGCAAAGCCCTGCCCACTCTCATCAATTGAAAAGGCTGCATCTTTACGAGCACTGGTGAGCACTGTTCCAGTAAGTACTACGCCAGCTTCGATGGGATCAGTCCTAATATTCGCCGCCTTACCCTTTTCGGAGGGGCATACTTCAAAGCCTATGCTATTAAAGTTAAAAGCCAGGGCTGAGGCTGCCGACTCATAAGCACGCTGCCCAAGGCGATCTCTACTTCCCTCAAACCGGCTCGTATCAAAAACCAGTTCATCAACCTGCCTAATCCCGTGCTTGCGAATCCCCCGCAGAAGCAGCCACAGCGACTCAATCGTCAGACTCGGATCCCCTCCACCCACAAGGCTAAGGCGCGAGGTTCGCTCTCCCTTAAGTCCCTCAACCCAGACTTCAGTCTTAAAGTAATATTCAGGGCCTAGTTCATGTAAAGCCACGGCAGCAGTAACTGCCTTCATCACACTGGCAGGAATAAGCAACTTTTGCGCTTGATGACTATACACATCGGCGCCAGATTCGAGCTCAATTACTCTTACTCCAATATCTTCTTTCTTATAGCGGGCCATAAGATCATCAAGCCTGGCCCCAAGGGGCTGCGCGCCAACAGGAGCGCTCAAGAGCAGCGCGAGCATAAGAAAGGTACAAAATCTCATGCCCTCCATTCTGCACTATCCAGGTTTCAACGCCACCCAAATAGTGCATGCTCAAGTCAGCATTTTATGTAATGAGTGTTGCCATGCAGATTGATGACCAAAACGTGCTAGGGTAAAAGCCAGCTATGCCATTACCCACTCCTTTGGCCTATAATTTCCTTCTCAGCCTCGGCTCAGTTACGGTGACAGGGCTCACTTGCTTTCTCATCGCGCGACTTTTCGGCACCTGCCTCGTCTATTTAAAGCTAAGCAAAAATGAGCTGTTTGGATTACTTCTTTTTCTTGCACTCAGCGCCTATCTCTTATTTGTTCCGCCCTACCTTGCTTCAAATCTCTCTGTATCCGATGCACTTGAATACAGCATTGCTGCGCATAGATATTGGTTCGATGGTACCTACTCAATTGGCATAGGCACACAGAGCCTTCCGCCCCGCTATCCACCCACATTTTCATTGGTATTTCTGGCTCCGCTGTATGCAGCTTTTGGAGCAGAGGTTGGTAACAGTATTTTTGCTGTGCTGCTTAGTGCCCTCACTAGCCTAGCGCTCATGTATTGTCTCATGGCGCTTCTCATTGGAAATACGGTTGCACTTATCGGCTGTTTTTTACTTTTTTGCCTTCCTGAATTTCGCACCCTCGCAAGCCTCCCCATGAGCGACCTTCCCGCGCTCATGTTACTTCTCGCCGCCCTACTTCGGGCAGTCTTTGCGCACAAAGCCAACCGCATTTCGGCGAAAACCCATTTAGAAATTGGCTTCTATCTGGGCCTTGCCCTTGCCTTGCGCGTAAGCAACATCGTTCTCATCGTAGCCCTGCTCCCATATTTGAGAGCCTTAGCACCAAGCCAAAGAGTACGAGCCCTTGCATGGGCCGGACTGGCTCCCTGTCTCGGCTTAATAAGCATTTTCTTGTACCAAAAATATGTTTTTGGTGACTTCTTTAGAAGCGGCTATCATTTTTGGGTTTCTATCCCTTATGATTTTCCGGAATTAGTTTTTTCGTCTCGCTATCTCTTAAGCAACGTACATTTGCTTCTTACTTCAGCAAGTTTTGTCCCTCTTTTTTTCGCAGGCATAGTGCTCCTAACGCTCAAGCGAGTGGCTCTCAAGTCGTCGCCCCCTTCACAGCCTCAAACGGCACTCTCCTGCTCCATCCACGCCATTTTTTTTCTTGCTTGCGCCTTAGCTCTAACGTATCTGCCTTACTTTTACTGCACCCGTCGTTTTTTTCTACCACTAAGCGCCCTATGCATACCTTGGGTGCTGTACCACGCAAGCTCCTTTATGAGCATCAAACAAGCGCGCCTTCTAAAGCTGCTCTCGTTGACTTTACTGTTTTTCGCGTGCGGAATTCGGTTTCAATCAATCCCTGAGATTCCCGCCCGACGTTTACTCGCCGAGCAATCTCGCCGCACCGAGCAAAATGCGGTAATTATTGCGGCATTAGATCCCGCTTTTGCCGAAAGGTTTATTACCCGCGACAGCGAAAGACTCTTTATTCCGCTTACTCGTAAGGAAGAATTTGCCTCAAAAATTCTCGCAGTAGCACCTCTAAGCGAGGGATTAGGCAAACCTGAGTCCTGGTTTCCACACCGCAGCAAAGCAGCGCTCGCTGCAGGAGCGAAGGACGCTGTTGAGTGGGTAGCCGTAGAGGCGCCAGACAAAATAACCGCGCTTATTCTTACAGGAAGGCCAGTTTATGTGGCCACCAGTCTTGCCGCAGAAGAAGACCTTTACTCTCTAAAGAGCCAATTTAAATGGGAGGCCGCAGCAGAGGGCCTCAGTCGTTTAAAGCTTCTGAACTAGGCCGCTTGTTCGGTTTGCTTATTTTTTCTTAGAAGTGCACCGAGCCGCATCTAGCTCTTCATCGCTCAATGCAAGAGTTTCCTCTTCATTAAACTTCACAAAAGCCTTCATATCTTCTGGCACACCTGAATCTTCAAAAATTGCCTCAACTGGGCACTCTGTTTCGCAAGCACCACAGTTAATGCACTCATCTGGATTAATCATCAGCATGCCCTCTTCACCATCAGGGGTCAGCCCCAATGAGAACATGTCGTTATATTTCTTCTTTTTAATATTGTAGAAGCAATCGACTGGGCACACTTCAACGCATGAGCGGTCTTTTGTTCCAATGCAGCTTTTTGTGACAACGTAGGCCATGAGTAACTCCTGAGATCGTCTGGTGCCCCTTAAGGATGGTTACAAAAACCAACAGCCTCAATTTTAAATCGAGCGGGGGAAAAGCCAGAGACTTCAAGAGTTATCTACAACTTGGGCGAAGATTGCAAGTTCTTAGCTGAGGGAAGGAAAGAAAAAAAGGGGACAATCCAAAACTAGCTTTGAATCGTCCCCTACTCGCAGAAAGGATGGTGTCATGCCTAGTACATAAAGTATCGACATTGGAAAAATTTTGTTTATATTTTGGTGCTTAATATAACCGCCTATTTTTTCCATAAATATCAATGAGTTAACCTATGCCACAGAAAATGTATGGAAAAATTGGCTCTGTCTTTCCGCCATGACACAGCCCAAACCTGTAGTTAATAATCTCTACGAACGCCGTTGTGCCCTTCTGCGAATCTTAAGTTTTGGCCCTGTACCAATCTGCAATCGATAGAATTTATTGGTAGTAACAGTTCTACTTGGAATGTTTTGATGCTAAGCTTCTGGTTCGGCTGGCAATTACAGTTACACGGGGCCCGATCCTCCTTCGCAAGCGCTTTGCGCTTGGCTTCGGCGGACAAGTAGCCACCCTCCTTCGTTAGCGCTTCGCGCTTAACTTCGGCGGGCTTGGCGAGCGGTGCTCCACGATACTGTAGTGATTAATTGTTCCTTTTGGGGCCCGATAGCCAAGCGGCTAAGGCAACGGTTTGCAAAACCGTCATCCCCGGTTCAAATCCGGGTCGGGCCTAATTCCACCCCAGCACTTGGCTTCGCCAAGATGCTTGCCCCTTAAAGGGGCTGGCCAGACCCGGATTTGAACAATCAAACAGGGAAATCCGAGGATGGCGCGTAGCGGCATCCGGGTCGGGCCTAATTCCACCCCAGCACCGCGCTTCGCTAGGATCTTTGAATCTATTAAATAAATATCAGCTCCCCAGAACCGTCAGCTTGCCAAG